>CALFJB010000035.1 GCA_937877565.1 uncultured Selenomonadales bacterium | reverse complement strand
GAACCCTTGAACCCGCCGTGAGAGGGCGGTGTCTTAACCACTTGACGAAGGCGCCATTTATTAACGTCAAGGATAATATCACAGATTTATAAAAGCGTCAAGAAATTTTTTGCGTTGCCAAATTCGACGGCAATAATTATAATATCTAAAAAATTTATGGAGGTCTTAAAAATTTGAATTTTGTAGATACACATTGCCATTTGGATGACGAAAAATTTTCAGATGATTTAATTGAAGTGATTGAACGCGCAAAAATTGCGGGCGTGCAACGAATTATAAATTTCGGCGGTGATTTGAAAACTTCAGCCGCCGCTGTTGAACTTGCGAACAGATTTTCAGGAAATTATGCGGGTGTTGGTATTCATCCTGAAGAAATTGCTGACTTTGATAAAAATTCCGCCGAAAAAATTATTGAGCTTGCGAAAAATAAAAAAGTCGTGGCGATTGGTGAAATTGGGCTAGATTATCACTGGGAAAAAGATTCTGAAATTCATTTACTTCAACAGAAAATTTTTATTGAACAGTTGGAAATTGCAAAAAGTTTGAATTTGCCGGTATGTATTCACGAACGAGAGGCGCACGGCGACGCACTGAAAATTTTAAAAACTGAAGGAAAAAATTTGCGCGGAGTTATGCACTGTTATTCCGGAAGTTTGGAAATGGCGAAGGAACTTTGGAAAATGGGCTGGCTTACCGGCTTTGATGGTCCTTTGACTTTTAAAAATTCTGCGAAGTTGCCGGAAATTGTAAAAGCCGCGCCGCGTGAAATGATTCTGATTGAAACTGACGCGCCGTATCTTGCACCCGTGCCGAATCGCGGCAAACGCAATGAACCGGCTTTTGTCGTTGACGTGGCTAAAAAAATTGCCGAAATACGCGGCGAAACTTTAGAAGACGTGGCAAGATATACAACTGAAAACGCCGAAAAACTTTATAACATTGGAGGAATAAAATTTTGAACAAAATATTTTTTCTGTCGCTGATTTTGGGATTGATAATTTTTTCAGCTACTGTTACTTCAGCTGAAGATATTGGCAACGGCAAAAAAATTATTTACATTCCAACAGATAGCCGCCCCGTAAATTTTATTCAAACAGTCGAAGTTGCCGAACGCTTGGGCTATGAAGTTTTGATGCCGCCGGAAATATTTTTGGGTACAGGCGCAAATACTGAACAACTCGGCAACCCTGAATTACTTTGGGATTGGCTGAATCAAAATGTTTCAAATGCAGATTCCGCCGTAATTTCAATCGATGCAATGTTGTATGGAAGTTTAGTTGGTTCACGTAAGCACGAATTGCCGCCGGAAGAAATTTTGGAACGCGCAAAAAAATTTGAACAACTTCGCAAAGAAAATCCGAATTTGCCAATTTACGCCTTTGGTACGATTATGAGGACGCCTAACTATAACTGGGAAGAAATTACAACTGAAAACATTCCTGAAAGTGATTATTACGGCAGATACGGCTTAAAAATTTTCCAATACACCGCCCTTAAAGACAAAGAGGAAGTTCAAGGTATTTCCGCCGCTGAAAGAAAAGAAATGGAACGCCTTAAAAGTGAAGTACCTGAAAAAGCAATGCAAGATTGGTTTGGACGCCGCGCCAAAAATTATAACGCCAGTAAATATTTGGTCGATTTAACAAGAAATGGAGCGTTTCAATATTTTTTGTTGAGTGGTGACGACAGCGCGTTTTTTTGTCAAACAAATTCAGAATGCCGCCACTTGAGAGAATATGGCGCAGATATTGGCAAGGAAAAATTTCAAGTTATATCCGGCGCAGATGAAATTGGAATGTTAATGCTGTCCCGCGCAATTAACAACGATTTACACTATGTCCCGTTCGTTTCAATCGGCTATAACGTCGGTAAAGGCGCAGATACTGTTCCAACGTTCAGCAACGAAAAAATCAGCGAATCTTTAGAAAGTGCGATAATTTCTGTTGGCGGTTTGAGAGTTCCCGACCCTGAAAACGCAGATTTAGTTTTGGCGATTCATACCAATCCTAACGGCAAAACTGTAGGTGCTGACAGCAAGAAAAATAAAACTAAGCCACATACGGGAATTGGCTCTTATATGCAAATGCTGAAAGGCTACTTGAAAAAGGATTATCCCGTTGGCGTCGTCGATATTTCCACTTCAAACGGCGCGGACAATGCTTTAATGCAGCGTTTGAAAAAGGACAAGCTGCAATTCAAAATTCGTGCGTATGGCGGCTGGAACACTGCCACGAATACTTCAGGATTTTTGATTGGCGCGGGCGTTTTAACCAATAAAATGACGCAGGAGGATATTTATTCACTGTTGTTGACGCGCTATCTTGATGACTGGGCGTATCAAGCGAACATTCGCACGCAAATTAACAACGGCTTAATTTGGACAATTCCGGGCGAAGGCGGTCTTTGGGGGTTAAACGAAAAACAACAAGGACTTGAAAACCTTGCAAGTAACTTAATTTCAGAATTTGCCGCAAAAAATATTTTCCTGCCGCAAGGATATTCGCTGAAAAACATTCAAGCGCGTTTTCCGTGGAGCAGAACTTTTGAATCTGAAATTACTTTTGACTTAGAAAATTAAAAAAAAATTACCCGCTACAATGGCGGGATTTTTTTTGAAGTCAATTTTTTGGATTTTGAAAATTTGTAGTCTTTGAGCGGCGGTAAGTCTGCCAAATTGAATTTAAATTCTTTCAGCGTGCGATTAATGATGGCGTCGGTTAATTTTTCGCGTGGCAGTTGGCGTATCAGTTGCACTAAAAATATTGCCGCGTCTGAAGTTGTATCGCCGTATGAAATTTTCGCCGCCCGTTGCAAAATTAAATCCATTCGCGCAGCGTCGATTTTTTCAAGCGTACATTCTTCGTAAAGGTGCGGAAATTGCCTAATTATTTTTTGCTGAATTTCTCTAAATGGAGTTTCCGGCGCGGTACAAAATATTTTTCTGATCGCGCTAACCATTTTTTCACGTTCTTTGACGGTGCAAATATTGCAAAGAATTTCTTTCGGCGGACAAAGTAAATCACAAATTTTGCATTTGTGCCAACCGAGTTTAATTTTTCGTTTTTGTGATTTTGCACGGCTTAAAAGCGTTTCAAGCAAAATTTTTTTTAAATTTTCGTCGGCAACAGTGGCAACTTGCATTTCACATTCTGCAATTTCTTCCTGCGTCAACTCAATTTGAATTTCAGCGGGCTTAGTTTGAGTTGGAATTTTTAAAGTTGGTGCGGCGTCAAAGTTTATACCAAATTTTATTGTCGAAATAATTGGCAAGTCGGGCGAAATTTTTTCATTAATCAGCTTTACAAAATTTTCTGCGCCGAATTTCAGCATATCTTTAACCGCGCTGTCATTTGACGTAACAATTAAAGCATCGCCTTGAATTTTGACGGGCGAAATTTTATCTGCAAGCGTTGTAAAAATTTCGTGCCAACGTCTGAAAATTTCTTTTTGCAGGAGCTTTTTTCGCAATTCAGGATTAATTTTTTCAAGCGTTTTTTGAAGTATCACTCCGACGTTTTCAGGTTCACTCAAAAAAAATTCACTCCTCCAATTTTACCGCGCCGTTTTCTACCAAAAATATTTTGCCGAAAATTTTTTCTGGGAAATATGCTTTTTCGGTTGCCGTTATCAGCGTTTGAATTTTTTGACTCAATAAAAATTCCAAAAGTTTTTCCCTGCGTTCGGCGTCCAATTCGCTCATCACGTCATCAAGCAAAAGTATTGGATATTCGCCCGCCGAATTTTTCAGCATTTGAATTTCTGAAAGTTTCAACGCAAGCGCGGTTGTACGAAGTTGCCCTTGAGAGCCGTACAGCCGCAACTCTTTACCGTTGATAAAAAAATTTAAATCGTCCAAATGCACACCAAAACTTGTGGAGCCGCGCTTTACGTCTGAAAAATTTCTTGACTTGAAAATTTCGTGGTACCAACTTTGCAAATATTCGACGCTGAAATTTTGCGGCGCGGGTACATTTTGCAAATCGTGAATTTCGTATTCTAGCGAAAGATTTTCTGACTGCGCGGAAATTTCTTTTTGCATTTCATCAGCCAACGAATTTAAATTTTCAACCGCTTTAATTCGCCGTGAAAGAATTTTAGCGGCGGCGTCTGCAAGTTGTTCGTTCCAAAGTTCCAAATTATTCGGTGACGCCATATTTTCACGAATTTTTTTCAGTAAATTGTTGCGTTGCTCCAATAAGCGGTTGTAGGTTGTCAATTCTGAAAAATAAATCGGCGACGCCTGCGAAATGACTATATTTAAAAATTTTCGCCGCGTAATTGGCGAATTTCTGAACATAAATAAATCTTCCGGCGAAAACATTACCGCGTTTAATTTGCCAATAAAATCACGCATTTTAACCGCGTTGCCGTCAAATAAAATTCTGCGCCGCCGTCTGTCTGCAGGAATTTCAATCGCTAAATCGTGCGAAACGTCCGCCTTTGAAAAATTCATTCGCAGTAAAGCGGCGTCTTGATTCCAGCGCACCAATTCAGTATCTTTTGAAACTCGTGCAGTACCCAGCGACGCAAAATTTATCGACTCCAAAATATTTGTTTTACCTTGCGCGTTTCGCCCCAAAAATATATTTATCGTTTCAGACAAATTTAAATCCAATTCGGCGAAGTTGCGAAAGTCTTTCAAAAATATTTTAGAAATTTTCATCAGGTGCGAACGGGCGTTACAATGTAAATAAAATCGTCGTCGCCGGTAATACGAAAATCAGCCGGACTCAATTTGTCATTCATTCCAATTCTGACTTCGTCGCCGCCCGCAATTTTCAAAAAGTCTTGAATGTAACGAAGGTTAAAGGCAATTTCAACGCCCGGACCTTCAACCGCCGCGTTTACGTGTTCAATAACTTTGCCGGTCTCGTAAGAATCTGATGAAAGTTCAAGCCCTTCACTATCAAATTTTAAGCGCACGGTATTATATTCAGTTTGTTTGGAAATAATTTCAACGCGGCTAATTGCGGAGCGAAATTCGCTAATATCCAAATTTGCGTAGGTTTCACAGGATGCGGGAATAACTTTTTCATGCGGCGGAAATTGTCCATCAATCAATCTGCACGTTACGAAAATGTTATTCACTGTAAAAGCAATATGTTTATCAGAAAACTCAATCTTAACGCCGTTGTCTTCTCGCGCAGAATTTATTATCCACATTAAATCATTGAGAGTTTTCGCCGGTACGATAAATTTATTTTCGCCTTCAATATTGTCTTCAATTTTGGCTTTTACTACAACAAGGCGATGCGTATTCGTGGCAACAAAAGTTATCGTAGAGCCTTCAATCGTAACTGAACAACCTTGAAAGACGGGGCGCGAATCGTCATTTGAAGTTGCAAAAGTCGAACGCGCTATTAATTTCCTCAAAACATTATTCTTGATAAAAAGCGAATGTTGAAATTCTTGTACGCTGACTTTTGGAAAATCTTCGGCGTCCATTGTATACAGCGAAAACGATGCCGCTTCAGATTTAAAAGTTGCGCTGTTGCCTTCTTCGGTCGAAATTGTAACAATATCGCCCGCCAATTTGCTGATAATTTCAGTGATGTTTTTGCCGTTTACAACGATTGTGCCTTCATCTTCAATTTCGGCGGGAATTTTTGCAATTACTCCCAACGCAAAATCTGTGGCTTGAATTTCCAGTTGATTATTTTTTGCAACAATGTAAATCCCGTTTAAAATTGGTGTTTGCGGCTTCGTAGGAAGTGCCTTTGACGCCGCTATTAAGGCGTCTTTTAAGTCTCTTTGTGAGCATATGCAATTCAATTTTTTTGCCTCCGTTTTTGGTAGTTTAACCGTAATTTTTGTTATTAAAAATTTTTAAATCTTCTTTTCTTTTTCTGCAGCAAAAAAGAAAAGAAGCAAAAGAAAAGTGCCGCGCCCGTCCGCCGCTAAGGTGTAGCACGCTCCTAGTAGGTGTGCCGCCAGAGGCGGCGCGTAGTTTACCGCACGCGCCAACTTTAATTTTTAACGGCGGCACAGGACGGGCGGTTTATTTTTCGTGATTCATTTCTATATGATTTTTAAATTTTTTCTACGCCGAGTGAAATTTTTTCGCCGTTAATATCCCAATCTTTGGAATTGGCGCAAGTCGAATCAAAAATAATTTCGTTCGCCAGTGCAACTTTTTGAATTTCTTCAGCGTTGTTTTTGATAATTTCGGCAAGCTTTGCATTTTCGGCAACAAAAATTTTTATTCTGTCAGTTACTTCAAATTTTGAATCACGGCGCATAGTTTGAATTTTGCTGATAATTTCACGAACAAAGCCCTCTTCAATAAGCGCGGGCGTCAATTCCGTTGACAGTGCAATAGAAATTTCGTTTTCAGTTTGCACATTGTAGCCTTCAGTTTGTGAAACTGCAATTTCAATATCTTCAGCCGTCAAAATAACTTCACCGCTTGCAAGTTGAAGTTTCAATTCGCCGGTTTTATCCAATTCAGACTTAGCCGCCGCGCCGTTCAAAGTTTTCAGCGCGTTTTGTACTTCGCCCATTTGCTTGCCAACTTTTTTGCCAAGTACGCGGAAATTCGGCTTAATCTGATATTTAACAAATTCTTCCATATCTGCGCGAAATTCGACGGCTTTAACGTTCAATTCGTCTTCGATAATTTCAACAAAGAATTTGGGCATTTCTGCGGCTTTGACGAACATTTTTGCAACGGGTTGACGATTTTTAATATTTGCGGCGTTGCGGGCGGCGCGTCCCAATACGACGATTTTTAAAACTTCGTCCATATTCTTTTCAAGTTCGGCGTCAATTTTATTTTCGTCAGCAGTTGGAAAATCGCAAAGGTGGACACTTTCCGGCGCGTTGCCGTCAATCGAACAAACTAAATTGCGGTAAATATTTTCAGTCACGAATGGAACCATTGGCGCGGCGCACTTCGCAAAAGTTACAAGCGCGGTGTACAACGTCATATAAGCGTTAATTTTATCCTGCTCCATACCTTTTGCCCAGAAACGCGCACGACTCCTGCGAACATACCAATTAGATAATTCGTCAACGAAACTTTGCAACGCCTTTGCAGTTTCAGGGACTTTGTAATTTGTCAAACAATCATCAACCGTTTTAACCATTGTGTTAAGGCGCGAAAGTAACCACTTATCCATAACGCTCAAATTTTCGTAGTCAAGCTGATATTTCGTAGCGTCGAAATTGTCAATGTTTGCATACAGTACAAAAAAGGCGTAGGTATTCCAGAGCGTGCCTAAAAATTTGCGCTGACCTTCAACAACTGCATCATCATGAAAACGATTAGGCAGCCAAGGCGCACTATTTTCATAAAAGTACCAGCGAATGGCGTCCGCGCCGTGCTTTTTCAGCATATCCATTGGCGCAACCGCGTTACCTTTCGACTTCGACATTTTTTGCCCGTCTTTGTCCAAAACTAAGCCAAGTACAATTACATTTTCAAAAGACGGCTTGTCAAATAAAAGCGTCGAAATTGCAATTAACGAATAAAACCAGCCGCGAGTTTGATCTACTGCCTCACTGATGAAATCTGCTGGGAAGTGCGTTTCAAAAATTTCTTTGTTTTCAAAAGGATAGTGCCACTGCGCGAAAGGCATTGCGCCGCTGTCAAACCAACAGTCAATAACTTCAGGTACTCTGTGCATTTCGCCGCCGCATTTTTCGCAGGCAAAAGTTACGTTGTCGATATACGGGCGGTGTAATTCAATATCGTCGGGGCAATTTTTCGACAGTGATTTTAATTCTTCGATTGAGCCTACTGAATGTTGATGACCGCAGGAACATTCCCAAATATTAAGCGGCGTACCCCAATAACGGTTGCGGGAAATTCCCCAATCTTGAACGTGTTCGAGCCAATCGCCAAAACGTCCCGTGCCGATAGTTGGCGGAATCCAATTTATTTGAGAATTATTTTTCAGCAGATTTTCTTTAACCGCCGTCATTTTAATAAACCACGATTCACGGGCGTAATAAATCAAAGGCGTATCGCAACGCCAGCAATGCGGGTAACTGTGTTCAAATACGGGAGCTTTAAAAAGCTTGCCTGACGCTTTTAAATCAGCCAAAATAATTGGGTCGGCGTCTTTTACGAAAGTACCTGCCCAAGCAGTTTCAGCCGTCATATTGCCCTTAGAATCGACGAATTGAATAAAAGGCGTGTCGTACTTTTTGCAAACGCGGTTATCATCTTCGCCAAACGCGGGCGCACAGTGTACAATTCCCGTGCCGTCTTCAGTTGTAACATAATCATCGCAAGTAATGAAAAATGCTTGCTTGCCGGATTTTGCAACAATTTCATTTGCGAAAGGATAAAGCGGCTCATATTTTTTATATTCTAAGTCTTTACCTTTGTAACGCGCCAAAATTTTTCTTTCGCCTTCCACGCCTTCAAAAACTTTTTCTACAAGTGCTTCAGCCAAAATATAATTCGTGTCGCCGACTTGAATTTTTACGTAGTCAACTTTTGGATTCATACAGAGTACTAAATTTGAAGGCAACGTCCAAGGGGTAGTTGTCCACGCCAAATAATAGGCGTCGTCGTCAACGGCTTTAAATTTTACAACTGCCGAGCGTTCCTTCAAATCTTTGTAACCGAGTGAAACTTCATGACTTGAAAGCGGCGTACCACAGCGCGGGCAATACGGTACAACTTTATGCCCCTTGTACAGCAAGCCTTTGTTCCAAATTTCTTTCAACGCCCACCATTCAGACTCAATGTAGTTATTTTCGTATGTGATATAAGGATTTTCCATATCAGCCCAAAAACCGACGACGCCGGAAAATTCTTCCCACATAGTTTTATATTTCCAGACAGATTCACGGCACTTTTTAATAAACGGCTCAATCCCGTAAGCCTCAATTTGTTCCTTGCCGTTAATTCCGATGAGCTTTTCAACTTCCAACTCAACCGGCAAGCCGTGAGTATCCCAGCCTGCTTTACGCAAAACTTTTTCGCCTTTCATTGAATGATAGCGCGGGAATAAATCTTTGATAACGCGCGTTAAAACGTGTCCAACGTGCGGCTGCCCGTTTGCAGTTGGTGGACCGTCATAAAATGTAAAATTCTTGCAACCTTCGCGCTGATCAATCGCTTTTTGTGCAATGTTATTTTCAGCCCAGAAATTTTCAACTTCTTTTTCTCTACTGGCGAAGTCTAAATTTGTATCAACTTTTTTGTACAAAATAAAAAACCTCCATATGTAAAACTTTTGCCGCGTCATTATATCAGATAAAAATTTTTTTGGGAATAAAATAATTTAGTTTCAGAATTTCTTGTTAAAAATAGCGTTAATATTTGAAAAACTTTAAATTGGGAATTATAATTCTGGAAAATTAGTACAACTATCAAAGCCCATATTTAAATCTCCTTTCAATTAATGTTATAGTATAAATCAATTTTATAGGAAGTGTTGGAATGGTTTACCTTGTAGGCGCAGGACCCGGCGACGCGGGATTATTGACAGTCAAGGCGCGGGAAATTTTGGAAATGGCGGACGTTGTAATTTATGACAAATTGGCAGACGAAAAACTTTTAAATTACGCGCCGACCGCCGAAAAAATTTACGTTGGAAAATCTGCAGGGCGTCACACTCTCAAGCAAGACGAAATTAACAATTTGCTTGTAGAAAAATCTAAAACTGCAAAAAATATCGTGCGTCTTAAAGGCGGCGATCCCTTTGTATTTGGACGCGGCGGCGAAGAGGCTTTAACTTTGCGTGAAAATAACATTAACTTTGAAATAATTTCCGGTGTCACAAGCGCAATAGCCGTTCCCGCCTATGCAGGAATCCCCGTTACTCATCGAGGCGTTGCCGCGTCTTTTGCCGTCGTTACTGGACATGAAGACCCCAATAAATCTGAATCAAGCATTAACTGGGAAAAAATTTCTACTGCCGTTGACACGCTGATTTTTTTAATGGGCGTTGAGAATTTGCCGAAAATTACTGCAAAATTGATTGAACACGGACGCGCCAAAAATACGCCTGCCGCCGTCATTCGCAACGGTACAAAGTTTTCTCAACAAGTTTTAGTTTCGACGCTTGAAAATATTTCTGCTGATGTTGAAAAAAATAATATCAAGCCGCCCGCAATTTTGATTGTAGGCGAAGTTGTAAACCTGCGCGAAAAATTAAAATGGTTTGAAAATAAAATTTTATTCGGCAAAAAAATTGTCGTAACTCGTACAAGGGCGCAAGCCTCAAAACTTACGAGGCAACTTGAAAATTTGGGCGCGGACGTTATCGAATTTCCTACAATTAAAATCGCCGAGTCTTCAGATAATTTTAAAAATCTTGACGCGGCAATTTCAAATATAAAAAATTTTGACTGGATAATTTTTACCAGTGCAAACGGCGTTGAAAAATTCTTTGAACGGCTGAAAATTTCAAAATTGGACGCCCGCGCTTTAAATGCCTCTAAAATCGCTGTAATTGGCTCTGCAACCGCCGAAAAACTAATGGGCTATAATATTATACCGGATTTAATACCCGCCGAATTTCGCGCTGAAAGCCTCGTAGACGCGCTCAAAAATTCTGTTAGCGGTAAAAATATTTTAATCGCTCGCGCAGAAGTTTCACGGGATATTTTGCCAAATGAATTAAAAAATTTCGGCGCAAATGTCACGGTTGCGGCGGCTTACAAAACTGTTGCAGATACACCGCCGAAAATTGATTTTTCAGAAATTGACTTGGTAACTTTTACAAGTTCTTCAACGGTTGAAAATTTTGTTGCAGTAGCAGGAATTGAAACGTTGAAAAAAATTAAAGCGGCGGCGATCGGTACTGTAACTGCTGAAACTTTGAAAAAATTCGGCGTAACTGCTGACATTGTCGCCAAAGAATTTACCATTGCAGGACTTGTTGACGCCATTAAAAATTTTTACGAAACTTGAAATTTTTGCGGAGGTGAAATTTTGGCAGAAGAAATTTTTCTGTTTGAGTGCGAAAAAAATTATTCTGTTGCTGAAATAAAAAATCTTGGCTTAAATCGCAGTGAAGAAAATTTGCAAAAACTGCTTGAAATTTTTCCTACTGTTACAGATATTGAAGTTAAGCGCGAAATTGTTTCCTCAATCGGCAGGCAAAATAACAACCAAAAAATTTTCGACTTCATAAAAAATAATGTTTACATCTGCGGCTTTATGGACTTGGTTTATCAAATGTACCGCACTTGCCTTTACAAAGGTAAGACGGACGAAAATTTTAAAAATCTCGGCGAAGAAATTAAAAACTTTTTCGATAACGAAGTTTTAAATAAAATGTTTGAGTATTTTACCTACAAGCAAACTCATACAGGAAAAATTTTGCACGAGAAAAAATATTCAAAGCCGATTCTTTTGCGCGGCAATAACCTTGAAACTTTGAAAAAAATCGAAAAAAAATCCGTGCAACTGATTTTTACTTCGCCGCCATATTACAACGCTAAAATTTATTCAAATTATCATTCGTACAAAGATTATTTGTCAGATATGTTGAAAACGTTAGAAATTTGCCACGAAGTTTTGGAAGACGGCAGATTTATAATTATCAATGTTTCGCCGGTTATTTCAAAACGTCCCGGCAGAGAATTTGAAAGCGTTCGTTACCCAATACATTTTGATTTTCACAACATTTTGACTCGCGCAGGATTTTATTTTGTCGATGAAATTCAATGGATAAAGCCGGAATCAGCGGTTAAAAATAGAAATGGCGGTTATCAACAAACAAAAATGCCTTTAAGTTACAAGCCGAATTGTATCAATGAAAGTATTATGGTTTACAGGAAAAATGCCCCGTTTCTGTTGGATAAAAATATTGCGCTGTACGACAAAACTTTTGCCAATGATGAAATTTTTGACAGCTCAAATTGTTGGTACATTGCGCCGACTGCAAATAAAAATCATCCCGCAGTTTTTCCGAAGGAACTTTGCAGAAAAATTTTAAAATATTATTCGTTTCGTGGCGACGTGGTTTTAGATCCCTTTGCCGGTTCAGGAACTTTTGGCGAAGTTGCAATAGAAATGAAACGTATTCCAATTTTATGTGAACAAAATGAAAAATATTGCGATTTAATAAACGAGGGAAATTTTTATGTTCAGCTTTGAGGAAAAAATTATTGAGGCGACGGTTGAAAAATTGATTCACGGCAAAGATTATCGCCGCGAAGTTGTGAACGATATAAACGTAAAATTTTTAGATTTTACACTGGAATTTTTCAAAAAAATTGTTGACGCAAAAATTAACGACGAAAAAATAAATTTGGATTGGTACAAAAAATATTTTTTGAGCGAAGAAAATTTTGATAAAGGCGACATTGCGATTTTTTCCGGAATAAATTTGAAGACGATAAATAATATTTGCGGCACGACGACTAAAAAAATTGTGATTGACGTTGCAAACCAAAACTTTGACTACTTGAAAAATTTGATTCATCAGTTGGAAGTTGACGGCGAAGGCGATTTAAACATTCAAATTAAAATTACAAAAAATGCCGTGTCAGTCGATTTGAATTTATCAGAAAGTTTGATTATATTAAATGCGTTGGCAACGAAAAAAATTGCATTGCGCGGCGGGGCTTGGTCGGCGATTGGCAAAAGAGTTGAAAAGCCGCTTTTAATAAAACTTTGCAAAATTTGCGGAGTTTCAGAAAAAAATTACAACGCCGAAAATTTTGTACGAGACAAAAATTTAGATTTTGACCGTGAAGTAGATTTTAAATTATACGGCAACGGCGGCAAAGAATATCGTTGCGAAGTAAAATTGATGGGCAGTGGCAATCCCGAATCAGCGGACGCCGTTATAGCAAGAAATTCAGATATTTTTATTGCAGATACTTTGAGTACACAAAATAAAAATCAGTTGCAAGATTTAAAAATTTGCTGGCTGGAATTAAAAAATCACAGTCACGAAGAAATAATTTCGCAGTTCAAAAAAATTCTTGAAAAATTGAATATTCCGTTTGAAAAATAAAAATTTTTATGGAGGTTGAAAAATGTTCAATAAAATAATACGCCCGCGCAGATTGAGAATTTCTGAAAATATGCGCTCTCTGGTAAGTGAAACAAATTTAACCGTAAAAGATTTTGTGTACCCAATTTTTGTAGTACCGGGCAAAAATATTCGTGAAGAAATTCCAAGTATGCCGAATTGTTACCATTTGTCAGTTGATAACGCCGTTGAACTTGCAAAAAAAATTTCTGCATTGGGAATTTTGGCAGTTGAAGTTTTTGGACTTCCAGAATATAAAGACGAAATTGGCTCCAGTGCGTGGGATATGACTAGCCCTGTACAACGCGCCATTTCTGAAATTAAAAAAGCCGTCCCCGAACTTTTAATTGTCGGCGACGTTTGTCTTTGTCAGTATACAAGTCACGGACATTGCGGCAAACTTTGCGGCAGTTATGTTGACAACGACGAAACTTTAAAATTGTTGCAAAAAGTGGCAGTAAGTCAAGCGGCGGCGGGCGCAGATATTATCGCCCCTTCAGATATGATGGATGGAAGAATTGCGGCAATTCGTGAGGCGTTGGACGAAAATAATTTTTCCAACGTTGTAATAATGAGTTACGCGGTTAAATACGCCTCCGGCTTTTACGGACCTTTCAGAGACGCGGCGAACAGTGCGCCACAATTCGGCGACAGGAAACAATATCAAATGGATTGTGCGAACGTCAGAGAGGCGTTGAAAGAAGTTGCACTTGATATTGATGAAGGCGCAGATATTATTATGGTTAAACCTGCGCTTGCGTACCTTGATATTGTCAGCAAGGTTCGCGCAGAAATTAATAATCCCGTTGCCGTGTACAATGTCAGTGGCGAATACACAATGGTTAAAGCGGCGGCGGCTAACGGCTGGATTGATGAACGGCGAATTGTTTTGGAAAGTTTAACGTCAATGAAACGCGCAGGCGCAGATATTATCATAACTTACCACGCTATTGACGCCGCGCAATGGCTTTAAAATCTTTTTGCCATATCGCAAATTAAAAAGACTGCCGCATTTGCGACAGCCTTTTTTTATTCGAGAAAATCTTTCAATTTTTTACTGCGACTTGGGTGGCGAAGTTTACGCAACGCCTTAGCCTCAATTTGTCTGATTCTTTCGCGTGTAACGTGGAAATTTTTTCCGACTTCTTCAAGTGTACGCGCCTTGCCGTCTTCCAGTCCAAAACGCAATTTCAAAACGTCTTTTTCACGCGGCGTTAAAGTACTCAAAACTTCGGTAAGTTGCTCCTTTAAAAGCGTAAAAGATGCAACGTCCGCCGGTGCTTGTGCGTCATGATCTTCGATAAAATCGCCCAAATGTGAATCTTCCTCTTCCCCAATAGGCGTTTCCAAAGATACAGGTTCTTGAGCGATTTTCATAATTTCACGAACACGATCAACCGGCACTTCCATTTCAACAGAAATTTCTTCGGCAGTAGGTTCGCGCCCGTATTCCTGCAAAAGTTGCCGTGAAACTCTAATCAATTTGTTAATCGTTTCAACCATATGCACGGGGATTCTGATTGTACGCGCTTGATCTGCAATGGCTCGCGTTATCGCTTGACGAATCCACCACGTGGCGTAAGTTGAAAATTTGTAACCTTTGTTGTAGTCAAACTTTTCAACCGCTTTAATCAGTCCCAAATTGCCTTCCTGAATTAAATCAAGAAACATCATACCGCGCCCAACGTATCTTTTGGCAATGCTGACAACAAGGCGCAAATTTGCTTCAGCCAATTCTTTTTGCGCCAATTTGCCGTCCTCGTCATTCTTTTCCATACGTTTTGCAAGTTCAATTTCCTGTTGCGCGGTTAAAAGCGGTACGCGCCCAATTTCTTTCAGGTACATTCTAACAGGATCATCAATCGCCACGCCATCCGGCACGGTAATTTCTATTCCTTCACTTGAAGTAACTTTTTCTGATTCTTCACTTTGCGGCAAATCTGCAGTTGAAAGCGAAGTCAAATCTTGCTTGTCGGTATCGTCAATTATTTCAACGCCTTGTTTTGACAACTCCGTGTATATGTATTCAAATTCCGCTGCCTCTTTGTCCGCCGATAAATCCGGTCTCTGCGTAGCATCTATCAAATCGCTTTGCGACAATTTATAAGCGTTTTTAGCCGCCTTGTCAAAAAGCATCGATACTATTTGAGAGCTACGATCGCCGCCCATTTCAGTTATTTTTGAATCGACAGCACCAGCTTTTTCTGTTTCGACAGTGGAATTTTTTCCTGCTTCGACAGTTCTAGTTTTTCCTGTCATACTGTAGCTCCTTTCAATATTTAAAATTTTATAAAATTATAATTCGGTAATTTCTTTTTGAATTTCCTGCAAGGCTTGAAGTTGTTCCTTCCAAGATTTTATATCGCCGACCTTAAAAAAATTTTCGGCGGCGTTGTTAATTTGCTGATAACGCCTTTCAAGTATCAGACGACGCATAATTTTTATAGAATCTTGAAACGCTGACATTTGCGAATCGTACGGCTCATCTTTGCCGAGTATTCGAGAAATTTCCCAATTTGCCTCCGGCGTCAATTCTGAATTTGCGTTAAAAATATCAGGCGTTTTCCCTTCAGAATAACATTTTTCAATATAATTTATAATTTCTTGATGAACAGTTATAAAATTTTTTGATGATATAAAAGAATTTACGTAATTTAAAAGTTCTGGCTCATTCCAAAGAGTTTTTATAATGCTGCCGCCGGATTGTTGAATTAGAGAAATTTTTAACGGCGGCAAATTTTTCTGATTTTCATTTTTTGAATTTGGCGAACGCGCAGAAAATTTTTTCCATTCCTCTAAAATTAAATCTTCGTCAAGCAAAAGTGCCGTAGAAAATTTTTTAAAGTACTCTCTTTGAATTACGTTATTTTTTATTTCGGCACAAAGCGGGAACATTTCACGAAGTACTTGCATTTTTCCGCGCAATGTGGAACAATCGGTTTGTTTGAATTTGTAATTAAATAGATAATCTATAAACGGCGTGACATTCTCCAAAAGTTTTTTGAAAGCGTCTTTACCGTGTTTTTGAATAAATTCATCAGGGTCTTTGCCGTCGGGAACGATTAAAATAAAGACCTCAACGCCGGTATTTTTCATCATTGGCAAGGCGCGAACTGTGGCACGTTGTCCCGCCTCGTCGCTGTCGTAACAAAAAATAATTCGCCGTGCATACCGTGATAAAATTTTTGCGTGATCTTCAGTAAAAGCCGTACCCAATGACGCCACAACGTTTTCAATTCCCGCGCTGTAAAGTGAAATGGCATCCATATAGCCTTCAACAATAATTGCAGTGTTCGCAGAAATGATCGCACGGTTAGACTTATCAAGACCAAAAAGCAACTTGCCTTTGCTGAAAATTTCAGTTTCCGGCGTGTTCAAATATTTCGGCTGATCTTTCTCATCAATTAAAATTCTTCCGCCAAACGCCACAACTTTACCGGAAATATCAGAAATTGGTATAATAACCCTGCCGCGCAACCTGTCAAAAACGCCACTGCTATTTTTTCGCTCCACTGCAAGACCGGCTGAAACCAGTTGACTTTCACTAAAACCACGTGAAATAATTTTTTTCGTGAGTGCGTCCCAAGAATCCGGCGCAAATCCAAGTTTAAACTCTTTAATGACTTTTTCAGATATTCCACGCGCCGCAAGATATTTCCTGCCTTGTTCGCCTTCAGCAGTTTTTACCAAGCAGTTATGATAAAAATCCCGCGTTAAAGTAGTTATCTTCAGTAAGGCGTCCTTTTCCTGTTCAAATTTAATTTCGTCAGAAGTTTTCTTTCGTGAAGGCAAATTTATACCGAGTCTTTCGGCTTGAAGTTTTACCGCCTCAAAATACGTGATATGTTCAATCAGCGAAATAAACTTGAAAACATTTCCGCCCGTATGACAACCAAAACAATAAAAAACACCTTTGTCCGGCGTAACCGTAAAGGAAGGAGTTTTTTCTTCGTGGAACGGACAACAAGCCCAAAAACGCCCGCTTTTCAAAGTCAAGGGTACGTACCGAGAAACTACTTCATAAATATCTGAACGTTCCTGCACGGCGTTTATAAATTCTTCCATTTCCGTATTTTCCACGTCTCCATCCTCCGTGCGTTATATATTCCCTGTCATTGCGAAATTTCCTTTTTTGCGCCTTCAATCGTATAAAAAAAACTTGCAAAAAATCAAAAAGTTAATATAATGTCAAATAGTCGAGGTGATTTAAAATGTTGAATAATAAAGCTGATATAGTTGAAAATTATATCCTCAAGCAACTTGAAGAAAAGGCGGCGGGATTCGTTGAACTTAGCAGGAGCGAATTAGCGGATAAAATCAGTTGTGCGCCGTCGCAAATCAGTTATGTTTTGAGTACGCGATTCACGCACGACAGGGGCTTTATGGTTGAATCGCGGCGCGGTTTAGGCGGCTATATTCGTATAACGATTATTGAAGACCCTGAATTGGAAAAAGATTTTTTGTACAACAGCATAATCAATCAAATTAAAGAGGATACGCCTTTTGAAACCGTGAAATCTTTTTTGACAAATCTTTTAGCCAACAAACTTATAACGCGGCGGGAATTTATGATTATCGCAAATACGATTTTAAATTTTTATCAAAGTGAAAGTAATGAAAAAATGTCAGCCGCCGAACGCGCCAAACTTACACGTTCCATTTTTGCAACTTTGGCTAATATCAGCTGAAAAAATTTTTACGGCTCCGGCGTCAGTCGGAGTTTTTTTATTGTGGCGTATTCCAATTTCGGCGCAATCTGTTATAATATCTAAGTTGATTTTTTTTAAGGTGGTGATTAAATGCAAGAAATTTTAAACGAAATGCACAAGTGGATGAACGATTATATGAAAAGTTTTTACAGCAAAGACGACGAAGTTCAGCAAGGAATTTTGATAAAAGAAAAACATACCGGCTACGTTACGGCGAATTGCATTGAGCTTGCCAAATTTTTAAATTTTTCTAAGCACGACAGCGAATTGGCAGAAATTATTGGATTGTTTCACGATGTGGGCAGATTTCGGCAGTACAGCATTTACAAAACTTTCAACGACGCTGATTCAGAAGACCATGCAGATTTAGCGATTAAAGTTATTGAGGAGCTGGAATTTTTTAAAAATCTTGACGCCGCTGATTATGAAATTGTGAAATTTGCGATTCAGCAACACAACAAAAAAAATATTGCGCCTTGCGAAGACGACAGAAAAATTTTATTTGCAAAAGTTATTCGTGACGCTGATAAACTGGATATTTATAGAGTTTTGGAGCCGTTCCTAGCGCAAGAAAACGCTGATAAAATGCCAAAATTTATTAAAGGCGTACAACGCGCAGATGTCAGCCCTGATTTTGTTGAAAATTTCATTACCGGCAAGCAAGCCGACTACAGGAAAATTCGTACCAACGGCGATAGAAAAATTGTGCGCTTGATGTGGATTTACGATATAAATTTTGCATGGACTATGAAAAAAATTGTGGAGCGCGGCTACATTGAAAAAATTGTAGAAAATCTGCCGCAAGATGAAAAAATTGCTGAAGGTGTAAAGCGTCTTCGTAGTTATGTGAAAAATTTTATATACGGTTAATTTTTTGAATGTAGTTTCTTTCGTTTGGCGTTGGAATATTTTTAACTTTTTAAAACGGCTTTTCTTTCTTTGGCGCAAAGAAAGAAAACCCTACCAAAAGAAAGAAACAGCCGCACATAACGACATCACGTCGTTAAGCGCGGCTGGGCGCACGTCCTGTGCGCCCATCTTTCCCAATTCTAAAATTTTGTCAAAAATATAACTTTATAGATTGAGGAGTTTTAAATGGTAAATTTTATCCAACAGGAAATTGAAAACGATTTAAAAGAAGGCAAATACACGAACGGTATTTTAACACGGTTTCCGCCTGAACCGAACGGCTATTTGCACATTGGACACGCTAAGTCCGTTTGCTTGAATTTTGGATTGGCAAATTTTAATAACGGGCTTTGCAATTTGCGTTTCGACGACACTAACCCTACCAAAGAAGATGTTGAGTACGTCGATTCAATTCAGGAAGATATTAAATGGCTCGGCTTCGATTGGGGCGACAGAAAATTTTTTGCGTCAGATTATTTCGGCAAGTTTTACGAATACGCGGTTGAATTGATTAAGCGCGGGCTTGCTTACGTTGACGATTTAAGCGCGGAAGAAATTAAAGCTTATCGCGGAACTTTGACTGAACCGGGCAAAGAAAGTCCCTGCCGTAACCGTTCGATTGAAGAAAATTTAAATCTGTTTGAACGTATGAAGGCGGGCGAATTTGCCGACGGCGAAAAAGTTTTACGCGCCAAAATTGATATGGCGTCCCCAAATATAAATATGCGCGATCCCGTCATTTACAGAATTACGCGCACAACTCATCATCACACCGGCGACGAATGGTTAATTTATCCAATGTACGACTTTGCACACCCGCTTGAAGACGCCATTGAAGGTATTAGCCATTCTGTTTGCACGTTGGAATTTGAAGACCACCGCCCGTTTTATGATTGGCTTTTAGATTCATTGGGATTCGACGTTAATACCCGCCCGCGTCAAATTGAATTTGCGCGGCTTGACTTAACCAACACAATTACCAGTAAAAGAAAATTGCGTCAACTTGTTGAAGAAAAGCACGTGCGCGGTTGGGACGATCCGCGTATGCCTACACTTTCTGGAATGAGACGGCGCGGCTTTACTCCTGCGGCTATAAGAAATTTTTGTAATGAAATTGGCGTGGCAAAAAGTAACAGTCTTGTTGATGTTGCAATGTTGGAACATTGCGTGCGCGAAGATTTAAATAACAATGCTGATAGAGTTATGGCGGTTTTAAATCCGCTGAAAGTGGTTTTAACGAACGTTGAAGAAAATAAAACCGAATATCTTTTTGCCGAAAATCACCCGTCGCGCAGTGCAAGCCGCTATGTTCCATTTACGCGCGAAATTTTCATTGAACGCGATGACTTTATGGAAGACGCGCCGAAAAAATTTTTCCGTCTTAAACCGGGCGGCGAAGTTCGCTTGAAATACGCTTATATTATCAAGTGCGAAGAAGTTATAAAAGACGCGGCGGGCAATGTTATTGAATTGCGCTGTACGATTGATCCAACTTCAAAAAGCGGCGGCGCAACTGCCAACAGAAAAATTAAAGGCACAATTCACTGGGTTAGCGCACAACACGCGCTGAAAGCTGAAGTTCGCCTGTACGATTATCTTTTGACAACGGACGAAAAAGGCAACCTTCCTGAAGATTGGCTCGGCGCACTTAATCCAAATTCTTTGATTGTAATTGAAAACGCGCTGATTGAACCCAGCGTAAAATTGACTGCGGCGGGCAAACATTTTCAATTTTTGAGGCTTGGCTATTTTGTAACAGACCCTGACACGACGCCGGAAAAATTGGTGTTTAATCGCGTTGTCGGCTTGAAAGATTCTTGGCAAAAGGTTAAGGATTAAATTATGAATCTAAAGAAAAAAATAGCGGCGGCAATTTTGAGCGGACTTTTATTTAATCCCGCGTCAATTCCTGTAGCGTCCGCCGAAATTCAAACTATTGAGGCTGAAGGTTTTTACACAATGGGCGATGGACCGGAAGAAAATCCCGC
Organism: uncultured Selenomonadales bacterium; assembly: GCA_937877565.1. Taxonomy (GTDB): domain Bacteria; phylum Bacillota; class Negativicutes; order Selenomonadales; family Selenomonadaceae; genus Quinella. Next base: position 192,076 of record CALFJB010000035.1, on the reverse strand, counting down.
CGTTGCCAAAGAACGCGCTCGCGCAGACGCCAAACGCGCCGCAAGTGAACAAGCTAGCGTTTTTGTTGAAAGTATTTCTGAAGTTAAAAACGGCAACCTTACACGTGATGAAATTCGTACAGTTTCGGCAACCGTTTTGCAAGTGGTTGAGGCTCCAATTTCTGTTGAAGTTATAAACGAAAGTATTATTCAGTACCGTTGCCATATAACCGTTACGGTTGATACTGAAAATGTGCAGGAGCAACTTTACAGAGGACGCGATAAAATCGAAGAGGCAACTCACCGCGTCAAGGAATTAGAGGCAGATAAAGCCCGCCTTAATTCTGAACTTGCCGAATTGAAGGCGAAATACAAAGTTGCAAATGAAATTGAACGGCAGGAAATTTCCAAAGACTTCAAACGCAATGAAGAAAAATTCAGCGCGTTACAACTTACCGAACAAGGCGAAAATTTTTACAACAACAGAGAATATCCCGCCGCTATCGATGCCTTAAATAAAGCAACTGAAATTGATCCCAGTTATGCAAATGCGTGGGCGTGGCTCGGCGCAGTTTATAACGATTTTGGCAATTCTCAAAAAGCTATGGAGTACAACCAAAAGGCTATTGAACTCAACGACAAAAACGCGCTGGCGTGGAATAATTTGGGCGTTACATATGCACATCTCGGCAACTTTGAAAAATCTGTTGAATGTTACAAAAAATCCATTTCGCTTGACGAAAAACTTTTATATCCACTTTGCAATTTAAGCGGTATGTATATAAGAAGTGGCGATTTGGATAAAGCACTGGAATTTTGCAATAAAGCCGTAGAAATTGCGCCCAATCGTGCCTACGCTTGGAGCAGTCTTGGCAATGTTTATTCTGCAATGTACAATTATGAAAAGTCTTTTGAACTTTATACAAAGGCGATTGAACTTGATCCAAATAACTCCATTATTTTAAGCGGAATGGGCAATTTGTTTTTGCAAATTGGACAAAAAGAAAAGGCACTTGAATATTTTAACAAGGCTATTGAATTGAATCAAAAAATTTTGGAAAAATCGCCGGATGATATTATGGAGCTGATACTTTTAAGCTACAGTTATCGCGCGTTGGAAAATTACGATAAAGCCGTTGAATGTTCGCGCCGCGCCGTTGAAATAAATACAAACGCGGTTTTGGCGTGGAGTATTTTAGGCGAAAATTATTTTTTCAAAGAAGACTATACAAACGCCGCCGCAAGTTTTAAAAAAGCTATTGAGCTTGATAACCAAAATGTAGATGCGTGGAGCAATCTCGGCTGGGTTTATTATAAATCTGGGCAATACGACAAGGCACTGGAAAACTTTGAACAGGCAATGAAACTTTTTCCTGGAAATGCTTTAACTTTGATTGGTTGGGGTGAAGTTTATCTGCAGATGAAAGATTATCCAAACGCCATAGAATGTTTCAAAGAGGCTACTGAATTTGCGCCAAAAGTTATGTCAACGTGGTTACATTTAGCTTTGACGTATCAAACGACGGGCGATTATAACGACGCCATTAACGCCTATAAAAAAGCGATTGAAATTTATCCCAAAAGTAATTGGATTTGGAAAAATATCAGCGATTGTTATAAAAAACTTGGCAACACTGCAGAGGCTGAAAAGTATCTTAACAAGGCTATTGAATTGGGATTTAAAATTTCTGAATCGTAAATTGAGAGGAGAATTTAAAATGATGAAAAGACCGCCACGCGGCTTGACTGATAAAGATATGATAAAAAATTACGTTGAAGAAAAATCTGTAGAGGCGCAACTTATGACAGCGGCTAAAAAAGCCGAAAAACGCCGCCTTGCAGACGCGGCAGACGCTCCGCCTGAACCTTTGGCAAAGGCTGGATTTACCAAAGATTTAACTGAAAAACTTGGTATGGAACTTTTGGCAATGAAAATGGAATTGGAAATGGGCGGCGTTAAAAGTTTCGACTACAAAATTAAACGCGACGGCGAAAAAATTACTCTCACTGTCGTTGATAAAAAATTTTAGATTTTAGAAAAATTTTTTAAAATCTAAAAAAGCGACTGAAAGGAGCTTTTCAATGGAGGATATGACGACAGTAGCGGTAATAATTTTTGGTGCCGCGTACGCGCTGATAATTTCCGAAAAAGTTCATAGAACGATTGTTGGAATTTGCGGCGCAATGCTGATGATTATTTTTGGTATAGTTTCACAAGAAACGGCGATTCATCACATAGACTTTAACACGCTGGGACTTTTAATGGGTATGATGATAATCGTTAATATTACCAGTGAAACGGGCTTATTTAATTTTCTGGCGATATGGGCGGCAAAAAAAGTTAAAGCACAACCTGTAAAACTTTTGGTGGCGTTGAGTGCATTAACGGCGGTATGTTCGGGACTTTTGGACAACGTTACAACCGTTTTGCTGACAGTTCCAATAACTTTTAACATTGCCGCGCAACTCAAAGTTGACGTAAAACCATTTTTAATGGCGCAAATTATCAGTTCAAATATCGGCGGTACTGCAACTTTGGTAGGCGACCCGCCAAATATTATGATTGGCTCGGCTGTAGGTTTAAGTTTTATGGATTTTATCTATAACTTGACATTTCCGGCGGCGTTAATTTTCTTCGTAACTATTGCGATAATGATTATGATGTACGGTTCAAAACTAAAAACACAGCCGGAATTACAAGATAAAGTTATGCGTCTGGATGAATACAGCCAAATTACAGATCCCGTGTTAATGAAGAAATGTTTGGGCGTTTTGGCGGCAACAATGGGGTTGTTTGTACTGCACAGCACATTTGGATTAGAAACGGCAACGGCGGCACTTAGCGGCGCGGGGGCTTTACTGCTTTTAACTTATCATCACGACGAAGAAAAAATTGCAAAAGTTTTGAGCAAAATTGAATGGCTTGCAATATTTTTCTTTGCAGGATTGTTTGTATTGGTCGGTGGCTTGGTTGAAACTGGCGTAATAAAAGCAATGGCGGCTGAAGCAATAAAAATTACAAACGGCAGTGTAACAGGAACGGCGATTTTAATTTTGTGGATGAGTGCAATAGCGTCGGCGTTTATTGATAATATTCCGTTCGTTGCAACATTGATACCGCTGATAAAAGATATGGGTGAAATGGGATTGTCGAATTTGGAGCCAATGTGGTGGAGTTTGGCGTTAGGCGCGTGCTTAGGCGGCAACGGTACATTGATTGGCGCAAGTGCAAACGTAGTTGTAGCAAGTATGGCGGCGCAGCGCGGCAAGCCAATTTCATTTATTAGCTTTATGAAAACGGCGTTCCCGCTTATGATATTGTCGATAATAATTTCAACAATTTATGTTTGGATAAGATATTTATAAAATAAAAAAATGACAACCAAAAAATTAATGACCAAAAAATTAATGGCTGGAACTTTTGGCGCGTCATAGTTTTCAGCTAGAGGCGTTGACTAAGAAAGCGAAGTACTAGGATAGATAAACGACGCTGAATTTACGTTTACCCTAGAAAACCTGACGCGCCGTAAAAAGCACTTTCTTTTGGTACTTTTCTTTTTGCTTTGGAAAAGAAAAGTACATATAAATTTAAAGATAAAAAATAAAAAAATTAAAATCTCTGCTTGAAAAAAAATTTTTGAATTGGCAGGGATTTTATTTTGGTGTATAGAATTTTTAAAGAAATTTTTGTAGCGACATTTAATTTATAAGTGTTGACTTTACGAAAGGGGATATATTATGAACGTAAAACTCGCTAATCCATTTATCGAGGCGTTCCTGAATGTTATGCCGGTATTGGGGTGTCCGACTCCAAAAAGAACAAAAGTTTATCTTCACGAAAAAGAAGTTGCCAATGAAGGCGTTGCAGTACGTGTAAATTTCAAAAAAGAATTAATTGGCAGTGTTGTTTACAATATGACTGAAGACAGCGCGAAATTCATTGCTTCAACAATGATGATGGGAATGCCCGTAAATGACATAAAGGAAGAATTGGCAAGCAGTGCTATAAATGAGCTTTCAAATATGCTTACTGCAAATGCAACCACAAGTTTATCAACTCTCGGCTACGATGCAGATATTACACCGCCGCAAATGATGATTGCTGCAGGGCAAATAATGACTATTGGTACTTCGCAATGTTTGGGCGTTGAAATGGACGTTGGCGGACATCCTGTAAACATTTTAATTGCAATTAAACGCGCAAAAACAAGTAAAAATGCGGCAGGTCTTATTGATTAACCTACCGCACCGCGTCGATATTTTTTAGATACCGCCGAAAATTTGCCCGGAAAAATTATTTGAATTTCCTCCGCCCAAATTTCCGCCAATGTTAAAAGCCGAGCTTATGGCTTGATTTGCCTGCTGTCCGGCGTCAATTTCATTTGAGAAACGAACGCTGGAAGTTGCGGCTATTTCAGCGGCTTGTGCAGGATTTTCAACTTTAGAATTTTCCGGCTTGCGTCTGGGAAATTCATCTTCAAGAAATGAATCCTCGTACATTTCACCGAACGCATCTTCTTGAAAAAAATATTTTTCGTTACTCATCTTTAATACCTCCGCTGATTTATTTTAGAATATTTTACTCAAGAATATAATTTTATTCAACTAAAAAATCCTCTCTTGTAAAACGCAGGAGAGGATTTTTGCTATAGAAAAATTTTATGCTTCAGCAATTTCTTCTACAATTTCTTCAACAACATCTTCAACGAGTTCTGCAACGTTGTTTGAATCTTGTTCAACAGGTTTAATAGGGTTGACAACGTTTTGAGCGTTGCTTTCAACAACTTCTTCAACAACATCTTCAACGAGTTCTGCAACGTTGTTTGAATTTTGTTCAGCCTGTCCCATCTGTTCCATAAGTTCAACAGGTCTATTAGAATCTGCAACGTTTTGAAGGTTTTGAAGGGGTTGAATGTTTTGAGCGTTTTTAAGTGGTTGAGCGTTTTGATCGTTCAAGTCATAAACTGAAGAAATAGTACCAATTTCAACCTGATAAGTGTTGCCGTTTTCAGCTTCCACAATAATTTTAGTTTCGCCGTTGGCAACAGTTACGCCGGTAATAACGCCGCTAAGCGTGTTAGTTTCAGTAACGGGATTGCCATCTTCATCGGCTGAATATACAGTTTCTTCCCAATCAACGCCCTTGCCAATCATTCCGCTAAGTTGTCCAACTAAAACTGAAGTATCAATATTTCCAACAAGGGTATTAATATCTTCAAGTTTGCTTGCAACGTTTGTCATTTGTTCAAGGCTGGAGAATTGCGCCATTTGTGCAATAAATTCGCCGTTTTCCTGCGGTTCCAGCGGGTCTTGATATTGCAGTTGAGTTACTAAAAGTTTTACAAAAGCGTCTTTATCCAAGTCATTTTTAACTTCGGTTGCAGCTTCGGCTTTTTTCTGTTCAGCATAAGCCGCCGCGCTGTAAGTTACGCCGTTGACTGTAATTGTATTAAGTGCATTTGCCATTTCTAAAACCTCCAATTAAATTTTGTAGTCTACGCCGTCTGCGGAATTTGTTTCAGTGTCCGGTGTTACCGCGTCAACTTCGTCTTGAAGTGTATCAAAATCAATTCGTCTTGGTGCAGATTGTTGTTGCTGTTGTTGCCACGCTTGCCCGCCTTGACCATTCATTAAGCCGCTGTCACTTAAATAGGAGGAAACTTGAACGTTATCGACTTTCAAGCCTTGATCGCTAAGCTCCTGCTTAAGTTGTACGAGTGAATTTTCAATGGCTGCGCGAACTTGTGCATTGTCGCTGTAGAAACTAGCATTAACCGCGCCATTTTGACTGACTGAAACGCGCAAGGTTAATTGTCCCAAATGTTCCGGCTTGAGATTTATAACCATTTCGGTATTTTCAGCCGAGCGAATCAATCTTGCGTGTTCGACAATTTGCGCGGGAACAGTTTCAGTATCTCTTGCGGCTTGCGCGGCGGCTTCGGGGTTTTGAACTTCTGCAACGGGTTGAGCTGTGACATTGTTATTTGTAGGTGTTACGTTCGGTACAAAATTTTCTGCGCCACCAACATTTTGAATTTGGACTTCAGCGTTTGAATTAATAGAATTGGATTGTAAATTTTGTTGGGAGTTTTGCTGTAAATTGGGCGTTTCAGATTGTTGTTGCTGATGCTGTTCAGGTTGTTGACGATTCTGTTCAGGCTGTTGGCGAATATCAGTTTGTATTGGCGACAAAGGAGCATTCTGCGAATTTTCAAAACTGAAATTCTTGACGAATATTTCTGTTAATTGATTGAATTGATTATTTTGTTTAGGTTCAACTTGCGGATTAACCGCATTTAAAATTGGTTGCTCCTGAATTTCAATTTGCCGTTGAACTGTAGGCTGTAAAATTTGTTCCGCGTTCAAATTCGCAGTTTGAATTTGTGGCGATTCAACATTTAAATTTGTATTTTGCAGTTGAGCTTGTTCGGGAATCAAAGTATTTTGACGAGTAAAAATTTGTGGTTGAGCGTCTGAATTTTGATTCGGATTAAAAGTGAAATTTTTTCCATTCTGCGCGAAGTTGTTCAAAGTTTCGGGATTAACTTCAATAGCTTGTGGATTTTGTGAAGTTAAAGTTGCTTGAACGTCTTCAGCAGTCCACGTTTTGCCGCTCAAAATGTTTAACATTTCCTGCCCTTTATTTTCGCCGGGTTGCGGCATAACTGTCATTAAATTCATTTCGCCGGGATTTTCTGAAATTTGCGGCGGCAGTAAAGTTTCTGCACTTGAATTGAAGACGAACGGCAAAACATTTTGAATTTCAACTGCATCAGAAATTTCTAATTCAGGTTTAACTTTCGGAACCGGTAAAATATTTTCAATGTCAATTTTTTCATCGTTTAAAACATTTTTAGAATCAATTTCTGCGGGAACATTTGCCGAATTTTGGTTTATATTTTGAGGCGCGTCCTGCGGCTGGTTATTCTTTCCTTGATTTGCCGTATTAGTTTCGGCGTTTTTTTGTTCGACGGGACTTTCAGGATTTTTATTAGCGGCGTCGGAATATGAAACATCTTCGGCGTCGGAAGGATTTTGTTGTGCGGGCGCGGCTTGCCGGTTAATTGTATTATTGGCACGATCCAGCGCGGAATTAAAATCGTTGCCGCCTTTCGATGAGGTTTTATATCCAAGTTTAGAATTTCCTGTGGAGCCTGCCGATTGATTTATGTTAATCGACATTAAATTTGTGTTTGCATTTGCCATAGTTGCCTCTCCTCTCTAAATTGAGTATCGAATTTTTTTGCAATGCCATTAAATTTTTTTGAAGACAACGGCGCGGCGATTTTTTTTGTGTACAATTTTTTTCAATCTGTTATAATTGTTGAAAATTTATAAGGAGTGAAAAATTTGTTTGGCTTTTTGAAAAGATTTTTGGGCGATAACAACGAAAAAGAAATTAAGCGAATGCAAAAAGTTGTTGATAAAATAAATTCGCTTGAACCTACATATCAAAATTACACTGATGATAAATTGACGGGCTTAACTGAAGTTTTCAGAGAAAGAATCAGAAACGGCGAAACTTTAGATAGTATTTTACCTGAAGCGTTTGCAGTCTGCCGTGAAGCGTCGCGCAGAATTTTAGGTATGCGCCATTTCGACGTACAATTAATTGGCGGAATGTGTTTGCACGAAGGTAAAATTGCTGAAATGAAAACCGGCGAAGGTAAAACTTTGGTTGCAACGTTGCCGGTATATTTGAACGCGCTGGAAGGCAAAGGCGTTCATATGGTAACGGTTAATGACTACCTTGCAACCCGTGACAGCCAATGGATGGGGCGGCTTTATACTTTTTTAGGCTTAACCGTCGGCTTGATTGTTCACGATATGGATTTTCCGGAAAGAAAATATTCCTACAACTGCGACGTAACTTTTGGAACGAATAATGAATTTGGTTTTGACTACCTGCGCGATAATATGGTTGTACATTCTGAACAAATGGTACAACGTTCTTTGCATTATGCCATAGTTGACGAGGTGGACTCAATTTTAATTGACGAGGCGCGGACGCCGTTAATAATTTCCGGTCCCGGTCAAAAATCTACTGACACTTATGCAATTATGGCGCGTGCGGTTGCAACTTTAAAAGAGGGCGAAGATTATACCGTTGACGAGAAACAGAAAACAGTTTCGCCGAAAGATGAAACCATTCCGAAAATTGAACAGCGTTTAGGAATTTCCAATTTGTACGCGCCTGAAAATATTGAACTGTCACACGGCTTTAACGCGGCGTTGCGTGCAAAATCTTTGTTCAAACGTGACAGAGATTATGTTGTACGCGACGACGAAGTTATAATTGTTGACGAATTTACAGGACGTTTAATGCCCGGACGCAGATATTCTGACGGCTTGCATCAGGCGATTGAGGCGAAGGAAGGCGTTAAAATTCGCCGTGAATCTCAAACGCTTGCTACGATAACTTTTCAAAATTATTTCCGTATGTACGATAAACTTGCAGGAATGACGGGTACGGCTAAAACTGAAGAAGACGAATTTTTGAAGATTTACAAGTTGCCGGTTATTGTTGTTCCAACAAATAAACCCGTTCAAAGAATCGATCATCCGGACGTAATTTACAAAAACAAACGCGCCAAATATAAAGCCGTCGGCAAAATGGTTGAAGAAATTCACGCCAAAGGGCAACCGATTTTAATTGGTACGACTTCAATTACACAATCTGAAGAGCTTAGCGCAATTTTGAAAAAGCGCGGTATACCTCACAGCGTTTTAAATGCAAAGTTTCACGAAAAGGAAGCTGAAATTGTTGCAAACGCGGGACAAAAAAATACTGTTACAATCGCAACAAATATGGCAGGACGCGGCACAGATATTAAACTTGGTGAAGGCGTTCCCGAATTGGGCGGACTTTTTATAATTGGTACGGAACGTCATGAATCACGGCGAATTGATAACCAACTTAGAGGGCGCAGCGGGCGTCAAGGCGACCCGGGCGAATCCAGATTTTATCTTTCTTTGGAAGATGATTTAATGAGGCTTTTTGCGTCAGATAACGTTGCAAAAATTATGGACAAACTCGGAATGGAAGAGGACGACCCGATAGAACATAGTTTAATAACAAAGTCGATTGAACACGCGCAGAAAAAAGTTGAGGCACGAAATTTTGACATTCGCAAACACGTTTTGGAATATGATGACGTAATGAATCAGCAGCGCGAAATTATTTACGGCGAACGTAAAAAAATTCTCAACGGCGAAAATTTACGCGCCAATATCGTTGGAATGATTAACCACATTATAAAATCTGAAATGAATCAGTACGCCAATGAAAAACTTTATCCCGAAGAATGGCAACTGCCGGAAATTATCAAAGACGCCGAACAAATTTACGCGGAGCCCGGACAAATTCAACTTTCAGAAATGGAAAAAATGAGCCGTGACGAAATTAAAGAATACCTTGAAGGAATTGCCGCCGCCAATTACAAAAAGCGTGAAGATACTTTTGGTGAAGAAACAATGCGCGAACTGGAAAAAGTTATAATGTTGCGCGTTGTAGATAACAAATGGATGGAGCATTTGGATCATATGGATTTACTGCGCGAAGGAATAAATTTGCGTGCGTATGGACAAAGAAACCCGCTTGCAGAATATAAAATTGAGGCGTTAGCAATGTTTGAGGAAATGGAGGCGTCCATTCAAGATCAAATTGCATCGCTGATTTATCATGTGGCAGTTGTCGCGCAGGAAGAACAAAAAGTGCAAGACAGGTTACAAACTGCTCAAGCGTCACACGGCGACGACGTTAGCCCCGCTGAAACTCAAAAAAAACTTAAAGACGCCGACGGTAAAAAAATTGGCAGAAATGATCCTTGTCCCTGCGGTAGCGGCAAAAAATACAAAAATTGTTGCGGGCGCGGTAAATAAATTGGAGGCGTTACCAATGAAAAATTTTACAACCTGGGCAGATGTTAAAGATAATCTTATGGCGGCTGAAGAAATTTTTGAATGTGATAAATGGCTTGCTGAACTTGGAATTTTAATGGATAAACTCGACGCGGGCAAAATTACTGAACAGGAATACCGCAACCTTTGCTTTGAACTCGACAAAAAATATAATCTTGCCAAAGATACGGATGCTGATTTTTATGTTGGTACAGAAAATGATGAAGTCGAAAATTCGATTGATGATGAAAATAATTTAATTGGACAAATTGCCATTCATTTTTAAATTTGTTTTAGAAAGGTTATGAATTTGTACAACATTATTTTTTATGAGGATAAGAAAGGTAATTCGCCTGTTCGTGACTACACAAATCAGCTTGCAACCAAAAATGATAAGCTAAGCAAAAGTCAAGCAAGAAAAATATTTTATCAGTTTCAACGTTTGGAAATGTTCGGTACGCGAAATGGCGAACCTATTATCAAACATATTGAAGGCGAAATATGGGAATTACGCCCAACGCCTGACAGAATTTTATTTGCCGCGTGGATTGAAAATTCTTTTGTGTTACTTCATCAATTCAGAAAAGAAACTCAAAAAACGCCGCGCAGTGAAATAGAAAAAGCTAAAAATGAATTGGCGGACTTCAAAGAAAGAAATAATTTATTGGAGGCAATATGAATAAAATTGTTAGAGAAAAAAATCCGCTGGTACACTGTATAACAAATTATGTAACTGTTAATGACGTGGCAAACGCAATTTTGGCAGTTGGCGGCTCACCTGTTATGGCGGACGATATTAACGAGGTTGCCGAAATTACCGCCATTGCAAACGCACTTGTAATAAACATTGGCACTTTGAACGAACGCACGATAAAATCAATGGAAAAAGCGGGCGTTACTGCCAATTCAAAAAATATTCCCGTGATTTTAGATCCAGTCGGCGTCGGCGTTTCAAATTTGCGAAATAAAACCGTCGAAAAACTTTTAGAAACTGTAAAATTTGCGGCGATACGTGGCAACCTTTCAGAAATGGCGTTTTGCGCTGGGAAAAATTCAGCAACACGCGGAGTCGATTCAAATTCAACTGATGAAAAATTTTCTGCGGCTGAAGTTGCAAAAATTGTAGCTGAAAAATATTCTTGCGTGGCGATAATTACCGGCGCGGTTGATATTGTTACAGATGGAAAAAAATTCGCGCAGATTAAAAACGGTGTTGCCGCGATGGGGAAAATTACAGGTACAGGTTGCATGCTTAGCGGAATTTTGGGCGCGTATATTGGCGCAATTGAAGATAAATTTTCTGCGGCTGTAAGTGCGGTTGCGTCTATGGGAATTGCGGGCGAAATTTCATTTGAAAAATATTCTGAAGTCGGCACGGGCAGTTTGCACATTGGAATTATTGACGCACTTAGCAAGATTGATGATAAAATTATTTCTGCGCGAGGAAAAATTTTTTATGATTGATTATAATTTGTACCTTTGCACTGACAGAAATTTAACTTCAGATATTGAAAAAGCCGTTGCACTTGCGATAAAAGGCGGCGTTACGGTTGTACAACTGCGCGAAAAAAATTGTAGCAGTCTTGAATTTTTTGAAGTTGGAACGCGCCTTAAAAAAATTACCGCTGAAAAAAATATTCCGCTTATTGTCAATGACAGGTTAGATATTGCACAGGCGATTGACGCGGCGGGCGTTCACATTGGGCAAGACGATTTACCCTGCAAAATTGCAAGAAAAATTTTGGGTGCAGAAAAAATTATCGGCGTTTCAGTTTCAACAGTTGAAGAGGCGATTCAAGCCGAAATTGACGGCGCAAATTATTTGGGCGTCGGCGCAATGTTCGCAACAAATACAAAAACTGACGCTAAACTTGTTACAGTTGAAACTTTGAAAAAAATTCGTGCCGCCGTTAAAATTCCAATAGTTGCCATTGGCGGGATTAACCTTGAAACTATTTCAAAAATTAAACCTGCGAAAATTGACGGTGTGGCGGTAGTTTCTGCGATTATTGCGGCTGAAAATCCTGAAATTGCGGCGAAAAATTTATTGAACGTTTGGAGGAATTGAAATTTGAAAACGGCTTTAACAATAGCGGGCAGTGATTCAAGCGGCGGCGCAGGTATTCAAGCTGATATTAAAACAATGACAGTTTTGGGCGTTTACGCAATGAGCGCAATTACCGCACTGACGGCGCAAAATACAACGGGCGTTACTGCAGTTTTGGAAGTTACGCCGAAATTTTTGGAACAACAACTTGACGCGGTTTTTACAGATATTCCGCCGGACGCCGTGAAAATCGGAATGGTTTCATCGTCAGAATTGATTAAAACTATCGCAGAAAAATTAAAATTCTACAACGCAAAAAATATCGTCGTTGATCCTGTAATGGTTGCAACAAGCGGCGCAAAATTGATTGAAGATGATGCAGTTGAAACGCTGAAAAAATATTTATTTCCATTGGCAACCGTCATAACTCCAAACATTCCTGAAGCCGAAATTCTTTCAAATATAAAAATTAAAACTGCTGACGATATGGAAAAAGCGGCGAAAATTATTTTTGAAAATTACGGTTGCGCGGTACTTTGCAAAGGCGGGCACAGTTTAAACGACGCTAACGATATTTTATTTGACGGCGAAATTAAAATTTTTAACGGTAAAAAAATCGACAATCCCAACACGCACGGCACAGGTTGTACTTTGTCCAGTGCTATTGCGGCGGGGCTTGCAAAAAATTTAACTTTGATTGACGCAATTAGCGCGGCTAAAAATTATATTTCCGGCGCGTTGGCGGCAAATTTAAATCTCGGTAAAGGGCGCGGTCCCATGAATCACGCCTTTTTGCTGGAAAATTTCTAACATCTAAAACCTAGTACCTAACACCTAAATAAAAAGGAAGTGATTAAATGCTTGAAGACAGAAAAATAGAATTAACGGCACTGCGCGAAAAGCTTAATGAAATGGGGGATTCACTTTGACATCGCCAACAAGGAAGAAAAAATCGCCGAGTTGGAATATAAAATGGGCGAGCCGACTTTTTGGGACAACCCCGACACCGCGCAACAAATTACTCAAGAATTGAACGGAATTAAATCCGGCGTTGACGCCTATAAAAATCTTTTGTCGAAATTCGACGACGCCCAAACACTTTTAGAACTTGCAATGGAAGAAGGCGACGATTCACAGGAAACTGATATTATTTCAGAAATTCAAACTATCAAAGACGGCTTGGAAAGTTTGCGCCTTGAAATTTTATTGAGTGAACCCTACGACGCCAATAACGCAATTTTGACATTACACGCGGGCGCGGGCGGTACAGAGGCTCAAGACTGGACGCAAATGCTTTTAAGAATGTATGTTCGTTGGGCGGAGCGTCACGGCTTTACAGTTGAAACGGCTGATATTTTGCCCGGCGATGAGGCAGGCGTTAAATCTGTCACACTTTTTATCAAAGGTCATAACGCTTACGGTTTTTTGAAATCTGAAAAAGGTATTCATCGCCTTGTTAGAATTTCGCCTTTCGATTCAAACGCCCGCCGCCATACGTCGTTTTCAGCTTGTGATATTATGCCGGAAATTGATGACGCGGTGGAAGTTGATATAAATATGGCAGATGTGCGCGTTGATACGTACCGTGCAAGCGGCGCGGGCGGACAGCATATCAATAAAACTTCGTCAGCCGTAAGAATGACACACATTCCAACGGGGATTGTTGTGCAATGTCAAAATGAACGTTCGCAAATTCAAAATCGTGAACAATGTTTGAAAATGCTCCGCGCCAAACTTTTTGAGCTTGAACTTGAAAAAAAAGAAGAAGAAAAAGCCAAACTTGAAGGCGACCGAATGAAAATTGAGTGGGGCAGTCAAATTCGCTCCTACGTTTTTCAACCTTATACAATGGTAAAAGATTTGCGTACCGGCGAAGAAACCGGCAACGTTCAAGCGGTTATGGACGGCGAACTTGATAATTTTATTCGTGCATTTCTTGCAATGCGTGCAAATATCGCCGGTTGAGGAAAAATTTTTATGGAAATTTTAAACAGAATTGAAAATTTGAAAAAAATTTATTCGCTTAATCGACACGTTGAAGGCGGTTATTTTTCTGAAGTTTATACCGCGCCTTTCAATCAGAATGACAGAGCGACGGCGGGCAGTATCTATTTTTTGTTGGCAGGTAAGGACGTTTCGCACTTTCATAAAATTGATTGTGATGAAATTTGGTACTTTCACGAAGGTTGCGGCTTGAAAATTTTTGTATTGAAAAATGGCAAGCTTGAAGAATTTTTGCTCGGTAAAAATATTGACGAAGGACAACGCGCAATGGTTATAATTCCGGCGGGCGCAGTTTTTGCGGCTGAAAATCTTGACGCAGATAGTTATACTTTCGTTTCTTGTATGACTACGCCGAAATTTACTTACGAAGGTTTTAAACTCGTTACAAGGCAGGAATTTTTGAATTTGTACCCGCAAGCTACAGAAAAAATTTTGCGCTTGACTTACTCGGAGGATTTATAAAATGAAAAAATTTTTGGCAGTAATAGCAATTCTGTTGGTGATAGTTGCCGTGATTGGCGGAATGTTTTTGCCGCGCACGGTTGAAAGTATCGTCGAACAACAGATTGTAAATGCAACTTCAGCAACTGCGGTTGATGTTTCACTTGACGCAAAGCCGAATTTTAGAATTGCAATGGGCGAAATTGATAAACTTCACGCAACCGCCGCCGCCGGTCGTATCGGTGAAATTGCTTTTAAAAATTTGACGCTTGACGGTGAAAAAATTCGCCTTGACGTTATGGAAATGCTTTTTCCAAATAAAGATTTATCCTCGCAGGAACGGCAAAAAAGAATTTTAAAACACGCAGATAAAATTGAACTGCGCGGAATTGTAACTGATGAAGAACTTCAAAATTTTATCGCCGACAAAGATAAAAATTTTGAAAATACGCAAGTAAAAATTACGCCGGAGGGAGCCACTGCTTCCGCAACCGGAAAATTTCTTGGCAGGACGATTGATATTGATATTGCAGGAACTTTTTTGGTACAAAACGGCGACGTATATTTTCATATGACGCATCTTAACAGCAATTCGATTTTAAGCCGCGTCAACGTCGATATTTTTTTGAAAGATATAAAAGTTTTGGACAGTTCAAAATTGCCGCTCGGCTTGAAGTTTGAATCAGTTGAATTGCGTGAAGGTGAAGCTGTTGTTACTGCGGTTAGCACGGTAAAATAAAATGAAAAAATTTTTCTACAACAAAATTTTGTTAATCGCAATAGCCGCCGGTTTAATTGCGTCGTTAGTTATCGCCGGACAAAGGCACGCCGTAGAAATTCATAATTCGCAGGTTGATATGGCAATGGATTATGACAGCTTGCGGGAACTTTCCGAACGTGAAGGGCTTGAATTTTCCGAAGTTTTGAAAAAATTTAAAGCCGCCGGAATAACTTCACTTGCGATTTACGACACGACTTTTGAAAAGTTGACTCGCGCAGGTAAAGTTATTGCGGTTTACGGCACTGATATTTTGGTGAATTATCACAGCGGCGCAATTACAAATCAACTTTGGCGGGACGCCGTCGAAATAGGAGCGATTGACCCTACCCGCGTTTATATCATTGGACGAAGTTTGGAAGCTTACGAATCAGCGAAAAAAAATTTACTGCTTCGTTTTGGTGAAGAGCGCGTAAAATCTTTTGCCATTGGCGAAGTTGAAGTTTTGGAAGTAAAAGCGCAATTTGGCCCATTTATGAAAGAGCCGGTTGGAATTGACAAAGACGAATTGGAAACTACAAAAAAATTCGGCTTTACGATTCTTGCACGTCCCAAAAATTTCAATCAATGCAAGCCGGAACAAGTTAAAGCGGTTTTTGAAAGTTTGGAAGGTTATCCCATTTCAGAAATTGTATTTGACGGACCGGAAATTTTGGGCGCACCGAATCACGTTGACATAACGGCGGCTGAAATGAAAAAGCGCGGCTACAAATTGGGATTGATTGAACATACAAGCCAACTGCAATTTTATAATCAAACGGGAATGTTTGAACTTGCAGAAAAACTCGGTTACAATGAAATTGCGCGGCTGTATGCAATCCCGCGCGATGAACAGCCGAAACTTTTAATTGATACGGCTGTACAACGTTGGGGAACGACTGACCACGAACGAAATATTCGAATAAATCTTTTGCGAATTTACGACAAGCCCGCGCCGGGTTTGAATCTGCTTGAAACAAATTTAAAATATGTAAAAGACGTTGCCGAAAAAGTGAAGTCTAACGGCTATACTTTGGGCGTGGCTGATACTTTTGAAAATTATTTTCCAAGTAAAATTTTGCGCGTCTTCGTAATAGTTGGCGTAGCGGCGGCGGCAGTTTTATATTTGTCTTTGATTTCGTACAGAATAAACGCGGCGAAAAGATTTCAGCTGATATTGTTTGCAGTTTTGGCGATAATAGCGGCAGTACCAATTTTAATGGGCGCGGGCGGCAAGGTAAGAATTTTGGCGGCGTTGTTGAGTGCAAATTTATTTCCTGCACTTGCGGTAATTTGGCAGCTCGACAAACTAAGATTTTTGAAATTAAAATCTGACGGCGAAATTTCAACCGTGCAAATAGTTTTAGTTGGAGTAATTTCGCTAATTTTAACAAGTGCGCTGTCAATGGTCGGCGCGGCGTATTTGTCGGGCGCGTTGTCGGACGTAAAATATTTTCTGGAGTTTGAAATTTTTAGAGGAATAAAATTAACCTTCGTATTGCCGTTAGTTTTGGTGGCAGTGGCGTTCCTGCAAAGATTCAACGTAGTTGACGAAGTGCAAAAAAATGTTTCGGCGATTGAACAAATTAAAGCGATTTTAAATATGAACGTGACCGTAAAATATTTGTTGGGCGGAATATTTGTATTGTTGGCGTTCGTGGTATTAATCGCACGCAGCGGACATACTGCGGGAATGCCGGTATCAGGAATGGAAATAAAAATACGTGCAATGTTGGAGCAGTTATTTTACGCGCGTCCGCGCTCGAAAGAAATTTTTATAGGACATCCAGCCTTTGTAATGGCAATGGCGGCGTTCCTGCAAAGATTTCC
The DNA here is from genome assembly GCA_937877565.1 of uncultured Selenomonadales bacterium. Taxonomy (GTDB): domain Bacteria; phylum Bacillota; class Negativicutes; order Selenomonadales; family Selenomonadaceae; genus Quinella. Next base: position 175,118 of record CALFJB010000035.1, on the reverse strand, counting down.
CAAGTCAATTTGCTTTGTATTAACGATAATAGCAACGATTGGGCAAAGTTCAATGGTAGAAACATTTGCACATATGAGGACGCCAATATTTATGTCATTTATGCGCGGAGTTGATGGCGTTTTACCCGGCGCGTTAATAGGCGCGGTATTGGTATTGTTTTTAAATTTTGCAACGAATTTGAGAAATAGATTTTAGGTACTAGGTTTTAGGTACTAGGTTTTAGGTTTTAGTGGCGCGTCATAGGTTTTATAGGAAACAGGATACAGTTTTCAAATCCCTGTTCGCTGTTTCCTGTCAACTGTTTCCTAATGAGCTTTGGAAAAGAAAAGTACATTTAAAATGTAAAATAAAAAAAATTAACTGAAGGAGACAAATAAAAGTCGCAATGAAAATATTAATTTCCGGCTACTACGGTTCCAAAAATGGCGGAGATGAAGCAATGCTTGCGGCAATGCTTGAAGTCCTGCGCGAAATGGACAGCGATATTTCAGCAACTGTAATATCGCTGAATCCCGAGTACACGAAGAAACGCCATAAAGTTGACGCCGTGAAGTGGCTGGATATTTTTTCGATTGTCAGAAAAATTCTTGCGGCTGATTTACTGATAAGCGGCGGCGGCAGTCTTTTGCAAAATGTCACAAGTCGCCGTTCGTTGTATTATTATTTGGGAATTATTTTTTTGGCAAAATTTTTTGGCTGTAAAGTTATGCTGTACGCTCAAGGAATTGGTCCAATTCGTGGCGCGTTCGCTCAAAAATTGATGAATTGGATTGTAAACCGTGTCGATTTAATCACGGTTAGAGATCACGGCTCACTTGAAGAGTTGAAAAATTTGAAAATAAATCGCCCGCCAATTTATTGTACTGCAGACCCTGTACTTGCGATTAAGCCCGTGCCTAAAACTTTTGGCGAAAAAATTTTTACCCGCTATAACATTCCAACTGACAAAAAAATTATTGGCGTATCTGTAAGACGTTGGATAAATTGGCAGGATTGTCAAGCCGCGCTTGCGTCTGCACTTGATAAACTTGTTGACGAAATTAACGCCGAAATTGTTTTCATACCTATGCAATTTCCTGAAGATATTAAAGCGGCGAAGTCTACCGCCGAAATTATGAAAAATCCCGCCGTAGTTTTGGAAGATGAATTTAGCACCGGCGAAATTTTATCTTTGGTCGGCTGTACAAATGTTTTAATCAGCATAAGGTTACACGCGCTGATTTTTGCGGGCGTTATGGGCGTTCCAATGCTCGGTATTTCCTACGATCCAAAAATTGAAAGATTTTTAGATTCAATCGGCGAAAAACCTTTGGGCAATTTGGACAATGTAACCGCTGAAAAAATTTTCACTGAAACAATAAAAAAACTCGACGCAAATAATTTTCACGATGAGTCATTATTAAAAAATCTGCGCGAATTGGCGTTAAAAAATGCACGGCTTGCGATTGAACTTTTGAAAAAATAATTGCATTAAAAAAATCCCGGTAAGAAATTTCTTATCGGGATTTAATTTTTTATGAATTGTGTACAAAATTTTCAAGGATTAAATAAAATACATATCGTCAAGCCGTCGCAAATATTTTTCAAGCCGCGCCAATTCTTTTTCCGAAGTTACGCGCCTCCCGCTGTAAAAATATTCTACCGGCGGAATTTTTTTTGCAGTTTCAGATTTTAAATTTGCCAACTTTATCAAGTAGTTTAAAGTTCCTGCGTTGCCGTCCAAAAATTTTATATGTGGCGGTAAAATTTTTTTCATCGTGTCTTTAAAATAGTTGAAGTGGGTACAGCCTAAAACTACCGACGAAAAATTTTTAAAATCGTATGGCGCAAATTCGCCGCGCAAATAATTTTCTACCGCCGCCGAATTAAATTCCATTCTCTCTGCAAATTCGACAAGCGGTGACAAAGATTTTAATTCTGCAAATTTACGGGCGTTTAATCTGTCAATCAGTGCAAAAAGTTTTTCGCCTTTGATTGTAATTTCTGTTGCAGTTACCAAAAATTTTTGATTGGGGTATAAATCCAACGCCATTTTAATTGCCGGTTCCATTCCAACTATTGGCAGGGAATATTTTTGGCGCATTGCACGGACTGCCGCACTTGTTGCAGTGTTGCAAGCTACTACTATTGCGCCGACGTTTTGAGAAACTAAAAATTTAAAAGCATCCTCAACGTAGCTTAAAACTTGTTCCCGCGTCTTCGTGCCATAGGGTACGTTGTCTTCATCTGCGAAAAATATAAATTCTTCGTTTGGCAAAATTTTCATCGCGTGATGTAAAACCGACAGCCCGCCAATCCCAGAATCGAAAAAAGCTATTTTCAAATTCTCACCTTCATTCTGGTTTAATTTTTTATTTTTATACGTACTTTCTTTTTTCTACAGCTAAAAAAGAAAGTACCAAAGAAAAAGAGCCGCGCCCGTCAGGGTTTCTTAAGGTGTAGAAATTCCAACTAACCGTCTCCTCCAACTTTCCTGTAATTTCAAGTAAATGAGGTCTCTGAAACCAATGACGGGCGATTATTTTCTGTTAATTATTTTTTCAATCAAATACAAAATCAGTTACAAAGTACGCGCCCGCTCCCATTATAGCGGTTAGCGGTATTGTCATAATCCACGCCTTAACCATTTCCTGCGCGACGCCCCAATGTACCGCGTTGACTCTTTTGGCAGTACCCACGCCCATTATTGAACCTGATACAACGTGCGTGGTTGAAACCGGCAAATGTAAAAGCGTTGAGCCAAATACTACGATTGATGAATTTAAATCTGCCGCAAAGCCACTGATTGGTTCAAGTTTGAAAATTTTTCCGCCAATAGTTTTTATAATTCGCCAGCCGCCCGTTGCAGTTCCTATCGCCATTGCCGTTGCACATAAAATTTTTACATAAGTTGGAACTTCAAATTCTGCAATAAAGCCGCCGCTGAAAAGTGCAAGCGTAATAATTCCCATAGATTTTTGCGCGTCGTTGGAGCCGTGCGAAAACGCCATTGTTGCCGCAGAAATTATTTGCATACGCCGAAAATTTTGATTAACCGCGTGCGGGCTGAAATTTCCAAACAGTAAAAATAAAATATTCATCACGATAATACCTGTTACAATCGCAATGACAGGCGACGCAATTAACGCCACAACAATTTTTCCAATTCCATGCCAATTCAAGCCGCTACTTCCAACTGAAATCATAACCGCGCCAATCATTCCGCCGACAAGTGCATGCGACGAACTGGAAGGAATACCCAGCCACCACGTTATCAAATTCCAGACAATCGCGCCAAACAGCGCGGCAATTATAATTTTTTCGTCAACGATACTTGCACTGCTGACAATATCGCCGCCAATAGTTTTTGCAACGCCCGTGCTGAACATTGCGCCAAAAAAATTTAAACCCGCCGCCATAATAATTGCGTGGGTAGGATGCAAGGCGCGTGTTGATACTGAAGTTGCAATGGCGTTCGCCGTGTCATGAAAGCCGTTGATAAAGTCGAATATCAACGCCAAAATTATTACCGTGAAAATTAAATATTGAAGCTCAAGCATATTTCATCACCACGCCACGAATCATATCAGCAATTTTTTTGCAGTGGTCAAGCGTCTGCTCCAAGTCTTCCAAAATATCTTTCCACTTAATCAAATGGATAACGGCTTTACTTGCGCCGTGTTCCTTCGCCGCAATTTCTGCCTCGTCAAATAAAAGTCCAATATCTTCGCGGTAAATGTGATCGCCCTTGCTTTCGTAATCTGAAACTTTGTGCACGGCGTCCAACATTTCACGCTGATTTTTTTTAATGTCCTTCATAAGTTCAAAGGCGCGCAAAATTTCATTGGTACTTTCAACCAAAAGTTTTGTCATTCGCGCAGATTTTTCAGTGGCGTGTCCTGCGTGGTACATTATAATTCGTTGCAGGGCGTCATGGAGCATATCAACGCCCGTTGCAAGTTCGCCCGCCATTGAATAAATATCTTCCCTGTCAATCGGCGTTATGAAACTCAAATTCAATTTCGCAATAATTCTTTCGTTGACTTCGTCGGCGGCTGATTCAAGCCCTAAAATTTCTTCAATTCGCTCAAAAGTTTTATTCGGGTCTTTTATTACTTCGTCCAAAAGTACCGCGCCCAAATGAAAATATTTTGCGTTCTCTAAAAATAAATCAAAAAACTCTGTGTCTTTACGGGAAAAATTAAACATTTAAAACTCCTTACAAAATTTTTTTCGTCAAAATTTTATCAGCCGAGTTTTATACTGTCAAATTTCTGGCAAACTAATTCAGGTTGAATTGCAGAAATTTTAATATCGTCAACAGAAATTTTGGCGTTGCCGCTAATTTCGTTATCAAACAAAAATCTTGACAGCGGATTTATAAAAAGACTTTCAACAACGTTGCCGATACCGCGCCCGCCGTTCTGCAAATTCTTCAGCGCGTTTTCTTTTAAAACATTGAACGCCTTTTCAGTAAGTTGCACGTCAATTTTTTTATCTTCAATAAGGTTTTGGCGAATTTTATTTATCTGCGCGGTTAAAATATCCTGCGCGACGTTGGGGCGGATATAGTCATAGACAACAATATTTTCGCCAATTCGATTTAAAATTTCAGGGCGTCCCAAATTTATTTTGAAATAATTTTCTACCGCGTGGCGAATTTTTTTAGAAATTTCATCATACGCCATATTGATTGAAATATTTTCGCTTGCCGTACCCAAATTGCTTGTAAAAATTATTATCGACTCCGAAAAGTAAACCGTGTTGCCTTGCCCGTCAGTCATTCGCCCATCCTCAAGAATTTGCAAAAATTTATCGAAAATCGAAGGATGCGCCTTTTCAATTTCATCAAAAAGCAAAATGCAAAAAGGATTTTTCTTGACGGCGTTGGTAAGTAGCCCGCCGCTTTCATAGCCGACATAACCGGGCGGCGCACCGAGTAATTTTTGATCGCTGTGACTTTGTGAATATTCGCTCATGTCAAAGCGTATGCAACAATTTTCATCGCCAAAAATAATTTCTGCCAAAGTTTTTGCAGTTTCAGTTTTGCCCGTTCCGGTAGGTCCTGCGAAAAATAAAACGCCTTTAGGTCGCGTGTGTGAATTGCCTTGCAGTCCTGCCATTCCGGTAATTGCGCGTTTAATAATATCAAGCGTTTTGGAAATGGCGGCGTCCTGTCCTTTAACTCGTTTCTCAAAAGTCGCCGCGTTTATTTTTTTGCGGTCAATCTTTCGCCAAAGATTTTCTTTCACGCCGTATTTGTACAAGTCAACAATATCGCACATATCACGAATATTTTTACATTCGTTTTTGCAAAGTTGTTTCAAACTGTTTAATTCTTTGAGGCTCATTCCGTCAGTAAGTGCAACAAATCTATCTTGAATTTTCGCCAATTCGTCAGCGTCGTAACAGTCAAGCTGATCTTCACGGACGCTTTTATTAAAAAAATATGGAAATTGTTTTTCGCCTTTTACAAAATTTTCGCGTTCGCCCTTAGACGGCGTTGACATTGTTATAATTTTTACGTTTGGATTTTGCAGGTAAAACCACGCGGGCAAATCGTTGACTTTGTTTACAATCAGCACCAACAAATTTTTTATCGTTTCCAGCGACGCTTGCAAAAGTATTGTAAAACTGTCAATTTCCGGCTGTTCCATATGTTCCGGCGTTACAATGTACCGCGATGCAAAGTCCATAACAATCGCCGTTGAAGTTGCATTTTGCGTCAGCGCGTCACGAATAATATTTGGCGCAGTCCTGCCCGCAGTTCTTTTTCTATGTTTTGATTCTTCTTCATTTGTTTCATTAACTATTTTGACTAATTGAAATAAATTTATAGATTCCGTTTTCAAGTTTGGAATATAATTTATTTTGGATTTAAGCGACAGATTATTTAGCAGAGCTGTCAAATTTAAAATATGAGGTTTTTTCAAAATATTGTTAAACATCTCATATAAAATAATTGAAATGGTATCATTCAAAGCATTTGAATAATCTTCAGAACCTAACAAATTTTCAAGTTTCAACAGTAATTCACTATCAACTGAAGAAATATTTGGAGTATTTTTCAATATATAAATTTTTTCCATTATCTCTGATAATACCATAAAATCATCTTCCTAAAATTTAAAATCTTTGCGATGAATCCCAACTGAAATATAACCGTCAGCAGTAGCGAAGTTTTGAATTTGGTTTTCAGCCGTCGCCAAATAATTTTCGTAGGCGTTACGAAATTTTTCAATTAAAATGTAAATCGTTTGATTATCAGAGCCGCGCAAAAAGCAATTATTATTTCGCGCTTTAATGTATGGCGCGTCAATCAGCACGGCAATATTTTTCAACATTGCGGGCGTTAAATCCTGTTTCAAATAGCCGGTGTAAACAAGAATATCTTCGCTAATTTCTTTAATCTGCGCCAACAACGCGGCTAAATCGTTTGGCTGAAAAAATGGATCGCCTCCGGTTATCGTGAAACCGTCAACAGGATTATTTTGAGCAATTTTTTTAATCAGCGAAAGGACAGTTTCAAGCGAAGTTTTAAATTTGTCTTGAAATTGCCAAAGTTCGGGGTTACTGCAACCGTCACAGCGGCGCGGACAACCGCAAAACCAAATACCAATACGGTTGCCCGGTCCCAAAACTTTCACGGGGTACAAAATTCTTGCCACGTACATTTAAACTACCACAAAATAGGCGGCGTTATCTTGACGCGAGCCGTTAAAAACTGCGCCGCCCAATCCAATTTCATCGCCTTTAGATAACTTCGTTTTGCCGAAAATTTTTTTGTTGTTGACGTAAGTCGAATTTGCCGAATTTAAATCTTCAACAAAAATTTCATCGCCTTCAACGCTGAAACGGCAATGTTTACGACTGACAAAAATTTTTTCTGCCAAATATTCTTGCATTGCGTTTTCACGTCCAACAATAATTTCGCCGTCAAGTTTGAAAATAAATTTGCCGTCCAAACTTTTCAGCGCAAATTCAACGCCTTTAACTGCACTTTCAGCCGTCGCCACAATGTCAGAAATATCTTCGCCGCAGTTTGCACATTTGCGGGCGTTCGGTAAATTTTTTGCGCCACATTCGCTACAAATTCTGACAAGTTCGGATTGAACGGGAATATTTTCGGCGGGAATTTTTTTAGCCGCGTTTAAAGTTTCGTCGGTAACAGCAACACTCATTAAATCGCAGTCGCAATTAAGGCAGTCTGAAACGTCCGGCGGGTTTTTCGTGCCACATTCGGGGCAGATTTTAAATTTATTCATTGCGTTTGCTCCTATGTTGCAAAGATTTTTCGTGGCGGCGTTTGGTACGGAAATTTTCAACTTCGCCGCTCAATTCATAATCATTGACATTTAAAATTTGCGCGTATTCAACATTGGGCGGCAATTTCTGAATCCTGCTGCGAAGTACAACGCCTTTTTCTGCAAGCCGCCTTTCAATTTCTCTAAAATCTTCGCAGAAATTTTCCATATCTCGGCAAAGTTTTTCACTTTCGGCAATTTCCGGCGTCCTGTCAACTTCATCAAGCCCGCACAACTCCATTACAATTTGCCCGTTATCGAAAATCGGTATCATAACCAATAAATCACAGTTGACAAGTAGTTCAAATTTTGCTATAAAATCAATGCAAACTTAGCGGTTAGACTTCCGCTTTAACAAAAATGTTTTTAAGTAAGCGTGTAGACTTAAAGTCTTATCGTGTAGAGGCGGTGTGGACACGCCTGTAAGAATAAGGGCTTTTAGCCAAACTTCTTAAATGGAGACCCGAGAAATTGCTGTCTCCTAGAAACCTGCGCTTTCAGTCGTAGGTGGTTCACAATCAATCGCAAGCGCGGAAATTTCATCGTAAATTTTGAGATATTCGGCGCATTTTTTTATCGGCGTGATATTCAGCGCGGTAAAATTTTTGCGGTACGTCGGATCAGAAATTTTTTCAAAAGTGCTTTTAGTTTTCTCAATTTTGTTAAGCAATTCTGCAGATAATCTTGAATCCTTCGCCAATTCGTCAAGCTGATTTAAAAATTTAGTGGCGTCAAATTTCGCCGGTTTATCAGAAATTTTTTTCGGCTCTAACGTCGAAAAAATTTCAAATGCTTTATCTATCACGTCATCAGATTTTTTAATTCTTGCTTGCCGCGCCTCTTCTTCACGGCGTTTGCGCTCAATTTCACGGCGTCTTTGTTCTTCTTCATGGCGTCTTTTTTCAGCCTCACGGCGGCGGCGTTCCTCTTCGCGGCGTTGTTCCTGTAAAATTCGCCTTTGAATTGCCGTTATATCGTAGTACGAACTTTTTGGACCTGACATTTTACCACCTCAAGCAGTTTTCAAATTATTTTTCCAATTATTCAATTCGGCGCGTTTGCCAATGGCGATAAGCCACGCCTCAAACTCATCATTCAAATTGTTATCGCTGTCAATCAGCTTGTAACAGAAATTTTCAAAAGTATCAGCAGAAATTTCAAGCAAATTGTTCATATGTTTTATCAATTCTTCAACCGTCGAAAATTTCTTGCCGTCAATCACAAATTCTTTGTTGCCCGTCAAAAGGTAGGCAAGCTGATAATATTTCTGATTATTGGCGCGGTCTTTGTTGGTACTTTCAAGGGCTTTAACGGCGTCGATAATTACTTTTGACGCTGAAAGATTTTTGAGATATTGCGACAACAAATTATTTTCTAAAATTTCGTCCCAAAGTTTTTTATCGCTTGTATCAGCCATACGCAACTTAATTAAAATATCTTCGCCGAGTTTTTGCGCCGACGAATAATTTTTATTTTTCCAGAAAAATTGATTTAAATTCGGCGAAAGTTTATAAATCAGCTTAAAAAATGCAACGTCAGCATTTGCGCCACGCTGTATTTCCTCTTCGGCGTCCATGCAGTAACTTGCAAATTCTTGATCGTTCGTCTTGAAAAAAGTTGACAGCAAGCCGCGTGTAAAATGTTTCTTGCCTTCGTTCCAATTTTTAGCCAACGCCGTAACCAAATTTTCAATGTTGCTGTAGTTTTTGCCGTCGAATTTGTAGCCGCTTGAAAAATTTCCAACTGACGAATTAAAAATTTTCCCGCCGGGTATAGGTTGCTCCTTGCCGTCCAGCCAATTTTTAACTTCGTTGTAAGTCCAGCGGCGATTTGGATTTTCAATATCAGCCCTGTTTGTTAAATCGCTGTAAGTCAAGCCGGTAATTAAATTTTGCAATTCCTGCGGCATATCGTCAGGGTAAGGCAATTTTTGTATCGCCGTGTAACGCGCAATTTCTTCCGGCGTCAAATTTTCGTAAGGCACATGACCGCAGAATAATTCATAAATCGTTATTCCCAACGAGTAATAGTCAGATTCTTCAAGGTAAGCATTGTGCAACGCCTCCGGCGACGCATACGCAAAAGTTAAGCCGCTTTTCGTGATTATCAAACTGGCGTCTGTGTCCATTATCGAACTAATTCCAAAGTCAATCAGTGCGACGCCTGCGCGATTTTCAAGGAACATTATATTTGCCGGTTTTAAATCTTTGTGCAAAATTCCGACGCTGTGCAAAGTTTTCAACGCTTCATTTAAGCACGGGATAATATTTTTTTTCAGCGACTTGAAAGAAATTTTTTTGCCCTGCAGACTGCCCAATTTGTAATACGGCAAAATTACAACGGTATTGCCTTCAAAAGTTCCAACGTCATAAAATTTGGCGACGTTTGGCGAATCAAGACTTTTTAACTTTTCGATAATTTCCGGCTTTATGGCGTCCGGGCGATTGTAAACTTTTGCAACAAATTCTTTGCCGCCGTATTCGCAGACAAAAACAGTTTCCTCGCCGGAATTAACTTCAAGACGCTTTTTTACGGCGTACTTTTCAAGTAAAATAGTTCCTTCAGAAATGTTGCTGAAATTTTCGGCTTGAATATTGCGAACGGTAACATTTGAATTTGGATTTCTTTGTGTTATATTGCTCATTTTTAAAACCTCCAAAAAAATAAACGTACAATTTGCCAAAATAAAAAATTTCAACAAATGCACGTTTCAAAAAATTATTTTCTTAATTCGTCCAAAATTTTTTGCATATCGTCAGGCAACGGCGCAGTAAAATTCATTTGTTCGCCGGTAGTTGGGTGAATCAAGCTTAAATTGTACGAGTGCAACGCCTGCCCGCTTATATCAAAAATATTTTTTCGCGCAGTATATTTTGTATCGCCTAAAAGCGGATGCCCAATCGCCGCCATATGTACGCGAATTTGATGAGTGCGCCCTGTCTGCAGTTTACATTCAACGTAGGTAAAATTTTTAAACCGTTCCAAAACTTTAAATTCTGTAACTGCGCTTTTACCGTCAGCAGTTATCGCCATTTTTTTTCTGTCAGTTTTATCTCTGCCAATCGCTCCGTTAATAATTCCCGCGCTGTCTTCAATAACGCCGTAAACAATCGCCAAATATTTTCTCGTGGCGGTTTTAGTTTGAATTTGTTCAGCCAAATTGACGTGCGCCGCGTCATTTTTCGCAACAACCATAACGCCGGAAGTGTCTTTGTCAAGGCGGTGAACAATTCCGGGACGCTTAACGCCGTTAATCCCGGATAAATCTTTACAATGGTATAAAAGTGCGTTTACCAAAGTACCGCTTTTAACAGTGTCGGCAGGATGTACCGTCATTCCCCGTGCCTTGTTCACAACAATAATATCTGCGTCCTCATACAAAATATCAAGCGGCAAATTTTCCGGCAAATATTCAGTTTCAACCGTCTCAATTTCTGCAACGCTGATAATTTCGCCGCCGCTAAGTTTGTAACTCGGCTTGACAATTTTTTCATCAACTGTAACTTTGCCGTCGGTAATAATTTTTTGAATGTGCGAACGCGACCAATCTGCAAATTTTTCCTGCAAAAAAATATCAAGGCGCAAATTTTTTTTATCAGCAGTGAAATTCATTGCCGCGCCTCCTTTATCTTGCCGTCGTCGTCCATCCTGAACGCCACAAAATAAAAAATTATAAACATACCGCAAACTATCGCCACGTCTGCGATATTAAAAATTGCCCGCCAAATTTTACAATCCAAAAAATCTACAACGTAACCTGTTTGGATTCTGTCAATCAAATTTCCAATGGAGCCACTAACTCCAAGTATCACGCCAAATTTAAAAAGTTTGTCCGTTTTTTTAAGGCGTCGGTAAAAAAGTATAAACCCTATTAAAAGCAAAACGCCAATGAATAAAAAAAATACCCGCTGATTGGGCAAAATTCCAAATGCCGCGCCGGGATTTAAAGTGTAGGTGATATAGAAAAATTTTTCAATAATTGGGATTGATTCGCCAAGTTCCATTGAGTTTACAACGTGCATTTTGGTAATTTGATCCAATGCAACAACTCCGATGAAAAGCGTTTTTTCCCAATTTATGACGGCGACTGCGATAATTAATTCTATGACGAGCAGAATTTTTTTTAGAAATGCTAAGATTGATTTCAATTTGTCCACTCTCCGAGAAAATTCTACTGCAAATTTCTTTTAGCAGATTTATTTTCGACGGGTTCAGATTTTTCAAGTTTAGTTTTTTTATCGTCGGATTTTTCGACTTTTGAAATTACTACAGTTGGTTCATCATCTTTGGAAATTTTAGCGGGAGTTTCCGGCGTTTTCAAGTCTTGAACAACTTTTTGAGTGATTGATCTTGCGGTTTCAATTTCAATAGGCGTTGGAAGTGAATTTTGGAGTTGGGTAATAATCGCTAATTCAGATTCAAGGGCTGAACGCATTTTCCAAAGGAAAGTATTTTTTTCGCGCACAAGTTTATCATATTCCATAACTGCAGCATTAAGTTTCAAAACAGTTTCGTCAACGCGTTGTTTGGCGTCAAGTTGCGCCTGAACGCGAATATTTTGAGCCTCACGAATTGTATTTTCATGGATATTTTGAGCTTCGTTTGTAGCGTTTTCTTTAATTTCTTTAGCGTTTTTACGTGCGGCATTTAAAACTTCTTCCGCCGTTTTCTGCGCCATAATCAAAGTACCCTGAAGATTTTGTTCAATCTCCTTGTAGTGTGTAATTTCTTTTTCATTTGTGCCGGTACGTTCTTTAAGTTTTTCATTTTCGCGCAGGATTTTTTCATAATCTGCAACAATTCTATCTAAAAATTCGTCGACTTCACTTTCATTGTAGCCGCGAAAACTTTTTTTGAACTCGTGATTCTGAATATCAAGTGGTGTAAGCAAAAGAAGTGCCTCCTGTTAAAAAAATCTTTTGAGCAAAACACTGATACGACCTTTTTTAGTTTGTCCGCGAATTTCAGTAACTTCAAGCCTGCCGCGTCCACGCATACTCAAAATATCGCCTTGCTTAATTGACTGCGCGGCGTTTTTCAAAGTCTGCCAATTCAATTTAACTTTTTCGGCGTCAATTTCAGCCGCCATTTTACTGCGGGACATACCAAAACCGGCGGCAGCGATTGAATCTGCGCGAAGTGATGCAACAGTTGCAGAAATTTCTTTAACGCGTTCTTCCTTCGCCTCAATGTTTGAAAGTTCATCAAGTGAAGTTTCAACGCCCGCGTCGCCAATTCTTTTCAAATTCGCAACAAAATAATCTGCCATTTTTTTATCAACGATAATTTTTGCAAATTCTTTAGTTGCGATAATGTCGCCGACAATTTCACGGCTGACGCCCAAACTTAAAATTGAGCCCAAAACGTCACGATGACTAAGCCGCGCAAATTCGCCGTTCCATTCAGCTTTTATCACGGTAATTTCAAAAACAGGCGTACCTTGAAAATCTTCATGACAAAAAGCGGCGCGTTGTCTTTCAGCTCCAACAAAGCCGCCGTCAAATTCTACTTGTAAATCGCCCAAACTGTTGGCGATAGTATTTGCCATTTCCTGTTCAAACGGCGTTAAAAATCCGCTAAGTTTATACTTGCGATTCTTTTTAGCTTGTTCGGCAAAATCCACGAGCTTAACCGCCATTTGTTCGCCTTCAGTGCCTTTATAGTACCGAATAATTTTTTCATGCGAGTCCTGCAAATTTTTGCCTCCAGAATTTACCAAGATTTTTTATTTTCGCTTGTTTCAACGCTGATATTTTTGGGCGCAAAAATAAAAACTTTTTGGCTGACAGTTTTAATTTTGCCGTCAACGGCGTAAGTTGTGCCGCTGATAAAATCCATAATGCGTTTAATTTCTTCGTCGGCGGTTTCTTCAAAATTGACAATTACGGGAAGTTTATCGCGTAAACAATCTGAAACAGCTTGCGCGTCCTCAAGACTTTTTGGCTTGATGATTTTAATTTCAGATTCTTTGTAAGTAACTTCGCCGCCGTTTTCTTTATCAAAATTGTTATCTATGATTTTTCGCCTCCTCAATTAATCAAAAAAATTGCCTTTAGACTTTTTTTCGTCTTCATACGCCTCAATAGTAACTGTATCCGGCGCAAAAATAAAAACTTTTTCGCCAATTTTTTTACCTTTGCCGTCAAGCGCGTAAGTCGTGCCAAAAATAAAATCAGCTATGCGCGATGCCTCTTTAGGATCAGTATGTTCAAAATTTACAATGACAGCTTTTTTTTGGCGCAAGTAATTCGATACAATTCTAGCGTCTTCAAATTTTTCCGGTTGAATGGTTTTAATTGCCGATTTGACAAACTTATTTGGACGCACGACAGATTCTTCTTTGTTAGACGCGGCAGATTTAAAATCTACAACATTAGTTGCCACGTATTCATTTTTAGGCGTCTCTTTAGTTTTTTCAACCGGCGGTGCTTTTGGAGTTTCAGTTTCCGGTGTGCCTGATTCAGTTTCCTCCTCTTCAGGCGCAAATCCTAAGAAACGCTCAATTTTTTCCCAAATGTTCATTCGTAAAATCCCCCCATATAATTTTGGGCTAGAAATTCTAGCCATAATTCCTTTCGCCGAATATCGCCGTACCAATTCGCACGACGTTTGCCCCTTCTTCAATCGCAATTTTATAATCGTGCGTCATGCCCATTGACAGAAAATCAAAATTCTGTCGCGTCTTTTTTACTGCGCAAAAAATTTCATACATGCGACGGAAGAGCGGACGACAATTTTCAACGTCAGAATAATTTGGGGCGATTAACATAAAACCGCGAAGACGAATATTCTTCAGCGTGTCAACAGTTTCAATGAGACTTTGCAAATTTTCTTCGTAGACACCGGATTTTGAATCTTCCTTTGCAAGATTAACTTGAATCAAAATATCTTGAATTTTTCCGATAGAATACGCCGCCTTATCAATAGTTGACGCCAAATTTTCGCTATCGACGGAATGAATTAAATCAAAAAGTCGGACTGCCTGTTTTGCCTTGTTCGTCTGAAGATGTCCAATTAAATGGCGCGTAACTTCACGATTAAGACTTTTAAATTTTTCTGCCGCTTCTTGAATTCGATTTTCGCCAATATGTAAAACTCCTGCGTCAATCGCCTGTTGCATCATTTCTACGCCGTGATTTTTTGTGACGGCAACCAAAGTTACAGGCTCATCTTTTGCTAATTGACGGCTTTTTCTTGCAAGCTCAATCTCATTAAGCACAAACTGTAAATTTTTGACAACACTAACCAACTAAGTTCGCCTCCGCTGATATATTAAACGTTTTGGGCTTGTTAGTCAATCAGAAATTTTTCAGCTTTAATTTGAAATTTTCTGCAATTTTTTATTTTAAGATATTAATTTCAGCGTTTCATCCAGCCAAATTCTTCAAAACTTTGGCGGTATTCGATACGCTCATAAAAATTTTTCATGGTGTGTCCGGCAGTATTGAAAATTGGAACACGTTCAAGCGCGTAAAAATTACTTCCCAGATCGACGTTGCCATATTTTATTGTGAACGCGCCTTTGTAGCCAACTTCTTTTGCAATTCCGGCAATGTGCAAATTATAAGTTCCCGTTGGATACGCCAAAAATTCTACAGGATGCCCCAAATTTTCTTCAAGAATTTGTTTTGAATTCAAAAGTTCGCTTCTAATTTCGTCGTCCGGCAATTCTTCAAGTTTGTAATGGTGCATTGTGTGACTTTCAATCGTTATTCCGCCGTCTTCCATTTCCCGAATTTCATCCCACGTCAAATAATTACTGTACACGCCGACGAACGCGGGAATAACAAAAATTGTGGCTCTCATTCCGTAATATTTCAAAATTGGAAAAGCGTTGGTGTAATTGTCCGCGTAGCCGTCATCAAAAGTTATCAGCACGGGCTTTTTTGGAAGTTCAATTTCGCCATTTAAGCCGCTGTAAAGTTCGTCCGGCGTAATTGAAACGTAGCCATGCGAAGAAAGATAATTCATTTGCGCGTCAAAGTCTGCAAGCGGAATTGATAACGACGTGGATTTATTTTGAATTTGATGATAGTTCAGCACTAAAATTTTTGGCCCTTCGGAAATTTCTTGTACATTTTGCGCAAAAATTTTTCCTGCCGCCAATAAAATTAAAATCGCTATTATAAAAATTTTTTTCAATAAATTTAACTCCCAGAAAATGTTCAACAATTTTTCCCTAAAACCTAACCGCTAAAACCTAATACCTAATCTTTCGGACGCTCGCCGGTTTTTCCCGTGAATTTGTGATAGTTGCCGCCTTTTCGACGGTTCATCAGTTCAGAAAATAAATCTTCCGGCTTGATTCCGTGATACGCCAACAAAACTAAACAATGATACCAAAGGTCGCCCATTTCGTAGAGAATATCTGCGTTTTCGCCATTTTTCGACGCAATTATAGTTTCAACTGCCTCTTCGCCAACTTTTTTCAAAATTTTATCTTGTCCCGCGCCGAAAAGATAATTAGTGTAGGAGCCTTCGACGGGATGACGTTGACGATCTTTTATAACTTCGTAAAGTTCATAAAGCACAAGCGAAAGATTTTCTTCCTCCGGCTGTTCGACAACTGCAGGCAAATTTTTATTTTCGTCAAGACGACGCCCGCTGAAACAAGAATAAGTTCCCGTGTGACACGCCACGCCGGTTTGATGAACTTTTATTAAAAGCGTGTCGCCGTCACAGTCATAGTACAACGCCAAAACTTTTTGAACATTGCCGCTAGTTTCGCCTTTCTTCCACAAAGTTTGACGACTGCGGCTATAAAAGTATGTGTAGCCTGTTTCAATCGTCTTGTTAAGCGATTCTTCATTCATATAGGCAAGCATTAAAACTTGTCCGCTTTCTTCTTGAACAATCGCCGGTACAAGTCCGCGTTCGTCGAATTTTATTTTGCTTATGTCAATTTTCATTTGTATGAGCCTCCAGCCAATTTAAAAATTTTTCGTAGGTTATGGAATTGTCAGCAACGCCTAAAATTATTTTTATCAGTTCAGCGTTGCTACAATTCAGATTGAAGTTATTAACTTTTAAAAAAGTTTCCATTGCAAACGCGCCAGTTCTTTTATTACCGTCAAGGAACGGATGATTTTTTATAATCCCGTAAGAAAGCCGCGCCGCCTTTTCAATCAGCGTAGAATATAAATCTTTTCCGAAAAAAGTTTGAAAGGGCGTTTCAATAGCCGAATCTAATAAATTTTCGTCACGAATGCCGACAATTCCGCCAAATTGCTGAATTAAATTTTTGTGCAAGAGTAAAATTTGATTTTTACTAAGTCTAATCATTGAGCAAGTACCTTGTAAACTTCGGCGCGTTCCTTCAAAATTTCATTTGAAACTTTTAATAAATTTTCGTCGCTGATAGTTTCATAGCCAATTTTTTCAAGCAAAGTTTTTAAAAAAAGCTCCGAAATACCAATTTTATTTTCAGCCGCGTATTCGCTGATAGAATTATATTCGGCGTCAGTCATTTCAATTTCAACAGTCATTTTAATCACCTCAATTTTTGAATTATAAATTTTTTTGTTGACGTTTGCAACTTCATAAAATTATTTGCAAATATCGCCGTTTCAATGTAGAATATGAAAAATATTTGTAAAGGGGGAAATTTCCTTAATGATGAAAATTCTGCCGGTGATTCTGGCAATTTTTTTATCCCTGTTAAATTTTCAATTCAACAACAATGAAAATCCCGAAAAAATAAATTTTTCAGAGCTGACTGATGTTAAAAATCCGCGCAACCATTTAACGCAAGAAAAAAATAATCGCCACGAAGTTACCGCACAAGTTTTATCTGTTAGTGAGGCGTCGGAAAAAAATATTACAATCAATCACACTGACGAAAGAAACGCGCCGCCCGCTGAAAATTTAGACAAAGAAAATTTGGACGAAGAAAAAATTTTGCGGCTGACGTGGAATATTGTTCCCTACGCCGTCAAGTACGCCGTTGCTTGCGAAGGAAATATTTTTATTTCTTATACAAACGGCGTTGAAATTCCGGTACAAAATGTTAGCGATAGAGTTACCGTAACCGCGCTAGATTTTGATAACAACATTGTTGAAGAAGACGTTGTTACTTTGACGGCTGAAGAAAATCCGCCGTTCCCGCGCACTGCAACCGAATTTGAAAAAATGAAGTCGTCGCCAATTTATTTGGTTTATTCGTGGGTACCGACTTTGAACGCCGATCATTACGAAATACAACTTTTCAAGGATGGCGAACTTTACAGGGATTATCTTACACATTTTCACCCGCTGGAAGATAATTTTGATTTTTACGACGAAACGCCAATACTTGAGGAGGGAAATTATTTTTGGAGAATACGCGGAATGGCTCCCGGCGGCGCGGTTATAACTGAATGGTCGGAGCAAAATTCCGGCAACACTTTTACAGTTGAAAAACCTATGCGATTTTGTGCATTGGGCGATAGCATCACTCACGGCGGCGGCTCAATTTCTGTTCCGCCTTCAACCGTCATTTATAATTGGCAAAGTTATTGCAAGTTCCCAATAAAAAATCTTGGCAAAAGTGGCGATACTACCGAAAAAATGTTAGATCGTTTCGACCGTGATATTTTGGCGTTCAGTCCTGAAATTTTGTTTATATTGGCGGGCGTGAATGATTATCGCAGTGATATTATTGGTTGGGATTCTGTGAAAAATCTTGCTGAAATTCGTGACAGATGCGAACTTCACGGGATTAAACCGGTTTTCATTACGCCAACGCCTTTAAATCCAAATTTGATTGACAAAGTGCAATTCGTTAATCATCCGCCTTACGATTGGCAGGAGCAACGAAAATATATTTGCGATTGGATTAAGCAACAAGAAGATTTTATTGACATTGAAAACGCGCTTTCAGATTCAAAAGGTTTTCTTCGCGCAGATTTAACACTGGATGGCTTGCACCCCGACGCCGAAGGTAAAGAAATTATTGGGCAGGCTGTTGAAAATTGGCTTGAAAATTATTTAAATTCTACAAAAGGCTGGGAAGATAGGGATTAGGTTTTAGGTTTTAGCGGTTAGGTTTTAAAATCTGAAACCTAAAACGAAAGGAGAAATAAAAATGGCAAAGGCTTTAATCGTTGTCGATATGCAAAATGATTTTGTAACGGGTTCACTCGGTACAAAGGAGGCGCAAGAAATGTTACCGCGCCTTGTTGAAAAACTTGAAAATGCTGTCGAAAAAGATTTGTACGATATTATTTTTACGCAGGACACGCACAAAGAGGATTATCTTCAAACGCAGGAAGGAAAATTTTTGCCGGTTGAACACTGCATTAAAAATACTGAAGGTTGGGAAATTGTCCCCGAACTTCAAAAATTTATTCCGCAGTCAAGAATTGTTGTTGAGAAAAAAGCGTTCGGCTCAACGCGCTTGCCTTCACTTTTAAAACCTTATGAAGAAGTTGAATTTGTCGGCGTTTGTACCGATATTTGCGTAGTATCGAACGCGCTTTTACTCAAGGCGTTTTATCCCGAACAATTAGTTTCAGTTGACGCGGCTTGTTGCGCAGGTACTACGCCGGAAAATCATCAAAAAGCGTTGGACGTTATGAAAAATTGCCAATGCAAAATTTATAACTTGGAAGGTTGATTTTATGGCGTCGATACATAGAAAAATTTTTAAAAAATTAAATCCAAAACAGAAAAAAACAACTGCGCCGCCGCCTGAAAAAGTCGGCAAAGATTATTGGTTAGTGGCAATTTTGTTGCTGACAATATTTTTTTTGATAGTCGGCTGGTCGAATTTTGACAACATAAACCGCGCCCTTTATTCGGCGTTGATAGTTTCGCTTGGTTCAACTTACATCAGACGCCACGCCAATTTAAATGAAACGCAAGAAAATTTGGTTGACAGAATCAGCCTAATTGCGATGATTTGTGCAATAATTTTGTTTGGACTTGAAATTTATTACAAGTTCATAGTTTAAAAATTTAATCTTCCTCTAATGACAACCGCCAAAAAATTTTATACAATCAGTGCAACAAAACTTTTAAAGAAAGGCGGTTTTGAAAATGAAATTCGCAAGAAGTTTAGCCGCATTTTTAATTTGCGGGTCTTTCGTAGTTGCAAATTGCAACGCTGTAGAAGCGTCTGAAATTACCAACACTACTGAAATTTCAGCAGTTACAGATTTAAATACAGATTCAATTCAAACTGACGAATTGGGATTTAGACACAATCGAAGATATCCACCACCGGGAGCATTCCCGCCGCCGCCACCTCCGCCGCCTCCTCCGGATCCGTGGGGTCGTGATCGTGATAGACGTTATCCACCACCGCCGCCACCTCCACCGCCGCCCGGACATCATCCAGGTCATTATCCACCACATCCACCGGGACATTACCCACCGCCACCGCATGGCTGGTAAATTTTATTGGAGTTAATTGAAATTTTAAATTAAAGGATTGAATGAAATGAAACGTCCGGCTAAAAAAATAATAACTGCAATAATTTCAGGGATTGTACTTCTAAACGCCGGTCTTTCTTTTGCTCAAAGTAACGAAATTATCTTTTATCATAACGAGGAAACAACAAGTGCAAGTGATAAAGAAAGTGCGGAACGCAAGCGCGAATTTTGGGAAAAATTCCGACAATCCGTTACACCTAAACCCCCTCCGGCAAAGGCTCCGCCACGCCCAAAAGATCCACCAAAAGAAGTAAAACCTGAAGAAAAACGACCGCAGGAAGTAAAACCTGAAAAAGTAAAGCCTGAAAAAGTAGAAACGGAAAAAGTTGAATAAAAAAAATCCACCTAAATTAGGTGGAAATTTTTTTTGCCGTTTTTTAATCGAACTTGAAATTTGAAAGTTCAGGGAATAAATCGCCTATTGATTGCGAAAGTTCTTTTGGCTTTAACATATCAATGACAGGTTGCATTGTTTTGAAAAATGCTTCGTCATCTTGAAGGAGCGACAAAATTGCCGCAGTATTTTTAGCGTCTGCAAGTGCAGTATGAGCCGTTCCCTCAAAATCGCGGTTCATTGCGCCAACTGCATACTTTAAAGAAAGATTGTTGCGAAGTCCAATTCTTTCATCGAATTCTTTTTGAACGTCAATCCATTGGCTTTCCAATCTGTTAATGTCAAATTTCGGCAACTTGTAGGAACATTCGTTTTTGAGTTGCTTAATATCTGACGCACTCCACGAATAAATTTTCATATCCCAGCCGCCGATCCACTCAAAAAATTTCTGAAATTCAATTTCAAAAGTATTTTTGTCGGCGACGGTTTCATTTGTAATTCCGGTTAATCTTGTAATGTGCGCGGTAATTTCGCTAAATTCAGGGCGCACGTAACATTGAAACTCTTCGATTGGAAGATAATTTTCATCAAGTTTCACTGCGCCAAATTCAATCACTTCATCTTGTAAAAATTTGCGAATATCCTTCAAGGTGCGGCGAATTGGATTCATTTCAAGATCAATTACTATATGAACCATTTTAACCTCCAGAAAATTTTTTTGACATTATAACATATTCTGTGAAAAAAATCCCCCTGCGCGGCTTACATTTTCAAATTTTCTAAATTAAAATTTCTGTGTAGATTTTAGGGGAGATTTTTTTGAGAAAATATATTTTTGAACGATTGATTCAGCTCGTACCAATTTTATTTGGGATAACTTTTTTAACTTTCGCAATGATGCAATTTTCAGCGATTGACGCGGTAGATTTTATGTACGAACATTCAGGCAGCGTTTCTGACGCCGTAAAAGCCGCTAAACGCGCTGAACTCGGACTTGATGAACCTTTTATCGTGCAGTACGGAAATTGGCTCACAGGCGTTTTAACGGGCGATATGGGGCGTTCATTTATCAGCGGCAAATTAGTTTTTGAAACTTTTGCAGAAAAATTACCGGCAACTTTTCAACTTATGACGGTTTCAATTTTGCTGACGATTTTTATTGCAACGCCGCTGGGAATTATTTCAGCCGTAAACCAAAATAAATTTATCGACTACGCCATAAGATTTTTCAGTTTCGTTGGAAATTCTCTGCCGAATTTTTTTGTAGGATTGCTGCTGATATATTTTTTGGCGTTGAAATTAAATCTGTTGCCAATAATCGGCGACAATATCATAATGCCCGCGCTAACTTTAACAATCGCAATGGGCGCAAAATATACGCGGCAAATTCGCGCAGTTGTTTTGGAAGAATTAGAAAAACCATACGTAATTGGCGCACGTTCACGCGGTGTCAGCGAATTTACAATTTTAACAAAAAGCGTTTTGCCGTCCGCGTTGATTATGATAATAACTTTGCTTGCGTTGTCGATTGGCAATTTACTTGGAGGAACGGTGATTGTTGAGACTATTTTTATGTGGGACGGCGTGGGGAAAATGGCGATTGACGCAATTTTAATGCGTGATTATCCACTAATTCAAGCTTACGTTGTTTGGATGGCGATAATTTATGTGCTTGTGAATTTGACGGCTGATTTACTTTACAAATTTTTAGATCCGAGAGTGCGTTATGAATAAAAAATTGTTGCCGTATTTGATATTGGCGGGAAGTTTAATATTTGTTGCGATTTTCGCCGAATTTTTAACGCCGTTTGATCCCTACGTGCAAGATTTGGAAGGAGCATTGACGCCGCCAAATTCTGTAAATTTATTGGGGACTGACAGATACGGGCGCGACGTTTTGTCACGGGTAATAATGGGAAGTCAAACTACACTTTGCGCGGCACTTTTATTGCTATTGACAATTTCGGTTGTTGGTAGTTTAATAGGCGCAATTTGCGGATTCAGCGGCGGAAAATTGGATACAATTTTAATGAGAATTTCAGATATATTTTTAGCATTTCCGCAAATGGTTTTTGCAGTAGCGGCGGCAGGAGCATTGGGCGGCGGACTTTTTAACGCGGCGTTGGCGTTGGCTGTAATTGGCTGGACAAAGTACGCCAGAATTTCACGCGGCTTGGCTTTAACAATTCGCAATTTGCCATATATCGACGCGGCGAAAATGGCGGGAACAACTTCAGCGGGAATTTTATTTTGTCACGTATTGCCGAATATTGCGGGACCAATTTTAGTAACGGCGGCGTTAGATATTGGTACAATTATAATGGAATTAGCGGGGTTGTCATTTTTGGGATTGGGAGCGCAACCGCCAACTGCGGAATGGGGCGCAATGATGAATAACGGGCGCTCAATGTTGCAAACTGCGTCATGGGTGATACTTGCGCCGGGCTTTGCAATTTTTTTGACGGTTGCAATATTTAATCTATTGGGCGATAAATTGCGCGATGTTTTGGACACTAAAAACAAATTATAGAAACGTTAAAAAAGCCCGTCCTGTGCCGCCAATTTACAGTAAAGATGGCGCGTGCGGTAAACTACGCGCCGCCTCTGGCGGCACACCTACTAGGAGCGTGCTACACCTTAGCGGCGGACGGGCAAAAAGAGCACTTTCTTTTGGTACTTGCAATGCGACGAGTAGGAGCGTTGCTCCTTTCGCTAAAGAGCACGCCGCTAAAGAGCGCGCCACACCGCGCATGCTAACGCAACCGCGCATGCTCTGGAAAAGAAAAGTACCTATAAAGTAAAAAAATTAATTGGAGGTTTAAAAATGCAAAAAAAACTTTTGGCGGCGATTCTATCAACAGGAATTTTATTTACAGGTTGTGGAAATGGCGGTGGAAATAATCAAGCGGCTGAAGATAAAACAACTTTCACTTATGGAACGGTAGCTTACGGCGTGGCAATGGAAAACGTCGGCACGAATCCTCACGAAAGTTACAGCGGCTGGAGTTGTATTCGTTACGGAATTGGTGAAACGCTATTCAAATTCAATGAACAAATGCAACTTGAGCCATGGATTGCTGAAAGTTTTGAGCAAATGGACGACTTCACAATTCAAATAAAAATCAAAGATAACGTAGTTTTCAGCAACGGCAAAAAAGTTGACGGCGCGGCAGTCAAAAAATGTTTGGAACATTTGATAGAAAATCACGACCGCGCACCGCACGATTTAAAAATTGACTCAATCGCGGCAGTTGGGCAATATGTTACAATTCATTCAACCGAAAAACTTCCCGCGCTGTTGAATTATCTTTCCGATCCTTACGGTTGCATTATTGACGTTGAATCAGGTTTTGATGATGGAATTGTTATTGGCACGGGACCTTATAAGGCGGTTGACGTTTCAGATACTGAAATTGAACTTGCGAAGAATGAAAATTATTGGGGCGAAGTCAAGCCGAAACTTGAAAAAATTTTTATTAAAAGTATAACCGACGGCGATACTCTAACAATGGCAATGCAAAACGGCGAACTTGACGCGGTACAAGGCTTGCCGTATTCCAGTTTGCAACTTTTCCAAAATGACAAATACAAACTTAGTCAAGTTGATACATCTAGAGTTTATCAAGCCGCGTTTAATTTTTATACGCCCGCGTTGCAAGATTTGAACGTTCGCAAGGCAATTTCAATGGCGATTGACAAAGAAAATTTTACAAAAGTTTTACTTAGCGGCAACGGCACGCCTGCAGTTGGACCTTTTCCGGCGAATTTAACTTTTGGCGGCAATGCAGTTACAGCCGTTTCTTACGATTTAGAAGGAGCGAAAAAACTTTTGGCTGAAAGCGGCTGGATTGACAGCGACGGCGATGGTTATGTTGACAAGGACGGCAAAAATTTGGAACTGCGCTATTTAACTTACACTTCACGGCAAGAATTGCCACTTTTGGCAGAATCTGCACAGGCGAATTTAAAACTGATTGGAATTGATTTAAAAGTAAACGCCACTGACAACTATAAAACTTTCTTGAAAAATGGCGAATACGATATTTTCAGCAAGGCGATTGTAACTGCGCCGACGGGCGACCCCGAATATTATTTTACAAGCCACATTATCGACGGCGCGGTAGATAACGCGGGCAATTATAATAATTATTACGTCAACCAATATGAAAACGAATTGCACAATACATTTGGCGCGGCTGAACGTTCGGCACTTGCCGTAAAAATGACGCAATACATTTTGGACGACTGCGCTTTATTTTACGCCTCAAATTTGAAAATGTCTTTCGTAATGAAACCGAATGTGGAAGGATTTACGGCGCACCCATCAGATTATTATGAAATTCGCCCTGAACTCGAAAAGAAATAGTTTGACGATTGAAAATTTTTCCCTTTAGTGATATATTTCTTTAAACTTTTTAAAATCACAGAGGAGGGAACATTTTGGATTATATAATTGTTCAAGCCGGCGGGCGCGGAAGTCGCATGGAGCTTTTGACGAAGAATAAGCCTAAGGCGTTAGTGCCGGTTAATAATCTGCCGATGATTTTTCATTTGTTCAAAAAATATCCGAACAAAAAATTTATAGTCATTGGCGATTACAAAATTGACGTACTCGAAAGATATTTGAAAACTTTTGCCACTGTCGATTATGAAATTGTCAACGCCTCAAAACACAAAGGTACTTGCTCCGGCTTAAACGACGCACTCAATTTAATTCCGCCAAATGAAAAATTTATGCTGATTTGGTGCGATTTAATTTTGCCGTCAGATTATGAAATTCCCGAAACAAATAAAAATGTCATCGGTATTTCAAAAGATTTTTCTTGCCGCTGGAGCTATTCCAACGGAAAATTTATCGAAGAGGCAAGCAACGATCACGGCGTCGCCGGTATGTTTATTTTCAACGATAAAAATTTACTTTTGCAATCTGAAAATAATCTGACTGGGGGGGGGTGTTACCTGAAGAGGGCGAATTTGTCCGCTGGTTACAATCCAAAAATTTTGAATTTGAAGAATCGCCGCTTTACGGTACAAAAGAATATGGAATTTACAGCGAATGGAGCAAACTTCCCAAAATGCGTTGCCGCCCGTTCAATAGAATTGATATTGAAGGCGACAAAGTCATTAAATACGGAATTGACGAACAAGGCAAAAATTTGGCAGTCCGTGAAATTGCGTGGTACAAAAACATTCGCAAATTGAATTTCAAAAATATCCCTACAATTTACAGCTATGAGCCGCTTTGTATGGAATTGATTGACGGGCAAAATATTTATGAGTACACCTACATTGCGAACGAACAGAAAAAAATTATTCTGGACAAAATTATTTCCTGCCTTAGAGAAGTACACAACCTTGAATCCGTTCCCGCTGATGAAAAAAGTTATCGCGTGGCTTACATTGACAAAACTTTTGACAGGCTGAAAAAAGTTCGTGAGCTTGTACCCTTCGCAAATGAAAAAAACGTAAAAATTAACGGCAAAGTCTGCCGAAATATTTTTTATCATCGTCAACACGTCGAAGATTTAATTATGGGTTACCTGCCGAAAGAATTTAAATTGATTCACGGCGACTGCACATTTAGTAATATGATGTTGCGGCACGATACCGAGCCGGTGTTAATTGATCCACGCGGCTATTTCGGTACTACCGAACTTTTCGGCGACGTTGCCTATGATTGGGTAAAATTGTACTATTCGCTTTTCAGCAATTACGATCAATTTAACTTGAAACGTTTTACCCTTGATATAAATGAAAACGAAGTTACGCTTGAAATTGCCTCAAATAATTGGGAGGCGTTGGAAGAAGAATTTTTCCGCCTGCTTGACGGCGAAGTTACCAAAGGGCAAATGAAATTACTTTTGGCTATTATTTGGCTGTCCTTGACTACTTACGCTTGGGAAGATTACGATTCAATTTGCGGCGCGTTTTATTTTGGTCTGTATTGCCTTGAAGACGCCTTGAGAATGGAAAATGCTTATAGCTACTTTGAAACAAATATGAATTACATAGAAAATTCCCTGCGCTCAATTTCAACTTATCAAATTGAAAGTTTGCTTGACGATTGCGAAAAAACTTTGAAAAGCGGACACAAAATTATTGTTTCGGGACTCGGCAAAAATGTTCCGATATGTGAAAAATTTGTCGGCACGATGCTTTCAATGGGATTGAACGCTGGCTTTTTGCATACAAATTCCGCAATTCACGGCGATATGGGAATGATTCACGGCGGCGACTTGGTTATAATTCTTTCAAAAAGCGGCACAACTGAAGAATCTGTTTACTTGACAAGTCTTTTGTTGAAACGTCCGAATGTTAATTTGTGGCTGATGACTTGCAACCGCCAAAGTACATTGGCTGATATGATAGGTAACAAATTGGTTATCCACTTGGAACACGAAGGCGATTTATGGAATATTGTACCAAACAATTCAACGACTTTAAATTTGATTGTATTGCAGACGCTTGCAATTAATCTTGCCAAACGTTTAAATTTATCGCTGGAGGAAGATTTTAAACCGAATCATCCCGGCGGAGCCATTGGCAAAAAGTTACAAAGGGTAAGTTAATTATGAAAAAATTAGTTTTATCCCAATTAAGCCACACTTGGATTTTAGATTTGGACGGTACAATTTTGAAACATAACGGCTACAAAATTGACGGCGTCGATACTTTTTTGCCGGGCGCAAAAGAATTTTTATTAAAAATTCCCGCAAAAGATATGATAATTTTCGTAACGGCGCGGGAGTCAAAATATCGTGAGACTACAGAAAATTTTTTGAAGTCTAACGGCGTTCGATACAATCACATAATTTTTGACGCTCCTAACGGCGAAAGAATTTTGATTAACGACGATAAACCCAGCGGCTTAAAAATGGGGTATGCTGTAAATTTGAATCGAGATCAGACTTTAGCAATTAATGTCATTGAAAATCCTGATTTGTAAGGGAGGAAATTTTTTTATGCCCCAAATATCCCCGCAGTTTCAACAACTTGAAAATTTTTTTAATGGATTCATGAGCCGAATTATCGGAGCTAATCATTTGGTTGTTATCATGCCGGCAAGTATCGGCGATTTTATTTTTAATGGAATTTTGGCACACGCTTTAAAGAAAAAGTACAACAAGGATATTATTTTGTTGGTGCAAGAACGTTTTAAAGATTTCAAAATTAAATTTGACGGTGTTAGAGAAATTTTTTACATTCCGCTTGAAATGATGTTGAGCTTGCAACGGTACATAATAGCAACCGGAAAATATTCCGGCGAAGGTTACATTTATGGACATTTTCCTCTTAATATGAACCGCAAATTTGAGCCGTATTTTATGGACAGAGAATTATATTTTTTAGACAGATATAAAAAAAATTATGGCTTGCCGTTAGATACTCCTATTCATAATCCAATTATTGCAGACATTGATGAATCCAGAAAAGCTGAACTTCACCAAAAGTACAATCTTGATAAAGAACGCACGGTAATACTTTTTCCCGTTTGCAGTTCTTATTTAGAAATGAATAGTGATAAATTTAGTAATTTTTGGAGGAAATTGACCCGTGAATTTAACGAACGCGGCTATACAGTTTATGAAAATATCGGAAAAAATCACCAAAATCAAAAAGATTCTTTCCAATTTGGAAATGAACCTTTGGAAGTGAATATAAACGAGCTTTGTTATATTGCCGATAAAGTGAAATGTTGCATTGGAATGAGATCAGGTATTTTTGACGTACTGTCTTTTACAAAAGCTAATTTATTCGCCGTGATGGGTACATTTGGCTGGTATTATGATTTAAAAACTGTTTTTCCGGAAAGTAATAGCCGCACTTTCTATACTGCCGCTCCAATGCTCAACGAATTAAAACTTATTTCTGAAAAATATGCGGCAACTTCAATCAATGTTTCAAATTTGGCTTTTAAAAATATTGACAACTCAAACGTATATATCACGGAAGAAGATTTAATGGCGGCTATTTTAACCGAATTGGAAAAACTTTAGGACGACAAATTTTTTAAATTGGAGAAAAAATTGTTAAACATAAAAAATCTTTGCATTGCTTACGGCGAAAAAAAAATTGTTCACGGCATAAATTTTTCAGTTGAACGCGGCGAAATTTTAGTTATTGTCGGTGAAAGTGGAAGCGGCAAAACTACGATTTTAAAAAGCGTTGCCGGAATTTTGAGCGGCGGCAAAATTACCGGCGGGCAAATTTTTTTCAACGGCAAAAATATTATAAATTTAAATTCAGATGAACGGCGCAAAATGGCAGGTGCGGAAATTGGCTACATTTTTCAAAATGCAACGGCGTCATTCTGTCCAATTCGTAAAATCGGCGAACAAATTTTTGAATCTGTACAAGCTCATAAAAATTGGAGTCGTGAGGAATTTTTAAACCGTGCAAAAGTCATAATGCAAAATATAAATCTTGAAGAAACTGCACTTGAAAAATATCCATTTCAATTAAGCGGCGGAATGGGACAACGCGCCGGAATATTGGCGGCGATGATTTTACAGCCGCAACTTTTATTGGCAGATGAACCGACAAGCGCACTTGATCCCGAAACTCAAGTAAGCGTTGTTGAAGAATTTTTAAAACTGCGCGAATTGTACGGCGTTTCAATCGTAATGGTTACACATAATTTGAAAGTGGCAAAATATATGGCGGACAAAATTTTAATCCTGCGCGACGGCAAAATAATAGAATTTGGCGCGGCTGAAAAAATTTTCAATTCGCCGCAAGAAAATTACACGCGGGAATTAATTTCGGCAAGTTTTTAAGCGATGTTGAATCGTATCAAAAAGACGGCGGTCACGGATGACCGCCGCGCCGCGCTTAACGCCGTGATGGCGTTATGGGCGGCAGTTTTTCTTTTCTTTGCTAGGCGTTTCTTTTCTTTTTTTCAAAAACGAAAAGAAATGCCGTTTTAAAAATAAAAAATTCTTTGCAAAAAATAATTATTTATATGCAATGGAAAAAATTGTTTAAGTAATCGGGAGTTTTTTATGGCGATTTTGGAAGTTAAAAATTTGAAAAAAAGTTTCGGCGATAAAGTTATTTTGAATGATATAAATTTTAGCGTAGACGCGGGCGAATGTTTAGGCGTGGTCGGTAAAAGCGGTTGCGGAAAATCGACGCTTGCTAAAATTATTGCGCGGTTTATTCCTGCTGACAGCGGCGAAATTTTTTTGGACGGCGAAAATATTACCGTTGAAAAAAATTTAAAATCCGTCTATAAAAATATGCAAATGATTTTTCAACTGCCGGAAGAATCATTTGACCCGCGCAAAACTTTAGGCTGGAGTATCGCCGAGCCAATGAAAAATTTCAATTTTAAAAATATCGACGAACAAATAAAAAATCTATTGGCTGAAGTAGGATTAACGGCGGACTTTGTAGAAAAATATCCTCACGAAGTTTCCGGCGGACAATGTCAACGCGCCGCAATAGCGCGGGCAATTTCAATTTTGCCAAAACTTTTAATTTGTGACGAAGCAACTTCCGCGCTTGACGTTACAACTCAAGCACAAATTTTAAAATTGTTAAATAAACTTCGTGCCGAAAAAAAAATTGCAATGCTTTTCATAACGCACGATTTTTCAATTTTACCGAAAATCGCAGATAAAATAATTCATTTGCAAGGCGGTAAAATTGTTGACGCCTAAAGGCTAATTTGCTAAACTGCAAGAAAAATTTGAGGTGCAACTGTGAACACGAAAAAAACTTACACACCTGAACAGTATTTTAAAATGGCGTGCCGTGCGTCCGACAAAAACGATAAAATTACCGCGTTGAAATATTATCTTGAGGCGGCAAACGCCGGAATTGTTCCTGCAATGATGGCTTGCGGCAGTTTGTATTTTGAAGAATTGGGCGGCATTGAACAGGATATTGAAAAAGCAATTTACTGGTTCAAAAAGGCGGCGGATTGTGGACACGCCGGAGCAATGAATAACGTTGGATATGTTTTTTGGACGCTTAAAGACTACGAAGAAGCAATAAAATGGTATAAAAAATCTGCCGAATATAACGACGCTACAGCAATGTTGAATCTTGCCGACGTTTACCGCAATGTTTACTATGATAAAAAAACTGCGCAATATTGGCTGAAAAAAGCCGAAAGCCTTAAAGATTCTGAATCAATTCGTTTAGTGGCGGGATATTACGCCGTCGAAAATTCAATTAAAGATAATTTAAACAAGGCTATAAAACTTTATCAAAAGGCAATGTCAATGGATAATCTTGAGGCGTTCAACGAATTAGGCGATTTGTACATGGAACTTGACGAATTTGACAGCGCGCAAAATTGCTACTTTGACGGCGCAAAATTGGGCAACGTCGATTGTATGGCAAATTTTGGAATGATGATGACTTACGCGCCTGAATGTTTTGAACCAGCTCATTATTGGTTGAGCAAGGCGATAAAACACGGAAATATTATTGCAATGACGCTGATGGGCGATTTGTACAGAGAGTACAAAAATTATCCAAAGGCTTTGCGTTGGTATAGAAAGGCAGTTTCAGCCGGTGATTCAAATGCATCAGAAAATCTTCAGCTTGTAAAAAAATTACTCAAACGCCATAAACCGAATTACAAATTGCGCCTGCGCGAATCCAATTAACAAAAACTTTACAAAGAATTTCTCGGCAATTATAATTGTCGGGTATTTTTTTTGAGGAGTTGGTTAAGTGACAAATGACGCAATGATTATTAATGCCTTCGTGTTTTATATTGGCTTGATGATGGCAATAGGCGTTTACTACTACCGCCAGACAAAAAATATGAGCGATTATTTTTTAGGCAACCGCAGATTAGGCGCGTGGGTAACTTCGCTAAGTGCGGAGGCGTCAGATATGAGCGGTTGGATGCTTATGGGCGTTCCGGGCTTTGCATATTTGGCGGGATTAAACGCGGGCTGGATCGCCGTTGGAATTGCAATAGGAACATGGGCGAATTGGCAATTTGTGGCGGCGCGTCTTCGCAGATATACCGAACTTGCCGGCAACGCTTTAACGCTCCCTGAATTTTTGCAGAATCGTTACAAAGATGACAGCAACCTTTTAAGAATTGTTCCCGCAGTTTTCATTCTGATATTTTTTGTACTTTACACTTCAAGCGGCTTTGTATCAGCGGGAAAATTATTTGAAACGGTTTTTGGATTAGATTTTTCAGTTGCAATAATGCTCGGCGCGGGTTCGGTAGTTTTTTATACATTAATTGGCGGATTTTTGGCAGTAAGCCGAACAGATTTTATACAAGGCGTGATGATGTTTTTTGCAATTTTACTTGTACCAATTTGCGCGGCAATGAGTTTGGGCGGATTCGGCGAAACAGTCACGGCAATTTCAAATTACAAGGCGTCAATGTTTGATCCATTTTTAAAACCTGAAGGCACCACAATAACTTTAATTGAAATAATTTCTTTAATGGCGTGGGGGATAGGATATTTTGGACAACCGCATATTTTGGTTAGATTTATGGCGATAAAATCTACAGCCGAATTGCCGCAAGCCACAAGAATTGCAATGACGTGGGTTATTTTGAGTTTGGCGGCGGCGGTTGCAGTAGGAATGGTCGGCACGGTTTATTTGACAACGCCGCTTGAAGGCACGGACTCTGAAAAAGTTTTTTTAGTAATGACTAACCAATTATTTCCGCCAATAATTGCAGGCGTGGTTTTATCAGCAGTTTTGGCGGCGATAATGTCAACGGCGTCTTCGCAGTTGTTGGTTGCGGCGTCGGCGTTCGCGCAGGACTTTTATAAAACTTTGCTTAGAAAGGACGCCACGCAAACTGAATTAGTTTGGATTTCCCGTGCGTCGGTTTTAATAATTGCGTCAATCGCCGTGTATTTGGGATTCAATCCTGACAGCTTTATTTTGGATATGGTCGCTTATGCGTGGGCGGGATTCGGCGCGGCGTTTGGTCCTGCGTTGCTGATGAGTTTGTTTTGGAAACGCACTACAAAAATTGGCGTTATTGCCGGTATAATTGTTGGCGGCGTCACGATTATTGCGTGGAAAAATTTTGCGCCGTTTGAACTTTATGAAATTGTTCCGGGATTTATTTTTTCGCTGATTTCAATTTACATTGTCAGCAAACTTGATAAAGAACCTGACAAAGATATTTTAGAAATTTTTGATAAGGTAAACGAAAGTAAAATTTAATTCCCTAACCTTTAGTCTTTAATCCTTAGTCTCTGAAATCCCCTGCGGGGGCTTTTTTTATTAAATGAGAAAATTTATAATTTAC
Source organism: uncultured Selenomonadales bacterium (assembly GCA_937877565.1). Lineage (GTDB taxonomy): Bacteria > Bacillota > Negativicutes > Selenomonadales > Selenomonadaceae > Quinella. The sequence continues at coordinate 142,839 of CALFJB010000035.1, read as the reverse complement.
GGCGGTGATTAAAATGAAGAAAATTTTTTTAGGCGTGTTGATTGTAATTTTTGTGTTGACGTTTGAAAAAGTTGAGGCGGCTGAAATAAATTACGGCGAATCAGAAATTTACAATAAAACTGAAATGAACGCGGCAATTAAAATTATCAAGAAACAATTTGGCAAGTGGAAAGGTTGCAAGCTGAAAAATATTCGGTACGCGGGCGACGAATGCAACAATATTGAAAATTTAAATTGGCTGAATGATTTACGCCCTGAAAAAAATTTTGTGCAGTGCATAGAATTTTTCAGTGATTTTTACGTTTCATCGAAGGCGACAAAAACGACGTTCAATCTTGACAGCGAATACAAAGACTATCAATGGTGGCTTGCACGTACCGACAGCGGCAAGTGGAAACTTGTAACTTTTGGATATTAAAATTAGGGATTAGGGGCTAAGGATTAGGGAAAATTTACCTAGTCCTTGCAAATGCGACGAGTAGGAGCATTTGCTCCTTAGTCCCTAAAATCGACCGAAGGGAGATTTTTATGCAGATTAGTGAACGAATTGAAAAATATTGGGATAAACGCAGCGAAGATTTTAGCCGCGTTCGTCGCCTTGAAATTGCAGGCGCGGATTTTTTGGCGTGGAATAAAATCATAGAAAAGCATTTGCCCGCCGGTAAAAATTTGAAAGTTTTGGACGTTGGAACAGGCGCGGGAGTTTTCGCAGTTTTATTTTCAAAACTTGGACACGAAGTAACGGCTATTGATATGTCAAATAAAATGTTAAACGAGGCGCGTAAAAATGTTTCAGATTTAAATTGCCGCGCAGAATTTATCAGAATGAATGCGCAGGAATTGAATTTTGCTGATAAAAGTTTTGACGTTGTAATAAGTCGAAATTTGACGTGGACACTTCCCGACGCAATGCAAGCTTACAAAGAATGGTACAGGGTTTTAAAAGTTGGCGGCGTGCTGATGAATTTTGATTCAGATTACGGCGATAAAAATTTTACAAACAAGGAAACCTGCGCGAAAGGCGAAGTTAATGATGAAATGTTGATTGAGTGCAACGAAATTAAAAATGCTTTAAGAATCAGCACACATAATCGCCCGCGTTGGGATATTGAACTTTTGGAAAGTTTGGGCTTGCAAGTAACTTTTGATTCTGATATTAATTCTGAAGTTCACAAAGACAAAAATCTTGATTATGATTCAGTGCCGCTTTTTGCCATTTACGCCACGAAAAAAATTTGATACAATACGTCAAAATTTTTTCGGAGGATTTTTATGCAATTCATAGATAAGAGCAAAATTTTTGTAAGAGCGGGCGACGGTGGCAACGGTAAATCTTCATTTCGTCGAGAAAAATTTGTACCAAAAGGCGGACCCGACGGCGGCGACGGCGGCAAAGGCGGCGACGTAGTTTTAGAAGTTGACGCAAATATTAATACGCTTTTAAATTTTCGCTACAATCGCAAATACGTTGCAGATAATGGCGGCAATGGTGATGTTAAAAAGCAGTACGGGCGCGGCGCGGAAGATTGTATTATAAAAGTGCCGGTCGGTACGGTTGCAAAAGACGCTGTAACGGGCGAAATTTTGGCTGATTTAATAGAAATTGGACAACGCGCAATAGTTGCCAAAGGCGGACGCGGTGGACGCGGTAACGCAAAATTTAAATCGTCTTCGCGCAGGAGTCCAACTTTTGCAGAATTTGGCGAACCCGGCGAAAGTCGAGAATTGATTTTAGAATTGAAACTTTTGGCGGACGTTGGATTGGTAGGTTATCCAAGTGTTGGAAAATCTAGTTTAATTGCGTCAGTCAGTGAGGCGCGTCCCGAAATTGCGGATTATCACTTTACAACGCTTGTACCTGTTTTGGGCGTCGTTCGTCTTGACTACGAAAAAAATTTTGTAATGGCGGATATTCCCGGCTTGATTGAAGGCGCGGCGGACGGCGTAGGATTGGGACACGATTTTTTAAGACACGTTGAGCGCACGAAATTAATTTTGCACGTGGTAGACGCGGCGGCGATTGAGGGCAGAAATCCCGTTGAAGATTTTCATAAAATAAATCACGAATTGAAACGTTACAGCGAAAAAATTGCGGCGCGTACTCAAATTTTGGTTGCAAATAAAATTGATTTACCTCAAGCGCAGGAACATTTAACCGAACTTGAAAAACTCGCGCAGGATACGGGAATTAAATTTTTTGCAATTTCAGCAGTAACGCATGAAGGTGTTGACGCGCTGATTAAATATGTTGGAAATTGGCTTGACGAACACGCCGCCGAATTTGTTCCCGTCGTAGAAAAAGACGAAGTTAAAATTTTCAACGTCGAAAAGGAAGACGACGAAATTATTATTGAACGCAACGACGCGGCAGAGTTTATCGTCAAAAATAAAAATCTTGAAAAAATTGTTGCAATGACTAACTTTGATAATTCTGAAGGCTTAAGGCGTTTTCAATTTATCTGGAAAATGAAAAACCTTGACGCCGAACTCAAAAAGCGCGGTATCAAGGAAGGTATGACTGTTCATATTGGCAATATGCAATTTGAATGGCACGAATAATTATTTTACATTTTTTTTTAATTTTTCCGTTGACAACGCCGCTGATAACAGCGGAATTTTTTTTGTATATATGGAGCTCGGCAGATATGCAAAATTACGGTCGATTGAAGATCACAATTTGGCAGAAATTCTTGAAAAAGTTTTGAAAATCTAAAAATATCTTACAACACTTAGAAAAGTGGAAAATTTCAAACGCTGTGAACAATTTTGACAGAGAAACTAAAAGTGCTGATAAAAGAAATTTGTTTTATGTTGTTCAGCACGCACGAAAAAAGCGGCTATTTTTACCCGACAACCAAAATAAACCTTAAAGTACAACGCCTTCTCTCACGCTCAACAGAAAATTTAAAACGCTTGTTTGCAATGTATTCCGCAAATTCATATTGGAAACGGCGAAACTTTGAATTTTGCAAATTACGAACAAAAAATTTTGCTTGATACAAGTTACGAAAAATTGGCTGATGAAATTTTTCTACTTCAGAAATTTCACTTCGCGCAGATTTTCAATTTTTGACGACGATAAGTTTTAAACTTGATGGCGGCTGTCTTCATATCATTCGCCGCTACCTAAAAAATCACAAAAATAATTTTGTTTTTAAAAAAGTTTTTTCAAAGTACAACGACACCCCGTTCAGCAGCCTAAAGAAAAGCTTATTCAGAATTTGAATTTAAATCAACTGCGCTTTCAGTCAAAGTAACAGTGCCGCCACTTACCGTTACACCGTTTGCAGTCTTGGTGTAAAATTCGCCGACGCCTGCCGTCGTATAATTTTCGCAGTTATATTTTTGTTTATGTCAGTCAAAGTTACGGTTGTTTCTTCAGCTAATTTTGCAACTGCTGAATTTCAACTTTTACCGTGTAAGTCGTGCTGACTTTAATCATCCAGTGGTGTTTGAGGCTTATTGCAGAATGTTTTTGGTGGCTCTGTAAATAAATGGTCGGGACGTTGCGTTATATAATCCAATCAATGATGTAAATTATTTTCATACGCCAAATTTAGCTATTATAGCAGAATAAAAAAATGGTTCCAATTATCCCAGAAAGATTCTGATATTATTGATCTTATCAAATTTTGTTGTGATTGGAATTTGGGTAAATATGGCAATAAAATTTCTGTTCGTTCAGTAATTGATAATTACAAATTGATTTTTGAAAAAGAATGTTAATACAAGACCTTTGCCGAGACGGCAATTAAAAGACGGCATTCGCAAGAGGAATAATAAAAAAATCATATTTTATAGAAATAAATTGTATAAGTGCTTGTTGGCTTACAAAACACTTTACAAAGAAAGCAGAAATGTTGCTGAATGCGATTGAAACAAAACGATTACTACCAATCTGCACTGTAATAGCGTCAACAGATTAAAGGCTACTGTAAATAAGAAAATGGCATTAGCAAATATTGGAACATTTGGATAAGGCAACCATTTTTTGAAATTAATGTTGACGATAATTGAAATTACTATTTGTGTGTACATTTCGGCAGTCACAGTTTGGGCAAAGGAGTAGCAGAATATTATCTGTCAGCGGGACAAAAGATATTGAAGTTACATGAAGAAAATGTTCCTTATGAGGTTGCCGAGTGAAAAAAATTTTAATATTTATATGAAGTCATATAATCCGGAAGACTTTGCAGAAAATAGTTATGTAAGCATTTGTTATCTTTTGAAAAGGTATCTTTCCAGTGAGAAAAAATTGATAAAAAATACGCGCAAATTTCTTGTCACAAAGCGCAAATTGAATGTGCTGTTCAAAAAATTTATCGGTTGTTAAAGGGGGAATTTATTATGAACAACAGACAGAGGAAAAAACTTTTGGTAAAGAAAAATGAAAGGTGGAAGCCGAAGCCGTCAAAATTTACGTTTACAGATGAAGAACGTTGGAATTTAAGACAAACATTGGCAGTATACATAACATCTGCGTTGAGAGAATTTTTAAATTATCCGCTGTGGATGATACCAGATTTAATTACTCCGCCGAATGAAGAAGGTCTGGGATACACAGCGTTTGGAAAATGGAAATATGACAATGAATATTGGGAAAAAGTAACGGAAGTATTAAAAGCGCAAGTGTCAGGAGTTTCAACAGATGTAAAAGTGGATTTAAATCACATATCGGCAGCAGAAAAAGAATGGCGAACAATTTTAGTAAAAATGTTGTGGTCATTTGAACAGGTAGAAAATAATTTTGAAGATGAGCCGTACCAAGAATCAGCAGAGGTAAGAGAAATTTATAATAAAAAACTGCAAGAGGGCTTAAATCTTTTTGCTAAATATTTTTTAAACTTAACAGATTTTTAAAGAGGCAAAAAAATTTACTTGTCAGGTAAAGATTTTTTTCAGATGAATTGTTAAAATTGTTTGGGAAATTATTTAGAGTACGATTTTTTTTTATTAAAAGTTTTGAAAGGAACGAAAAAATATGAATCTGCCATACAGCGTAAATCAGCAAGAGTTGTTGGAATTGCTAATAAACATATCGCCGAGCCGTCCAGTATTTATATGGGGTTCACCGGGAATAGGAAAATCAGCAATAGTAGAAAAATTTGCAGAAGAAGTTGGCTTGCCGTGTGTGTCATTGTTGGGCAGTCAATTAGCACCTGAAGATATTATAGGAATACCGCAAATTAGAGGAAATACATCAGAATTTTTACCACCAAAAATGATAGCGCGGACAGAACCATATGTATTATTTTTAGATGAATTGAACGCCTGTTCGCAGGAAGTACAGAAAGCCTTTTACAGCTTAATTCATGAACGTAGAATTGGAGAATATCATTTGCCAAAAGGCAGTGTGGTAATAGGAGCAGGAAACAGAACCCAAGACGGAGCGATAGTAAAAACAATGTCATCAGCATTGATAAACAGAATGTTTCATGTACAACTTGTGCCGGATGCCAAAGCGTGGCTGAATTGGGCATATGAAAATAATTTACATCATTGGGTATTGGATTATATAACGCAACGCCCCGACCATTTATTTACAGAACCGCCGAAAACTGAAGAGCCATATTCAACGCCGCGTTCATGGCATATGTTAAGCGACGCACTGTATCAATATCACGTAGGTGAAGAAGATAACAAATTTTCGCAGGAGCTTTTAAGAATTTTGGTTTATGGAACAATTTCAGCGAAACATGCAGGTTTATTCATAGCATTCAGTAAGAATGTGGACAACAAATATTTATTGAATGACATAATCAAGGGAGATCAGAAATGGCCCGAAAAACCTGAAGAACGCGATACATTATATTTTCTTGCCCAAAGTTTCAGAGCAAGATTGTTACACGATTTGCCGCCAAAGAAACAAGACTTAAATAGAGCAATGCAATATTTTACCCACAGGGCAAAGACTTTGATTAAAGATTTATCAAGAATAAATTATGAATTGGCGCAAATGGTAGTTTCAGATGAAGAAGATAAAGTACTGCCGCATTGGTTTATGATGGAAATAGTGAGAGATTTACCGCGCCTTGCAAGGAGTGCTTGATATGGCGAAAAAATTTAGTCCTGCTAAAAAAATTCCTGATTCGCCGCTGAATAAAGGAATATCCAATTTAATGTATCACAACAGAATTTTTAGTGAAATGTACAACCGAGCATATTTAGAAGTAAGAAAAGTTGAAAGTAACATACTTGGAAAAGACAGTGCGGCGATTGTACAAAGTAATGGGATAATTTTACTGAATAAGGATTTTAAATTAAATGCCAGTGAATGGGAGTACATTATTGCACATTGTGTATTGCATTTGGCGTTTGGACACTTCGACAAAAATAAAATCCCGTCGCCGTGCAATAAAAAAATTTGGAATATGGCTTGCGATATTTACATAGCAAAATTTTTATCAGATGTCAAAATTGGTACACAGCCATTTGATTCAGTGGAAATTTTTAATGCGCCTAAAAATGATGAAGTACAAATTTACAATTTTTTAATGGAACAGGGAAAAAATCTCGGCGATTATCATTTTGGAACGGCGGCGAAATATCAAGAAGATATGAAAATTGTCGGCAAAGAAAATTTATACAGTAGCAGGGCAAATGAATATGAGAAAGTTTTTGCAGAGGCGTTGGCACATTCAGTATCAGAAACGGTAGGAGAAGCAGGAGGTCATTATTTAAAAGCGGCGGGAAAAAATAGCGATTCAGAAAAAGCCGCCGAATGGTTTATAAATCATTATCCATTGCTTGGAGGATTGGCGGCAGGTTTTAAAATCATAGAAAATCAAACGTACTGTTGGCACAATGAAATAAAAGTTGCGGCAGTTGATGTAACTAAGGCAGAAATATATGTAAATCCTGCGGCGAAGTTAGATTTTGAGGAATTGAAATTTGTATTGGCTCATGAATTTTTGCATGCAGGATTGCAACACCATGAGCGAAGACAAGGAAGAGACGCTTATATTTGGAATGTAGCATGTGATTTTGTAATTAACAGTTGGCTGAATGAAATGCAAGTGGGAAAAATGCCGCAAGATATTTTGTACGATGAAGAATTAAAAAATATGTCGGCAGAAGAAATTTATGACAAGATAATAGGGGATTTAAAAAAATATGCAAAACTGCAAACGTTACGCGGCTGGGGCAAAGGAGATATTATAAGTGAGCCGCCAAAAACATTTAGCAATAAGCCGCAAACATCACTGGACGATTTTTATAAAAGTGCGTTGCAAAATGGTCTTGAATATCACATGGAAAATAAGCGCGGACTTGTACCGGCAGGATTGATAGAAGAAATAAGGGCGTTAGCAATGCCGCCAATACCCTGGGACGTTGAGCTTGGCAAGTGGTTTGACATTTATTTTTTACCACTGCAAAAACAAAGAACATATGCAAGACCGAGCCGAAGGCAAGGAAGCACACCGGATATACCTCGACCGCGTTATGTTCCAGCAGAAATTTCAGATTACAGCCGCACATTTGGAGTAGTGATAGATACTTCAGGTTCAATGAATGCAAAATTGATAGGTTATGCACTGGGTGCGATTGCAAGTTATTCAGCGTCAAAAGATGTACCCTGTGCGAGAGTAATTTTCTGCGATGCAAAGGCTTATGACGCAGGATATTTATCGCCTGAAGATATTGCCGGAAGGGTTGAAGTACAAGGACGCGGCGGAACAAAATTGCAACCTGCAGTAGATTTATTGTTAAATGCAAAAGATTTTCCAAAGGACGCACCAATTTTAATAATAACGGATGGCTGGATTGAGAGAGATTTAACGGTAAGACGCGACCACGCCTATTTAATCCCACGAGGTCATCACTTGCCTTTTGTAACTCGAAGTAAAATATTTTATTTTTCGGAGTGATGAACAATGACGACTGAAGAATTAGATGAACTGATAAAAGAAATAATAATTCCACAGGAAAAGCCGAAAAGTACAGGCAATTCACACAAGAGCAAACAATGGGAAAATCGCCGAAACTGGCGACTCTGCACAATCGGTAAATCATGCAAAATGGCTTATGTAAAAGTATGTCCAATAGCAAAGATAAAAAATCCTAAGTTTAGATATAGTAAAAATTCGCTCTGCGTTGATTGTATTTGTGATCTGTCAAGCCCATGGGGAATGTTTGTTTCTATAGATTATGATTGTGATAGAGGGCGTTATAAAAAATTTTCCTATAACTGCACAGGATTTAGAAGGTATCTCAACAGACTTATTAGAAGGCGCACAAACAATATTGAAAAATATGACATTGGAAATAACGGCTACTACAAAAAAATTTTTGAGTATAAGTGGGCGTGCGTGTAATTTAAAATTTGAGGAGATGGTTAAAAATGAAGATATACGATTTTTCAGATTGTGATTTTGACAATGAAATTTTAAATGATTCAAACACGGGAATTTTATTATCAAAAAAATTTAATTATCACGGGCAGGAAGAATCAAGAGTCATAGTGTCAAATTTGGAGGAAAATAAACGACTGGTATTTTTAATAAATTGTCAAGAAATAATTGAACAGACTGGATATTCTGACGAAGAAAAAATTTCCATAATGAATTACTTAACTGAAATCAAGGCGGAGCTTTTAAAATCGATTGAATAAATTTTATTGGCAATATTTTAGGAGGAAATTTTTATGTTTGTGAGGTTGAAAGAAATAGAAATTGGATTTGAAAATGTTGAAGGTGTAAAAGTTCCGGCGGAATATGTTTCTATTCTGTGTATGGATGGAATAAAAAATTTTCGGCGCAGTTTTCAGAATGATGAAGAAGGTTTGGTAATGTTAAGAGGCACTTACGCCGAAAGAATTATTTTAAAAATAGAAAAGTCCGCCAAAGGTAAACTTATCAGCAATGGAGGTAATGAAATTTTTCAAAGGCTGACTCGTTACCATGACATTGTTGACATTGAATTAAAGTACTCTGACGGCGTGGAAGAAACGATTAGAGCCGATTGGGAAGATGCAACCAAAGGCGGCGAAGAAAATTTATTGCAGAAAAATTCTTTTGACGACAAAGAAAATTTGATAATAGAAATTGGGAAGGGGATTTAAAATGGATGCTTATAATTACAAAAAAGAAAAATTGATTGAAGTTTTTGACGACACTTTGAAATTTTCACAAGATCAAGAAACTTTAAAAGCTGCTGTGCAAAATTCCATAAAAAATTCCGTCATTTACGAAGAAAATAATTATCCTGAAATTTTTTCAAAACGTTTTGACACGACAACTATTTCAGTGAATAAGTACAGAACATTTGAAACAGCGCAATACTACGCCAAAAAATTTCCGGACAAAAAAATTTTAGTCTTGAATTTTGCATCGGCAACAAATGTTGGCGGCGGAGTTACAAAAGGAAGTAGCGCACAAGAAGAATCGCTCTGCCGTTGCTCAACATTGTATCCTGTTTTGAACACGGACAACAATTTAAAAAATTTCTACGACTATCACAGAAAGCGCGGCGATACAAAATATACCGACCGCTGTATTTACACGCCGGATATTTTTGTTTTTAAATCAGATACAGATTTTCCAAAAGTTTTGCCGGAAAAAAATTGGATAAAAGTTGACGTGATAACTTGTGCCGCGCCCAATCTTCGTATAAATCCAAACAATTTTATGAATCCCGGCAACTCTAAGCCGTTAAAAATTTCTGACGACGAACTTTATAAAATTCACGTGAACCGCGCTGAACATATTTTGACAGTTGCCGCACATCACGGCGCAGATATTTTTATTGGTGGCGCGTTCGGTTGCGGAGCATTTAAAAATAATCCCAAAGTAGTAGCCGAAGCGTACAAGCAGACTTTGAAAAAATTTACCGAATATTTTCAAGAAATTGTTTTTGCGGTGTACTGTTCGCCGAAAAATGGCAATGAAAATTATACTGTGTTCAACAAGATTTTAAAGGAGAATTGAAAATGATTTATATAATACCTGATACACATCTTGGACACGAAAATATTAAAAAATATTGCAACCGCCCTGATAATTTTGAAAAACTTATTGAAAAAAATTGGAATGAAACAATCACAGAAAAAGATACAGTGATACATCTCGGCGATATTTCTTTCAATGAAGAATGGGTAAAGCGGTTAGGAAGTTGGAATGGCAGAAAAATTTTAGTGCGCGGCAACCATGACAAAATGCCGCCTGATTTGTATATGAATTTTGGATTTACTGCCGTTGTAGAAGAAATTGCAATGGATATAAACAACTTGATAATTTTATTTTCGCACCGTCCAAAGTTTAATCACGGTTACGATATAAACATACACGGACACCAACACAATTTGGCAGTTTATGACAATAAGCGGCTGTATCTGCCGTTGTCGATTGAACATATGGGCTATAAGCCTTTAGCACTGGATGAAAATTTTGTTGATGCGGTAAAAAAATTTGTGTTGAAAAATCATCAACCGACTCTAAACGAGATAATGGCACTGGGACAAAATGCAATAGGCAAACCTAACAACAAAGATTTTTATGACGGATTCGGCAAAGAAATTTTTGAACAGTCAAAAGTACGGCTTGAGGAATGTTACAAAATTTTAAACAATCCACCGTACAATTACGCCCGTTACAAATACAGACTTTGGCGCAATGCAATTCGTTACATTGAGGGTAAAATCAGCAAGCAAGAATTTCAACATACAATAGGCAAATTTATTTAATGCAAAAAAATGAGGTTCAGCGCAATTTTGTAGCTGAACCTTTTTTAGTTCATAAATTAGCATTTCGGTTATTAAAAAAATTTTTAATACTTATTCGGCTATTTCCCGCCAAATTCATCATCAATTAAAATTTTTAAAGCTTGTTTATATTTCTCAATTCGGCTTAAATCTTTTTCGCTAATCAATTCCGCCGGTATTCTTGACAAATCAGAATTATGTTTAAGATCAGCAATTTTGACCTGTGTTGCCAATTTATCAGTTTTAATTTTATTTATGTAGTCAAAATAAGGAACAGATTTATCATGAATCAAAAGTTTCAATGCTTGCGATTCTTCATCAGTCAAACTAATTTCTTTTTGCAAATCTTCAAAAGTAAAATTTGTATCTTCGATGACATCATGTAAAAGAGCAACAATCATTGCTGAAATATTGCCGCCACAACTTAAAGCAACTGTTATTGGATGATAAATATAGTCCACTCCGGCTTTGTCGAGTTGTCCGGAATGTGCGGATTTTGATATTTCAAATGCTTTTCTTATTCTTGCGTCTAAATGTTTTTCAAAAATTTTTTGTAATATCGTCAGCTGATGAATTTGGATTTTGGGAAATTCTGCGCCAAGTGTTCCCAATGAAATAGTTTTGTTCGTTCCGTGATAATCACTGCCGCCGGAAATTAACAAATTTTTCGCTTGTGCAGTTTTAGATAAAAATTTTTCTTGTTCATTCGTGTAACGAGAATAATAACATTCAAGCCCCTGTATTCCACGATTTATCAATTCCTGAAGTCTGCTTTCAAATTCAGCTTGAGATAAAAGCGGCTCACCTTCGCCGCCGAGTGGATGCGCCCAAATTGCAATTCCGCCGGATTCTTTTATTGCTTTAATGACGTTTGCCGCGTCTTGCCTAGCATCGCCAACATAACATTTTCTTAAATCTTTAAAAATTTTATCTTTGTCAAAGCCGTATTTTTCGGCAACAAAATTGACAATGTGCGGCTTGCCGACAATTTTTGATTTACAAATTTCTTTTATGTCAGCGTCAGAAAAATTGATATTATAAATCTTGCTAAGGTAATTTAATCTAATGTCAAACTGCTTTTTCCGCAATTCACAACCCTTGTCAATGATTTTTTGAAATTCTTCATTTGCTCCATCAAAAAAATATGCAAGAATATGACATTTTTTATCATCATTGATTTTGCAGGAAAACTCCACGCCATTTATAAAAAATATTTCATTCGGCAAAACTTTTTTAATTTTTTCAATACCGGAAATTGTATCGTGATCAGTCAATGCAAAAATTTTTATTCCGCTTTCAGCAGTAATTTTTTCAACAATTTGTTCAGGGCTGTCAGTGCCGTCAGATTCTGTGCTGTGCATATGTAAATCCATGAACATTTTATTTACCTCCTACGGTTTTATTTCCAAAACATTTATATTGCTCATTTGAAATTTTAGTTAAATTATATCAAACCGAATGTGCATTTTTTTGCCAATATTCATCATATCAGGAAATTGCTCAAAATTTAAGTTATAGTATTTTAGAAGCGGCTATTGCCATGTATCATTGATACTTACCTCAATTCTAGCTATAATTCAAATGAGCTGATTCAATGTCCGATAAATTTTTCAATGCTAATTTTGTAGTTGGGTGAAAACTATGGAATTAAATCCTGATTTATGTCGAAGACTTATTGAACAGATTATGTAAAAAAATGTAGTAGTCTTTAAATTGTTGGGAGGTATTTTTATGTTTGGTACTGGTACTAAAAAAATGCTCAACATTATGATTTTAAAAATTTTGGAACGTTATTCTGATGAACATCGTCCGCTTACTCAAAAGAAAATTTTGGAGCTTTTAAATTTAGAATACGGTATGAAATGTGATCGCCGTTCTGTTAAATCCAATTTAATTTCTCTCAAAGAAATGGGCTACGATATTAACATTAGAAAGGGCGTTTACATTCGCCGCGATTTTGAAGATGCTGAACTTCGTATGCTCATTGATAATGTGCTTTTTTCAAAAACTCTTTCCCAATCTCAAGCTAAACGCTTAATTGAAAAATTAAAAAATCTAGGCTCCAATCAATTCAGTGCTAAAGTTAATCACATTTGCAACTTGCCGGAACTTCCACATTCTGATAATACTCAAGTAATGTTTAATTTAGATACTCTCAACTTCGCCATTACCAAGCGGCGCAAAGTCAGTTTCATTTTCAACCGTTACGGCATTGATTTTAAATTGCATCCACGCAGGGAAGAACCTTATATTGTCAGCCCCTACCAAATGGCGGCTACCAACGGGCGTTATTATCTTATCGCTCATAATGATGAGCAAAATACACTTTCTAATTATCGCATTGACAAAATTACCGATATTAAAATTTTGAATATCCCTGTTAAGCCTAAAAGTGAAATTTCAGAATTTGCCAACGGTTTTAATTTGCCGCGTCATTTGGCAGAGCATATTTACATGTTCAGCGGCGAAAGTATTTGGGTTAAATTTTGGACTACTGATTCAATGATTGATGCTCTTATTGACTGGTTCGGCAAAGATTTTAAGATTTTAGAAAAAGCCGAAAACAAAATTTTAATTAAAGTTAAAGTCAATGAAAAAGCTATTAAAGTTTGGACTATTCAGTACGGCGACAAAATTGAAGTCGTTGAACCTTTATCCTTGCGCGAAGAAATTAAAGTTCAAGCTCTGAAAATTGCTCAAAATCATTCTTAATTTTTGGAGGTTTGATTTATGATTTCTTTTAAAAAATTACAGTCTGTGGTTTTAGGTTATGCTGAAATTATGAATAATTTTTCGCAGTGGTAATTTCAAAGTAAATTTACTGCCAATAACGAAATTTTTGACTGCGGCAACACCACTTCTTTTATTTTTTTTGAATCGATACGTAATTTTTATTCAGAGCAATAATTTAAAATTTTTTTACAAACATTCATTTTTATTGACCTCACTTTAAAAAACTTATAAAATCTAGTTCAGAATATGCAAAAAGTTTTAGTTTGTCTAAAAACTTTCGGAAGAATTATAGAAACGTCATAACAATAGCCGAATCCAATGTTAAAAAAATTTAAATTTTGTAACTATTGCTCCAGATAAAATAAAAATTTGTTATTTATCGATACAAAAATTAATGTCATAGGTAAGGAGTGAAATAATGAGTTATAAATCTGAAAATCGTGAGCAATTTATTTCAAAATTGGAAAATACTTCAAGGCTTTTCCAACAGTTATTTGAAAAAGACCCGCACGGAATGATTATTGGCTATGAGGAACGCGAATATTTAAAGGAACTTCAACGCCGCAATGAAAAAGTTTTGAATAAACTTAAAAGCCGCGAATTTAGTGTTGCGGTTGTCGGTCTTGAAAAAGCCGGAAAGTCTACGCTTGGAAACGCGCTGATTCATTCAATAGTTTTGCCGGAATATACTGAACGTTGTACTTATACAACAACTGAAATTAGATCCGGTAAAAGTGATGAGGCTGAAATTTTTTTCTACGGACGCGATGAATTTAACGTCAATTTTCAAAAAATGTTAAAGGCTATAGGTTACAGCGGAAACGCAGATTTTGAATCAATGACGCTTGAAACTTTTAATCGCTACTGGTCGGCAGTCGAAGTCGATGAAACTAAACGCGATCTTTTTGAACGTCATAACGGTACAACTGTTGAAGATATTCGTACAATTTTAAAAAATAAAAATGATATTCCCCCGCTTTTAAGCCACGCGTCAAAAAAATTTACCGGTCAAGACGAATGGCAAAGTAGGGGCTTTCAAATTTATATTACCGGTATTAAAGGGAAAAATTCTGACGGTAGTATTATTCGTGGCGCACAACCTTACGCCGTAAAAAATGTAATTGTTCACTCAACAACGCTCGGAAAAATGGAACACTTGGTGATTTATGACGTGCCGGGCTTTGATTCTCCAACTGATTTACATAAAAAGCAGACAGAAAAAATGTTGGCGGACGCTGATGCAATTATTTTGGTTACGAACGTTGGCGACCGTCCAAATTTAGTTGGTACTCAACTGGATATGCTTCGCAAAGTTCGTGATGATGACGGTATAAGACTCAATGAAAAAACTTTTATTTTTGGCAACAAAATTGACAGAGCGGGAACTCCGGAACGCGCCGCAGGCAATAAAATAGCGTTAATAAATGACGCCGTTAATAAATATCAAATTGCCACTCAAGAAAGAATTATTGTCGGCTCGGCTAAGGCGTACCTTGAAAGTAATAAATTATTTTCACAAGATGACGAGGAACGCGGCTTGACCGGCGCAGATAAAACGCTTATTGAATGGAATATGAGCGACGGTATAGAAAATCTTCATCAAAAAATGCAGGATTATTACGACAATAACCGATTCGCCGTCCTCAAAGCTCGTGCGGAAAAAACTTTGGCTGATACTGAAAAATTTCTCCGTGAAATTTTAGAAAAATATACTCCAGACGTTTTGGAACGTTTGGAAATTGGCGGCAATTTGTTACTTGAGATTAAAGATCGTGTTGACGAATTTGTTAAAAAAGCAAGCACATTGAGTCATCAACATCAAAATCGTATTGCACAGGAAAAACCTTTCAGTAACGCGCTTGTAAGTGATATTGAAAAAATTTATCCGCTGTCTTCAGAATTTCAGCAGTTAATTGAAGACGTTGAAAACGATTGCGTAATTGATATTGACGGCAATTATCCACTTTCAAGCGTCAATGCAAAACTGCGCGAAGCTTTACAAATTCAATTTTTGGAAAATCTTGTAGAAACGGCGGCAAATATTACCGGCGACAGACAAAAAGAAATTCGCAATGAAATGATTCAGTTGTTTTTGGAAACATTGGGGACACCCGCCAACTCCACTTACAAAGAGGAGCTTGAGGACTCTGCCAACAAACTTTTCGACGAATTTTTAAAGAAAAGCAAAGGCGCGGAATGTATTTTTAATTCTTTAGTTGAACGTTTTGCCGTAAATCCTATTGAAACTTTGATTCTTGCGCCGTTCGCCGAACAACAACGCTATGAAAAAGTTATGCGTAGTTTGCCGGAACTTTTTTCACTTGCAGTTTATTACTCAATGAATACAAAAACTTCTGAAGACGAATTGCCAAAAGTCGAAGATGATCCTGCTGCAAGAATGAAACTGTTTGCAAAGATTTTAGCTCATGAAGGTGTTGAAACTGCTGAAACTAAAGAAAATCCAAACGAAGAGCCGCTTAAAAAGATTTTTGCCGAAAATAAAGACGCCGTAACCGAAGGAGCGAATTTTGATATAAATTCTTTACCTTATGATAATTGGGCAAAAATATTAAGCTCCAGCGGTATTTTGTTGGCGGAACTTCCAAAGAAAGTTTATAATGATTTTATCGATAAACTCGAAGATATTTTTTATAAAAATTCTTGGAAAAATTTAAGTTTGCAAGAACGTATTGAAAAAATTGATAAAGTGATTGAAAATTTTTGCGGTACTCAAAAAAATTCTGACGCTAAAAATCTTGCTGAAAACCTCAAAGAATTGTATGAACAGAGTAGAAAATTTAAAGCCGTAAAAAATAAAACTGAAATGATTTCAACGCTTGACACAGATATTTTAATTTTGCGGGATATTACAACTAATTCGGTTGTAAAAGCTATTGGATTGGAACGCGCTTTTATTTCTGTCTTTGTGAAAAATATCAATCTGATTCGCAATTCTCTTTCAAAATCGCCGGAAGGCAGAAAAATTTTCAACACGTGGATAAATGACAACGTCCGCAAGATTAAAGAAAGCGAATTTGCAAGAATTGATCAAAGCAATATGAATGCTCAAGCACGTAAAATAATCGTTGAATCAATTCGGCAAGTTTTAGATAAAATGGAGGGTTAATATGGAAAATAGCGTTATTCTTAATTCTGAAGACCTTAAAGATAATGTTGTAGGAACTACGACGAAAAAAATTATTGCCAATTCGGAAAAGTTTTACCTTTTGTCAACGTCGCTTAATATGAAACTTTGCAACGTCATTGACAAACTTTCCAAAACTCTTAATGACAAGTCAGCTTTAACTTGCATTCGTTTTGCCTACGATATGAATTTTGAACTTGAAACAGAAATTCGTATTGGCAACGAAGAAAGCGGCGAAAAAGTCCACAGTCTTGCTGAACTCCTTGACAAATTGGAATATGACGAAAATTTAATTCTTAAGCGTGAGGATTATCACATTGTTATAAATGATGATGGCGTTGAAGAAAAAAAATCTGATAGGGCGGTTGCACAACTTTTTCAGCAGACAGTTTTTTTAAATCTCAATATTGACATTAAGAAAAAATCTGAAATTAAAAAGGCGTTGATAAAGGAACGTTTCCGCGCTAATTATCAAAAACTGCGCGAACAAATTGAAAATCAGAAAAAATATCTTGAGGCGTCTCTTGAAAATTCAAATTTGACAGAATCCGGAAAAGCCCGCGTTGAAGGTATGGTTGCCGCTTTTGAAAAAATGATTGCAGAGACTGAAAAAGCTCGCAAACGTCCGCTTAGAATTGCGGCAATGGGTACGAAAAAAGCCGGTAAAAGCGTTGTCATTAACAGCCTTTTGAAACGTGACTACGCGCCGACAAGTTCCGAACTTCCTACGCCGAATATTATAAAATATATTCCGGCTCCTAAAGATACTGTTTTAACTTTAGACTATGAAGATAAAACGCTTACATTTGAGAGCGCAGAGAATTTAAAAGAATTTATCGGCAATGAATTTGAAAGGGCTAATGATCCTTCCGGTAAAAGTTCCGGCTTGGCGGATATGACGATTTATTATCCTTGCGACGATTTAAGCGGCTATGAAATTTGGGATACGCCGGGTCCAAATTTTGCAGCTGCCGGTGAAGGTAAAGGCGAAACAGAAAACAATGAACATCAAAAAATTGCCGAAGAGTGCATTAAAGCGGCTGATGTTTGTATTTTTGTTATGAATTACTCTCAACACCTTACCAACGACGAAGTAAAATTTTTAAATCAAATTCATGAATATTTTGAGGCAAATGACAAATTCTATTCGCTTTTTATTACCGTCAACAGAATTGATGAACGCTACGCGGCGGAAGTTGAAAAATCAATTAACCGCATTTTAGATTATATTTCAGGAAAACTTGAGGAACTCAATTACAAAAATATTATTATTTTCGGTACTTCGGCGTTGCAAAGTTTTTATCTTGAAACTGTACTGAATATTTTGAAGGAATTTGAAATTGAAATTGATGAGGACGATACTTTCATTGACGTTGTCAGACGCTTAAAGAAAAAACACCGCGAATATATGACGCCACTACGTTTTATTGAAGACTCACTTAAAAACCTTGAAGATTTTCACGGAATATACGATTCGGACGCAAAAACTTTGGAAAATTTCAGCGGTATTCCTCAATTTTGGCGGCACGTAAAATATATTGGCGAACAGAAAGTTGATACTGAAATTGTGGATAGCGTTATTGGCAGATGTGAAACGCAATTTGCCACAATTCGCAATGCACTTTTGGTAACGGGTCTGCAAAAACTCACTGAAGAAGATAAAGAACGCCTTGCAGATTTGGAACAAAAAATTATTGATCTTACAAATACCGTAAATCAAGCTATGGGACAAATTGAAAAAATTACCGGCAACAGCGATTCTTTAAAGGCTACAAAGTATGATATGATTTTAGTTACTGATGACGTTGAAAAACACGCTAAAGAGGACGCAAAAAACAGAAGCCAATTAGCTATTAAAAACGCGTATCTTACAGATGATGACGTGGAACAAATGCAAAAAAACAGGCGCACTTCCAACGTTGATAAATTGATTGAGGCATTGTCTAATATTGTTGCCGGTACAAATAAATCTTCAGCTGAAAAACTTGAAAAAGCTATTGATACTGCCCGCAATAAAATTAGCAAGACTGTTGAAGACGCCGTGCAAACTGCACAGCAAAAAATTAACGACGAAACCGAGCGCGTTAAAGAATCTGTCGGTACTGATAATGTTGCAGGAGATATGATGCGTGCTTTTACCGTTCCTCAATTTCCTATCAGTCTTAGCAAATTAGCAGCTTCAGAAAATCAACTTGAAGCCGGAATAACTTCAAATGAACTTTCAAATATTGCCGAAAGTTCCACGCGTATTGATCAAGAAATCCGTACAAAAACCGAACGGCGCAAACGCGATGCAAGAGGTTTTTGGGAACACGTCAAATTTTGGAAAACATATTATGAAGATGTACAGATTGATTATACTGTTGACGTTATACGAGCCGACGCCGCAAAATTTAAAGCAAATGTCCAACGTTTTCTTCAAGAAAAAATGTTGGACGCAATAGAAAAATCTCACAAAGAAATGAAGTTCGACGTTAATCAAAATATCGAAGATATTTTTAATGACGTTCAAAAGCAGTGCGAAGAAATTACAAACAGTTACATTGAAATTTTCGACAAATTCAAAGATGATATTGACGCCGCCATTAATGAAACCAGCGAACATAAAAAAGCCATTGAGTACGATATTGGTGTACTGATGGACATTGAGAAAAATATTGCGCCGTTCTTTGAACTTTGGAGTAATATTCTTTATGGCGAAAATTCTAGGTGATTCACAATGTTTACTATTACAGAATTTAGACTGATTCAAAAAAATTGTCCCGAAAAACTTGATGCCTTGCTCAATAATTTGGGAATTACAAAACCTGACTTGAATAGCGACGACGAATTTAAAATTTTTGCCGCACTTGACGAAGAAATTATTTCTTCGCTGTGTAAAAAAATGGAAAGTGAATCAATTCTTGAAGGTTATACAAAATTAATGACAATCGGCGGCTTGAAATTTAATTACAGCGAAACTGAAAATGAATTGCTTGCAACAATTTTACAAAACAAAGATAAAATTCAAAATTGCTTGCAGAATAAAAATATTGAAATTGAAAAAAATGAATCTCCTCCTAAAGTTGACGAAGAAATTTTTGACTACAATAACGTTAATATTGTTTTTTCTCGCGCAGATTTTGATTTAAATGTTCCAATGACCAGTAGGAAAAATTTTGTACTGGGTAACCGAACTGTTTTGAATGTACCGCAAGATTTGGCAATGAATATAAAAAATTTAATTGGCGAATATTTTAAAAAGGCAGAGCCATTCAATATTGTTGAGGCTATCGAAGTTTCTGTAAAAACTGTAAACGCTACGCCGGAAGATTATTACAAAAAAAAACGTTCGATTCATTCAAAAAATAAGCCCACTCCTACCGCGCCGCCTTTTAATCAAGATGAACTTTCAGAAGTTATGGAGTCTTTAAAATTGGTTGAAGATATTGTAAAGTCGATGGACTAAGGAGGCGGTTTAATGTTTACTGCTGCAGAGTTCAGATTAATTAGAGAAAATTGTACCGGCGATTTACAAAAACTTTTGGCAATTCTAAAAATCAGTGATCCAAACTGGAGCGGCGACGAATTTAAAATTTATGAAAAACTTGATGCCGAAATTGTTAATAGAATTTGCCGCCTTTTGAAAAGTGAATCCATCCTTGAAGGTTATACAAATTTAATGACTTTTGGCGGCTTGAAATTTAATTACAGCGAAACTGAAAATGAATTGCTTGCAACAATTTTACAAAATAAAGATTCAGTTATGCGCGGCGCAACTCAATCTATATCCGTGCAAACTCAACAAACAGTTACTGAATCACGCCCGCAAAAAGTTACAAAAACAGTTGAGAAAAAAGTTTTTCTTCCGGTATTAATTGTTGTCGGTATCGTGCTTATAATTGCTGGAATTGTGGTTTCAAATTCCATTGAAAACATAAACAAAGAAAGTACGTTTTCAAATTCCATAGGCAACATAGGCGCGGGAATTGCTGGAATTTTGGGCTTCGTAAGTTTAGCACTTGGTTTTAAAGGCAAAACTGTTAAAGAAACAATTGAAGTTGATAACGGTTCGCCGGTTCAACGGCAAGTAACTTCGGAAACAAAAAAAGCTCCGTTCACTAAAGCGGAAATTCAACAAATTTTTGAAGTTTTGACACAAGTTAATAAAATAGTTCATTCGATTTAAAAATTATTGACGCGGGAAATTTTTAACATTTCCCGTATTTTTTTATGGTGATAAATATGAAAAATTTAGCGCAAGTTTTGCCGCAGTTTACAAAAATACAAATTTTATCGGACGAAAACGCCGAATTAAATTTTCAATCAAACTGCGCGTATCTTTTAAACGAAAACAGCTCAATCAATAAATTCATAGAAAAAATTGGAAAAAAATATGAACGCGCCAACGAGCTTTTAAACCTTTACGATTTTTACACGGCGTACAATATTACGTTTCCAACAATTCCTGCAACTGTTTCACTGATGAATCAAAAACGCTTGGTGGCAATGGGAATAAGAAACTTTGAAGAATTGCTTGAAAAAATTCTTGAAAACTCAACTGAAAATTTACCGCTTGCAGTTTTTCTTTCAGTTCAAGCGCGGACGCCGGAAGAAATGTTGAAAATTAAGCGTGAAATTTTACAGCAATTTATTTTCTTAAGAATGTATCTGCCAATAATCGTTGAAGAAAATTTCCGCGCTGCCGTAAAAATTTTTAACGCAATTTTAAATTCGCCGCCCAATACAAAAACGGACATTACTTTTATTGGCACAAAAAAATCCGGCAAAAGTTCGCTGATAAATGCAGTACTCGGCGAAGAATACTCGCCATCAAGTTCGGAATTGCCGACGCCAAATAAAGTTTCCTACGAATGGAGCGGCGAATTTGGCAACTTGATAAGTATTGTAAGTGCGGGCAATAAAAAAGTTTTCAGCAGCGTTTCCGGCGTCAATCAATTTTTAACGCAAAATTTTCAGCTTGCAAACAAAAATGCTATTGCTCTTAAACCAATGCAAATTTTTCTTTCAAAATTTCCTGAAGATATACGCCAATTTAGAATTATTGATACGCCGGGTCCAAATTTTGCCGCCTCTAAGGAACATACTCAAGTTACAGAAAATACTTTGCAAGATATTCAGCACTGTATTTTTGTTATGAATTACTCGGCACATTTAACCAACGATGAAGTTGAGCTTTTCGACAAAGTTTATAATGTTCTCAATAACAGCCGCCGTCATCAAACA
This sequence comes from uncultured Selenomonadales bacterium, assembly GCA_937877565.1. Taxonomy (GTDB): domain Bacteria; phylum Bacillota; class Negativicutes; order Selenomonadales; family Selenomonadaceae; genus Quinella. The sequence goes on along the minus strand of CALFJB010000035.1, from coordinate 121,036 downwards.
ATTATTGTTGCGGTTAATCGTATCGACGAAATGTACGCCGCCGAAGTTATAAAATCTTACGAACGTTTTGCAGATTATGTTAAAGGAAAATTGAACGCGCTCGGCTACGAAAATATTGTAGTTGTCAGCATTTCGGCGATAACCGCAGTTTATGTTGAAAAAATTCGTCAACTTATTCAGCCGGAAAATAATCTCTCACTTGAAAAGCAGTTAAAAAATCTTCGTCGCCAATACAAAGGTACAAATCAAGCTACGGTTATTTCTTTTGTCGAAAAATATTTAGAAACTCTTTCAGATTTTCAAGGTGTAGAAATTGAAAATTTGGAGCAACTCAAGAAAACAAGCCGCGTTAATTATCTTGTGGAAGTTTTTAAATCAATGTACGATCCTGCCGAGCAATTTGAATGGATTGACGAAACTTTTGAAGACAACGTTAATAAAAATCAAGGTGAAGATTTTATTCACAATCTCAAATACGCCAAAATGGGCGATCCCGTCGCTATGAATAATGTTGCTTATCAATACAGATATGGAGTTGGCGTTAATCAAGATATGGCTGAAGCGATTGATTGGTACAACAAAGCAGCTGACGCTAAAAACGATATTGCCATGTTTGAATTGGCGAAACTTTACCGTACCGGAGAAATACTTAGCAAAAATGAAAAACGCGCACTTTTACTTTGTCGCAAATCTGCCGAAATTGGAAATGTTGACGCAATGGTTTTACTTGCTGAAATGTGTTTTAACGGCGAAGGTACTTACAAAAATTTTTATGATGCTTTTTATTGGAATTTTAAAGCGGCTAAACTTGGCAATTCGGTTGCAATGACTAATCTTGCCTTTCAATATCAAATGGGCGTTGGTGTCAAAAAAAATTTTTCTGAAGCAGTTTTATGGTATGAAAAAGCGATTGAATGTGGTAACGTTGAGGCAATATCTTTGCTTGCAAAATTGTACTATTCAATTAAAAATTTTACAGAGGCTTTTAAATATTTTAGAATTGCCGCTAAAAATGGAAATGCTGATTGTATGAATTATCTCGGCATAATGTACGAATTTGGCGAAGGAGTTTCTGAAAATTACAATCAAGCGGTAGAATGGTATATCCGTGCAATGCAAGCCGGAAATATTCAATCAATTTACAATCTCGGCAAATGTTACTACAACGGAAACGGCGTAGAAAAAAATGATAAACGGGCGTATGAATTATTTTATAAGGCGGCGAAAAAAGGACTTACTGACGCTATGATTGCGCTTGATAAAGCTCTTAATGAAGGTAACGAAGAGGCGCAAGAATATATTGACAAACTAAAATCTGAAGATAGCTTTAATTTACCAAAAAGCGATGGTTTTATAACTTCCTATTTGTCAAAATTTTGGAAAAGCTGATAGAACATTTAAAAAAGCATTGAGCAAAAAATAACTCAATGCTTTTTATTAAATTCAAAAATAGAAAACTTTCCATTGTTTACCCGTCATCAAATATTAATCTTGAGTCTGCGTAATTTTATCTTGCTCCTGTGTAACTTTATCTTTGCTGAAAATTTTTTGTACAATGTTTTGAACAACCACGAAGAAAACAGGAATTAAAAATATTCCCAAAAACGTTGCAACAGTCATACCGCCGACAACTGCAACGCCCATAGAATTTCTAGCCGCCGAACCTGCGCCCGTTGCCGTTGCCAAAGGAAGACAACCAATGATAAATGCAAAGGAAGTCATCAGAATTGGACGAAGTCTCAAGCCCGCTGATTCCAAAGACGCTTTAACTGCTTCCATACCTTTATCAGTGCGGACTTTTGCAAATTCGACAATCAGAATTGCATTTTTCGCCGCCAATCCCATAATCATAATAACGCCAATTTGCATATAAACGCTATTTTGAAAACCTGGATTACCAACGCCCCAAGTATTCGTATAGATACACAAAACAAATTCAGAAAGCAACGCGCCAAAAATTCCTGTTGGAACAGTCATTAAAACTGAAAATGGAACCGCCCAACTTTCATACAGTGCGGCTAAACATAAAAATACAAATACCAACGCAAGCCCCATAACTTGTCCTGTAGAGCCGGAGGCTTTTTGTTCTTCGCGGGATTGTCCCGACCATTCAATACCAAAACCTGTTGGCGCAACTTCGTGAACTACTTCAGTTAAAGCTGTCATTGCTTGCCCAGATGAATAACCTTCAGCTTGTTGAGCTTGAATCAATACAGAACGTTTGCCGTTAAAGCGTGTAACCTGCGTTGTGCCGGTATTGAGTTTGTAAGTTATCAAAGTATCGAGCGGTACAAATTTTCCGCCCGCGCCTTTGACGAACATAAATTTTAACATTTCGACTTCACCGCGAAAATAAACATCAGACTGCATAACAACTTTGTAAGTGCGTCCGAATCTGTCATAATCGTCAACTTGCATACCGCCGAAATTTACTTGCAACGCGCTATAAACATCTGAAAGATTTACGCCCAGCATTTCAATTTTTTTCTGATCAAGTTCGTATTTGTAACTTGGTGAAGTAACGCTGAAACTTGTTGTAACGCCTTGAAGTTCAGGGCGTGCATTAGCCGCTTGAACAATTTTATCTGTGACTTCAGAAAGTGCAGTGTCAGAATGACTTTCCAAGTCAATAAGTTGCATTGTCAAGCCGCCGACTTGCCCAAGTCCCGGTAAAGCGGGCGGGTTAAAGCCCATAACAAATCCTTCAGGAGCTACTTCATTTCCTACCATAAAAACATTCATAATTGCGGAAGTTACAGACTTTTCAAAGTCTTGTCGTTCCGCCCAAGAATACATACTTATAAACAAAGTTGCCGCTGAAGACTTCGTACCGCTTGAAACTACATCGAATCCCGCAACCGAAATAACATCTTTTATACCGGGTACATTTTCTCTAATGGCGGCGGCTACTTTGTCAGTAGTCATTGAAGTTCTGTTTAACGAAGTGCCTTCCGGCATCATTACAGCCGCTACAAAATATCCTTGATCTTCATCAGGTACGAAGGTTGACGGCAAAACTTTGAAAAGCCAACCTGTCAAGCCGCAAACTATCAGCATAAAAATTATAGAAAATTTTGTACCGGCAATAACTTTGGCGACAATTCCGACGTAAGAATTTTTTGTACGTTCAAACCAATTATTAAAGGCGTCAAAAAATTTGCTGAAGAAATTTTTCTTGCCGTGTTCGTGAGGTTTTAAAATAATTGCACAAAGTGCGGGCGTCAATGTCAACGCTACAAATGCAGATAAACCCATTGAAACGGCGATTGTTAAAGCAAATTGACGGTACAAAATACCTGTCATACCGCCCAAAAATGCTATTGGAATAAATACCGCCGAAAGTACAAACGCAATAGCTACAACCGGTCCTTGAACTTCTTCCATTGCTACTTCAGTTGCTTTTACCGGATCTAGTCCACGCTCCATATGTTGTTCAACATTTTCAATAACAACTATAGCATCGTCAACAACCAAGCCTATTGCCAAAACCATTGCAAAAAGTGTCAGCGTGTTTATCGTAAAGTCAAGCACGGTAAAAGCCGCAAATGTTCCCAAAAGTGAAACTGGTACAGCCAGCAAAGGTATAACCGTTGCACGCCAACTTTGAAGAAATACAAAAATTACAAGTACGACAAGCACCAACGCTTCAAAAAATGTGTGTGCAACTTCATTGATTGACGCTTTTATAAATTCGGTGTTGTCCAAAACTTGCCCATATTTAATACCTTCCGGCAAATTTTTTTCTGCCGTTTGAAGTATGCTTTTAACTTCGCCGATTGTTTCAAGGGCATTTGCATCACTGGACAAATTGATTATAAACGGCACGGAAGTATAGCCGTTAAATTTGCCGATATAAGTATTTGACTGTTGCCCAATTTCAATTCTTGCAACGTCTTTTAAAAGTACAAATGAGCCAACGTCGCCGGTTTTTAAAATGATATTTTCAAATTGTTCCGGCGTTTCAAGTCTGCCTTGAATTTGTCCTGTATATTCTTTTTCCTGCCCTTGAGCAACCGGCAATTTACCGATAGAGCCCGCCGCCGCTTGTGCGTTTTGTGTCCTAATTGCGTTTTGAACGTCAGCAACGGTTAAGCCAAAATTTGCAAGTTTTTCAGGATTAATCCAAACACGCAGGGCATAATCTGCGCTAAGAATTTGAACTTTGCCGACGCCTTTAACACGTTTCAAATCGTCAGCAATGTAAATATCAGCGTAATTTTTTATAAAAGCCGTGTCATAAAGTCCGTTATCGCAGTAAAACGCAAAAATCATTGACATATCCTGCGAAGATTTTGAAGTTGTAACGCCGGATGCAATGACAGTTTCCGGCAAACTTGAATTAGCCGACGCAACATTATTTTGAACTTTAACAGAATCCATATCGCCGTCCGAGCCGACTTCAAAGAAAACATTCAGCGAATAACTGCCGTCATCGTTTGAAGTGGAACTCATATAATCCATACCCTGCGTACCGTTGACGCGATTTTCTATAACCTGTGCGACAGCCTGATTAACTACGTTTGCATTTGCGCCGGTGTAAAAAGTATCAACGTTGATTGTTGGCGGCGAAATATTTGGGTATTGCGCTATTGGAGTATTAATCCCCGCAATTATTCCAATAAGACTGATTATAATTGCTATGACGATGGCGAAAACCGGACGATGAATAAAAAATTTTGCCATATTTCAGCCACCTCAATTAATTTGCATTTTGTCCAACGTCAAAAATATTTTCGTTGGGTATGAATGAAAAGCCCATATCTTTTGCGGTAACTTCCGTAACTTCCAGCGGCATACCGTCGCGCAACATTGTCAAGCCTTCAATAATAACCAAATCATCAGGTTTCAAGCCGCTTTTTACAATGTAATACGAGCCGATTTTTTCACCAAGTGTAATTTTTCTAACGGCGGAAGTATTACCATTTTGAACGACAAGTACTAAAGTTTCGCCCAAAAGTTGTTGAAGTGCGCGTTCGGGAACAAGCATTGCATTTTTAATACTAAGCCCGTCAATTTCAACGCGGGCATACATTCCGGGAACAAGCAAGTATTCAGGATTTCTAAAAATCGCACGAATTGTTAATGTGCCTGTTTCATTGCCCATTGTCCTGTCATATTCGGCAAATTGTCCGTTGTATGGATAGTGCGAGCCGTCCGCCAAAGTCAAAGAAATTTTAAAATTCGGCGGCGCGTCGTTATTTGCGTCGGATTCTGCGCCGCCTTTGGCAATTCTCAAATATTCTTGTTCAGAAACTGCAAATTGTACAAAAACAGGATCAACCAAGCCGATTGTAGCAAGCGCGGTACTTCCTGCAGTTGCAAGCGTTCCAACAGGTACATCATCAATTCCAAGTCTGCCGCTCATTGGCGCGTAAACAATCGTATCTGCTAAATCGTCCTTAGCTTTTTCCAATATTGCCTTATTGGCGGCAACTTCTGATTCTTGAGATTCAACGGCGGCGCGTTGATTTGTCAATGTTTGTTCTGATATTGCATTTGCCCGGTAAAGTTCTTCGTTACGTTGCAAATCGATTCTTTCTTTGTTCAACGCCGTTTGAGACTTCGCCAAATTCGCTTCAGCTTGTAAAACTGCTGATTGATATTGGCGGTCGTCTATTTTAAATAAAATTTGTCCTTCAACGACATCTTGTCCGCCCTTAACATATTTTTCGACAACGGAGCCGCTAACTTTTGATTGAACTTGCATTTTATCCCTGTCAACAATTTGCCCGCTGTACGACAAAGATAAAGGCGCGTTTGCCGTCAAAACTTTTATTGCCTTAACTTTTGTCGGCATTTCCTCCATAGCTTGATCTTCGGTATCTTCGCCGCCACAGCCCGTAAAAAGCAACGCCGCCGCAAAAATTCCTGCCAAAAATTTTTTCATTTTTTAACCTCCATAAAAAATATTGTATATAGCAGACTCAACCAATTAAAGCCGAGTCCGTCAAAAATTTCAATAAATTATTTTAAAATGCCTCCGTTTTCTGTAAATTTTATCAAACTTTGATATATCATTCAAATCAAATTATTTGGAAATTTTCATTTAGCGTTTGAATCAATACCCATGAATTTTTGCAAAACATATCCCAAAACTACGGTAACGGTCAATACGTCTGTTCCATTCAAAATAATATATCCCCAAACTTCTTTAGCTGATCTTTCCAAAATTTGACTTTGCGACGCAATAAATATTCCTTGATTTATTACAGTCGTAATGAGTTCAAACGTATTCGATTCCCATATTTTTTCGTCATATAATTTATTTCCGCTGCAAAAACCAATCCCGTAATAAGTGATAAATTCCAAAATGGTCGTCATAATCATACCGACAAAAATTATTTCCATTCTGGATAAATCTCTTTCCATAAAGCGGCTTAAAGTTGCTATACAAATTATGTAAGAAATTAAAGTGATAATGTATCCATAAATCCAAAGATTTTCAGTGGAAAAATCGCTAACGTAAAAAATATCTATCAACAACGTACCTGCACTTAAATACATAAAAAGGATTGAATAGATAAAACCAAAAATTTCAACAGGAAATTTTTTTTGCGAAGGTTTATCTTGCGGCGCAAAAATAACCACCATGAGAAAAAATATTATCGTAGACGCGGCATCTTCAAAAACATCAAGCGTATCAATATCAATCGGTAACAGCGTCAAAAAGAAAAAACAAATAGTAGTTCCAACTACAATTTTTATTCTTGTAGGATTGGACAAAATTATTTGCTTGGCGTAAGCATAAAGATTTATACAATCTTTTTTTAGTGCAAGAATGAGGCTGGGAGCTTTTTTTGACAAATTATGATAAAAAAACCGCCAAATGAGGAATATCAGCCCCATTACAAAATATCCAAAAATATATACAAATTATATAAACTCCGTAAAAAGCCCTTTGACAATCGCCGAAGGGCTTTTTTGAGTTGCGATTGTCAGCGCGTAGATTTGTTTAGAAAAAACTTTCTTGCCTTCAAAATATGTTGCGTCAGGTTGAGCGTTATGAATTTCTTCAACCGGGCAAGTTAAAATATCTTTGTTGACAAGCAGGAAGTCAGCATATTTGCCATCTTTGATACTGCCGCGCTCGTCTTCAATGAACATTTGTTTTGCAACGTTAATTGTTAAAGCTGTCAAAGCCTGTTCGCGTGTAATAAGTTCTTCAGTCCAGAAAGGTTTTCCATTTTCTTGCCATACGCCGGTAACTGCAATTTGCATAATACCAAATGGATCGTCGGGGTTGGCGTAAAGTGCCGGAAAATCTGAATGTGAAGAAACTGTTACGCCGTTATCAAAATAGGACTTCATAGGATAACCGCGCGTCAACTCTGCAGGCAACATTTCGCGCAACATTTCTTGTTCAGGATTGCCCGCGTGATGCCAAATCATACCTTCAGTAACGTAAATATTATGTTCCGCCATACGTTTATAATCCGGCTCGTTGACGCCGTAAACGTGTACAAGCGTATTTCTCATTTCGTCTTTGCCGCCGTTGATGAAAGAATTTACAACGCGATTAACGCCCTTGTTCCCCATAACGTGAACATGCATTGTAATTCCTTGTTCGTTTGCCTTGCGGGTAATTTCGGTTACTTCTTCTTCAGACCAGTTGGGGATGCCTTGATGCCCGTCAAGATAAAGCGGCTCAATAAATCCCGTGCCACTTTCAACAGTGCCATCCATTAAAAGTTTAATCCAGTGCGGTTTTACGCGCTTAGAATTAAATTTTTTCGCGTCAACTGCTCTGCTCAACGCCTCATCAATATTCATCCAACTTTCCATTTCATAGGGCAGACCAAGTACAAAATGCAATTTGCCTTCATTGTCCAATTTTTGGGCGGCTTGATAGTAATTTGTATTTACAAAATAGTTGCCCCAACCTTCGTGATACATTGTGTAACCTTCGGACAATAAATGTTGCTCGATGTTCGCAATATTAGCCGTCGCCATATCAAGAGTATAAAGGTTGTCATTGTCTAAAAATGAACGTGTGTAAGTTCCGGCTTGTTCCTTCAAATAACCTGTCGGCGTGCCGTCTTCGCCCATAACAATTTCGCCGCCGCGTATTTCTGTTTTTCCGGCTGTGCCGTCTTCATTCATAATACCGGATTTCACCAGTAAAATTGTATTTGCAAGTACCTTGTGACATTCATCATCTAAAAAATAAATTGGAATATCGCTGCAAATTGCGTCCAACTGTTGGCGGGTAGGCATATTTTTTTGAAAGTCTACCATATTCCAGCCAAAAACAAAAATGGAAGTTGAACCGCTTTCACGTGCCTTTTTTACGGCGGCGGGAACTACTTCATTTAAAAATTGTTCAACGCTGTCATCTCTGCTCATAATTGTTCCGGCTGATGCAACCGCATGACCAATAGAGTAATGGGCGTTATAATACCTTTGCCGCTGTAGTCAACAACTTCAGTTTTGCCATTTTCAACAAATTTTTCTGCGCCTTGCTTATCGCCAACATAAATATATTTGCCGTCTTTGACTGCGAACGCCTCTGCAAGCTGATTATCTTCAGCTGTAAAAACTTTGCCGTAAACTACAAGGTCGGCGGCGTTACTGTTTCCGGCTGTGTCATTGCCGCAACCTGTAAGCGTAAACATTCCAAACAAGCCGCCAAATACTGCAAAATTTTTCAACATTTTTTTGAGTTTCATAAAAATTTACCTCACTTTTTTAATTTTTATAGATACAACGCAAAGAAATTAAATTTATCGGTTAGCCTTGAAAGTTGCGATTCTCTTTGCAACGTTGGCTTTAATGTTGTTGTAATAAAATGTATAGTCGCTTTCGTGTCTGCCGTCCGGTCCAAAAAATTCGGTTGCAACTGCGGCAAGTTCAGGCGACATTGGTTCAATTTGGGCGTTTGTTAAAATAACTCCGCGTTCGGGAATTACTTGAGCGTCCGCTCCAACGTCGCCAATTACAAATTTAGTTTGATCTTCATTAAGCACGAGTGAACCTAAATTTTCGCTTGCAGGTGCATAAGTGCCGTCGAGTTTCCAATTCAGCGGGTTAATACTAATTGCGTTCGGATAAAGTACGCAGGTCTTGACGTTTCCCTCAACATTGCCTTTGCCTTCGGTGTTCCAACTGATGATAACTCCTGAATCAGTTTCGCCGCTTGCAAATTTCAAATGTGGATTAGCGGCAAGGTCGTCTTTTGTAACAGCAAAGCCAATTACATAAGCGGCAACCATTCTTTCATAATATTCAGGGTGTTCTTGGAAATATTTTTTCAGCACAAGTTTAGAAATTGCCGAGCCTTGAGAATGACCGGCAAGGATAAACGGGCGACCGTTATTGTAGTTTTCAAAATAATAATCAAGCGCGGCGGTTATATCTTCGTAAGGTGTGCCGGAAAGTATCGCGTCAATATTACCGGTCTTTTTATAAACTTCGCCCGCGTATTTCAAACCGAATTGACGATAAAACGGCAAAAACACGTTAGTTGACTCCTCAAACACGCTTGCATTCATTGCATATTGAATCGGCGCACCTTCAACCATTTCCGGCTCGTCCATCGCCGCGTAATTGGGATCGCCTTCGCCAAATCCCATGTACTCCGTTGCAAGAATATAAAAAGTGTCAACGTCTTTGGTTATTTCCGGAATTTGATACCAACTGCTTTTCTGCGAATAGTCCGGCGTTTTTTTGACGGTATTTCCTCCGCAACCTGCAAGCGATAACGTCATTACCAACGCTAACGCCATACTTAAAATTTTTTTCATAACAAATAACCTCCAAAAGTTTTTTTATTTATAAATTGGCACACCGCCATTTTATACAAATTAACTCCAAAAAAATTTAAATTCGATTTTAAAGCGGTTTACAGGCGATTTAAGCCACGCAATTAAATTTCTGATTAAAATACCTAAAACGCCGGTAAAGCCCTTAAAATGGCAAATTTGACGCTCTGGGACGGTTTTAAATTTTAGTAAGCGGTACAAAAATTTTTACGACAGTACCGCCGCCTTCGCGTGGCAAAATTTCCAAATTTCCGCCGCAAAATATTTCAAGTCGCTTTCTGATATTTTGTAAAGCTAAATTTTCTTTGTTGCCGTCAAATTTAAATCCCACGCCGTCATCTTCAACAACAATTTCACTGCCGCCATCTGTTTCACGTGTCAAAACTAAAATATGTAGCGGCTCGGCATCAGGATCAAGCCCGTGCTTTACCGAATTTTCAACAATCGGTTGAAGTGTCAGCGGCGGAACTTTAAAATTTATGTGCGGCGTGTCATATGTGACAAATAAAATTTCCTCAAATTGCACTTGCTCAATCGACAGATACGCCTTTGCATGCTCCAATTCTTCAGAAAATGAAATTGTCTTTTCGCTGACAATCGCAGTAAAATTTTTTCTCAAATAATTTGTGAAGTCTAACGTTAATTTCTGCGCCTTTTCGGGATTCTGCGAACAAAGATAATAAATACTTGTCATCGTGTTATAGATAAAGTGCGGGCGCATTTGTAAAATTAAAATGTTTGCCTGCTGATTTATAATTTCCCGCTGTTGCCTGAAAAATTCATTCACATAATCAGAAAAAACTATTGCAACCATTGTTATTGTAGAAAAAATTAACCCAAACGCCATTACGAACGGCAAAATTTCTATTGCGTGAATTAACGTCGTAAAAGTAAACGGCACTAAGTAAAACAAAAACGCCCGAAAATATCTTTTCGATAAAAATTTTTTTCTGCGAATGACGCCGAAAATATTTAAAATCATTGTTAAAAGTACCGGCAATACCAAAAATGAATACCATTTACCGTTATAAAAATCTTCCGCCGTGACGTAATAAAAAATTTCTGTAACCTGCGCGACGCCGAGCAAAATTAAACATATTCCAAATAGAATTGCTACCGCGTAAAATAATTTGTTCCGCAAACTTTCGCCGCACAAACGCAATAAATAAATCGTGAAAACCGGCATCGTTAAAGCATAACAAAAACCTTCAAAAAAAATTGCAATTCTTTCTTCCGTCAAAAATTCCGGCGATCGCCACGTAAATACATCAACCGTCCACGCAATTACCAGCAATGTTAAATTTCCAAACATCAGCGCAAAAAATTTTCTGTTCAATGAATTTATTCCGGGCATAAACAAAGAAAGAACAATTCCAAAAATCGACGCCAAAAACATTATACCCAACAAAAAATAAGCTGCTGCGTAGTCCAAAGTCATAAAATTTCACCTATAGAGGATAACGCAGATTTTTTAGTTGCGCCTTCAAATTTTCAACAGTAATTGGTTTTAACAAATAACCGCTTGCGCCGGTACTCCACGCCTCAAAAGAATACTCAATATAAGCCGTCAGAAAAATTATATTTGTACGAGGATTTATTTCCAAAAATTTTTGGCTTAGCTCAAGCCCGTTGGTTGTTCCCATTTCAATATCCAAAAAGGCGATTGAAATTTTATTTTTTTTGGCAAACTCAATCGCCTCTGAAGGGCGAATAAAACCAAAAATATTTGCGTCCGGCAAAACTTCCGCAATAACCGGCATTGAACCTTTCACAATAATTTTTCTGTCATCCAGAACAATTACATTCAATTCATTTTCTTCTTCAAACAAATTTTTTATAAAGTCGTGTTCATCCACTTCAAGGGCTTTACAAATTCTTTCAATCATAAACATATCCGGCAAATTGTAGGCGTTTTCCCATTTTGCAACGACGGAACGGGTAACAAAAATTTTTTCGGCTAATTCTTGTTGAGTCATTCTTTTGGCAGTTCTCAAATTTTTTAAAGCTTCAGCAAATTTTTCATTCATAGTAAAACCTCAAAAAATATTTAGTTTTTAATTTTATATTTAGAGATTTTTAAAATCAATGGCAGTTCCTAATTGAAACAAATTTTGACCTGAATTATTGCAATATATTTAACGAAAGAAATTGCAATTAATAAATGGAGGTTGCCAATATAGCGAACAAAACTTCAATAAGTTTATTTGCTTTACATTTTTGGATTGTTAATTTTAAGTCTAACTTTTCTACAAAAATAAACTACGTTCGACGAATTTTTTATTTGATAGAAAAAAATTTTTTTAAATTGAAAAGTTTTTCTTGACATAATTTGGTTTTAATGGTAATATTCACAAGCTGAATTAATTCAGTAGGTTACCCTGATTAACGCGGGGTGGTGCAATCGGCTAGCATACCGGGCTCATAACCCGGAGACTTGTCAGTTCGAGTCTGACCCCCGCAACCAACGCTGATGTAGCTCAGTCGGCAGAGCGTATCCTTGGTAAGGATAAGGTCACCAGTTCAATCCTGGTCATCAGCTCCATAACGTGGCGGCATAGCTCAGTTGGCTAGAGCAATCGGTTCATACCCGGTGGGTCAAAAGTTCAAGTCTTTTTGCCGCCACCAACTTTGAAAACAATCCCCATTAGAAGGGGTTTTATTTTTAAGGAGGTTTAAAAATTGCGCACTAACATTACGCTTTCCTGTACCGAATGCAAAAATCGCAACTACAGGACAAACAAAAACAAAAAGAATACTCCAGATAGAATCGAAATGAAAAAGTACTGCAAGTTCTGCAAGAAACATACCCTGCACAAAGAAACAAAATAATCATTTGGCGGAGGTGTAAGATTTGTCCGAACAAAGCAGCGAAAAGAAAGGCGCAATGCAATTTTTAAGAGAAGTCCGCACCGAATTAAATAAAGTGTCGTGGCCAACAAAAAAAGAATTGGCGTCTTATACCGGCGTCGTCGGAATAGCTGTAGTGATAGTCTGCGCGTTAATTTGGGTGTGCGACACGGCGTTTGCCAAACTGTTTCGCTTCATTCTCGGCTGAAAGGAGTCCCTTAAATGGAACACAAGCCAAATGATTCAGATACAAAGGATATTTCAAAGCGTGCATGGTACGTCATTCACACTTTTTCCGGCTACGAAAATAAAGTTAAAGCTAACCTCGATAAAAAAGTTATAGCGCAGGATTTGGGCGACGTTATCTTTGATGTTGTTGTTCCAATGCGCGAAGAATCCGAATTTAAAGACGGCAAGCGGCGCGTTGTTAAAAGAAAGTTAATTCCGGGTTACGTTATGGTTGATATGATTGTGAATAACTATTCGTGGTTTGTTGTCAGAAATACCAACGGCGTTACCGGTTTTGTCGGCTCTGAAAAAGAACCAATTCCCTTGACGCTGGAAGAGGCTGAAAGAATTTTGATTGAACTTTCAGAGGCACGCCCCGAAGATATGCCTGTTGGTTTTGAAATTGGCGACCGCGTGCGAATTGTTTCAGGATTATTTGAAAACCGCGTGGCAACTGTTAAAGAAATTGACATTAACAGACGGCGTGTCAAAGTTTTGGTAGAAAATGCGCCGGTTGACTTGGATATTAGCGAAGTTGAGAAAATGTAATTGCAACGAGAGGAGGTGTAATTGTGGCAAAGAAAGTTACCAAAGTTGTAAAATTGCAAGTACCGGCAGGTAAGGCAACACCTGCGCCGCCGGTAGGTCCTGCACTCGGTCAAGCGGGCGTTAATATTATGGCGTTCGTCAAAGAGTTCAACGATCGTACAGCGCAACAAGCGGGCTTGATTATTCCGGTTGTAATTTCGGTTTATGAAGACAGATCATTCTCATTCATTACCAAAACTCCACCGGCGGCAGTATTGCTGAAAAAGGCGGCGGGTATCGAAAAAGCATCCGGCGAACCTAACAAAAACAAAGTTGCAAAACTTCCACGCGCTAAGGCTCGTGAAATCGCCGAATTGAAAATGAAAGATTTGAACGCAGGTTCAATCGAAGCGGCAACAAGTATGATTGAAGGTACTGCTCGCAGTATGGGAATTGAAATTGTAGCGTAAGTTGCAAATTTCAAAGTGGGAGATTTATTCGTTTGTACCACGATTGGAGGAAATTTTCTAATGGCAAAAAAAGGCAAAAAATATCGTGCGTCAGCTGAACTTCTTGAAGAAGGCAAGCTTTACACGATTGAAGAGGCTGTAGAGTTGGCTAAAAAAACCGCTACAGCAAAATTCGATGAAACTATTGAAATGCACGTAAGACTTGGCGTTGATCCTAAGTATAACGATCAACAAGTTCGCGGCGCAGTCGTTTTACCGAATGGCACAGGTAAATCTAAGCGCGTTTTGGTTTTCACTAAAGGCGATAAAGTCAAAGAGGCTGAAGACGCAGGCGCAGATTATGTTGGTGCAGAAGATTTGGTTGAAAAAATCAAAGGCGGCTGGTTTGAATTTGATGTTGCAGTTGCAACCCCTGACATGATGGGCGTTGTAGGTCGTCTCGGTAAACTTTTGGGACCGCGTGGCTTAATGCCTAACCCAAAACTTGGAACCGTTACGCCGGACGTTGCAAAGGCTATTGGTGAACAAAAAGCCGGTAAAGTTGAATATCGTACTGATAAAGCAGGTAATATTCATTGTCCTATTGGCAAGGCGTCTTTTGAAAATCAAAAACTTGCTGAAAACTATCAAACTTTGCTTGATACTTTGATTAGAGTTAAACCGGCGGCGGCTAAAGGGCAATATGTGCGCTCTGTTACACTTAGTGCGACAATGGGTCCCGGCGTTCCCGTAGTTTTACCTTGATTTAGTTTAAATTTTTAAAATTGGCGGCTAGGAAAGTTATTAGGTAACAGGAAATTTTTCCCTAATCCCTAACAGCTAAAACCTAACCCCTAGATTGACCACAGACAACAGGTTCGGCTTGCCGATTAAAGTTCCTGTCGAGGTCGGAGTTTTACCATTAGAAAAATTTCTCCGATCGTCTTTGGTTGGGGATTTTTTAATTCCCGTTAGATTTTTTCGGGAGGTGAAAATAAAGTGGGTGTAACTCCTAAGAAACAGGCTGTAGTTGCCGAAATTAAACAATGGTTGACAGATGCAAAAAGCGTCGTCGTTACAAGTTACAAAGGCTTGAATGTTGCAACAGATACACAAATGCGCCGTGAATTGCGCGAAGCCGGCGTTCAATACAAAGTTGTTAAAAATACAATGTTGAGACTTGCCGCAAAAGATTTGGGTATTGAAGGACTCGATTCACACCTTGAAGGTACAACGGCTATTGCTTTTTCAACAACTGACGCGGTTGCTCCGGCGAAAATTCTTTGTGACTTCATGAAGAAAAATAAACTGGAAGATCCCGGTATTTTGACAATTAAGGCGGGTATTCTTGATAAAAAAGTGCTTAGCGATAAGGAAGTTAAAGCGTTGGCGTCTTTGCCGAGCAAGGAAGAACTTATTGCAAAACTTTTGGGCAGCATGAATGCTCCGCTTTCCAATACGGTTGGACTTCTCTCCGCTATTATTCGCAATGCTGTTGGCGTTGTTGCCGCGTTGCGTGACAAAAAAGAAAAAGAAGCCGCTTAATTAAGGAATAGGGACTAAAGGCTAAAGACTAAGGATTTAGTTCCTGTAAATTTGAAAATTTTGGAGGAAAATAAAAATGGCTATGACTAAAGAAGAAATTATTGAAGCTATTGGCTCAATGACAGTTTTGGAACTTTCCGAACTCGTAAAAGCAATGGAAGAAAAATTTGGCGTAAGTGCAGCAGCTCCTGTAGCAGTTGCCGCCGCAGCTCCTGCAGCCGGTGCCGCCGCTGAAGAAGAAGAAAAAACCGAATTTGACGTTGTACTTGCTGACGTTGGCGCAGAAAAAATCAAAGTTATTAAAGCTGTCCGCGAAGCAACCGGTCTTGGACTTAAAGAAGCTAAAGCACTTGTTGACGGCGCACCTGCTCCTGTCAAAGAAAAAATTTCCAAAGCTGACGCTGAAGCTCTTAAAGCTAAACTCGAAGAAGTTGGCGCAAAAGTCGAAATTAAATAATTTTGAAATTATAAATTTTCCAATAGAAAAACCGTCGCAATTAAGCGGCGGCTTTTTTAGTTTAATTTTCCAACAAAAAAACCGTCGGGTAAATTCCGGCGGTTTTTATTTATGCTCTGGAGTTCATAGAAAGTTCAATAAATTTATTTGCGGCGCGTGCTTTTTGTAAAACTTCTTCGGTAATTTCGCCGCCCGCCTCGATAATTACATTGCCATTATCGGCGGTAATTGTTTTTGTAACTTTCCTGCCAACAAGTGTTACAGTTTTACCGCCTTTTTTAGGTTCGGTTTTCGCTGCGGGAGTTGCGTTTTTCTGCTGATTTTCCATAGCGCGTTTCAAAGCCGCTTTTAAAGCCTCTGCCTGTTGTATACCTTTAGTTTCAGTTTTCTTTTCAGGTTCAGTTGCAACTTCAACTTTATTGGCGGGTTCCGGCTCAAAGTCTTCAATATCCGGCATTTCAACTTCATCTTCATCAGAATCTTCAGTATCTGAAATTTCTTCGACGGGTTGAACGTTTTCAACATTCTGCACAGTTTCTACAGGTTGCACATTTTCAACCGGCGGAATTTCTTCAACCGGATTTTCAATCTGAATTTCTTCAATTTTAGTTTCAACTTCAGGTACGGGCGCGGGAATTTCAACTGGTTTAATTTCTTCAACTGGTTTAATTTCTTCGACAGGTTTAATTTCTTCGACAGGTTTAATTTCTTCGACAGGTTTAATTTCTTCAACTGGTTTAATTTCTTCGATAGGTTTAACTTTTTCGACGGGTTTAATTTCTTCAACAGGTTTAACTTCAACAGGTTTTTCTACAGGCTTACTTTTTTTAACGCCGTCCATATCAATAACTGTGACTTGTCTGCTGAAAATAGAAATTTTATCTGCAGAAACTTCACTTGTTGAGCCGTCAGTAGCGCAAATTTCACATTTTTCTATTTTGCCGTCTTCGCCAACAAAAATATCAGCAATTCTACCTTTAATCTTTCCGGTTTTAGTTATCGCCTTCGTGCCGAGAATTTTAATATTTTCGTCAAGCATAGCTTCATAATCGCCAACTTGACTAAGTTTCAAAATTTTATCGCTGTGTAAAATTGTAATGGCGTCGTCGCCAATGGCGATAATATCTTTGTAGGGAATTAATTTAACGCCTCTGTACCATTCTTCGTCTTCGATAGTAATTGCAGCGATTAAACCATTTTTTGCATCAATCACCAAAGTTTTGCTCATTCCAAGTTCGCGACCTTCAGTAATGCTGATAATCGGCAAACCTAAAATTTCTGCACTTTTTTTCATTTTTTTACCTCCAGATAAAAATTTATAGCCGTAACAACTGCCGCCGCCACAAAAATTAGTGCAAATAATTTAAAAAAATATTCACGTCCGGGAGCGGTAGAAATTTCCACTGCCGCCACGTCAATTAAAAATGAAAGTACCGCACAAATTGCAAGCGCAATGTACGAAATTTTCAAGTCGAAAAAGCCTGCAGTTTTATGAATCAAAATCACTGATACAATCATTATGCTTGGCACAATCATAAAAAATATCAAAAATAAACCACCTCAAAATTAATTTCCAGTTTCAAAATTTTCGACGCACTGAAAAAAAATCCTGCACATTTTGAGCAAATCTGATATAATCACAACGTTAAATTAAAATTTGGAGGGTTTAATTATGGGTAGAATCGCTGTAGAAATTGTACCGCACAAGGAAGAAGAAATTTTGCGCGATATTGAAACTTTAAAAAAATATCCGCAGGTAGACTGCGTAAACATTCCAGATATAATGCGCTGTGAAATTCGCCCGTGGGAGGCGGCAAAACTTACACAGCCAAAACTTCAAACAATTCCGCACGTCCGCGCAATGGACATTGATTTATCTAAGCCGTTGCCGTTCAAAGAAACTTTTGAAAAATTTAATATCACTGAAGTTTTGGTAATTGCAGGAGACCCGCCGCAGGATATGCTCCGCACTGTTTATCCAACCGAATCAATCGACGTAATAAGAAAATTTCGTGAAGAATTGCCCAACGTTAAAGTTTACGCCGGAATTGATCAATATCGCAGCGGTATTCGTGATGAGCTTTACAAAGTTGAAAGAAAAATTCAGGCGGGCGCGGCTGGACTTTTTACGCAACCGTTTTTTGATATGAGATTTATGGAAATGTACGCAGATTTATTAGCCGGTATTGATGTTTATTGGGGCGTGTCGCCGGTTTTAAGCGCACGTTCCAAAGGTTACTGGGAGCGCAAAGATAAAGCCGTTTTCCCAAAAGATTTTGAACCGACGATGAATTGGAATGTAGATTTTTCGCACAAAGTTATAGATTTTATTTCAAATACCAACGGCGGCTTGTACTTTATGCCAATTACGATTGACATTGCTGACTTTTTGCCGCAAATTTTTAAGGAGGCTTAAAATTGAAATTATTAAAAATTTTGCCGCTGATAATGTTGCTGATTTTTTTAATTCCTGCCAAAAGTTTTGCGGCAATGCCAAAAATTGAAGCGGGGCAACAATATTACGACGTTTTCAAAGGTTATTTTGTTTTAAAAGATAGCGTCCGCGTTGAAATGAATAATCGCGGCGTTACGGCGATTATTAAAGCTGACGGCGCAAAGGTAAATGTCGTTTCGCAAAAATGCTGGGCTGAAGGCAATGTTAAACTCTCGCACGATAACGAAAATTTCAGCTGCGATAACGCGTACATTCAGTTGAGAAATAAAACCGCCGAAGTTGTCGGCAATGTCAATTTCTCTAACAAAGATGTTTTAAACGTTACTGCAGATACCGCCGTTTTTAATTGGGGAAATAAACTGGTTGATTTTTACGGCAATGTTAAAGTTAAAGGCGAAAAAAATTTACAACTTGAAGACGGTTTGAAACTCAAAAAGAAAAAATATTCGCACGTTCGCTACAACGTCATTGAAAAAAAGATTATCTTGCTTGAAGAAAAATCTAAAATTCCAACTATTGAAATTCCCAATCCTGACGATGATAAAAGTGAGGAAAATTAAATGAGCGAATACATTGGGGCGCAAGGCGTCCTTGACAAAAAGAAAAAATATATTATGCCGTGTCTCGGACACTTTTATTTTAATCCGCCGGAATTTGTACGCGGGCAAATGCAATATCTTTTTGACAGCGAAGGCAAAAAATATTTGGATATGTACGCGGGCGTTTCGGTTATAAACTGCGGTCATTGCAACCCCGCCATTACTGAAAAGATGATCGCGCAGATTCAAAAACTGCAACACGTCTGCAACATTTATCTGACTGAAAACTTTGTCAACCTTGCCGAAAAA
This sequence comes from uncultured Selenomonadales bacterium, assembly GCA_937877565.1. Classification (GTDB taxonomy): domain Bacteria; phylum Bacillota; class Negativicutes; order Selenomonadales; family Selenomonadaceae; genus Quinella. The sequence continues at coordinate 101,921 of CALFJB010000035.1, read as the reverse complement.
TTGGCTAAAGTTACGCCGGGCAATTTGCAAAAAAGTTTTTTCTGCTCAACCGGTACAGAGGCAAATGAAGGTTCGCTTTTATTGGCGTCGATTTATACGAAAAGTTCAGAATTTATTGCACTTCAAAACGGCTTGCACGGGCGCACAAAACTTACAATGAGTTTAACCGGTATTGGAATGTGGCGCACTGATCCCAATCCTGTTGGCGGGATTCATTTTGCGCCCAATCCTTATTGTTATCGCTGTCCGCTCGGTAAAAAATATCCCGAATGTGATTTAGAATGTGCCAACAAAATTGAAACGGTTATTCAAACTTCAACTTCAGGTAAACCCGCCGCGTTAATTGCTGAACCTATTCAAGGAAACGCGGGAATTGTTGTGCCGCCGAAAAATTATTTTAAGCGCGTCAAAGAAATTTTGAAAAAGTACGGCGCACTTTTGATTGATGACGAAGTACAAACAGGCTTTGCACGTACCGGCAAAATGTTTGCGATTGAAAATTTTGACGTTGTGCCGGATATTATGAGCGTGGCAAAGGCGTTGGGCAACGGGCAACCTATCAGCGCGTTTATTTCGACGGCTGAAATTGCTGACACTTATACACGCCCCGGCGCGTCAACTTTGGGCGGCAATCCCGTTTCAACGACGGCGGGGCTTGCAGTTTTAGATTATATTGCTGAAAATAATTTAATGGAAAATGCAAGACAGCGCGGCGAACAACTTAAAAGCGGACTTTTGGAATTGCAAAAAAAATATCCTATAATCGGCGACGTGCGCGGTATAGGATTGATGATTGGCGCGGAATTTGTTCACGCTGATAAAACTCCTGCCGCCAAAGAGCTTGATGAAGTTTTGGAAGTTTTGAAGGATAACGGCTTTATTATCGGCAAAGGCGGCGTCAGTAGAAATGTTATGGCGTTCCAGCCGCCGCTTGTCATTACAAAAGAAAATGTTGACGACGTTTTAAACGCGCTGGATTTAGTTTTGAGTAAACGCTGAATCATTGAAATTGCCGTTGCGCTTGAATTGCAAAAAAATAAACCTTTACAGCGTGGCGGCAATTTGCTATAATCCACGCAGAAAAAGGCAGTTGGTTGTCGGCTTCCCCGTGAGGGGAGGTGATGATAATGACTAAATACCAGATTGCCGATTTGGCACTGAAGGCTATTCAAGTCGGACTCATCATCTATGATGTGTTCTTTAAGTAAGGGCAAAAAGTAAGCCGCCAACGGCGGTAAATCTAAAAAGTCTACATGATTTTTGGGGATAGCCGACGTTCCAAACCGGCTGTCCTTTTTCAGTTGCAAAAAACTTTAAAAATAAGCTAAATCAATCAACACTAACTCAAAACTGTATTTAGAGGATAGCCGACGTGCAAAACCGGCTGTCCTTTTTCGATTGTCAAAAATCATTTACAACTGAATTATAGCTATTCAAGTTTTTTCTGTCAACTTTCATTGCAAATTATATTTTTCTTTAATTTGAGTTTTGACAGTTTCATTTGCCAAAAATTCTTCATAAGTTGAAATTCTGTCAACCGTGCCGCTCGGTGCAACGTCGATAATTCTGTTTGCCACGTTTTCCAAAAAGGCGCGGTCTTCTTCAGAAAAAATAATCGTACCTTTGAAATTTTGCAAGGCGCGTTCAAATTCTTCAATCGCCGGTAAATCAAGACAAGCGGTAGGAGAATCCAACAGTAAAAAATTTGCGCCGGTATTTTGAATATTTTCCAATTCGATTTTTGCCGTTGCACTTGAATAAACTTTCGGCATATACGCCACTTTCAAGCCTTCGGCGAATTTTATTGTACCGCGTTCAACTCCGCCGTTTGTAATTGGATTTTGCCACGCGGTTATTAAAGTTTTTAAAAGTTTGGAACGCCCAATATTATTTTTGCCGACAAGTGCAACTTTTTGCCCCTGCCGAATTGTAAAGCCGACGTGTTGAAATACCGTTTCACCTGCGCGAACTTTTACCAGACTTTTAACAACAAGCGCGGCGGTATTTTCCGGCAGCGGCGTACATTCCAAATTAATTTTTGGAGCTTGAATGTTACCGAGACGAATAATTTTTGGGCAAGTGCGCTTTAAAAAATATCTGTCATTGCTTACAATAACGGCGGTAAGATTTGTGCGTTCGTTTAAAAAATTTATCAGCCACTCAATACCTTCAGCGTCAAGATTTTTTGTCGGTTCATCAAGCAACAAAATAATTTCTGAATCGTTCAAATGGCGCAAAGTACGTTTCAATTTTTCAAGTGCGGACATTTCAGCCATTCGCAATTCTGAAAAATCTGCAATAGTTCCAGTGATGGTTAAACATTCGCCGTTAATTTCCAATTCTCCCGCAGTTTGAATCAATCTGCCCGCCAAAATATCAAGCAAGGAAGATTTTCCCGCACCTTCACCGCCGGTTATTCCCAATTTTTCGCCGCGTCTAATTTCAATATTTAAACCTGAAAAAATTTCTTTTTGTGCAAGTTCCAAGCCTAAATTTTTTATCTTTATCAAGTTATCGCTTCTTTCTAAATTTTACTGCTTGTCAATTTCTGCAATGTCAAAATTTTTCCTGCAAATTAGATTTTTGCTGATTAAGTGAATTAGTGGTATAATGGCGCGGAAAAATTTTTTTGGAGGTTATTTAATGTTAGGAAAAGTAGGAAAGATTTATGGCGAAACGGCGTTAATAAAGCTAATCGCCATAGGTCTTGTAGTTGGAATTATTTTAGCGTTATTCGTTCCATTTGTAATTCCGTTCATCGCAGTTTTCGGCAAATTATTTGTAAACGCGCTGAAAGGCGTTGCGCCAATCTTAGTTTTCGTGTTGGTAATGAATGCACTTTCGCAAAAATCAGAATCAAGCTCCTCAATGAAACCAATAATTCAACTGTACGTGATAGGTACTTTTTGCGCGTCGTTGGTTGCAGTTACAGCGTCATTTTTATTCCCGACGAGTTTAAATTTGCAAACTGAAGGCGCAGAAATTACGCCGCCGAGTGGAATTATTGAAGTTTTGCAAAATGTAATAATGAATGTTGTTGACAATCCAATACACGCGCTGACAAATGCAAATTACATTGGAATTTTGGCTTGGGGCGTCATAATGGGCTTAGCTTTAAGACAGGCGGGCGAAAATACGCACAAAGTTTTAGCGGACTTGGCAAAGGCAGTAACTCAAGTTGTGCAATGGGTAATTCGTTTTGCGCCGTTCGGAATTATGGGACTTGTTGCCGACGCAATAGGAACTTCAGGAATTGACGCGCTTTTAGGTTATGCAAAATTATTGTGCGTACTTTTGGGCGCGTTCTTCAGCGTAGCTTTAATAATGAATCCTTTCATTGTTTGGTTAAAATTGCGAATGAATCCATACCCGTTAGTTTTTGCAACCCTGCGCGAAAGTGGAATATACGCTTTCTTTACAAGAAGTTCGGCGGCAAATATCCCTGTCAATATGAGTTTGTGCAAAAAGTTGAGACTGGACGAAAATATTTATTCGGTTTCAATTCCATTAGGTGCAACAATAAATATGGCGGGCGCGGCGATAACTATTGCAGTTTTGAGTTTGGCGACGGCGCACACTTTGGGAATAAATGTTGATATGCCGACAGCTTTATTACTTTGTTTAATTTCGACAGTTGGAGCTTGCGGCGCATCCGGCGTTGCAGGCGGTTCACTTTTGTTAATTCCCGTTGCTTGCTCAAGTTTTGGAATCTCATCAGATATTTCAATGCAAGTTGTCGGCGTAGGATTTATAATCGGCGTGTTGCAGGATTCTTGCGAAACGGCTTTAAATTCTTCAAGCGACGTACTTTTTACGGCAACGGCAGAATTTGCACAACGTGCGGCGAAAGGCGAATTAAAACCTTCAGATTTAATTCCGCGCTAAAATAAAAAAACGGGCTTGATTTGCCCGCACTGATAATTTTCATTTTTCAAGAAAATTTTTAACCGCGTCATAAAATTCAACGGCGTTGTTATATTGAGTTTCAGCATCTTCACGAGAAGCAATATAAAAATCTTCATAATCGCAGTTATTTCTAATTTCAAAAGCGTCACCAACATATTGGGAAAATTTGACATCAAAAATTTTCGTCTTGATATAATGCTGACGAAAATAACTGATAACTACGGAATGTTTTTTAAAGTCAATTTCATTTTCCGCCAAAATGGCGCGAATTGTTGTAAAAATGGCGTAGTATGAACGGTTGATTGAATCTTTATAACAATTATTTTCAAGCATAATTTTTGAGGCTGAAAGAAATTCAGTTGCTCTGTCCAGTCGATATTTAGTTAAATCAAGCAAGGCGTCTACCTTCTTTCAAAATGTTCCTGTAGTAAGGAAGTTCCGAAAAATATTTGTCAAAGTATTCGGCTGAAATAACTTTTGGAGAAATAAAAATATCATATTCCAAATCAATTTCGCCCGTTTCGTGAACAAGTTCATGGCGTTTTTCGTTCCATTGAGGCTTTTCACCTTCTACAATCGCCGCAAAATCTATGTCAGATTCTTCGTCAAAGTCTCCGCGTGCGTAACTGCCATACAAAAAAATTGCCTTGATTTTATCGCCGTAAATTTTTTTGTAGCATTCAACAACTTTTTGGCAGATAATATCTAAATTCGGCATTGCGTTCATAGTTTTCAACTCCTTTTAATCAAAGATAATTTTATTCAGCAATTCCATATTTAAATTTTCACGGACGATTTTTGCAAGTCGTTCGTAATTTTTTTGCTTTTCAGCGCGAAAATTTCTAGTAACCTCAAGCGGCGGTAAATTTTTAGTTTTACGAATTGCATTTAAAATTTGCCGTCTAAAATTATCATTGTCAAAAATTCCGTGAATGTACGTACCTAAAACATTTTCAGCCGTTACAAATTTTTCTGAAATGTTGCTGACGCCGGAATGAATTTCGTAGCCGTCAAGATTTTCTGCTTCTATGTGACTGCTCAAAAAATTAAAATTTGCATTAACTGTAACTTGTTTGGTAAATTTATTTTCAGCAAATGTAGTTTCAAGCGGCAAAAGGTTTAATCCGTCAAGTTCGGTGTAGCTTGATTCAGTTTGCAAAGGATCAAAAATTTTTCTGCCGAGCATTTGAAAACCGCCGCAAATTCCAATTACAGGCTTTTTGAAAATCTGCGCGACAAAATTATTTTCCTTCAGCCAAATTAAATCTTCAGAAGTATTTTTACTGCCCGGCAAAATGATTAAATCTGCAGTTTCCAATTCGTCAGCAGTTTTGGCGTAGAATAAATTTACGTCATTTTCGCCCGCCAAACTGTCAAAATCTGTGAAATTGGATATTTTTTTTAGCTGAATTACCGCAATATTTATTTCGCCGCCGCTTGAAATTTTTTCGTCAATCGAAACTGAATCTTCGTCATCAATTCCCAATTTTTCAATGTACGGCAAAATTCCCAATACAGGCTTGCCGGTTTTATTTTCCAGAAATTCAACCGCCGGTAAAAATAATTTCACATCGCCGCGAAATTTATTTATCACAATCCCTTTGACAAGTGCGCGTTCGTCTTCGTCCAAAAGTTCCAACGTTCCTACAATCGCCGCCAAACAACCGCCTCTGTCAATATCTGCTACTAAAATTACAGGCGCGTTTAAATGTTTCGCCACGCGCATATTTACAATATCATTCGCCTTTAAATTGACTTCTGCGGGACTTCCCGCGCCTTCGATAACAATTATATCAAATTCTTCGTCAAGACGTTTCATGGCGGTTTTAGACGCCTCAAACGCGGTTTTAGCGTAGCTTGTGTGATATTCCGCCGCTGAAAAAATTCCAACGGGTTTACCGTTAATTATAACCTGCGAAGTTGCATTTCCAGTTGGTTTCAAAAGTACAGGATTCATTAAAACATTTGGCGCAATATTAGCCGCCTCCGCTTGTGCAACTTGGGCGCGTCCCATTTCCAATCCTTCCGCCGTTACGAATGAATTATTGCTCATATTTTGCGATTTAAACGGCGTGACTTTGTAACCTTCCTGAAAAAAAATTCGGCAAAGTGCCGTTGTCAGAATACTTTTTCCAACGTTCGACGCTGTGCCTTGAAACATTATGTATTTTGCCATAAATTCAACCGCCTTTTATTTTTTGAAAAATTATAGCAGTTTCAATTCAAAATTAAAACGACGCAATTTTAAATAAAAAAATTCGGCAAAGCGTAGTTGTCAGAATACTTTTTCCAACATTTGACGCCGTGCCTTGAAACATTATGTATTTTGCCAAAAAATTTTTTCTCTACAATTTCACAACAACTTTACCTGCGCGACGTGTTGAATCATCCGCTAAAACGTTTGGCAATTCCTCAAGCGGTACAACACTTGAAATAATCCCGTCAAAATTTATTCTGCCGCGAGAAATTAACTCAACTGCGCGAGGAAAAGTATAAGGATTGATAAACGACGAAGTAACGGTTAATTCTTTTTTGAAAATCATATCCGGCTTAATTTTTAATTCGGCGTCAGGAGCTACAAGACCGAAAAACATTACCGTAGCTTTTTTACCGGCAACGCGCAGGGCGTCAGCTTGCGTGCGAACATTGCCCACACATTCAATAACGCAATTTACATTTTGCGTTGCGTTTGCTAAAAATTCGTCAAGATTTTCTGCGATAGGATTAACAGTTAAATCTGCGCCAAACTTCAACGCAAAATTTCTTTTTTCTTCAACAGGTTCAGATAAAATTACAAGTCCCGCGCCCGCCAACTTCGCAAGCTGTAACATAATCATTCCTATTGGACCGCCGCCCATTACCAAAACTGTATCGCCGTGTTTAATTTTGCATAAGTCAATCCCGTGTACGCAACAGGAAACAGGCTCACTCATTGCCGCGTAAAGTAAATCAACATTTTTTGGAACTTTGAAAACGTGACTAGCCTTCATTGCAACATATTCAGCAAAGCCGCCGTCAACCGTCGTACCAACGCCAATATTTTCCGTGCAAAAATGTTCCATACCATTACGGCAAAAATAGCACTTGCCGCACATAATATTTGGATCGCCGCTGACATTATCGCCAACTTGCAAATTTTTAACCGCGCTACCAACTTTTTCAATTACGCCGGAAAATTCGTGCCCCGGAATTAACGGCGGTGTAACTGCAAATGCGCCGCCTTCTGCGTTAAAAATATGAACGTCCGTACCACACACGCCGCAATATGCAACTTTAATTAAAACTTCGTCCGCCGAAATTTCTCGTACAGGTACATTTTCAAGTCTAATATCGTTTTTGCCGTGATAAACTGCCGCCTTCATTAAAATCCCTCCCAAAAATTTTTAAAAATTTTAACTTGCCGCTTAAATTTCGTCAACCGTAACTGGGGCTTGTAGAAATTTTAACTTCGCAGTAAAATATATTGAAAATAAAATATTTGGAGGCTTTGATATGTGCAAAGAATGTGGTTGCGGCGGCAGTGGAGTTACGCGTCTGCAATTTACTGCTGAAGGTTATACTGAAGACAGCGCAAAAAATATTGAAAAAAATTTGCTCGGATTGGCGGGCGTTATGTATGTTCATATTCACGCGCACGACGGCGAAACTACCATTGATTATAATCCGGCTAAAACTAAATTAACTGAAATTGTTAAAATTTTCAGCCAAGATAACGTTGAGCCGCAGATTTAGGTTTTAGGTTTTAGATGTTAGGTGTTAGGGAAGTGTAAAACCTAGAGCCTAAGCGACTGAAAGGAGCTTTTTATGTTAAAAGGCAAAGATTTAATTTCGATTCACAATTTAAGTGCGGACGAAGTTTACGAAATTTTAGACTTCGCTGCAGATTTAAAAGTTATGCAAAAAACCGGTATACCGCACAGATATTTGGAAGGTAAAACTTTGGGAATGATTTTTGAAAAATCTTCAACTCGTACCCGCGTTTCGTTTGAAGTTGGAATTTTTCAACTCGGCGGCACAGGTTTATTTTTATCAAACAAAGATTTACAGTTGGGACGCGGCGAACCTATCAAAGATACTGCCCGCGTTTTGTCACGTTACCTTGATGGGATTATGATTCGTACTTACGGACACGACAGAATTTTGGAGCTTGCAAAATATTCAAATGTTCCCGTAATTAACGGCTTGAGCGATTTACTGCACCCCTGCCAAGTTTTGACTGATTTATTAACAATTCGTGAACATAAAGGCAAAAATTTTAGAAGTCTGAAAATGGCGTACGTCGGCGACGGCAACAACATGACGAATTCCTATTTGTACGGCGCGGCAAAAGTCGGAATGAATCTGACAGTTGCAACGCCCGCCAATTACAAGCCGAATAGCGAAGTTTTTGAAAACGCTTTAACTGACGCCGAAGAAACTAAGGCGGAATTAGTTTGGACAGAAAATCCCGTTGACGCCGTGAAAGACGCTGATATTATTGCAACTGACACTTGGGCAAGTATGGGGCAGGAGGCTGAACACGACGAACGCAAGAAAATTTTTGCGCCGTATCAAGTCAACGCCGAACTTTTAAAACACGCAAGTAAAAACGCTATTGTTTTGCATTGCCTGCCTGCATATCGTGGCGAAGAAATTACTGATGAAGTTTTTGAAAACAACGCGCACGTAATTTTTGAAGAGGCTGAAAATCGCCTTCACACTCAAAAAGCGATTATGGCTTTGACTATGGCAGATTAGTTGTAACTTTTCCTTAACTGTGATACAATCTAAAAAAATTTTTGGAGGTGTAAATATGAAACATATCAAAACTGTAACAAAGCCCGTACTTCAAGCAACTTTGAAAACCGGCGGCTGCGGCGAATGTCAAGCATCTTGTCAATCTGCTTGTAAAACAAGTTGCACAGTCGGCAACCAAGTTTGCGAACGTCAAAAAAAGTAATTTGTACAATTTCCCAATAAAAAAATCCCGCTCCGAAGAGTGGGATAATTTTTTTTATTTGAATAAACCTGCCATTTTTTGTTGTTGCGCTCTTTGTCTTAACTGATTAGCCATATTTGTACATTGCACTGAAAGTCCGCTGTAGTCAATTTTATTTTCGGTATTGAAAAGATTTTTCCAGCCCAACTTCAAATAAATTTTTGCAAGATAAGCGTAGTAGTCGGCTAATTCTTCGTCGCTTTGATTGAAAGTCATGGCGGTAATTACTTCGCCAATAATTTCATCGTAGTATTTATTTTTGTTGGTTTTGTCACGGTACAAAGATTTTGCCAACATATAATGGGTATAGCCGTTGTAAGGATCGATTGAAATTGCTTGCCGGTAAGTTTCAGCTGATTCGGTGTATTTTTTAGTTTTGAAAATGGCGTCTGCCTGCGCTATAGTTGGTTTAGATTCTTCACGGATTCTGATACGGCGTTCAATTTCCGCCTTACGTTTTGCCTCTCTTTCGGCGGATTCGCGTTTTAATCTTTCGGCACGTTCAGCGGCTTCGCGTTTTTCGGCTTCAATTTGCGCGGGAGTTTTTGGCGGCGGCTCGGTGTATGAACCCTGTACCCAAATGTGATGTCGGTATTCAGGATATTCTTGATAAATTCTTCTGAAAAATTCTTCGCCTCCCGGCAGTTGTTGCCTTAGTGATTCTAATCTTGCCGGACAATCAGTTTTAAACTTCCAACCGTCATTGGGATATACATTGAATGGAACTTGAATATTGGTATGGCAAAATTGACAGTAATAATTTACAACATCAGCCGCTGACGCTTGAGGTGCGGCAATTAAAAAACTCACTGCCAAAATTGCCGCCGTTAAAATTTTCTTCATTAAATTCACCGCCTTATATTAAGCCGTACATTTTCAGAATAGCGACAAAAGCTTTATATGCAACGGTATTTGAATAGGAACCGGGCGAAGTTGCATTAAATCTGCCGCTGCCGCGTTTTTCGCCATAATACATTTTGTCGTAAACTACAAGACCGTCGCTGTAAAAAAGATAATCGTAGTCAAATTTCGTTGAACCTTCTCTGACTGTGCCGGAAAAAGTCATCATCTTGCCGCCTACCGGCTTATAGCTGACAGTTTCAGTAAGTAAATAGCTGTCATCGCCGAGATAAATTTCCTGCGCGGCGGCTTGCGACATTTGCAAAATTAAAATACTCAATGCAAATAACGCCATTGCCAAAAATTTTTTTCATTTAAATCACCCCTGCACAAAATTTTTTAGGAATTTGTATTTGTAGGCGGTTGATTTTGATTTGTCGGCGAAGTTTGATTTACTATTTGTATTTGAATTGGTTGCTGTTGAGTTGGTTGCTGATTTGCAAAACCTTGATTCGGGAGAGATGCTACATTAACTCTGCTTGCAGCCCCTTCAATCGCTTGACTGATTGTCAAAACCATTTCGTTGGGATTCGGCATACATTTATAACCTAAAATCCCGCCAATCGTCGCTGAAGTTATATTAACCGTTCCAAAACCAAAAATTCTTCCAAAAAATCCTTGATCGTAACTGACATCTTGTATTTGTCTCAATGGAAGTCTTTTAACGTCGCGGTTTATTATACCTTTACGAAGGTAAACCGCCTGATTTGTTACAACAATTTTTTCAACGTACCATTTAAGGAAAAAATAACAACCTATAGGCAAGAACGCCACTAACCAAAAAACAGTCCAAAATACATCAAACCAATGTCTGCGGTAAGCTTTAATTTCAATTTCGCCATTGCCAAATTCAGTACCCATAATTTAACCTCCTTGTTACAAGTTTAACGTCGAGATTTCATGTATTCGTTTGCCATAGCTAACGTAAATGCAAAAATATTCATTTCAACTTGCAAATTTGGATCTTTAGAAATTCTGCCACCGTAGCCATCAGAATTTTTAAAATATGCCGAACCGTTTTCTGTCCAAAAGTGATAACCGATATACTGCACGTCGCGCCCGTTTGTAGCTTTGACTTTGCAAGTAAAATCCATATTTGTAAAACTGTTAAAATTGTAGGAGTCCAGCAACAAATAAACATCGTAACCTGTGGCATATTTGCCGGCATACTTTTCATTATTGGCTTGCACTTGCGGCATTTGCAAAATAAAAACGCTCAATGCAAGTACCGCCATTGTTAATAACTTTTTCATTTGAAATATCTTATATTCATATTGACAGAAAAAGCCCTGCCGTGTTAGGATAAACCGTCGAGTTTAAACAAACACGAGACAGAGCTAATTCTATACATACATTCTAAGCTCTTGTGTCTCGTTTGTCAATCGAAAGGAGTACAGAGTTATGATTGTTATGTTGATTTACAAAATTGTTAATTTGCTCAACGGGAAAATTTATGTTGGGCAAACTACACGCGGATTTGAACAGCGCATTTCTGAACATCGCCACAATACAACTTCTTGCATTGGTCAAGCCATTCAAAAATACGGCTGGGAAAATTTTAAAGCCGAAATTATCGAATATTGCAGTAGTATTCAAGAACTCTGTGAACGTGAAAAATTTTGGATTAAAGAACTTAACAGCACATTTCCAAACGGATATAATTTCGGCAGAGCAAAATTTTCTGGAAAATCAATTCGTAAACCAGTTTACACAAAAACCATATATAATGATTCTCATAATGTTGCATGTAAATTACGTAGCCTCCGTGAATATCAAAAATTATCACAAATTGAAGTAGCAAAAAGACTGAATATCAATCAGCCGCGTTACAATCGCTACGAAATGGGAATATTTGAGCCGGATATGGAAACGTTAAAAAAAATCGCGCAACTGTTCGACGTGTCTTTGGATTATCTTATGGAAAACGAACGAACTTTATCGGACGCGCCGGAGTTGGTAGATTTAAACAATTTCATAATCAGCGGCAGATATACAATCAATTCGCGCGTACCGACGCAGAAAGAACGCCAAATGTTAAGCAACGTCATTTCTGCGATTTTCGCCGATTAAATTCAGTCTCCCTAATTTTTATTTTACAGGAAAAAATTTTAAAAGTACTTACCGCGCAGGTAAATTTCAAAATTTTTTATTCAGGCGAAATTAAAGTTATCGCCGCAACGAGATTATTTTCAACGGTAAATCTAAGCTCCGCCGAATCGAAGTTATAAATATAAACTGTCATTGCACCAAATTGGCGCGTGTAAAAATTATCGCCGTACCGCGCCAAAACTTTTTCGATTGAATCGCCTTGCCGAATACCGCGCAAAGTTGCCACGTCAGCATTTTTTGTACTTATGCAAGTGGCTTGATTATTTTCTATTGTCACATTCAAATTTTTGTAGAAATGATTGGCGAAGTTTAAGCCGTCGTAAGTTTTAATTTCAAGTTCATTGCCGAGAATTGCGCGGACGTTTTCAAGTGAATCGCCGAGTTTGACGCCGCCCAAATTTTGAGCAGTTTCATTTTCGGGATTGAAAGTTGGCGCAGTTGGAAATGACGGCTGAAAGTTTTCAAGCGTTGTATTTGGATTAGGCAAAGACGGCTGAAAATTATTATTCGTGTCAGGTTGAGGCAACGGCGTAATAATTTCGGCGCGTCTTTTAGTTTTGGGAACATCTTCAACTGTTTCAGGAATATTTTCAACAGTTGCAGGCGGCTCAATTTTTTTTGGAGTTGTTTCATTTTCTGAAGGCGTTTTTACAGTGCCAGAATTATTTTCAGTTTTTGCAGGGTTTTTAACCGTGTCAGAATTTTTATCAATTTCGGCGGAAGTTTCGATTTTTTCAGGAGCATTTTCAATTTCTGCGGGCGTTTCAATGTCAGAAACTTTTTCAATTTCGGCGGGAAAAATTTCTGCGATTGTCGAATTAAAAAATAAAAATGAAACTGTAACGACTGCCGCAAAAGTCGCGCAGATTTTAGCGAAGGGAAATTTTTTCTTAGTCAAGGCGGCTTGCAGTTCAGAAATATTTTGGTAACGGTTTTTGGGATCAACCTCAATGCACTTTGACAGAATTTTTTTGAGACTGCCGCAATTTTCGCCCGTCAATTCCAAAAAAGTTTTGCCAAGCGAATAAATATCACTGCGCGAATCAGTTTGCCCAAAGCCGAATTGTTCCGGCGGCGCGTAACCTTTCGTGCCTAAAAGTTTTGTATCTGCGGTTTTAGTTTCGTCAAAAATTCTAGCCGCGTCAAAGTCTATCAGCCGAATTTTGCCGCCGTCCTGCAAAATTAAATTCGACGGCTTTATATCTCGGTGAATAATTCCAATTCCGTGCAAAAATTTCAAGCCGTCGCAAATTTGCAGTAAAAGATTTTTCGCCGCCGTTTCTGTTAAAATTTTCCCGTCCAAAGTTTCGCCCGTTATAAATTCCTCAACAACAACCGTATCGCTTTCAGATTCGGCGCAGTAAAAAATTTTGGCAATTAACGGATTTGGATTTTCTTTCAGTTGCAAGTATGGCAAGCCGGTAAGATTTATAATTTTCATAACTACCGGCTGATTTGTCGATTTATTCAACGCAATCCAAACTTCGCCGCGTTCTGATTTTTTCAGCAGTCGAATTTTTTCATAGCGAAAATTTAAATAAGCCGTTACATTCGCTTTCACTTTTAACACCTCTATTTTAGGAATTTGGAAAAATTTTCTAAACATATTCAACCTTTAGGCTAAAAAGGAGTACAAAGAATTGAGAGAAGAATTTTTTGAAAAAACTACAGAACTTAACAAAAAAATGGAATTAATTTTAACTGCCGGACAAATTTTGCTTGAAAGCGGGGCAACAAATAACAAAATTATTCGCGTTTTAAACAGAATCGCCATTTCTATGAAAATTCCAAAAGAAAATATCAATATGTACATTACGAAACATGTTATTTTCTTGGAAGTTTTCGACGGAGAAAAATCTGTGGTATCTTTCAAAAAATCCAACAAATTGGGAGTCGATTTATCTGCAATTTATTCACTTACAAAAATTTCTTGGCAGATTTTAAAAGAATCATTCACTCTGGACGAATTAAAAAGAAAGCTTGAAGATATAAAAACAACGCCCAAAATTTATTCTCATTGGCAAATAATTTTAGCGGTTGGAATTGCCTGCGGAGGATTTTGCTGTTTATTCGGCGGAAATTTAACCGAAATAATTTGTACGTCAGTCAGCGCGATGATAGGAAAATTTACACAGATAAAATTGCTGAAACATAAAGTGAACGAATTTTTAGCAATATCTTGGGCGGCGTTCGTTGCGACAACTTGTGCGTATTTTTCTAACATAGATTCATTAAAACCAACGGTAGCCTGTGCATTATTCTTAATTCCCGGCGTTCCGATTATAAATGCAATAATTGATATGCTAAATAATTACTTTGTAAATGCGATGACGGAATTATCCCGTACATTTTTCATAATTTTATCAATAACATCAGGAATTGCTTTTTCGGCTGAAATATTTTTCAACATGGACGGAACAACTTTTTTAAATTTTATTTTATTGGAAACAACTTCTGATGCAAGTATATTTGTTTCAGCAATAGCGGCGGCAATTTGTGCGATAGGATTTGCAATTCCGCTAAATATGCCGAAAAAATGTCTATACATAGTCGGAATATTGGGAGCAAGCACAATTTTTACAAGAACGTTTTTTAATTCTGTCGTCGAATTGAGTACGGAATATTCAACATTTATCGCTGCATTTTTGGTAGGATTTTTGGCGATTATAATAAGTATAAAATTAGATTTAGTGGCGTCAATTTTGATTGTTCCGCCTCTCTTGCCAATGATACCGGGCGTTTTAGCTTACAGATTTTTATTTGTGTGTTTGGAGTATAAAGGCTTGGATTTTGAACAATTTTTAATGGTTTTTCCGTATGGAATAGATGTTCTTCAAATAATGTTGGCAATAGTATTTGGAGCAAATTTTCCGCGCTTGATAGCGAATGGATTTTTTGAAAAAATCAACGAAGAAAAATTAAAACGATTTACTGAAGGAAATTAGCCGCACAAAAAAATATCCGCACTATTTCCTATACAAATTTTAACACAAGGAGATTTAAACTTTGCAAAAAAATACTGAACAACTTGAAAATGAACTTGCCACCGCCTCCAACGTCCAAAATTTTCTTGACGACAACAAGGAAAATTTTAAAAATTTCACGCTTGCCGAATATCTTAACAAATTACTTGCCGAAAAAAATTTATCCAAAACCGAAGTAATAAAAAATTCGCAACTCGATCAAACTTACGTTTACCGCGTTTTTTCCGGCGTAACTAAAAAACCTGCGCGACAAAATGTAATTGCGCTTGCCTTAGCGTTGAAACTTTCGCCTAAGGAAACGAATTATCTTTTGTACTACGCAGGCGTTGAAAAATTGTACGTCCGTAGCGAATGGGACAGCATTATTTTTTTCGCACTGGAAAATAATTTGAGCGTGGCAGAAACAAATTCACTTTTGAAGGATTCAAACGAATTGCCACTTTTGGGCGATATTTAACCTTCCAATTTTTTCAGAATCATTAAAGCCGCATCAAGCAAATTTTTCTTCGTTTCAAGTTTTATAAAAATTGCCTTCAATTCATTGGAAAATTTGAAGTTGCCGAGAAATTTTTTCTGCAAGAAATTAAAACCGGCGGGCGAAATGTTTACCTTTCTGCCAAAAGTTAATTCAAGCATTAAATCTTTTATGTTTAATGACTGCAAGCCAATTTTTTTAGCGGCGCATTTTATACGAGTAAATTTCAGCAGATTTATAACCGGCGGCGTAGGATCGCCGAATCTGTCAATCAATTCATCAAGTAAATCATTAACTTCAGTATCGTCGCGCAGGACTGCCAGCCGCTGATAAATTTCAATTTTATTTGCGGAACTTGAAATATATTTGTCGTCGATATACGCCTCAACTTTCAGCGAAATTGTAGGTTCCGGCTCAACTTCTTCAACCGGCACTTGCTGCAATTTCTTTACAGCGTCATTTAAAAGTTGGCAGTACATTTCAAAGCCTATGCTTGCAATGTGTCCGTGTTGTTGTGCGCCAAGTAAATTTCCTGCGCCGCGTATTTCCAAATCCCGCATTGCAATTTTAAAACCTGCGCCAAGTTGGGCAAATTCTTTCATTGCGTGCAAACGTTTTTCAGCGTTTTCAGTCATAACTTTTTGGGCGCGGTGTATGAAATACGCAAACGCCATTTGAGACGAACGCCCAACCCTGCCGCGCATTTGGTAAAGTTGCGAAAGTCCAAAATTATCTGCGTCGTAAATCATAATTGTATTGGCGTTGGCAACGTCTAAGCCGTTTTCAATAATCGTTGTGCAAAGCAGGACGTTGAATTTGCCTTCGTAAAAATCCATCATAATATTTTCAAGTACCGCGTCAGATTGTTGCCCGTGCGCAATTCTTATAACGGCGTCGGGAACTAATTCCTGCAAACGCGCAAACATAAATTCAATCGTTTCAATTTTGTTGTAGACAAAATAAACCTGTCCGCCGCGCTTAATTTCACGATTTATAGCCTCTGCTATAATTTCGTCGCTGTCTTCGATAACGTAAGTTTGCACGGGAAATCTTTCAGCGGGCGGCGTCGAAATTAAACTCATATCACGCGCACTAACTAACGACATATGCAAAGTACGCGGTATTGGCGTGGCACTCATCGCCAAAATATCCACGCCGTCAGAAATGGAGCGGATTTTTTCTTTCTGCTTGACGCCGAATCTTTGTTCTTCGTCGATAATTATTAAACCTAAATCTTTGAACTCAATTTTTGAATTTAAAATTGCGTGAGTACCAATTAAAATATCAATTTGCCCTGCGCGAACTTTTTGCATTGTAAGGCGTTGTTCCTTCGGCGTGCGGAATCTGCAAATTACATCAACAGTTGGCAAAAATCCTGCAAATCTTTCTGAAAATGTTTGATAATGTTGTTGCGCTAAAACTGTTGTAGGTACGAGCATTGCAACCTGTTTGCCATTCATAGCCGCTTTATACGCCGCACGCACGGCAATTTCAGTTTTGCCAAATCCAACGTCGCCGCAAATAAGCCTGTCCATAGGGCGGGTACTTTCCATATCAGCCTTGACATCTTCGACGGCTTGTAATTGGTCGGGCGTTTCTTCGTAGGGGAATTTTTCTTCAAATTCGGCTTGCGTGGCGTCGTCAGGTTCAAATGCAAATCCTACCGCTGCTTGACGCCTTGCATAAATTTCTATAAGTTTTTCTGCAATATCTTCAACTGCACTTGCAGCCCGTGACTTCGCCCGCGTCCATTCGCCTGTACCTAAACTTGAAAGTTTCGGCGTGGCGTCGTCATCTGAAATATATTTTTGCAAATATTGTACCGCGTCAGTTGGCAAATACAATTTATCGCCGCCGCCGTATTGAATGTGCAAATAATCTTTTTTAATTCCGTCAAATTCCAAAGTTTCGACGCCCAAATATTTTCCAATACCGTTCGCCGCGTGTACAACGTAGTCGCCAACTTTTATATCACGGAAATTTTTGATAGTATCGCCCGCGTAAGTGGCGGTACTTTTTAATTTGCGCCGTTCAACTTGACTGCCGAAAATATCTTTTTCAGTCAAAATTACAACTTGCGCCGTTGCAAAAATAAAACCTTCAGTAAGTGCGCCAATCCCCAAAGTTATTCCGGCGGGTGGAATTTTATTTTCAATCAGTAAATCTTTGACTTGATTTAATTTTTGGTGCGTGGCGAAAGTTATAAAAACTTTTCTGCCCATTTCAATTTGCCGCTTGACTTCAGAAATAAAAAATTCTGATTGATTCTGAAAGGCGGGCGAATTTGTAGCGGTAATTCCAAAAGTGTCGGTAAGTTCCGCCGTGCGAATTTTTTTCATCATCAGCGAAATATAAATAAGGCAACCTTCACGAGAATTTTTTATCAGCTGTTCAAACGTGAAAATATTTTCTTTAACAGTTGGATCTTCCTTGACAAGTTTTTCAATACTTTCTTTAATTCGCGCAGGTTCATCAAAAATAATTGTACCGTTCGTACCGGCGCAGGTCGTGAAAGGTTCAGCTTTTTTAGTGGTTTCAGTGAAAATTGGCAGAATATTGGCGGCGTCGATATTTTTTTCAGAGCGTAGAGTTTCAAAGTTAATTTCGCGCATTGAATCGACAGTATCGCCGAAAAATTCAATTCTGTAAGGTTTAGGCGCGTTAATTGCGAAAATATCTAAAATCCCGCCGCGCACGCTAAATTTTCCAATGGCGTCAATTTCGTCTGTGCGTTCGTAGCCAAATTCGACAAGTTTTTTAATTAAAACTTCCTGCGAAAAATTTTTTCCCAATTCAAGTTTAATTTGCGATTGAGAAAAATCTTGGCGGGAAAAATCTTTTTTGACGGCTGAAGTTGCAGTAGCCAAAATTATTACAGGTTGAGCAGTTGCAATTTTCATTAAAAGTTCAAGCCGCCGCGCCTTGCGTTCAATTCCTACAGTGCCTTTGACTGAAAATAAAACCAGTTCCGGCAATTCCTCAATTTCGACTTTTGGCAGTAACGCGGTTAAATCATCTTGCCACGCGGAAATTTTTTCTCTGCCGCTGACGATAATAATTGTTGGGCGGGGATTTTTGGCGAACGCCGCCGCAATGGTAACGGCTTTTTGAGTGCCGCTTAAACCGTAAATTAAAAATTCTTTGTGCCGTGCGAAATTGGCGGCAATATCTTTTATAGTTTCATCATTTAAAATTGTTTGTAAAATCTTGTGCATAGTTCCTCCAAAAAATTTCAAAATAAATTCGTCAAAATTATTAACAATGGTAAAAAAGGCGCGTCCTCGATTTTTACTAGTAAAGTAAGCTTACAGCAACGCGAGCAAAACGCGGCGTGAAACTAAGACTATTGGAACATAGGACGCGAAAAATCCGGACGCGCTACGCCTTTTCTTTGCTTCTTTCTTTGTGGCTCGGACAAAGAAAGAAGATATACAAATAAAATTAGCTGAATCGAAGAAAATCATTTCAACGAAATTTAGAAAACACAAAAAGGCGGCAATTAAAGCCGCTGACGCAGTTATTTTATCGTAAAAAAAGTTTTTCAAAATAAATTCGGCAGTACAAGTAAAAAACCTTTAAGCGATTAAATTTTCAAAAAATTTTTAATGTAATTTATCTGAAAGGCAGGAACATTGAAAGGCGCGGCGAATAGTACCTTTCATAAAAGGTTGAACGGGTTAAACCGCAAAAACCAAACGCTAGTAAATTTTTAAACGCAAGGAGAGATTTTTAAAATGGCAGAAAAGACAACTACAATTAAGAACAAAACTGGTATTCACGCACGCCCCGCTTCTGTTTTCGTACAGACCGCGTCCAAATTCAAATCCAAAGTTCAAATCGCCGCGAAAGGCAAAAAAGTTGACGCAAAATCAATTCTCATGATTATGAGCATGGGTCTTAGCAACGGCACTGAAATTACAATTTCGGCAGACGGTCCGGACGCAGACGACGCTGTAAAAGCATTGGTCGATCTCGTTGACAGCAAATTTGGCGAAGAATAATTTTTAGGCGGAAAATTCGTCGGAGGAGGAGGTTTAAAAGCCGCCTCCTTTTTTAAATAAATCCAAAGGAGAAATTCAAATGGCAGATGTAGTAAAAGGCAAGGGCGTAATTTCCGGTATCGCCGTAGGTAAAATTTTGCTCGCCGGTCAAAATCTTGACAGTTTCCTCGTAAGTTACAAGCCCGGTAAACTCGACGCCGAAAAGAAAAAAGCCGCTGACGCTTTGATTAAAGTTGCGGAAAATCTCCAAAAGAGTATCAAAGATTTTACCGAAAAAGGCTTAAAGGAACAAGCCGGTATTCTTGAGGCTCACCGCATGATGGTTGAAGACCCCGCAATGAGCGGTTCAATCGCCGAAAAAATCGAAGAAAGCGGCTCCGCTCCAAAGGCTGTACTTGACGCTTACGAAGCACAAGCAAAAGTCTTTGAAGAAATGGAAGATGAATATTTCCGCGGACGTGCCGTCGATATGCGCGACGTTGGCAAACGTATTGCAAAATTCTTGCTCGGTATCAAAGAGCCGGAAATTGACGGCAAAGTTATTGTTGCAGGTTTAGAAATTGAGCCTTCAGTTATCGCAGGACTTCCAACTGATAAAATCGCAGGCGTTATTCTCGGCGCAGGTTCAACCACTGCTCACGCCGTTATCATTGCAAAAACCCGCGCAATTCCTACAGTTGTTGGTGTTGGTGACGGTATTAACCAAATGGCAGACGGCGATCCCGTTATTTTGGACGGCGAAACAGGCGAAATTTTAATTCGTCCTACTGACAAGGAACGCAAGAGTTACGACGAAAAAATTAAAAAGCAGGAAGAACTTAAAGCTTACTATGCAACGCTTAAAACACTTCCCGCAAAAACTAAAGACGGTCAAGAAGTTATCCTTGCGGCAAATATCGGCTCACCGGCTGACGTTGACGCGGCTAATAACTTTGGCGCACACGGCGTTGGACTTTTCCGCTCCGAATTTGTTTTCATGGGTAAATCTGATGTTCCGAAAGAAGAAGATCAATTCAAAGAATATAAAGCGGCTGTCGAAAAATGTAACGGCAATTTGTGCGTAATTCGTACAATGGATATTGGCGGTGATAAACCACTTCCTTATATTCAAGTTGACAAGGAAGAAAATCCTTTCTTAGGTTATCGCGCAATTCGCATCAGCTTACAACGCCGCGATTTATTTATGCCGCAACTTAAGGCTATTCTCCGCGCCGGTGTTTACGGTAAAGCGGCTATTATGTTCCCGATGGTTATCAACGTCAAAGAATTTTTGGATGCAAAACAATTCGTCGAAGATGCAAAAATGGAACTTGCACATGACGGCAAAGACTTTGCTCAAGATGTTCAAGTTGGTATTATGGTTGAAACTCCAGCGGCGGCTGTTATGGCTCCAATTCTTGCTAAATATGTTGACTTCTTCAGTATTGGTACGAATGACTTGGTACAATATACTTTGGCAGTTGACAGAGGCAACGCGCAAATTTCCTACCTCTACAATCATTTCAATCCTGCAGTTTTGAGACTCATTCAACGCACGATTGAATCTGCCAACAAAGAAGGCAAATGGGCTGGAATGTGCGGCGAAATGGCGTCCGACCCCAACGCGGCTATTTTGTTAATGGCTATGGGTATTAAGGAACTTTCAATGAGTGCGCCTTCAATTCCGCGTGTTAAAGAACGTATTCGCAACTTCACTTTCACTGACGCTAAGAAAATTTTGGCTGAAGTTATGAAGATGGAAGATGGAGACAAAATCAAAGAGTATCTTACAAATCTTAAATAATTTTAAAGTTTTCTACCCTAAAAACCGCTACTCTACGGAGCGGCGGTTTTTTTGATTAAATTGAAATATATTTTTTTATCTTTAAATTTTTATATGTACTTTTCTTTTCCAAAGCAAAAAGGAGCAATGCTCCTACTCGTCGCATTGCAAGTACCAAAAGAAAGTGCTTTTAATGGCGCGTCAGGGTTTCTTTAGGTTGAGTAATTTCAGCTCTTCCCCTCTATCCTAGTTTACCGTAGTTTCTACTAACTAGCTCTATCTGAAACCGATGACGCGCCAAACAAACGATTAACAAATATTTTTTATTGATTCAGTTTTATAAAATTCTACAACATTGAAAGGCGGCGGCTATTTTGACTATCGACGAACTTTTAAAAAATTATCGAAAAACTTCAGAAACCGAAATTGAAAAAGGCAAAAAATTTGAAGTGCTGATGAAAAATTTCCTGCCTCTGAATTATCGCGGCGAAATTGAAAAAGTTATGCTGTGGCAGGAATTTAGCAACGAAAAAGATTTAGGTATTGACTTAGTCGCCGAAACTTACAGCGGCGAATTTTGGGCGATTCAATGCAAATTCTACGCTGAAAATAGCGTTGTTGAAAAATCCGCCGTTGATTCTTTCATTTCAAACAGCGGCAGAACTTTTAACGGCAAAAAATTTTCACTGCGTATTTTTATTTCAACTTCTGACAACTTCACTGACAACGCCGCAAAAATGTTTGAAAATCAAACGCCGCCAATTATTCAAATTGGTATGGAAGATTTGCGAAACGCCGCCGTTGACTGGGAAAAACTCGACGCAGGCGAATTTGTAAGACTTTCAAGAAACCTGCGCGATTATCAAATTGAGGCGTTGGACGCCGCGCACGAACATTTTAAAAATAATGAACGCGGCAAACTTATTATGGCTTGCGGTACAGGCAAAACTTTTACTTCTTTGAGAATTGCCGAAGATTTAACTCAAAATTGCGGCTTAGTTTTGTTTTTAGTGCCGTCGTTGTCTCTCGTCAAGCAAACTCTCAATGAATGGACAAATTTTTCTGCCGACGCCATACGCGCCATTTGCGTTTGCAGTGATGAAACTGTTGCAAACAATGACGACCCAATAAAAAATGTAATGCTGAAAATTCCCGTTACCAATCAGCCGGAAGAAATTAAAGCCGCCGTAAATCGCAAGGGCAATTTCGGTATGACGGTTATTTTTTCAACTTACCAATCCATTGAAAAAGTTATCGCCGCCAAATTAAATTTCGACTTGGTAATTTGCGACGAGGCACACCGCACCGCCGGTAATTCAAAGCAGGATAAGGATTCAAATCAAGATGAAAATTCTAAGCAAGATGAAGATTCTAAACAAGATAAAAAAGGTAAAAATTCAAAGCGCACCGCCGGTAATTCCAAAAAAGATAAAGATTCTAAACTTTTCTCACTGGTTCACGATGACGCCGAAATTATTTCAAAACGCCGCCTCTATATGACGGCAACGCCTAAACTTTACAGCGAAAATCTTAAAAATACCGCCAAAGAAAAAAATTTAACCGTTTGGTCAATGGACGATGAAAATATTTTCGGCAAAGAATTTTTTAGAATCAGTTTTCAACAGGCTATCAAGTTGAATTGCCTTTCAGATTACAAACTGCTGATTTTTGCCGTCAGCGAAAACGAAGTTAAACAGGCGATGCGGGCAGAAATTTTTGACGAAGTTGAAAAATTCATTGAGGAAAAATACGGCAAGTCCAGCAAGGAAATTAAATTGAGTTTCGACGTTGACGATATTGCAAAACTTGTCGGCACGATTAACGCAATGTCAAAGCGCGTTACAAAGGATTCTGAAATTTTGCTTGAGGGCGATTTACAGCCAATGAATAAAGCCGTTGCCTTCCTGCCAAAAATCGTAAATTCTGAAGTTACCGCACATATTACTAAAATAATTGAAAATCTTTACAAGGCGGGACTGCCGGAAACTGAACGCCAAAAACTTATCACCATTGACGCTGAACACGTTGACGGCTCTATGACTTCCGGCGATCGTGAAGAAAGTTTGCAAAAATTAAAAAATACGCCCAAAAATATTTGCAAAATTATTTCAAATGTGCGTTGCCTTTCTGAAGGCGTGGACGTTCCCAGCCTTGACGCCGTTATTTTTCTCACGCCTAAAAAATCTAAAATTGATATTATTCAAGCAGTCGGTCGCGCCCTGCGTATTGCCAAAGATAAAAATTTTGGCTATGTCATTGTTCCTATCATTGTTCCCAGCGTCGTAAACGGCGAAACTAAAAAATTTTTTGAGGAAAATAACGAAAAGTACGCCACGATTTACGAAGTTGCAAGAATGTTGGGCGCACACGATGAAACTATGAATGTTGAAATTGAACGCCTTCAAGCTACCGGCAAATCTACCAAAATTAAAATCCTTCGCACTCCCGAATTTGACGCCGAACAAACGAATTTGCCTTTTGATATTTTCCAAACTGAACTGATCGCGCAGGTTGTCAATCACGCGGGCAACAAAAATTATTGGCTTGATTGGGCGCAAAAAGTTTCGGTTATCGTTCAACGCCACACTCAAAGAA
The DNA here is from genome assembly GCA_937877565.1 of uncultured Selenomonadales bacterium. Taxonomy (GTDB): domain Bacteria; phylum Bacillota; class Negativicutes; order Selenomonadales; family Selenomonadaceae; genus Quinella. The sequence continues at coordinate 78,211 of CALFJB010000035.1, read as the reverse complement.
TTAAAGAAATTATCGCCGTTAAAGATTCGCCGCAAGCCGCCGCCTTCCAAATTTTCCTTGACGATTTACACAAAATTATAAATCCTACCATTACCGCCGCTGATGCCGTCGATATGTTGGCGCAACATTTAATTACTCGCCCCGTCTTTGAGGCTCTCTTTGAAAATTATTCCTTCGCCCAAAATAACGCCGTTTCAAAGTCGATGCAAAAAATTTTGTACCAACTTGATAATACCGGCTTGCAGTACGAACGCGCCGAACTCAAAGATTTTTATGACAAAGTCAAAGACAGTTGCCGCAATATGGGCGACGCCGCCAACCGTCAAAAAATTATCGTCAGTCTTTACGACAGCTTTTTTAAAATGGCTCTGCCGCTTACCGTTCAAAAACTCGGTATTGTTTACACGCCCGTTGAAGTCGTCGATTTTATTTTAAATTCGGTTAATGACGTTTTGCAAAAGGAATTTCACCGCTCTATTTCTGATGAAAATGTTCACATTCTCGACCCCTTCACAGGCACCGGCACTTTTATTACTCGCCTGATTCAAAGCGGCTTGATTCAGCCGAAAGACCTTTTGCGTAAATACAAATACGAACTCCACGCCAATGAAATTGTTTTGCTTGCTTACTATATCGCCGCTATAAATATTGAAAACTCGTTTCACAGTGTCGCCGCTACTGATGAATATCAAAATTTCAACGGCATTTGCCTCACTGATACTTTTCAAAGCTACGAAAACGCCGAAAACAAGGAAATTTATTTTGCAGGTTATGAAAATCCCCTGCGCGAAAATTCCGCTCTCATTAAAAAGCAACTCGATACTAAAATTGAAATTATCGTCGGCAACCCGCCTTATTCCGTCGGTCAAAAATCCGCCAACGATAACGCCCAAAATACTTCCTACAAAAAACTTGAAAAACGTATCGCAGATACTTACGCCGCAGGCACGAACGCCACCAATAAACAAGCACTTTATGACAGTTATATTAAGGCTTTTCGCTGGGCTTCTGATAGAATTTCTGACAGCGGAATTATTGGCTTTATTACAAATTCCGGCTGGCTTGATAAAGACGCTTTTACAGGTTTTAGAAAACGTTTGCAGGAAGAATTTTCTAGCGTTTATGTTTTTAATTTGAAGGGCGATATACGCGGCAAAATGGGCGAAAATGCTCGCCGCGCAGGGCAAAACGTTTTTAACATAATGACCGGTGTTGCGATTTTAATTCTTGTGAAAAATCCGTCCGTTGAAAATAAAAACGCCCAAATTTTTTATTATGAAGTTGCTGATTATCTTAATCGTGATGAAAAAATTGCACAGATTAAAAATTTGAAAACGGTTTTAGCTGACGATTTTAAAATTATTGAACCGAATGAAAAAGGCGACTGGATTAACCAACGCGGCAACGACTTTGATACTTTTCTGCCGCTTGGTGATAAAAAAGGAATCAGCTCTCAAACTTTTTTCTGCGAATTTTATGGGCGTGGTGTTGCTACTGCGCGTGATGTTTGGTGTTGGAATTTTTCAAAATCTGAACTTGCAAAAAATATGCATCAATCGATTGAATATTATCATTCTGAACTTGAAAAACTTTTACAAAATGATAAATACATACCGACCATTGATACAAAAAAATTTTCTTGGACTGGTGACACCAAAGAAGATTTTACTAAAAAAGTTATTTATAAATATAACCCAGATGAAATTATTGAATCTGTTTATCGTCCATTTTGCAAACAATATCTTTATTACGATGAAAATTTAATTCAGCGTCGTTATCAAATGCCAAAAGCATTTCCAACCGGCAATGAAGAAAATTTTTTAATTTGCGTTTCAGGTGGAAGTGGCGGCAGAATGGCTCAAACTGTTTTCATTACAAATAAAATTACCGACCTTAACATTTTACATTCCGGCACTCAATGCTTCCCGCTGTATTGGTATGAAGAAACGGCGGAACAAAATTTATTTGGCGAAAATTACAGGCGGCGCGATGGTGTAACAGATTTTATCTTGAATCAAGCGCGGCTGATGTATGGCGACGCAGTAACGAAGGAAGATATATTTTATTATGTGTATGGCTTTTTGCACTTGCCGAGTTACAGGGAGAAATTTTCAGCCGACTTGAAAAAATCTTTGCCGAGAATCTTTTTAGTGAATGAACCGCGCAAATTTTGGCAACTTGCGAAGGCGGGGCGTGAATTGGCAGAAATTCATTTGCACTACGAGAGGCAACCGGCGGCAAATGTTGAAGTGGTACAGACCGGCGAAAATTACCGCGTTGAAAAATTGAAACTTTCAGCCGACAAAAAAACTCTAACCTACAACGCAGACATAACAATAAAAAATATTCCTGCGCGTGCGTTTGAGTACGTGGTAAATGGGCGTTCGCCGCTTGAATGGATAATTGACAGGTACCAGATTAAAACTGACAAGGCAAGCGGTATAACCAACAATCCCAACGATTGGTGCGCTGAACATAACAACCCGCGCTATATTTTAGATTTAATTTTAAGCTGTATCACGGTTAGTTTGAAGACGCTGGATATTGTGGAAAATTTGCCGAGCGTGGATTTTTAGGTGTTAGCTTTTAGTGATTAGGGGTTAGGGAATTTTCCTAACAGCTAACGGCTAACCACTAACCCCTGAAAAAAGACTTGCAAATTTTGACGCGGCGTGGTAATATTTCAGCGTGAAATAGATAAATAATAAGTCGATTAAAATTTCTGTAGGCTTCACAGGCGCAAACAAAAACCCCCAGACCTCTAAAACTGTCAAACGAGGCTTTGGGGGTTGCGTCTACTTGCGACGCGATTCAGTTACCGCTGATCGTCGGTGTCGAAATATTTTTTAATCTTACTCCAAATAATTTTCGTAAGTAAATTTCCCCCGACTACTGTCAGTAAGTCGATTAAAATCTCAATTCGGCTGTCACCTCCTCTCACTGTTACCAGTGTAGGCGCGGTAACCGCTGTTATTTTATTTCAGCGAAAATTTTTTGTCAACGTACTTGCAAATTGCGGCGCGGCGTGGTAATATTTTGTCGTAACATAGATAAATATGAAGATAAAAAGTATATCCATACTGTCAAAGGCGCAAAGAAAAACCCCCAATACCTCTAAAGTAGCAAACGAGGCTTTGGGGGTTGCGTCTAATTGACGCTAATTGCTAGGCTCATTGCTGCCACTTCTTACGAAGTTCATCGAGCCATTTGCGAACATATGGTGTAATGAAATTTGCGATTACGCCCGCTCCGATGTTTTTTAATATGTCGATGAGTATATCCAAAACTGTCACCTCCCCTCTGTTGCCAGAGTGGTAGGCAGCAACGCCTGTATTATAGCGGGCGTTATTTTTTTTGTCAAAAAGCTGTCGTGTTTATTTAACTAATTCATAGCCTGCATCGTCGATAACGCTTGCGAAGTCGTCCATAGAAATTTCTTTTGTTGAAGTAACAATAGCGTTGTTATTTTCCAAACTTACCTCAACATTGGTAACGCCGTCCATTTTTGAAAGTGCCTTGTAAACGTGCTTAACGCAATTTTGGCACATCATACCGTTAATTTTCAATTCAGTTTTCAATTTAATTTCCTCCTCAATTTGAACAATTTGCATATTTTCAATTTGAACCTGCGCGACAGATTTTTCAGCTGTCGAAGATTCAGAATGTTGCACTTTGAAAAATTTTAATCTAAGCGCGTTCAAAACAACACAGACGCTTGACATACTCATAGCCGCCGCGCCAATAATCGGAGAAAGTTTTATACCAAACGCAGGATAGAAAACGCCCGCCGCCAACGGTATGCAAATGACGTTGTAGAAAAACGCCCAAAATAAATTTTGCTTGATATTTTTCATCACGGCTTTACTAAGGCGAATTGCACTAACTGCGTCAAGTAAATCATTTCGCACTAAAACGGCGTCTGCACTTTCAATCGCAACATCAGTACCCGCGCCAATCGCCATACCTAAATCAGCTTTGACGAGGGCGGGCGCGTCGTTAATCCCGTCGCCAATCATCGCAACTTTTTTACCTGCGTTTTGAAGTTTGGCAATTTCGGCGGCTTTATCTTCCGGCAAAACTTCAGCTACAAAATTTTTAATTCCAAGTTTATCTGCAATATTTTTAGCCGTAAATTTATTATCGCCCGTCAACATTACAACTTCAACGCCCAAATTTTTAAAAGCGTCAACTGCAATTTTTGACGTGACTTTTTCAATGTCAGCGGCGGCGATAATTCCCAAAAGTTTTTTATCGCTTGCAAAAATAATTGGCGTCTTGCCTTCGGCGGCAAGTGCAGAAATTTTTTCACTGATATTTGAAAGATTAAATCCAACTTCAGATAAAAATTTTTCGTTACCGCCAAAATATTTTACACCGTCAATTTCAGCTTGTACACCTTTGCCGAAAATCGCCTTGAAATTTTTCACTTCGTAAGGTTGAAGATTTTTTTCGGCGGCGTAATTTGTAATTGCCTTTGCTAAAGGGTGTTCGCTTTTATTTTCAAGACTTGCGGCGATTTTTAATAATTGGGTTGCATCAATGTCAAAGGTTACAATGTTTGTAACAAAGGGCTTGCCTTCTGTCAAAGTGCCGGTTTTATCTACAACAACAGTATTAACTGCGTGCGCCGTCTCCAACGCCTCGCCGCTTTTTATCAAAATTCCATTTTCCGCGCCTTTGCCTGTACCAACCATAATTGCAACGGGCGTAGCCAATCCCAACGCGCAGGGGCAACTTATAACTAAAATTGAAACTGCGATTGAAAAAGCAAATTCAACCGTCGCACCGTTCAAAAGCCAAAAACTTCCCGCCACAATGGAAATTAAAATTACTGCCGGTACAAAAATTCCTGCGATTTTATCAGCCATTTTAGCTATTGGAGCTTTGCTTGCGCTTGCCTCTTCAACCAAAGAAATTATTTTGCTAATGGTAGTATCGCCGCCGACTTTTTCAGCACGAAATTTTATAAAGCCTGTTTTGTTAATCGTTCCGCCGGTAATTTTACTGCCGACAATTTTTTCAACTGGTAAAGATTCGCCGGTAATTGCCGCCTCGTCAACTGTACTTTCGCCGTCAATCACAACGCCATCAGCTGCAAAACTTTCGCCCGGCTTAGTCAAAATTATATCGCCAATTACCAATTCTTCAACAGAAATATTTTCCTCCACGCCGTCGCGCAGGACTGTAGCATTTTTTGGCGCAAGATTTATTAAAGCCTCAACCGCCCGCGTTGTACTACCTTTTGCGCGTGCCTCAAAATATTTGCCGACCGTTATTAAAGTAACAATCATTCCCGCAGATTCAAAATATAAATTGCGGCTGTATTCGTCAACCAAATTCAAATCGCCGTGCCCTAAGCCGTAACCAATTCTGAAAAGTGCGAACGCGCCGAAAATCGCCGCCGCCATTGAACCTAAGCCAACAAGCGTATCCATATTTGGCGCACCGTGAAATAAATTTTTAAAGCCGTTGATATAAAATTTTCTGTTCAGATACATAATCGGCAGAATCAGTAAAAATTGCGAAAAGGTAAAAGTTACGGCGTTTTCAAGTCCGTCAAAAATTTCAATCGAAATTCCAAACATTGAGTGCATCGAAATAAAAACTGTTGGAATTAAAAAAATTAGCGACCATTTAAGCCGCGTTTGCATTTCAGAAATTTCAATATCGATTGTACGAACAGAATTTTTTTGTACAGATTTTTTAACGGGCGAATTTTTCAGCGACGCGCCGTAACCTGCATTTATAACCGCGTCGATAATGTTTGTGGCGGAAGTTTTCATTTCGTCATATTTAACTTGCATTGAATTTGTTAAAAGATTGACACTGACATTTTCCGCGCCGACAACTTTTGCAACCGCCTTTTCAACACGGCTTGAACACGCACTGCAACTCATACCCGTTATATCGTAAGTTTCTTTAACCATAAAACCTCCAATCAGAATTAAGTTTTACTACATTAAACTGAAAACCATTTTCATTGTAGCATAATTTTTTTAAAAAATAAAACTTCCAACAAAAATTATTTCTTCTTTCCCATTCGTCCAATATTAACCAACATTCCAACTGCCGCCATTGTGACGATTAGCGAAGTGCCGCCGTAACTGATGAAAGGCAACGGTATTCCGACAACTGGAAACATTCCGCCGACCATAAATAAATTGCCTATCGCTTGCCCAACGATTAAAATCATAATTCCCATTGCCAAAATTTGTCCGTATTCGTCGCGGGCAATGTTTGAAATTCTGGCAGCGTAAACCGCAAAGGCGGCGAACAACATAAATACAAAAATTGCGCCCAAAAATCCATTTTCCTGACAGAAAATCGCAAATGCAAAGTCTGTGTGCGCCTCCGGCAAGTAGTCATATTTTGAAACGCCGACGCCTAAGCCCATTCCCGTTAATTCGCCTGAACCAATCGCAGATAAACTTTGTACTGTTTGATAACCGTAGTTTTGCGCGTCCGACCATGGATCTAAGACAACTTTTAGCCGCTCCAATCTGTAAGGCTGGTACGCAATTAGACACGCCGCCAATACTATTACTGCTCCGACCATGTAGCCAACTTTTTTCTTTTCAAGTCCGGCAACTATCAGCATTATTACAGGTATTCCGGCGATAATTGAGGCGGTTCCCATATCCGGTTCCAATTCTGTCAAAACGAACATTGCGCCGACAATTCCCATTTGCGGCGTAAAAATTTCTATGGCTTGATTTTTTTTCACTTGCAAAGACAAATAAGCCGCCGTTATCATTATCGAAACTAATTTGCAAAATTCCGCCGGCTGAAAATTTACGCCTTTAAATGATAACCAACGCTTAGCACCATTTATCGTGTCGCCGCTCGTCAAAACTAAAATCAACGCCAAAAAACTGAATCCAATTATAACTGGCATAAAACGCCGCCAAAGATGATAATCATATTTGAAACAAATTCCGAATGCAACAAGGCTTACAGCAACATTAATCAGATGTCTTTGAAGGAAATGATACGGGTTGTCAAATTCCGTTTCGCCCAAAATAAAACTGGAGCTGAAAACATTTATCGTACCCAAAATTAAAAGTACAACCATAATTCCAATAATTGCTTCCATGTCGTTGTTCCAAAATTGTTTCTTTTCAGCTTTATCGGAAATTTCGGCGGGTTCACTTTTCGTAGCCAAAATTTCACCGCCTTAAACAACAACAACGCAACGATTTATTGGAACGCCCGCCGCGCTGAATCTATTTTCATATTCGGTACGAACATTTTCCGGCGGCTCGTTGGCGTGTAAATCGTAGGAAACATCACTAACTTTGAAATTGGCAAGTGCAAACTGTTCAAGCGAAAAATCGAACAAGGCGCGGTTATCAGTTTTAAAATGAATTTCGCCGTTCGGCTTGAGAATTTTTTGGTACTTTTGCAAAAATGTTATATACGTTAAGCGGCGTTTGGCGTGTTTCTTCTTCGGCCACGGATCGCAAAAATTTATATAAAGTCTGTCAATTTCGTTTTCGGCGAAAATTTCTTCAACGTTATTGACATTGAAGACAATAATTTTGACGTTGGGAAGTTTCTTTTCGTCGATTTTACGCGCCGCCTTCAAGACAACTTCGGCTTCCATTTCAAGACCGACAAAATTTATTTCAGGATTAATTTCAGCCATTTTGCAAATAAAATCGCCCTTGCCCGTGCCTAATTCAACGTACAGCGGATTTTCATTGCCAAAAATTTTTCGCCAATTACCGGCGCGGCTTGAATCAATTTTTTCAACTGTTACAAAGTCAGAAAAATTTTCCAGTTTCTCTAAAGTGTGAGGCTTTTTCCTCAATCGCAAAATTTTTCACTTCCTTTTCATTAATACTGATATTTTATTTTAGAATGGCGAATTTTGCAAGTTGAATTGATTTTTTTGGGAAGTAAAATTTTGTCGGCAATTTATAAATTTTGGTTTCGTAATTGTCCGCAAGCCGCGTTAATTTCGTCGCCAAATTCTTTTCTGATAGTGGCGTTGATATTGTGCGAATTGAGGAAATGGAAAAATTTTTGTATGGCGTTGTGAGTCGGGCGTTGAAAATTTCTTTCGTCAACAGGATTAATCGGAATAAGATTAACGTTGCAAAGTTGCCCGTCCAAAATTTTTGCAAGTTGGCGGGCGTGTTCTTCAGTATCGTTGACGCCGCCAATTAAAATATATTCGTAAGTTACGCGCCGCCCCGTTTCCTGCGCGTAAAGTTCACCGGCTTTTAAAACTTCATTCAGCGGGAATGCAGAATTAATCGGCATAATTTCCGAGCGCAATTTATTATTTGGCGCGTGAAGTGAAATTGACAGCGTAACTGGAATTTTTTCAGCGATTAAATTTTTAATGGCGGGGACAATCCCGCAGGTTGAAATTGTAATTTTTCTGTAGCTCATGCCCAAAGTATAATTTTCGTGCAAAAGTTTCAACATTTTCAGCAGGTTATCAAAATTTGTCAGCGGTTCGCCCGTCCCCATTATCACAAGCGTATCAACTTTTTGATTTTCGGTTTTCAAAAAATCATTAACAAAAATAATTTCGCCGAGCATTTCGCCCGCCGTCAAATTTCGTTGCATACCGTTCAAAGTTGACGCGCAAAATTTACAGCCCATAGCGCAGCCAACTTGCGTAGAAATACAAACACTGTTGCCGTAGTCGTGCCGCATTAAAACCGTCTCAACTGCCGCGCCATCGTTAAACTTCAGCAAAAATTTTGTAGTCAATCTGTCTTTTGAAACAAGTTTTTTGACAAGTTGCGGCGTTTGAATTTCAAATTTTTCATTTAAATCTGCGCGAAGATTTTTTGAAAGATCAGTCATATCCTCAAAATTTTTTGCGCCGCGCTGATAAATCCACGCCGCTATTTGTTTTGCGCGAAATTTCGGCAAGTTTGAAAGTTCGTTTTCCAATTCGGTAAGCGTCAAGCCGAATAAATTTTTCTTGTTCAAATTTACACCTCACGAATCAATTTTGAAATAAAAAAGCCGTCAGTATTGTCAATGTGCGGCAAAAAAGTTTTCATTTCGACAATTTTAAAATTTTTATTCAATTTAATAAATTTTTCCACGATTTCTTCATTTTCACGGCGTATAATAGTACACGTGCTGTAAATTAGAGTCCCGCCTTTTTTGACGGTTTTTGCGGCACTTTCAAGAATTTCAGATTGGAGTTGTGGAAGTTCGGAAATTTCATCAAAAGATTTTTTCCAGCGCAAATCAGCTTTTCTGCGAATTACGCCTAAGCCGGAGCAGGGCGCGTCAATTAAAACTTTGTCCGCTTGATTGGGGTATTTGTCGCCAATTTTGCGGGCGTCCAAAAGTACCGGCTCAATGATTTTAATTCCGAGACGTTTGGAATTTTCCTTGATATGTTGCAATTTCGTTTCGTAAATGTCAGCGGCAATAATTCGCCCGTGATTTTTCATAAGTTCCGCAATGTGAGTAGCTTTACCGCCGGGCGCGGCGCAGCAGTCAATTATAAAATCGCCTTCAGCAGGATTCAGCCAATGTGCGGCAAGCATTGAACTTTCATCTTGTACTTGACACATTCCAAATTTCAGCGGCTTGAAACTATCCAACGCGCCGTGACTTCTGCAAATAATTCCTTCAGGTACAATTTGCGAAGGTTCAGCGGTTGCGCCAAATTTTTTTAATTCGTTTAAAATTTCGTCGCGGCTTGATTTTAGAAAATTTACGCGTAAACAAAGCGGCGGCTCAATATTATCAATCGCGCAGATTTTTTTTGCCGTTTCAATTCCAAATTCTTCAACGAACAATTTCACAAGCCAAACAGGATGAAAACTTTTTAACGCCAAAGTTTCAACGCTTTCATCAGTTGGAAAATCTGACTTTTGCGGCTCACGTACTGCCGAACGCAAAACGCCATTCACAAATTTTGACGCACCAATACCGCAAAACTTTTTCGCAATTTCTACAGATTCATTCACTGCCGCAGAATTTGGCACTCTGTCAAGGAAAAAAATTTGGTACATTCCAACGCGCAGGACGGCTAAAATTTTTGCGTCGATTTTTTCAAGCGGGCGATTTACATATTTTGAAATTTTCCAGTCCAGCGACGCGCCAACTTTTATTGTGCCGTAAACCAATTCTGTACAAAATCGCCTGTCAATATCTGATAATTTTTCTTGCCTTAAAATCTGCGCGAGCGCAATATTTGAATACGCGCCGCCACTTTGCACGGCGTACACAGTTTTTATTGCCGAAAATCTTGCTCTGTCCAAAATACCACCTCAATAAATTTTAAAATTTTTCTAAGTAATGGTCGTGTTGAATAGCAATTCTTTGAAATTTCTTTACCTTAAACGAAGAGGAAAACCGGCGCGCAAGGACGCGCGCCGCCGCGTGTTGATTCAAGGATTGAATCATACGCGGTCTAAAAGAGCACTTTCTTTTGGTACTTTTCTTTTTGCTCTGGAAAAGAAAAGTACATATAAAATTAAATTTGATATGTGCTACAAAAAATTATTCAACATCGCCTAATTCTCCGAAAATTTTTTATCGCTGAAAATCTTGCAACCTCAATAAATATGAAATTCTTTCCAAGGAATTTGATCTAGCCTAACTGTTTTTAAAAATTCCACAATATCCCGCCTGCCGTAATAGTGCGGCGTACCGTTTGAATCCTGCGACATCAAAATTATTGGCATATTCGGGAAAAACGGCTGCAGTTGTTGCCTCATTCTGATTATTTTCGACGTGTAATTTGTTACGGATTGTTTGACGACGACTATTGCGAACGTTACGCCCTGTTCGATTATTACTGCTCCTTGTAATTTCATTTTAAACAACTCCTTTTGTAAATCCTACAACAAGCGCGGTATTTTTGCAACAAAAAAACTCTCCGCCGTTTGACGAAGAGTCAAAAATTTATTTTGCAGTAATTTTATCTGCGCTGATGTTCAGGACGTTCGGGCGGTTGCGGCATAATCTTTTTCAAATCTACGCCAAATTCTTTTGCAACTTTGTCCCAATCGTTGTTAATGTTGCGTTTTGCAAGCACGTCTTTAACCTTTTTGCCGGACGCGTTGGCAATTTGTCCCGCAATGCTAATATCGTGTGGGTTGTAATTTTCCTTCAAAAGACTTTCGACGGTTTTTTTGTCAAGCTTTGAATGTTCAGCAAGCCCTGCAAGCATTTCATCTTTCATAAAGGCTTCATACTGTTCACGAGTTACGCCGAGTTTTTCGGCAACTTGTCGCCAATCAACTTTCATTGCCAAAACTTCTGAAAAAGATTTATTGCTGATTTTCGCAAGCGTCGCCGCCTGTCTGATGTCTTCAAAATGTACGTGATTTTTTAACGCCGTTGCAATTTCTGACTGATTCAAGCCGTAATATTCGGCAAGGTCTTTGGCGTATTGATTAATTTGTTCTTCCGTCATTTCGGGGCGGTGAGGTCTGCCTTTAAATTCTTGTTGTTCAGGTGCGGGCGGCTCGTTAGCTTGTACATAATTAACCGCAAATCCTCCGCCTAAAATTAATGCGCCGCTTAAAATTCCGGCTAAAATTTTCTTTTTTATGTTCATAACAATTCGCCTCCAAACTTTACGGCGCAATTATACTTCAATAAAAAAAATTTGTCTTTAAATTTTGATTAAAATTTTTTCAGATAAATTAAAGTAATTCTTGCACTGAAAATTTTTATGGTGTATACTCTAGCTACAAACTGAAAATTTTATGAAAAAAATGAGGTGTTCGATGTTGAATAAACGTTTAAAAAGTTTAGTTTCGGCGTTTGTACTTGGCGCGTTTGCATTTTCGTTGCCAATGACTGCGGACGCCAAACGCATTCACGACAAAAAAACTACTACGAAAACGGAGGCGAGACAATATTCAAAAAAGGCAAAGACTAAAAAAGTTGAACGCGTAAATTCAAAGGACGTTTCAGAAAGTTCCAAAGTTGATTCGATATTGAGTCAGGAAACTACGCCACAGACAATTTTAGATCCAATTTCCGAAATTAATTCTGCACGTTATCCCGCGTATTCGCCGGATTATTCGCAAGAAGTTTCTACACCGCAAACAGTTTCAGTTTACGATACGTCAATTAGCGGTACGCCGCTTGCCACGCAAGAACAGTGCGTAAAGTATTTGTTGGAACACAATCCCTATCCGAATTTGGCGGTATCAGCTGAAGAAATTGTTGCTTACTACTACGAAGAAGGAGCGCGGGAAGGTATTCGCCCTGATGTTGCATTTGCACAGGCTTTGAAAGAAACAGGCTTTTTCAAATATGGCGGCGATGTCATTCCTGAACAAAATAATTACTGCGGCTTAGGTACAACCGGCGGCGGCGTCAAAGGCGAATTTTTTGCAACTCCACAGATGGGCGTTCGTGCGCACATTCAACATTTATTGGCGTATTCTTCCACGCGCAGACCTTTAACTCCAATTATTGATCCGCGCTATGATTTAGTTCGTAATGCTTATGGTTCACAAATTTTGGGTGATTGGCAAGATTTAAATGGACGTTGGGCAGTTCCCGGCAAATATTACGGGCAGGAAATTTTATCTATGTTTAAAGCAATTTTAGCGCAATAATTTTTTATTAGGTAACAGGTTACAGGAAACAGGAATCGGAAATTGAAAAAATTTTTTCACTAATCCCTATTCCCTAGTCCCTAATCCCTAAAATGGTGATAGTTATGATTTCAGAATGGGAATTATTTTTTAGATTAACGCTGTCCTGCTTTTTGGGCGGCGTCATAGGATATGAACGGCAAAGTCGGCGAAAATCTGCGGGCTTGCGTACAAATGTCCTAGTTTGTCTCGGTTCCTGCTTGATTATGGTACTGAGTGAGGCTTTATATTTTAACGTCGAAGGCAGAACCAACGCAGACCCTGCGCGATTAGCGGCGCAAGTTGTAAGCGGTATTGGTTTTCTCGGCGCGGGCGCAATTATGAAGGAAGGCTTAACTGTCACCGGTTTAACTACTGCGGCTTGTATTTGGGCGGTTTCCGGCGTTGGATTGGCGGTCGGCGCGGGCTATTATTCCGGCGCACTTTTTACAACCGCGTTGATTTTTTCAACGCTTGGTACTTTGTCCCGAATTGATGAATGGGTTATGCACGAAAAAAATTTATATCTTACGATAAAAACTCATGACAAGCCGGGTCAACTTATGCATATTAGTTCCTGCATTGACGATTTACAGTTAAAAGTTCGCGGCGTCAAAGTTCACGCGGACGAGGAACATTCAGATATTTTAATTATAGATTATGAACTTTACAACCACCGAAGTTTAAAAAGTATCGTCGTGGTTGACGCAATAAAAAGAATTGACGGCGTTTTGAGCGTCGATGTTAATTAAGGAGTCACAATGATTGACGTACAAAATCAAGTAGACACACGCGGAATAAAAATTCAACAAACGGGCGTTACAAATGTACATTTGCCGTTTTCAATTTGGATTGGCGGGGAATTTCAACAAGTTTTGGCGAAAATTCGTTTTACAGTTTCGCTGAATGAAACAATTCGCGGTACGCACATGAGCCGCCTGCTTGAAATTCTGACAGATTTTTCTGCAACCCCGCTGAAAATTTCTGACATTGAAAAAATTTTGCTTGACGCTACAGAAAAACTTGAAACTGATTTTTCGGCAATTAAAATGGCGTTCAAAATTTTTGTAAAACGCGCCGCGCCTGTTTCTGAAAAAATTTCTTTGCTTGATATTGACTGCGAAATTTCGGCTGATTCAAACAAAAATTTTAGTTTAAGTTTGGCAGTGCCGTTTACTTCGCTTTGTCCCTGCAGTAAGGAAATTTCTGACTTCGGCGCACATAATCAACGCTCAATTTGCCGCGTGAAAATTGATTTTACTGACGTTGAAAATTTGGACGTTGCAGAAATTGTAACGCTGATTGAAAATCAAGGCTCCAGTAAAATTTATCCCATTTTAAAACGCGAAGACGAAAAATTTGTTACTGAAACTGCATATCAGAATCCAAAATTTGTTGAAGATATTCTGCGCGACGTTGTTTTGGCAATTCGGCAACTTAAAAATATTTCGGCGTTTGAAATTGAATGCGAAAATTTCGAGTCGATTCACAATCACAACGCCTTTGCTTTTCATCAGGAGTTAATTTTGAACGTATAAAAATTTTAAAAAATTTTTTAGAGTCGATTAACAATTACAACGCCTTCGCTTATCACTTTTTAAGAAATTGAAAATTTTCCTGTCGAGTTGACAGGATTTTTTTTTGCTAAATTGAATAAAAATTATTCGTAGAAATTTATATTTAGAGTTGATTTTATGGAAAAAATTTTTAACAAAGTATCAATTAGGGCAATCGCCGCCACGTTGCCGAAAGAGACTTTGAAACTTGAAACTTTATCAGAAAGTTTTGGCGAAGATACCGTAAAAAAAATTATCAGTAATACGGGAATAACCGAAGTACACGTATCGCCACCGGAAAAAATTTCATCGGATTATTGCGTTGCCGCCGCGCAGAGAATTTTCAGCGAAACTGAAATAACGCCGGAAATTATCGACGCAATAATTTTTGTTACTGAATCGCCTGATTATATCGTGCCGCACACTTCCGCAATTATGCAAAGTCGTTTGAAACTTCCCAACCGCGTAATTTCAATGGATATAAATTACGGTTGCGCGGGCTATGTTTACGGGATTTTTCAAGCATCGTTGTTGATTGAAAGCGGCTACTGCAAAAATGTTTTGCTGTGCGTCGGCGATATTCCAACAAGTCGTGTTAATCCGCAAGATAAAGCGGTGCGAATGCTTTTTGGCGACGCGGGCAGTGCAACAATTTTATCTGCAACGGACTCCGCGCAAAATTCGGCGTTTAATTTTTTCACTAACGGCGAAAATGCAAAACATTTAATTATACCGGCGGGCAGTTTCAGATTTCCGCACAAAGAAGGCGTGACGGACGTTTTGCAACTTGACGAAAACGGCAACGGCAGGACGGCGGAAAATCTTTTTATGGACGGTATGGAGGTTATGAATTTCATTTTTAAAAATGTTCCGCGTGTAATTTTGGAAAATTTGGAAATGCTAAATTTGACGCCGTCAGAAATAAATCTTTTTGCGTTGCATCAAGTCAATAAAGTTGTTTCAAAATATTTGGCAAAAAAATTAAAAGTAAATGCCGAAAAAGTCCCGTTCGGCGCAGACAAAACAGGTAACACCACCGGCACTTCAATACCGCTTATGCTCTCTACGCTTTACGCCGGAATAAATCCCGCGTTTAAAAAAGTTTTAATTTCGGGATTCGGTACAGGTTTAACTTGTGCGTCGGGCGTCATTGATTTAAGCCAAACAAAAATTTTTGCGCCGGTTCAAATTTAAAATTCTGAAGGAGGTACAAACTTGAAAAATTTAATAATCATAGGCGTTGGCGGCTTTGCCCGTGAAATTTATTGGTACGCGCAAACTTGCAACGAATTTAACACCGAATGGAAAATTAAGGGATTTCTTGACGGCGATATAAAACTTGACGCCGCCGAATATGAAAAACTTCCGCCAAATGTTCCCGTGCTTGGCGATGTCAATAACTACGAAATTTGCGAAGACGACGTTTTTACTTGTGCGATTGGCGCACCGCAGGTAAGAAAAAAGCTGATTGAAAAAATGTTGGAGCGCGGCGCAGATTTTGTAAACATTATTGGCAAAGGTATAATTATTCTTCCAACTATGAAATTTGGACGCGGCGTAATTGTCGGCTTTCAAAGTACGCTTAGCGATCATTCAGAAATTGGCGATTTTGTAGTTATAAATACTGCAAGTCATTTGGGACACGATGTCAAAGTTGGCAACCACACCTGCATAATGTCTAACGTTGATATTGCGGGCGGTACGCAAATTGGCGAAAATGTTTTTATTGGCAGTCACGTTTCAATTATTCCAAAAGTAAAAGTTGAATACGGCGCAAAAATTGGAATGGGCAGCGTTGTTTTAAAAAGAGTCAGAGCAAATACAACGGTTGTTGGAAATCCTGCGATTGAATTTTAGGAGGTTATAATTTTGAACGAAAAAGATTTTATCAAAAAATTGACTGAAATAATTGACACGGAAAAGGAGCTTACTTTGGATACAGAATTGAAAGACGTTGAAGAATGGGATTCTGTCAGTATGGTTTCTTTTTTCTCGTTTTGTACAGTACAATTTCCTGATATTTCGATTCAACCGAATGATATTAGAAACGCAAAAACCGTACAGGATTTATTTAAAATTGTTGAGGCAAAATAATGTTATTGACGATTGAAAATGTGGCGTTGGAAGTTGTAAGCGCGTTTATTTCAAAAAATATTGTACCGGCTGAAGAACGTTTAAAAAATCTTGCAGACGTAAAAAAAATTTCTCGGCTCAAAAAAAATACCGGCTTTGAAAGTTTCAGCGTAGTTGATGAAAAAATTTGTACGTCAGATTTATGCACGGCGGCGGCTGAAAAAATTTTCGCCGAAACAAAAATTAAACGTGAGGAAATACGCGCAATAATTTTTGTCAGCCAAACTTCAGATTATTTTATTCCGTCAACTGCACACATTTTGCAGGCGCGTTTAAATTTGCCGCGTGATATTGCGGCGTTTGATATATCGCTCGGCTGTTCCGGCTTTGTTTACGGTTTATATGTTGCCGCGTCGTTGATTCAGAATTTGCCGGACGGTAAAATTTTGCTTTTATGCGGCGATACTTCAACGCGCAGAGTTTTTGACGGCGATATTTCTGCAATGTCGATTTTTGGCGACGGCGGCACAGCTACTGTAATTTCAAAGTGCAACGGGCAAAAAATGTTTTTCAATCTGCAAAGTTTCGGAGAATTGTACGAAAATATAATAGTTCGGCGCGGCTCGTTAAGGGAACCGCTTAATGTGGAAAAAAATTTTTTTGACGACGAAGAAAATTTTGTAAAAATGGACGGCGTGGAAGTTATGAAATTTTCGGCGCAATTTGTACCGCCCAATTTAAAAGATTTAATAAATTTTGCCGATGTAAAAATTTCTAACGTGGATAAATTTTTCTTGCATCAAGCAAATAAATTGATTGTTGAAAATGTAATGTTGCAATTAAATTTGACGCCTGAAAAAGTTCCCTTCAACGCGGGAAAAATTGGCAATACAAGTTCTGCGTCTATTCCAATTTTAATTTCAGAAATGCAAAGCGGCTTGTCATTGCTTAGCGGTTTTGGCGTCGGAATGTCCATTGCGTCCGCGCTTACAGATTTAAGCAATTTAATTCGTTTGCCGATTGGAGAAATTTAAATGAATGTGAATTTTGATTTTAGCGGTAAAAATTTTATAATCGTCGGTGCGTCTTCGGGAATTGGTAAAAGCGCGGCGATTGAACTTGTAAAAGGCGGCGCAAATATTTTAGCGATTGGCAGAAATACTGAACGCCTTGACGCTTTAAAAGAAATTGCGCCGGAAAAAATTTTTACTGTCAGCTTAGATGTAACCTGCGCGACGGCTGAAAATTGGGCGAACGCGCTGGAAAATTTCAAAAATATTTACGGCAAAATTGACGGCGGAATTTACAGCGCGGGGATTTTTGGATTGACGCCAATAAATTCTTTTAACAGGGAGCTTGCACAGAAAATTTTTGATACAAGTTTTTGGGGAATGATTGATTTTATTGAAATTGCCTCAAAGAAAAAATTTTCCAATTTAAAATCTTCGTTCGTTGTGATGAGTTCGGTTGCGGCAACGGACGCGCCCAAAAGTTTATTTGCGTATTCTGCGGCAAAGGCGGCTGTACAAACTGCGATTAAATCTTTGGCAAAAGAAATTATCAGAAACGGACACAGAATAAATTCGGTTGCTCCCGGAATAACTAAAACAGGTATGGCTGAAAGTGGATTTTCCGGCGACGAAATAATTTCACGGCAAATTTTGGGCGTTGCCAATCCTGAAGATATTACAGGTATGATTTTATTTTTGTTGAGTACTCGCGCAGATTTTATCACGGGGCAAAATTTTTTTGTTGACGGCGGATATTTGTTAAATATTTAGTCGGAGGTTAAAATTATGAAATGTTTTGTATGTGGCGCGGAAATGACGCCGTATTTTGAGAAAAAACTTGATTCAACGGCTAAGGAATATATCGACAAGCCGGAAATTTTTGAATATGTACGCTGTGAAAATTGCGGGCTGGTTGTTTCAAAAACGCTTTACGAAATGTCTCACGAAGATTGGAGCGCGTTTAATACTAAGGCTCATAAAGCAGTTTTCGACCAAAAAGTAGATTACAAAATTGTAGATCCTTCGTGGTTGAAACGCCTTGAAACTCAAGCGAATATGTTTGTAAATTTGGTAAATCTCGGAATTTTCAAAGACGATTGGCGCACTATTGATTTTGGAGCGGGCGACGGTAAACTTGCCAACAAAATTAACGAACGCTTGAAAAAAGTTTGGTTGAAAAAATTTGATGCTTATATGGAGCCGTTGGACGAAAACTATTTGACGAAGGACGAAGTAAAGCCGCAAAGTTTCGATTTTCTTGTTTCAACTTCAGTATTTGAACATTTGCTCGGTACTCAAGGCGACGTTGAAAAAATTATTGATTTAATAAAACCTGACGGTACAATGGCGTTGCATACTTTAATTTGTGAGGAAGTTCCTCAAGACCCGGAATGGTTTTATTTGTTGCCTGTACCCGTGCATTGCACTTTGTGGACGAATAAGGCAATGTCAATCACTTACAAAAAATTTGGCTTTAAAGGTTGCGCCTATAATCTTCCGGCGCAAATGTGGCTTTTCTTCAGAGACAGAAATTTATATTTGGAACTTAAAAATAACAAGGAAAAATTGCAGGGGAATTATTTTTTCAGTGATGACTTTGTAGACTACTGGAAAGTTAAACCTTACAGAAAATAAAATGGAACTAAACTTCAAAAAAAATAACGATCTGGTTAATAAAAAATTCAACGAGCTTTTTTTACCGACAATTTTGGCTACGGCGTCAATTTATCTTGGCAACGTCATAAACGGCATAATTGTCGGCAATTTGATTGATCCTGTTGCAATGGCAAGCATTTACGCCTGTATTCCGCTGAATCAAGCGGCGTGTGCGTTGTCAATTTTAATTTCGGCAGGAGCCGCCGCAATGATCGCAGTTGCCGCCGGTGCGCGGGAAAATGATAAAGCAGATTATATTTTCAGTATCGTTTTGACATTGGGGCTAATCTGCGCTTTTTTTATAGCGTTGCTTGCGCCGTTCAGTCAGGAAATTTCAAAAATTTTATCGCCGGAAGCGGAAATTCAAAAATACATTCAAATTTACCTGTCGATTTTCATTTATCGCACGGCGTTAATGGTTTTTATAATTGTTTTGAGAAACCTCCTGCGCGTTGAAGGTATGGCAAAAACAATCAGCCGCAGTGCCGCTGTTCAGCAATTTTTAAGCATTTCTTTGACAATAATTTTTGTCGGCTACATACCCTTTGGAATTTACGGCGCGGGCGTGGCGTTGATTGTCGGCGATACTGCTTGCTTTATCTATATGCTTCTAGGCTACGGTTTTTTCAAGGAAAGAAAACTTCACTTTGTCAGTATTTTTAAATACGGGCTGAAAAAAATTTTCGAGCAGACAATTTCAATCTTCAAAACGGGATTTCCGGGATTTATTGCGCTGATTTTAGGAGCAATAAAAGTTTGGGTAATTTATCAGATAATCGGCGAAGTTGGCGGCGCGTCCGCAATGGTTATGTATTCAATTTGTATTGCATGCCTTTCAGTTTTGAGTGTGCTTAACTATGCTTGTTGCGATTCTTCAATGCCAATAATCGGGATGCTTTACGGCGAAAAAGATTTTTCAAGCGTCAAAAAAATGCTGATTCGCACACTTAAAGTTGCAATGACGTTAATAACTTGCTTTGTAATATTTGCGTGTGTTTCGCCGAAAACAATTTTGCACATTTACAATTTGCCTCCAAGTTTATTTGAAGACGGCGCGACGGCTTTAAGATTATTTACGCCAAGTTTAATCGGTACAATGTTTTTGGGCGTTATGATATATTATTATTCCGTGATTAAGCAACGCACGGCGGGAACGATTATCCCGCTTGCCGACGGATTTTTAATAATTTTACCTGCCGCCGTCATACTCTCAAAAATTTATGGCGTCAACGGCGTTTGGATTTCTTTCAGCATCGCAGAAATTGGCGCGTTTATGATTTTAATTTTTTACGTGAAAAAGTTTGGCGAAAAGTCCAAAGATATTTTTCTGATTGAAAGTGGAAATCCTGAAATTTTGTACGATGTTTCAATTAAAGCGAATTTAGAAAACGCCGTCAAAGTTTCTGCAGAATCAATCAGCGTGCTTGAAAATAATTCAGAGGCGCGAAAAAGTGCCGTAAAAGTTGGCGTTGCACTTGAGGAAATTATTTTGAACATAGAAAAAGTAGCCGCCGGTAAATCCGTCAATGTTGATGTAATAATTTCCTTGACTGCCGAGAAAAATTTGCTGATAACTCTGCGCGACAACGGCAAAATTTTTAATCCCGTAACTTACAAAGCCGAAGAAAATTTTTCAATGGACGGAATTGCAGTTTTAAATTCTTTGGCGAAAGATATTCAGTACAACCGAATTTTGGGATTGAATCAAACTACGATTGAAATTTAAAAAACCTGTCGAGTTGACAGGATTTTTTTTTGCTAAATTGAATTAGTTAAAAAAAAATATTGGAGCAGATTATGTATAAAAAAATTTTAGTGATAAACTTAATGCACATTGGCGATTTATTATTGGTTACGCCGGTATTGCGAACATTGCGGACGAATTTTCCAACGGCGCACATTGCACTTTTAGCTGACAAAAAATTGGCTGACTTGGTACAGTACAACAAAAATATTGATGAATGTTTGCTAATCGACAAAAAGGGCGCAGATGATAACATTCCCAACTTTGTAAAATTTATAAAAAAAATTCGCGCAGAAAATTTTGACTTAGTGATAAATTTGCACAGGAACGAACGCGCCTCTGCGTTGGCGGCTTTCAGCGGCGCAAAAAAAATTGTCGGCTACTCTAAGCCCGGTTTTTCGTTTTTCTTTACAAAGGTTTTGCCGAATTTAAAAGCAGTGAAACATCAGGTACATTCACATTTCGACGTTTTAACGCAAGCTGTAGGAATTGAAAAAATTGACGACGGCGGCTTAGAAATGTGGATTGACGAAAAATCTAAAAATAACGCAGATGAAATTTTTAGAAAAAATTTTGCGGCGGATACAAAAGTTGTGGCGTTTAACATTGGTGCAAGTTGGCTGACAAAACGCTGGATTGACGAATATTTTGCACAGTGCGCAGATAATTTAATTGAACGCGGCTACGGCGTGGCTTTTATGGGCGGCGGAATGGATAAAGAAATTGTTACTGCTTGTATTGATAAAATGGAGCAAAAAAATTCGCCGTTGCTGAAAATTTTCACGGGCGAATTAACTTTGGCTGAAGTTGCAGGATTTTTGGATAATTGCGTTTTAATGTTGACGACTGACAGCGGACCCATGCATATAGGCGTTACAAGAAATATTCCGATTGTAACAATGTTTGGCGCGTCGCCTGTACCGGGATTTTATCCATACGACGCCAAAGATATTTTGATAAAAACGCCGGTAAGTTGTCATCCTTGCGGCAAGCATATTTGTCCAAAAGAGGGCGCAGAAAATTTGGAATGTATGAAAAAAATTCCCGTTGAAATTGTTATGAAATATGTTGATGAACTTTTGGAAACATACGGGCAACCCGCTGAAAAAATTCCGCGTATGTACGGAAAATATCAATGTCGTGTTATCGAACTTTAGGAGGCAAATTTTAAGCATTGAAATTAAGAATAATTTGATAAAAACGGCGGTCAAGGATGCGCGGCTGCGTAGCAGGCGTGCTCTTTAGTAAACCGCCGCCGCGTTGCAAATGTGACGAATAGGAGCACTTGCTATTCAAGGATTGAATCATACGCGGAAAGTTTTTTCTTTTCTTGCAAATGCGATGAGTAAGAGCATTTGCTCCCAGCGTTTCTTTTCTTTTTTACAAAAATGAAAAGAAATGCCGTATTAGATAAAATTAATTTTCACTAAAAATAAACTACGTAAGATAAACAAAAGATTTTCTAAAATTAAGGAGCTAAAAATTTTGAATCACGAAATATTAAAAACTTTTGTAGCAGAAACCGCCGACAAATGCCGCGTGTTGGTAGTAGGCGATGCAATGTTGGATAAATATTATTTCGGCGAAGTTTCTAGAATTTCGCCGGAAGCTCCCGTGCCAATTAACCGCGTTACAAAAATTAAAGAAACTTTTGGCGGCGCGGCTAACGTGGTACACAATTTATCATTGCTAGGTTGTCAAACTTCGCTAATTGCACAAATTGGAACTGAAACGCACGGCGATACTTTGATTGACAAACTAATTTCACGCGGGATTGATATTTTGGGCGTAATGAGGACTGAAAAACCTACCACAACTAAAATCAGAGTTATCAGCGGACATCAGCAAATGTTGCGGCTTGATTTTGAAGACGACAGAAATTTGACTGATGAAGACGCCGAAAAATTTTTACTGAACATTACGGCACAAATAAAAAACGTTGACGCGGTTATAATTTCTGACTACGGCAAGGGCGTTTGTACCGAAAAAGTTTGCCAAACGATTATTCAAAAATGCAGCGAACAAAATAAAATCGTGACGGTTGACCCAAAAGGCGACGACTGGACAAAATACAGCGGCGCAAATTTTATTACACCGAATTTGAAGGAACTGAATGACATTTTGCCGAAAAAAATTCCAAATGAAGATGGCGAAATTGAAAAGGCGGCGCGTGGTGTCATTGAAAAATTTAATTTGAGCGGCTTAATTGTTACACGCTCGGCAAAAGGTTTAAGCGTCATTAACGGCGAAAATGTTTCACACATAAAAGCCAAAACGCAGGAAGTATTTGACGTTTCCGGCGCGGGCGATACGGTTATTTCAGTTTTTACATTGGGATTGGCAGGAAAATTAAACTCTACATCAGCGGCGTATTTGGCAAACGTGGCGGCGGGCGTCGTTGTTACGAAAGTTGGTACTTACGCAGTAAGCCGCGACGAATTATTACAGGCATTGAATTGAAAAAATTTTTCTCTGAAAGGAAGTAACGAAATGGTAAAATTTCCGAAACCAAAGGAAGAAAAACAGGCAGTATCACGCGGAATGAATAAAGTTTACGAACTTGAAGACATAGGAATAATCAGGAATGAGCCGCAAAAAGTAGATGGTGAAATGCAAATGTGCATAGCTCCAAATTTTGAAAAGATTGAAGAATGGCTTGACAACCGCACGATAGACGGGAAGAAATTAACGAAAAAGCAAGGAGAGACAATAAATCAATTCATTTATTTTGTATTCGTAGCGACGACACAAAACAGCGACAAAATAACAGATGTTTTTGAAAAGAGAATTAACGATCCGAAATTCATAAAATGGAAAGACAAGCAAGCACGAAAATATCACTGGAAATTTGGTGCATTGTAATTCATCAATTCTTGAAAAAAATTTTACAAGTGTTAAATTGAAAGGAGTTTTTTTAATGATTATAGTTACAGGCGGAGCGGGTTTTATCGGCAGCAATATCGTTCGTGCGTTGAATGAACGCGGCGAAGACGATATTTTAATTGTGGACGATCTCGGCAAAACTGAAAAATATAAAAATCTTTGCGGCTTAAGATTCCACGATTATATGCACTATGAAAAATTTTTGGATTTGATAATGGAAGATATTATTGACGCTGAAGTTATTTTCCATAACGGCGCGTGCTCTGATACAATGGAATATGACGTTAATTATATGATGAAAACTAATTACGAATATTCGCAGGAATTGTTATATTTTTGCATAAATAACGGCACAGATTTAATTTACGCCTCCAGCGCGGCAACTTACGGCAACGGACACAATGGCTTTACTGAAAAAGAAACTTGCGAAGGCGCGTTAAATCCCTACGCTTTTTCTAAATTGATGTTTGATAATTTTGTTAGAAGAAACCTTGACGACACCGACGGAAAAATTATTGGCTTGAGATATTTCAACGTTTTTGGCGCACAGGAATTTCACAAAGGGCGCATGGCGTCAATCGCTTATCAAATGTACAATCAAGTTAAAAATGGCGGCGTGATAAAACTTTTCAAAGGTACTGACGGTTACGCGGACGGCGAACAAAAACGCGATTTTATTTACGTTAAGGACGTGGCGAAAGTTAATCTTTGGTGTTGGGAAAATGAAATTGAAAACGGAATTTACAACTGCGGAACCGGCAACGCCACAACTTTTAACGCCGTCGCGCAGGCTGTAATTTCCGCACTCGGCAAAGGCGAAATTGAATATATCGATTTCCCGGAAACTTTACGCGGCAAATATCAAAATTTTACTCAAGCTGATACAAGAAAACTGCTTGGCGCGGGTTACGACGGCGGGTTCACAAATATTAATGACGCCGTGAAGGAGTATTGCGAATTTTTGGAGGACGGCGGCTATTATGAAAAAGATTAATCGACGCGTAATTTATGAATTTCTGCTTGTGGCAACGGCACTTTGCGGCATCGGCTATTTGATTCACGGAGCTATAACAAGTAAATTAAATGACGCCCTTGAGGCAAATGTTTTACGTCATATCGGCACGGTTTCATATTCGATTGAAAATACTTTGAATCGTGAAATTCAAGGGATGCATAACGGCGCAAGTTGGGTGGAAAATGGCTCGGTAACGCTTGAAGAATTTAATAAAATGGCAAATTTGCTTGGCAAAAGTACGCACATTTCGGGAATTTTGCATGCAGACGGACGCCCAATTATTGCAGCTGTTGGGAATTTTCCACAGGACAAGTTGAATTTAATTTCCGGTGCCTTCAGAGGCGAAGATGTTGTTATTTATGATGGGCAAGTTGGCTTGATTTTGGCAACGCCTATTCTTATGAACGGCGAACATTGCGCTTGTTATCAAATTTACAGCAATGAAAATTTGCCGGAACTTTTCGGCGTAATAAGTTATGACGGTATGGGCAGAATAAATTTGGCTAATCGCAAGAGCGAATGGATTGAGCTTACAAAAACCCAAAACGATTCGCTTTATAATGAACTTTTTAATTCGCCGGGATTCACAGATTTTTTTGCAAAAGAAGTTGGCAGTAAACTTGCAACTGAAAAACGCGCCATTGCGCCATACAATTACAATCACGAACATTTTGTAGGATTCGGAGCAAAAATTTTGGGCGATGAAATGGCGTTGTTTGGAATTGTTACAAGTGATGCAGTGTCAGCCGGAACCGAATATATTCATATGGCGATGCTCGGTGGTATGATAGCAATGTTGGTTATTCTGATTATGTCTGCCCGCGCTGCCTTGAAGACGCAAGAAAATAAAGAATTGAAACTGGAAACCGAAGCCGCCCTTCAAGCAAGCAAAACTAAAAGCGAATTTCTTTCAAATATGAGCCACGAAATACGCACGCCAATTAATGCAATTCTCGGAATGAATGAAATGATTCTGCGCGAGGCGAAAGACGAAAATATTTTAGAGTACTCTGAAAATGTTCGCACGGCGGGAAATAATCTTTTGGGAATTGTCAACGATATTCTGGACTTTTCAAAAATTGAGGCGGGTAAAATGGAAATTATCCCCGTCGAATACGAATTAAGCTCAATGATGAATGACTTGGTTAATATGATTCAGAAACGCGCCGAAAAGAAAAAGTTAAAATTAATTGTGCACGTCGATAAAAGTCTTCCTACCGGCTTGTTTGGCGACGAAATAAGAATTAGACAAGTTGTGACGAACATTTTAACAAACGCCGTAAAATATACCGAAGCCGGAAGTATAACTTTGAGAGTTGAAAAAGCTGAACAAACTGCCGACAAAGTTAAATTAAGATTCAGTGTCCGCGATACTGGAATTGGTATCAAGCCGGAAGATATTAAAAAACTTTTCAGCGCGTTTGAACGTATCGAAGAAAAGCGTAACCGTACAATCGAAGGTACAGGCTTGGGTATGAATATCACGCAACGCCTTTTAAATTTGATGAATACAAAATTGGAAGTTGAAAGCGTTTACGGCGCAGGCTCCAAATTCTGGTTTGAGATTGAACAAAAAATTACAAACGCTGAACCTATTGGCGACTTTGAAGAGGCGTTCCGCCGTTCAATCAAGCAACATAAAGAATATCATGAAAAATTTACCGCGCCAAACGCAAGAATTTTGGTTGTTGATGATACAATTATGAATTTAACCGTTGTCAAAGGCTTGCTCAAACAAACTAAAATCAAACTGGACACGGCTGAAAGCGGCTTCGATTGTCTGAAACTTATCACGCAAAACAAGTATGATATAATTTTCTTGGATCATCGTATGCCGAAAATGGACGGTATCGAAACTTTGCAGGAAATGAAAAAACTTTCAGACAACCTGAATAAAAATACGCCGGTAATTTCTTTAACGGCAAATGCAATTAGCGGCGCACGTGAAAAATATATTGCCGCCGGTTTTCAGGATTATCTGACAAAGCCTATCAACAGTGTAAAACTTGAAGAAATAATTATGCAGTACCTTCCGCCGGAAAAAGTTATTTCGTCTGATACAAATTCTGCACCTGCCGCAGTCGAAGTTGAAGAAAAGCCGATAGACACTTTGCCGGAATGGTTAAATCATGTAAGCGGCTTGAATGTCAAAGAAGGCGTTGAACATTGCGGCGACGTTGAATCTTATATAAACGCGCTGAAAGTTTTTGTAACTTCGATACCGGAAACGGCGGACGAAATTGGCTTTTACTGCGCCAATGGCGATTGGAAAAATTACACAACCAAAGTACACGCGCTGAAAAGTTCCGCCCGCGTTATCGGGGCGAATGAACTTTCTGACAGGGCGCGGCGTTTGGAAGATGCTGGAAATTCCGGCTACTTCAATGAAATTTTGAACGATACCGAACAACTTTTGAATTTGTACATAAGTTATATTGAAATATTCGATCCTCTGTTTGAACACGAAGAAAATAATTTGAACAAGCCGCAAATTTCTGAAGATGAATTGGCTGAAGCCTTCGAGGCAATGAAAGAGGCGGCAGCTAACTTCGATGATGATTCATTGAATTTTGTTTTGCAGTCGTTGCAAGAATATAAATTGCCGCCAGATGTAGTTGATCGTTACAGAGAGATTAAGGAAGCTTTGACAAACCTTAATTGGGATAAAATTAATTCTCTGCTGAAATAATTTTTAGCTCCGTCGATTCGGCGGATTTTTTTATTTTAAACGGAATTTTATTTTTATAACTTAGAAAAAATTACGATATTATTTTAAAGATTATTGACGCATTTTATTAAATTTTATGGTAAAGAATTTTTTGCAAACTTGGAACGTTGCGAAGGAGTTTTACAAATGAAAATTGTTATAGTGGAAGATGATTTAATGGTTGCCGCCGTAAACCGCGAATTTGCGTTAAAAACGCCGGAATTAAATATTGTTGCAACGTTTTACAACAGCAAAGAGGCGTTGGAATTTTTGGCGAAAAATCCAATAGATTTAATTTTGCTTGATATTTATATGGCAGGATATACCGGCTTGGAACTTTTAAAAGAATTGCGGCGGCGTGGCAACACGACTGAAGCAATAATAATTTCGGCGGCAAACGACGCTGAACACATTGAAGAGGCTTTTCATTTGGGAATTACAGATTATTTAATAAAGCCATTCACGTATGCCAGATTTTATGAGGCGATAAAAAAATTTTTATTGCGACGTTCCCTGCAACTTAAAGGAACTTACACGCAAAAAGAATTGGACGAAATTATAAATACAATTATGGCAACTGAAAAAGATTTTTCGGATGATTCTTGCGGCGTATTGAAAAAAGGTTTACAGCAACAGACGCTTGATAAAATTTACGAATGCCTTATTTCTGAAAAAAATTGCGGGCGTTTTATGACAAGTGAAGAAATTTCCGCCGAAACAAATTTTTCAAAAATGACAATTCGCCGTTACCTGAATTATTTAATTGAACAAAAAAAAGCCGTCAGCAGAATAAATTATTCTACCGGCGGGCGTCCTTCAATCGAATATTCAGTTTTGAAATAAATTTTTTAAAGCTTGTCCCGTATAGGAAATTTCAACCTGCGCGACGGTTTCCGGCGTTCCAAATGCAACAACTTCGCCGCCTCTATCGCCGCCATTTGGTCCCAAGTCAATTATATAATCTGCGTTTTTGATAACGTCAAGATTATGTTCGATAATAATCACACTATCGCCGCGTTCAACCAATCTTTGGACGACGGCGATTAACTTTTTCACGTCGTCAAAGTGCAAGCCGGTTGTAGGTTCGTCCATAATGTAAATATTTTTCAGTTGAGTAATTGGACGCGCCAACTGCGCGGCAAGTTTTACGCGCTGACTTTCGCCGCCGCTTAAAGTGTTCGCAGGTTGTCCAAGTTCGATATAGCCTAAGCCTACGTCGTGCAATACTTGCAACATTCGCTGAATCGCAGGAACATTTTCAAAAAAAGTCAAAGCCTCATCAACCGTCATTGATAAAACTTCGGCGATATTTTTACCTTTGTATTTAACTTCCAAAGTTTCGGCGTTGAAACGTGCGCCCTTGCAAACGTCGCAAGTAACATAAACATCGGGCAAAAAGTTCATAGGAATTTTTTTTACGCCATTGCCGCTGCAACTTTCACAACGTCCGCCTTTTACATTGAAACTAAAACGGCTTGAATTGTAGCCGCGAATTTTTGCGCCCTGCGTAACGGCGAAAATATTTCTGATTTTGTCAAAAATTTTCGTATAAGTTACAACGTTTGAACGCGGCGAACGTCCAATAGGGTCTTGATCAATTTTAATAATCGTGTTGACGCCGAATTTTTTCAGCGTGGCAGTATCTTTAATCAGGCGCGGATAAACAACTTCATCAATCAGCGTAGATTTTCCCGAACCTGAAACGCCGGTTATAATCGTCAAAACTTCCAGCGGAATTTTTACAGAAATATTTTTTAAATTATTGGCGGTAAGATTTTCAAATTCTAAGAAATTTTCAGCTTTTCGACGTTCGGCAGGTACGGAAATTTTTTCACGTCCGCTTAAATAATCGCCGGTTAAAGAATTTGGATTTTTTGAAACTTCGTCCGCCGTACCTTGTGCGATGACTTCGCCGCCAAGTTTACCCGCGCCGCGTCCAATATCAACAAGCATATCAGCCGCCCGCATTGTTTCTTCGTCGTGTTCAACTACAAGCAAAGTATTTCCCAAGTCGCGCAGATTTTTTAAAGTTTCCAAAAGTTTTTCGTTATCGTGTTGGTGTAAACCTATTGACGGCTCATCTAAAACGTAAAGCACACCTGTTAAAGCCGAGCCAATTTGCGTTGCAAGGCGTATTCTTTGAAATTCGCCGCCGCTCAATGTTGCAGATTTTCTTGACAGAGTTAAATAATCCAGTCCAACATCACATAAAAATTTCAGCCGTGATTTAATTTCTTTCAAAACTTGCTTAGAAATTTTTTTGTCCGTGTCATTGAGTTTTTCATCCAGTGCAATAAAAAATTCGCCGCAACGTTCAACCGACATATCACAAACTTGAGCAATATTTAAATCTGCAACCGTAACACTCAACGCGGCAGGATTTAATCTATTGCCGTGACAATCCGGGCAAAGATCAAAGGCGTCATCGTTAGTTTTAAATTCGTGTACCGCCTGCATCCATTCAAACATACTTTCCCAATTCAACTGCCGAAAAATCTTTCCTAAGCCGCCGCAAGTTGGACACGCGCCACGCGGACTGTTGAAAGAAAAAAGTTGCGGCTCAATATCCGGCAAAGAAATTCCGCAATCAACGCAAGCATTTTTTTCGCTGAACGTCAAAATTTTTTCGTCAATTTGAACGTAAACAACGCCGTTACCGAATTTCAGCGCAGTTTCCAAAGAATCTGACAGCCGCGAACGAATACCCTCACGAATAATTAACCTGTCTACCACAAGTTCAATCGTATGCTTGACGGTTTTTGCAAGTTTAATTTCTTCGTCAAGGTCGTAAAGTTTGCCGTCAATTTGAACGCGCACGAAGCCGGAATTTTTCAGCCGCTCCAAAATATCTTTGTGAGTGCCTTTTTGACGGTTGACTATTGGCGCAAGCAAAATAAATTTCGTGCCTTCAGAAAGTTTTAAAATTTGTTCCAAAATTTGATCCAAACTTTGAGGCGTTACGGGCTTACCGCAATTTGGACAGTGCGGCTTGCCTATCCTTGCAAAAAGCAAGCGCAGATAATCATAAATTTCTGTAACAGTTCCAACGGTGGAGCGCGGGTTATTATTTGTAGTTTTCTGATTTATCGCAATGGCGGGGCTTAAACCTTCAATCAATTCAACGTCCGGCTTGTCAGGTAAACCTAGAAATTGCCGTGCGTAACTTGAAAGACTTTCCATGTAACGGCGTTGCCCTTCGGCGTAAATCGTATCAAACGCAAGGGAACTTTTGCCGCTGCCGCTAACTCCCGTAATTACTACAAATTTTTCTCTCGGTATTTCAACATTAATATTTTTCAGATTGTGAACACGTGCGCCGCGCACTTTTATAAATTCCAAAAAAATTTCTCCTTCAAAAAATGATTCACAAATTCTATAACTTTTTTTCAGATTGTGCAATGCAGCTTTAACCGTCAAAAGCACTTGATTTTTAAATTTTACAGGATTATATTTGTATCATTGAAGATTGACTAAATTAAAATTTGAAAGTTCGCCTAAACCGAAATTATTTTCAGTCTTTGTATCTAAAATTTGCGCGTTTGAATCAGAATTTGTGGCGGCGGTTTTATGTTGAGAAATTACGCGCCCGCTTTCATCATAAACAGTTACCAAAGTTGAGCCGTCTGAAAGAATTTGCGTTACTGTTTGAGTTTTTTGACTTGCCATATTTTCTTCATTGTAATTGGCAGGTCTGCCATTTTTAACATTGTTCAAAACTTTTGAAAAGGTTTTTGAGTAGTCGGCTTGAGAATTTTCATACGTGGAAAAATTTTGACTCCAGCCATTAACGGGATTGATTTTCATATTAAAACCTCCATTCAAAAATATATCGTAACTTGACAGAAAGGAGTTTATAAAATGGAAAAATTTTATACGAATCAGAAACAGGAAAATCTTGTGACGGTAAGGCTTAAAGGAATTGGCGGCAATTTTACGGCTGAACAACTTGCAACAATTCAGGAGCTTGCTAAAAATTTTGGCTCAGGCTTTGTACATTTGACGAGCCGTCAAGAAATTGCAATTCCTTCAATAAAAAAAGACGACCTCCCGAAAATTGAAAAAATTATTTCAGAAAGTCAACTTGAGGCGGCGTCTGTCGGTGCAACTTTTAAAACTGTTACGGCTTGTCAAGGTAGCGAATTTTGCAAATTTGGGCAGATTGACACTTTGAAAATCGCCGCTGAAATTGAGAAACGCCACGCCGGACAAATTTTGCCGCACAAATTTAACGTCGGTGTAACAGGTTGCCCGCACGATTGTATGAAAGTTGAGACTAACGACATCGGAATTAAAGGTTGTCGCGCAGGTTACATAATTTATTTTCGCGGTGAAAAATTTCCACCTATTGTTAAAGACGCCGAAAAAGTTTTTGAGATTGTTGACGCGGTTATAAAATTTTTTGAAGACAATGCAAAACAGGGTGAACATTTCAAACTTTTTGTAAAGCGTTCAGACTGGAAAAATTTTCTTGCAGATTTACCAAACATAATTTAACCACGTACAAATTAAAATCGCCAATGATTTTTTTGTTGAAAAAGTTTTTGAAATTATTGACGCGGTTATAAAATTTTTTGAAGACAATGCAAAACAAGGCGAACGTTTCAAACTTTTTGTAAAGCGTTTAGACTGGAAAAATTTTCTTGAGAATTTACCAAATATAATTTAACCACGTGCAAATTAAAATCGCCACTGAAACAATTCCATTTCTCATAAAATAATCTTGCGTAACTTGCGAAAAATCTTTTGGGCTAACAATGCTATGCTGATAAATTAAAGTCCCCGCTGCAATTCCTACGCCTAAAAAATAAATTGAACCCAAATTTAAAATTATTCCTACAATCAGCAAACAAACTATACAAAGCACATGCAT
This sequence comes from uncultured Selenomonadales bacterium, assembly GCA_937877565.1. Lineage (GTDB taxonomy): Bacteria > Bacillota > Negativicutes > Selenomonadales > Selenomonadaceae > Quinella. Next base: position 46,119 of record CALFJB010000035.1, on the reverse strand, counting down.
AATTTTAGAAATTTTGAACGCGCCTTTTGCGCCAAATTCTGTTGCCATTGAGTGCAAGCCGTGTGCCTTGTCAAATTTTTCATCTTGTGCGCCGTACATTGCATCAAATCCCGCCATCCAAAAAACTATCGCCAAACATAAAATTATCATCGGTACTGAAAAAATTTCGCCCGTGACTGCAACCCAACCGCCCGCCGGTGCCATTGCTATTGCAATTCCCAAAACTACGTGACAAAAGCCCGTAAATCTTTTTGTAAACGGGTAAATTATAAACGGCAACGCGGCTACAGGTAAAAGTTTCAGACAAATTGGCGGCAACTGCGCGACGGTTGCAACCATTATCAGCAAGCAGACGATTATAAAAATTAACGCCTCCGCCTTTGAAATTTCGCCGCGTACCATTGCGCGGTATTTCATACGCGGTTGCAGTTTGTCATATTTTAAATCTGCCAAATTGTTTATCGCCATTGCCGCCGCCCGTCCTGAAGTTACCGCCAACGCTATTAAAAATAAAGTCCAGCCGCTGACAGTTCCATTTGACGCCAACAACGCCGCTATAAATGCAAACGGCAAGTCAAAAATCGTGTGTGAAAGTGCAATGTTGTTAATGTGCGCTTTTATCGTTGCCAAAAAATTTCCTCCTATTCGCAGTCCACAAACTCTACCAAAAGTTCGCGCCCGCTTTTCAAAATTAAAACCCCGTCACATTCGGGACAAAAAAAATTGTAATGCTCCACTGTAAAAATTTTTCCGCAATTATTGCACTGCGCTTGAATTGGGACGCGGTTAATTTTCAGTGTAGCATTTTCGGCGATTGTATTTTTTTTCATAACGTCGAAAGAAAAATTTAGCGCGTCAATTTCAACGCCCGCCATATCGCCCAATTTTAAACCTATCGCAGAAATTTTTTCAGCTTGATTTTCGGCGGCTACGTCCTGCGCGATTTTTAAAATACTTTCTGCAAGTGATGCTTCGTGCAACGAAAAAACTCCTTAATTTGATAAATTTAATGTACTTTGAATTTCAACTTTGTCTAATCTTTTTTTAGCAATTTCAAAAAAATTTTTGTCCGATTCAAAACCAAGAAATTTTCTTTCCAGTTGTTTTGCGGCGACGAGTGTCGAACCTGATCCACAAAAAGGATCCAATACTATCTGCCCTTTAATTGTAACCAATTCAATTAAAGCCTTCAGAATATTTAACGGCTTTTGCGCGGGGTGTAAGCCATAATCATCTTGATAACTTTTTATTTTCAAAGTGTTAGCCGAATTTGGAGAATATTTTTTCCACATTTCATCATTAAAAGCCCCAATTCCATAATCACGAACATTATCTGCTAATGTTCCGCCAATTTTATAAGGCTTCATAAACCAAAGGACAGGTTCAAAAATCGGGCGCAAATTTCCAACTCGCCAATCGTGCCATTTCTTTGCATTGTCAAAATCTCCGCGTCTGTCAAAAATAATTTCAATGAGTTGTGCGCGGTGATGTGCCTGTTCTTTTTCCCAAGCTATCATATCTTTAAAAATAAAACCTGCGTCCTCCATTGCACAAATACACCTGTGAGCCATTCTGCGCCCGGCAAAAATAAATGTTGACGCGCCCGGTTTTAAAACTCGCAACCATTCTTCAGCCCAACTTTCACACCAACTTTGGTATTCCCTTGAAATTTTTTTGTCAGCCTCCGACCAACCGTTCAAAGGTTTTCCACGATGTTTAAAAACATTTCCCGCCTTGATTTGCGCTTTACTGGTTCCAAGCAACGCAGAATTTTTATTATCGTGGAAAACATCCCAATAATCACAACCAATACCATAAGGAATATCAGAAATAATAGAATGAACAAAATCAGATTCAAGCTCTTTCATCAAGGCTATGCTGTCGCCAAGTAAAATCTCATTCATCTGTTTCAGCTCCATTCTTTTTAATTAATCTGAAATTGCGTATTCTATCTATAAATTCATCAATTTATTTAAATCTTGAAAAATCATTGCAAATATATTTGTCAAATTTCGGCTTACAGTACTCTTGATTATTTCGGCAACCGTTAAACCAAATGCTGTGCTTGCCGACGTTTTTGCCGCTTTTATTTGTAACGCACTCTTGCAAAAATTCTTCAGAAGATAAAATCCACATACAATCAAGCCTTTCAGAATAAAAGACAAAATAATAATTTGCGCGTTCGGTATGTTCAATAGCCGCAAATAAAGCCGCGTCGCCTTGTTTCACGTCTTTGGAACGAGCTTTAATTTGAATTTCTATGAAAGTGCCGTCTGATTTTTTTACAATACAATCAACGCCGTGATCGTCAACCAATGGAACGTAACAATCAAGACCTTCACGCAACATTTGACCGATAAAATAATATTCCATTCGCTTACCGAAACCGGCAAGACTGCGAAAAGAATTGCTCATTTAATTTTATCCTCTCCAAAATCTGACGCAAACGCCATTACAAAAATTTTCGCCGCGCCCGCGTTTTTCAAAACTTCAGCACAGCCCGCCGCCGTTGCGCCCGTTGTAAAAATATCGTCAACAATCAAAATATTTTTGCCCGCAACTTCAACGCCTTCAACCAAACTAAACGCGCCTTTTAAAATTTCTTTTCGTTCTTCAGGATTGTATTTGTAAAGGTGCGGCGTTGCCTTTGTACGCAACAATAAATTTTTTGTCGGCAAATTCATTGATTCAAGCCAATCTTTGAAAATCAATTCAGTTTGATTGTAGCCGCGCTTTTTAAGTCTGTCAGCGTGGAGCGGTACAAATGTTGCAAGATTTACTTTCGCCAAAAAATTTTTAACTTCGTCACGGCTTGAAACGTCATACAGAATTTTTTGCAAAGCGGGTAAAACATTTTTATTGCTGTCGAATTTTAAACGGCGCAAAAGTGAACGACTGCCGCCACGATATTTCGTAATTCTCATGACGCCGCTAATTGGTGCGGGAAAAATTTTTTCTTCGTCAAGCCTTAAAATTTTCTTCGCGCAGTTTTCGCAAAGTTGATAGCGTTCGTCAACAATTTCTTCACATACCGGGCAAATTGGCGGGTAAATTAAATAAATAAGTGTCGTTTGTAAAAATTTCAAGCCGGTTTCAATTTGTTCGAGCATTTTCAAAATCACTAATCCCTAGCCCCTAACTCCTAATCCCTAAAGATTAGCGGCTCCAATCATTCCGGCATTACTGCCGAGTTCAGCGATTGAAATTTTGGGAATTGGAGCATGCACTCCGCCAAAACAATCTTCTTTCAAAATATCTGTCAGCGGTTCAATAAAATCTTTTGCATACGCCGACATTGCGCCGCCAAGTAAAATCAGTTGCGGGCGGAACATATTCACAATATTTACAATACCTTGACCGAGCATTAAAGTATACTGCTCCACAACTTCCATCATTTCGACGTTTTCATTTTTGGCAAGGCTGAAAATTTCGTCAAGCGTCATTTCACGACCTGCAACTTGAGCCGCCGCCTTTAAAAGCGCGGGAACTGAAACATAAGCCTCAAGGCAACCTTTACGCCCGCAAGTACAAAGTCTGCCGTGAACTCTAATAACTTGATGACCAACTTCACTGCCGCCCATTATTCCGCCTTCAAAAATTTCGCCGTTTAAAATAATTCCGCCGCCGACGCCGTTACCGAGCGTAAACATTACAACATCTGAAAAATTTTTGCCCGCGCCGGCTACAGCTTCACCCAACGCCGCGCAGTCTGCATCGTTCGCAATTCTTACAGGGCAGGGAATAACTTCGCCCAAAGTTTTTGTAAGTTGCACGTCTTCCCAGCGAATATTATTTGAATAAACAACCGCGCCTTTTCGCCTGTCAATCGTGCCGGGTACACCGACGCCCACGCCTACGCACTGTTCAAGCGGTATATTATTTTCTGCCAAAAGTTTTAAAATGTGTCCCGCCGTTTCTTCGATAATTTCTCGCGCAGGGCGTTTCGGATTAGTTGGATATTTTTTTGAATCAATTATCTGATTCTGTTCGTTGACAATTCCCATTTGAATTTCCGAACTGCCAATATTGACGCCAACACGAATTGGATTAGCTTTTTCACGAATTGTAGTTAAAAGCGCGTCGCAAGTGCCTTCAATTTGCCAATCGCCGGAATTTGCGGGCAAGAAAAATGAATCGCCTTTTTTGTAGGAAAGTTTTTCGCCTTTGCTACTAATGACGCCTGCGCCGTCCAAAATTAAAATGCTCAAAAAAGATTTTTCATTAACGTTGCCTTGTACGCGGTAGGTTAATTTTCCGTCCAAATTCAATTTATCGACGGTAAAATAATCGCAGTCTGCCACGTGCGGATAACTTTCAGAATTTTTAACAATAGGGATTCTGTTTGTAACTGCCAACGCCTTTTCAATGTGTAAATCACGTTTCTTGCCGTCCGCGCCAACTCTGCCGTAATCGTAAATTCTGTAAGTGACGTTTGAATTTTGCTGAATTTCGGCGATTAAAATTCCTTTACCAATGGCGTGCAAAGTTCCTGACTCAATGAAAAGCACGTCGCCTTTTTTGACGGGTACAGCGTTCAAAACTTCCAGCAAAGTATTTTCCTTGATGCGCTGTTCAAATTCGTCTTTGGAAATTTCCTGCTTGAAACCGTAATACAAAAACGCGCCGTCTTCAGCGTCAAGTACGTACCACATTTCAGTTTTGCCGTATTGTCCCTCATTTTTCAGCGCGTAGGCGTTTGACGGGTGTACTTGAATTGACAAATTGTCTTTGGCGTCAATAAATTTCGTCAAAATCGGAAATTCACGAAAGCGGCGGCAGTGCGTACCCAAAACTTCCAAGCCTTCCGCGTCAAGATATTCTGTCAAAGTTTTGCCCGCGTATTCTCCATTTGTGATAATTGATGCTCCAGCGGGATGCGCCGAAAGTTCCCACGCCTCCGCCAAAATTGCGCCGTCATATTCGACGCCGTATTCTTCAACCAATCGATGACCGCCCCAAAGATAATCTTTGCAAGCCGGTTTAAGTTTGAAAATCGCCATTTTCATTTCTCCTTCGTCGAAATTAGGTTTTAGGTGTTAGGTCTTAGGTTTTAGGAAAAATTCCCTAGCACCTGACAGTTAAAATCTATTTTAAAAGTGCATTGAAATTTACGGCGGTAACATTTTCTTTTTCAAGCAACTTCAAAATTTTTGGTGAAGTTACCGCGTTTAATTCCGCCTCAAAGTCGTGTTCCCACGCACAAAATTTTTGTAAAACTTGATTATTAGTGCCGGGATGTAACATTACTTCGGTTGTGCCGTCTTTAAGATTTTTTATCAGCTTGGTTAAAAATTTTTCTGTAACCGCTTCGCCCGCTACAATTCCCGAAAAATGATCCGGCGTCAAAATATTTTTTGTGTGTGCCGAATGTGCCGCAAATTTTGAAAGTGAACCTAAGCCAAGACGACCTACAATTTGCCCAAAACTTTCTATTGAGCCGTCAAAAATTTTTGTACCGGATACGCGCATTGCAGGTATATTCGCCGCCTTCGCAAGTTTCAACGCTATTGAAATTATTCCGGGAAAATGATGCAAATGCTGATGACTATCAAAGTGCGTGATTTTTAAACCTGCGCGATTAACTTTTTCCAACTGCGCGGCAAGTTCCGCTTGAATTTCATCACGGTTAATTTGCCCCTTGACATACAATTTTATAAACTCAATATAATTTTCGTGAAAATAACCTTCAGGAGTTACAAGCGTTGGAATTTTTTCAACAGGCAAAACCGGAAAACCATTCGCCAAAGTAAAATGAATCCCAACGCCCAATTCTGGATTTCTTTTCGCAATTTCAACCGCGTCATCAAAATATTTTGCGCCCGCCATAATCGTTGTTGAACGCAAGCAACCGTTCCGGAAAGCTTTTTCAACCGCAGAATTTATTAACTTGTGTCTGCCGAAGTCGTCAGCGTTTATGATTAACTGTTTCAAAAAATTCCTCCTACCAACGCAATTTTCGTTGCCACACGATTAATTCTTTTTTTCCAAGCGGCAAATCGATTGACTGTCCATTGTCGTAGTAAAATTTTAGCCGAAATTCTTTAGCGGTAAGCATATCCCGCAAACTTAATTTTGGAAACTGGATAAATAATTTATTTTCGTTTTGACTTTTTGAAAGAGTTTGACGCGTGGCAGCTTCAATTTCCCAAGGAACGCCATCAATAAAAATTATCGCCTTGTTTAAAAGTTGCGCCTTGTCAAAGCGATAATCCCACAAGCTCAAATTTGCGCCTTCCAAATTTCCAAATTCATCTCGCGCAGATACAAATTCAAGTTTGGCGTATTCTTCCAAAAATTCCGTTTTTCGGTGGTCGTGATTCCACGTGTAAGATATTCCAAAAACTCCTACCAACATAAAAAAAATTCCAATGACAAAAAAAATTTTCCGCATAATCAGCTCCACTTTCTTTGCATTGGATTATATCACAAATTTTTAATCGCGGCGATAAATTCTTTGGCGTTTAAAATTTTTTGCGGAAGTTTCAGCCGTGCCGCCAATTCTACTGCAACGGGAACATCTAAGCCGAGTCTTTTTATTTCTTTGACGTCTGAAAAAATTTCTCGTGGCGTGCCGATTTTTAAAATTTTGCCGCCTTCCATTACAAAAATTTTATCCGCAGTTGCCGCCTCTTCCATAAAGTGCGTTATTAAAATTATCGTCAAGCCCTGCGCGTGTAATTTTTGTATCGTGTTCAAAACTTCGCGCCGTCCTTGCGGGTCAAGCATTGCCGTTGGTTCATCGAAGACGATTATTTTTGTACGCATTGCAACCGCGCCCGCTATTGCTATTCGTTGTTTTTGTCCGCCTGAAAGTTTACTCGGCGAAAAATTTTTATAATCAGTCATATTAACCGTATCCAGTGCCAAATCTACGCGCCGCCGAATTTCCGCCGGTTCAATCCCCAAATTTTCCAGTCCAAATGCAATGTCATCTTCGACAATCGCCGCTACTATTTCGTTGTCCGGATTCTGAAAAACCATTCCAACGTTTTCACGAATTGCCCAAAGATTTTCATCATCTTCAGTATCAAGACCATTGACAAAAATTTTTCCGGCGGTCGGTTTTAAAAGCGCGTTAAAATGTTTGGCAAGCGTACTTTTGCCGCTGCCGTTCGTTCCAATTATCGCTATAAATTCGCCGTCGTCAATAGAAAAATTTATATCGTCTAGCGCAATTTTTTCGCCGTTCGCCGTTTTATAAACGTGTTTCAAATTTTCAGCTTTTATAATTTCCATAGTCATTCCCTGAACAAAGCTTGCATTGCCGCCGCGTAGAAATTTTCTTGACTTGTACCGGCGGAGGCGTTTAACTTCATCATTGGCAAGCGCAAAAGTTTTCGCACAATTTTTTTTGTCATTTGTTCCAAAATTCGATGGTCTTCGTCAGTTAAATTTGGGAGTTTTGAGGAAAATCTTTTTAATTCACGTTCACGAATTTTTTCGGCGCGTTCAGATAAATCCGCCATTAGCGGCTGAAATTTTAAATATTTGAAACGCTCCATAATCGCCGCAACTTCGACTTCAATAATTTTTCGCGCAGATTCTGCCTCAATTTGCCGCGCTTTTACGTGCGATTCTACCACCGCCTCTAAATCGTCAATGTTGTACAACGTGACGCCTTTTATTTTCCCAACTTCGGGATCGACATCACGCGGCACAGCTATATCAATGAAAAAAATTCCGCGTCCTGCGCGACGAGTCATAAGTTGTTGAGTTTTCCAAGTTTTTATGACGTAATGGGGTGCGCCCGTCGAAGTTATGATTATGTCAACGTCAACCGCGTTTAAAAGTGCGTCTTCCCACGCCACAGCTTCGCCGCCAATTTTTGCCGCCATTTCTTCTGCGCGTTCAATGTGATGATTCGCCACCAAAATTTTTTTGACGCCGTGCGATTTTAAATGTTGCGCTGTAAGTTGCGCCATTTTACCTGCGCCGAAAATTAACGCGGTTTTATCTTTTAAGCCGTTCAATTTTTCTGCCGCCAATTCAACCGCCGCTGAACTTACTGAAACAGAATTGTAAGCAATTTTAGTTTCTGTGCGAACATTTTTGCCAACGGCTATTGCGCGGTGAAAAAGCGTATTTAAAATTGTTGAAGTTGCGCCAAGATTTTTTGCGGTAGTGTAGGCGTCTTTAACCTGCGATAAAATTTGCCCTTCGCCCAAAATTAAAGAATCCAAACTTGCCGAAACTTCAAATAAATGTCTTACGCAGTTTTCGCCGTCGTATTCGTACAAATAATTTTCAACGTCGCCACCGATTAAATCTTTCAGAAAACTTTTTGCCGCGTCTTCAGAGTCATTGGCAGTCACGGCGTAAATTTCGGTACGGTTGCAAGTCGAAAGTATAACCGTTTCGTTTAAGCCTTCGTATTCGTCAAGATTTTCAAGCCCACGCCGAATTGATTCTTTGCTGACGGAAAATTTTTCTCTAACTTCGATTGGAGCGGTTTTATAATTCAGCCCCAATATTTTTAAGTGCATTATCCTCTCTCCCAAAAAAATCTTGCAATTTATCTAAAAATGATTTACAATTTTATCGAAAAAAAAGGCGGTCGACTTTGGGACGTCGGCTTCCTCTCAATAAAAATTTTATATCTAGGAGACCGCGTCAGCGGCTTATCTCAACGTCTTACTTGAAGAAAACGTCGTAAATGGCAACAGCGAGCGTCGCGGCTTGAAAAACCAGCGAAATAATATCTTTCTTCGACATCGCTATCACCTCCTCTCGTTTGAGAGGAAAGCCGACAATCGACCAATAAAAACATAGCTATTATATCACAAAAAATTTTCAAGTAAAGCGTTTTTAATTTTGTCTTCAATCTTTGAAGTTTGTCCGGACTTTATAAATTTCCAAATTTCCGGCGTCAAAATTTCCTGCCAGAATTGTATTCGCAGTTCGTGGGTAGGAAATTTTTTTATGACTTCTTGGCGATATTTTGAAATTATTTCGACTGCCGCGCCAAAGTTTTCATCAAGTTCAGTTTCTAACATTTTGCGAACAAATTTTGAAAACGCGGGCGAACTTCCGCCGGTTGAAATTGCCAAAAGAAAATCGCCGCGCCTAATCCTTGACGGCACTATAAAATCACTTGAAATATCATCGACAATATTAACTAAAAAATGTTTGGCGCGTCCATCCGCTGCAATTTGCGCGTTCAATTCGGCGTTATTCGTTGCGGCAATTAAAATCACGCCATCCGAAATTTTTTCAGCTGAATAGTTTTCACGCACGATTTTAATTTTGTCGGAAATTTTTTCAAGTTGCGGACAAATTTTCGGCGCAATAACTTCAACATTTGCGCCCGCCTCCAAAAGTCCAACAATTTTATCGTAGGCAATTTTTCCGCCGCCAACTACAACGCACTTTTTATTTTGAATGTTGATATTTACAGGATAAAATTTCATCTGCAAAACTCCAGTCTATTTTTCGCCAAATAAATTTTCGTGCGGCAAACTTCCCGCCGGTACGCTGTATCTTACATTGTCGGGAACGCCAACGCCCGCGCCGTTTATTACGTGCGCCGTCAAAAAAATTAAAAGTTCGGATTCAGTTTTACTTTTTCTGTGATTTTTGAAAAGTGCGCCCAAAATTGGCAAGTCGCCTAAAATTGGAATTTTGCTGACGCTTTTAGCATCTTCCGCGCCAATCAAGCCGCCAATTACCATTGGTTCGCCGTCGCGCACAGTAACAATCGTATCAGCCGAGCGCGTGTTAAATCTGTACGCTTTTAAATCTTCGACGTATTGCGGAGTACTAACTTCAGTATGAATCGTTGCTGTAATTGTGCCGTCTGCGTTAATGCGCGGCGTATACTTCAAAATAATTCCCGCGTCCTTGTACTCAATTTCAGTTGTAGTGCTGGTGTTGTTTGACGAAACTTTTGGAACGGGTACGGAGCTGCCAACATTTATAATCGCCTCGTGTCCTTGAATCGTCGTAACGTTGGGGCGGGATAAAATTTTTGCCTTGCCGTCAGTTATAAGCGCGTTAATTTTTGCGCTAAAATAAAATTCATTCCGAACATCATTAAACGCTCGACCGAATTGCACAAGCCCGAAAGCATTCGCATCTTTCATATTATTGTCTCTAGTTGAAGTATTTTGAGGAATTGAAGACCAAAACCATTCAACGCCCAAATTTTTGCTTGCGTCTTTATCAATCGCCAAAATTTGCGCCTCAACTGAAACTTGTTTTAATTCAACGTCTAATTTTTGTAACAGATTTTTTGCGCGTTCGTATTCTGATTCAGTACCAAATAAAACTAGTGCATTTACTTCGGAATGAAAATAGACTCTTTGGGCGCGGGGGTCGCCTTCATCTAATTCATCTTTGAAGTCTTCAATTTCTTCCTTTTTAAAATTTCCCTGAATAGAATAACCGCTTGAACCATTTTTATTATACGTTGGTTTAGGATTTTCAGTGTAATCATAAGTTGTTACTGTGCCGTCTTCATTCTGAACGTGTAATTTTTTTAACGGAACTTCTTTGTTCTCAAAGTCGAGTATTTTAAAAACTGCTTTTCTTAATTTTTTAGGATTTCCATATTTAATAGGCAAAACATAACTTTTCATTGGTGAAACAAGTTTCATTTCCTTAGTTAAAATAAAAATTTCGCCGTCTTTTATCAGATTAAGATTGTGCGTCTTGGCGATAATTTCCAACGCCTTCGCAGGTTCAATTCCATTTAAATTGATAGAAATTTTGCCTTCAACTGAATCATCTACTGAAACATTTAAATTGCCGGTTCTTGCAATAGTTATAATAGTTGAACGTAAATCTGAATCGTGAAAATTAAAATAAAGCGGCGCGGCTTGTACATTCGCCGCAATAAAAAAAGCTGCCGTAAAACTCGACAGCAATTTTTTCATATTCATTCCTCCAATACAAAAATTTTTGGAGAAATTATAAAATTTTTTTCAGCCAATATCAAGTTAAAGGCTTGCACCAATTTTGTAAGAGTCATCAGCAAATTTTGAACTTTCAACCGCACTGCGATAGCCGCAACCGACGCCATAAACCGCGCCGATATTTTCCCACTGCATATATTTTACCAAAGTTTCATAATGAGTTTGTAACGCCGTCATTGTCCAATCAGCCGTATTCCACGCCGTTGCCAACAGTAAAGATTTTTTTCTGTGAAGGCGTTCAGTGCGTGAATAAAATCTGTCTACGATTGTTTTTAACTGCGCCGACATTCCGAAATAGTAAAGCGGCGTTACCAAAACCAATAAATCTGCCTCTAACATTTTCGGCATTAATTTATTTTCTATGGCGTCGTCAAAAATGCAAGGTCCGTCCATTCCGCAAGTATCACAGCCGCGACAAGGATGAGTTTCTTCGTTCGCCGCGTCGAATGTAAAAATTTCGTGTCCTGCAGATTTTGCGCCTTCAATAAATTTTTGCGCCAAATATCTTGAAGTGGATTGCGTTTCAGAATGTGGACTGCTGTTTATAACTACGATTTTCATTTTTGCGCCTCCTGAAGTAATTTTCGATTCAGCCGACGCGCTTTTGTTTTCAGCTGACGAATTGACACAGCCGCCTAAAAAAAGAGCAACCGCGCCGGTTGCAACAATTTTAATAAAATTTCGTCTGTCCATATCTTACAAACTTTCTTTGAGAATTTGGACAACTTCCGCACGTGTCAAAACTTTGTAGCCGCCTTTCAAAATGAAAACGCCGTCAGCAATTCCTTCAATCATTTCAGCAGTTGCGCCAAGTTCAGTAATATTCATTGCCACGCCAATTTTACGCATCCAATTTTCCATTGCGGCAAGTCCTTCTTTTGCAATTTCTTCATCAGATTTATTTTCAGCTGAAACTTTCCAAACTTCTATTGCAAAACGTTTAAATTTTTTCAAGCCGTAAGGCATAATAAATTTGTAGTAGGGAAGTGAAACCGCCGCCAAAGTCATTCCGTGCGTTGCGTTGGTGTAGCCGCCGACAGCTTGCCCCAACATATGAACCATCCAATCTTGAGTTTTGCCTTTGCCAATAAGTGTATTTAACGCCCAAGTTGCAGTCCACATAATATTTGAACGAGCCTCATAATCTTCAGGATTTTCAACGGCGATTAAGGAACTGTGAACAACCGAACGCATTAAACCTTCGGCGATATAATCGCTTGTGTTGTCGTCTTCGCCGGAAAAATATTGTTCGCAAATGTGGTTGAAAATATCGTAGCAACCGGCAACCATTTGACGTTTCGGCAGTGACATTGTAAATTTTGGATTGAGGATAGAAAATTTTGGCATAACATTTTCGCCGAAAACGTGCCCAATTTTTTGCTTAGTTTCAGAATTTGTAATAACTGAACCGGCGTTCATTTCCGAGCCTGTACCCGCCATTGTCAAAATACAAGCAACCGGCACAATTTCGCAAGTTGGCTCTTCAAAGCGAATGAAATATTTTTCCCACGCGTCCTCTTCACAATTTACGGCAACCGAAACCGCCTTTGCATAATCGCAACAACTGCCGCCGCCCATTGCCAAAAGTAAATCAACTTTGTTTTCACGGGCAATTTTGACGCCTTCGCGCAGTTTTTCAACCGTAGGATTAGGCATAACGCCTGCATCTTCGATAACGTTTTTGCCGTTCGCCTTCAAAATTTCTACAACTGAATCGTAAATACCATTTTTTTTGACGGAGCCGCAGCCGTAAATCAGCTGAATGTTTTTGCCATATTTCGGCAATTCGTCATTTAAAAATTTTAATGAATCTTCACCAAAATAAAGTTTCGTAGCATTGACATAACTAAAATTTCCCAGCATTTGAAAAGCCTCCCAAAATTTTTATATTTAAATTTTTTATAAGTTTGCAGTAAAATTTTTGCGGCAAATTTAAACTTCAATATTTTTGATAAATTTCGCAGGAACACCGGCAACCAAAGTATTTGGCGCAACGTCTTTAGTAACGACAGACCCCGCGCCGACAATAGCGTTTTCGCCAATAGTGACGCCGGGCAAAATAGTTGAACCCGCGCCAATCCACGCATTTTTCTTAATTAAAATTGGCTTGCAAGTTAAAATTTGCCTGTCTTTAAAATCGTGATTGTTTGAAATCAGCGAACAATTAGCCGCAATTAACGCGCCGTCTTCAATCGTAATTCCGCCCGCCGACATACAAAGTAAATTGTACATAATTGAAACATTTTTACCGATTTTAACATTTGCGCCAAGATTAACTTGCAACGGCGGCTGTACTCTTGTATTTTCGCCAATATTCGGGAAAAGCTCCTTTATAAGCGCGTCACATTCGGCAGTCATTGGCATTGTATGATTTATTTTGAAACAAAGTTGCGTACTGCGTTTACTTTCGGCGTCGCGTTCAGGATGTGGCTCGCGCAGATCTATTCGCACTTCTTCCATTAGAATTCGCTCCTTTAACATTTTTAGTGATTTTATAAAATTTCTGACACGCTGTCAATTTAATTTTCTTATGAATGATAAAAATTTTTCAAACTAAAAAATCCCCGACTGCGTCGAGGATTTAAATTTATTAAATGGAAAAATTTTATACAAGTACACTAGCCAAACGAACCAATTCAGGATCAAGCGGCTTTTTGTTGTTGACTGAATCAAAAAGGTTAATGCTTACAACTTTGCCTTCGTCGAATCCAAAAACAACGTCATTAACGCCGGAAATAATTGCAAGAGCCGCACGTTCGCCGAGCATTGAGGCTTTAATTCTGTCTTCGAGAGTAGGCGATCCGCCGCGCTGAATGTGTCCAAGAATTGAAACGCGCGTATCAATTTTAGTTTTTTCCTGTACAACATTTTTCAAGCCGACGCCGGAGCAAGCACCTTCAGCTACAACAATAATTGTGTAACGACGCCCTTTGCTGTAAGAGTCAACAATATCTTCGCAAATTTCATCAACGTTGTATTTGACTTCAGGAACAATGATATATTCCGCGCCGCTAGCAATACCGGAAGTCATTGCAAGCCAGCCGGAAGTATGTCCCATAACTTCAACAATCATAATTCGACGATGAGCGGAGGCAGTATCACGCAGTTTGTTAATTGCGTCAACCGCCGTATTAGCCGCAGTGTCACAACCAATAGTATAATCAGTTCCCCAAACGTCGTTATCAATCGTGCCGGGCAGTCCAACAATAGGAATACCGCCTTCTTTTGAAAGCATTGAGCCGCCTGTTAAAGAACCGTCGCCGCCAATAATAACAAGTCCTTCAATTCCGTGTTTCATAAGGTTATCTAAACCTTTTTTGCGTCCTTCAACGGTTTTAAATTCTTTACAACGGGCAGTACCTAAAAAAGTTCCGCCGCGTTGGATTAAATCGCTGACACTGCGGGAATTGAGCTCAACTATTTCATCAGCAAGCATACCTTTATAGCCGTTATAAATACCGAAAACTTTAACGCCTTCAGAAATTGCTGTCCTAACTACAGCACGCGCCGCCGCGTTCATTCCTGGACTATCGCCGCCGGAAGTCATTACCGCTATTGCACCAGTTATCATAAATCCGCCCTCCAATTCATTACTATGAATAGTTACAAATTTTCTGCGTGTATTGTAAGTAATTTTGCGGAAATTGTAAAGAAATTTTTTTCTACGTGTTTAAGTTTGGAGTTAATTTTTATTGGATTAAAAATTTTAAATGTACTTTCTTTCTTTGGCATTATAAAAATTTTTATCTTTATAATACGGCTTTTCTTTCTTGCGTGGCTTGCGTAGCAAGGCATGCTCTTTAGTAGGTGCAAAGAAAGGAGCAACTGCTCGTACTCCTCGCAGTTGCAACCCTACCAAAAGAAAGAAACAGCCGCACATATCGCCATCCAGGCGATAAGCGCGGCGGGCGCACGTCCTGTGCGCCCAATTTTACAATATCAGTTGGATTTTAACTTTAAAAATGTAAAAAATTGCAAAAAAAATTATTATGTCAGCGGGATTTTAACCGAATTTAATTTTAGGCAAAAAAAATGTAACATTAGCGGGATTTTAACCCTGCAACTGTGATGAATAAGAGCAGTTGCTCGCCCGCCGTGAAAAATGGGCAAAAAAAATGGTTGTAAATTTGACGAGTAAGAAAATTTACTCTAGCGGAATTTTAACCCTGCAACTGTGATGAATAAGAGCAGTTGCTATTTGACGAATAAGAGAATTGCTCGCCCGCTATGAATTTGGGCAAAAAAAATGGTGACGCTAGCGGGATTTGAACCCACGAACCCGCCGTGAAAGGGCGGTGTCTTAACCACTTGACGATAGCGCCACTTTGTTGGTGGAGACGAAGAGGATTGAACTCTCGACCCCCAGATTGCGAACCTGATGCTCTCCCAGCTGAGCTACGTCCCCAACGCCGCGTAGTATACAATTTTATTTTGAAATTGTCAAGTAAAATTTTTCTTGTTGTTATCAGTGAAAAAATCTGATATTATACGCGGCAAGGAGTGATGATTTTTGCCAAGAGTTTCTCAAGAGACGAAGAGATTTTTGAAACGCTTAGATTATCCGCTAATGTTTGCAACTTTGGCGATAATTATATACAGTTTGATAATAATCAGCAGTGCCACGCACATAAATAATCCGACTGAAGAAAGATTTTATTTTGTGCAACGGCAAGGACTTTTTGCACTGATTAATATAGTCATTGCCGCGCTTTTTTTGAATTTTGATTATCGCGGAATTCAGCAATATGGGCAAAAATTGTACATATTCAATTTGGTAATGCTTGTAGCGGTAATGGCATTTGGTACAACCGCACTTGGGGCGCAACGTTGGCTAGCATTGGGACCAATTATGCTTCAGCCGTCAGAATTTTCAAAGCTGATAGTAATAATTTGTATGGCGGCACTGCTTGAATCACGAATGGGAACATTGAACAGCCTGCGCGACTTACTACCAATCGCCGTGTATATCGGTATTCCGTTTGTCCTAGTTTTGAAACAGCCGGACTTGGGGACTTCGCTTGTATTTATGGCAATTTTTTTTGGAATGGTAATAGCGTGCGGCATACGCTGGCGAATTTTAATTGGAATAATTATGGCGGGAATTTGTTCATTTCCAATTCTATGGAATTATGTTTTGAAAGAGTACCAAAAAACGCGCCTGTATGTTTTCATAGATCCGAATATTGATCCGCTCGGTTCCGGCTATCACATAATCCAATCCAAAATTGCGATAGGTTCAGGAATGTTATTCGGCAAAGGAATTTTTCAAGGTACGCAAAGTCAATTAAATTTTTTGCCGGAAAATCACACGGACTTTATTTTTGCGGTCGTCGGAGAAGAATTTGGATTTATCGGCGCGTTAATTTTGCTTTTACTGTACTTGATTATATTTTGGCGCGGGATTCAAATTGCACGGGAAGCCGGCGATATGTTCGGAAGACTTTTAGCGGTCGGAATAACTTCAATGCTAGCGTTTCACGTTTTAATAAATGTTGGAATGACGACGGGGATAATGCCTGTAACGGGAATACCGTTGCCGCTGATGAGCTACGGCGTCAGCGCGTTGACAACAGATATTTTAGCCATTGCACTTTTGCTAAATATAAATATGCGAAAAAATAAACTTTCGCTTTTCAGTTAGGGGAAATTCTGATGTTGAAATTCAAAGATTATAATCCTTGTGGCGGACTTACCGGCAAGGAATTTGAAATTTGCAACGCCGCTTTGACGAGTTATTTTAATTTGCCGTTTGTTCAAATTATGCGAAATATCGCCATTCAAGAATTTCAAAATTGCAAAATAGAAAATGAATCAGCAATTTTAAATTGGGCAGGATACAATTTGAATGAAATTGAAAATCAGGCGATGATTAATTTGGACAACGCCCCGCAAACTCAAATTGGCTTGTACAAATTTATTTTGCATTTACTTTTTGAAAATCGTTACAACATTGAGTACAATCGACTTGTAAATTATTGCAAGGAAAATTCTGTTGAAGTTTCCGAAGATAAAATAAATTTCATCGCGCAGAAAACAAATTTTTATTCGACGTTTGACGATATGACGGCTGAACTTGAAAATTTGATTAGAGGTTAAAATTTGTGACGAAAGAATTAAAACTTGCCAAAAAGTTAAAACTCAAAAAGTACCGTGACGAATTTAAATTATTTGTGGCGGAAGGTTTAAGACTTTGTGAAATGGCGGTTGAATCTGAAATTGAGTTTGGATTTTACACGGCAGATTTTTTGAAGGACGAACGCGCCCAAAATTTAATCTCAAAAATAAAATCGCCGTTGTACGAAATACCGGCGGCAACTTTTGAAAAAATTTCTGATACGAAAACGCCGCAAGGTATAATGTTAATCGTGCGACAAAAAATTTGGACACTTGAAGAAATTTTAAAACAAAAATTAATCGTAGCATTAGACGCGGTACACGACGCGGGAAATTTGGGAACAATTTTGCGAACGGCAGAGGCGTTTAGTTGCGGCGTAGTGATATTGGAAGAATCGGCGGACATTTTCAATTTAAAAGTTGTGCGTTCATCAATGGGAGCAATATTTTTTTTGCCAGTAGTGAAAATGACGCGGGAAGAATTTTTAGCCGCAATGAAAAAATTTGACGTGGAAATTTTGGCGGCGGCGTTAGATTCAACGGCAGAAATTTATTACAAACACGAGCTTACAAAAAAATCTGCAATAGTTTTTGGAAGTGAGGCGGCGGGCGTATCGCAGGAAATTTTGGACGCTGCAAAAAAAATTTATATACCAATGACGGGACGCGCCGAAAGTTTGAACGTGGCGACGGCGGCGGCAATTATAATTTCAGAATTTATCAAAAGCCATTAATAAAAATTTCCCGTACAAAAATTTGAAATTTAAAGGAGTGTCAACCTTGAGAAAAATTTTAACTTTGACATTGATTTTTCTTTTTATTATGACTTCGGCGGCGTTGGCAAGCAAACCAATAAAAATTGCAAGGTTGCCAATAGTTATTCAAAAAAATCGTTTGGATCGTGAAACTTCCGCCGCGTTGGAAATGAAATTTGCGCGTGTCGTAAAAATCCCGCTTAATGGAACTTTAAAAATAGCTGAATACATTCCGCCGAAAGAATCTGCGCAACTCCTCAACGAAATTTGGCAAGAAATGTATGCTGAAGACAAAGACGCCAGAATAGCAAACGCTGTAAAAATTTTTGCGCGTGAAACAAAGGCGGACTTGGTTGTTTGTCCGGTTTTACATCGATATTGGCAAAGAGTATCGCCAATTTCTTTCAGTTCTGAAGCGAACCTTTCAAGCTCCGTTACAGCCGAGCTTATCATTTACGATAAAAGCACCGGCAAATTAATTGACAGAAAAATTTCGCGGCAATATAACAACAATTACAGTCGATTCGGTATGGCGTCATATTTGGCAAATCAATGCTTTGATCAGCTGATAAAAGATACCGAACTTAGACAAATAATTCACAGTAAGAAAGGTTAATCCATGTCAAAAGAAATTGCCGTGTTAATTCCCTGTTACAATGAAAGTTTGACTGTTGAAAAAGTTGTAACAGATTTTCGCCGCGAACTTCCGGAGGCTACAATTTACGTTTATGATAACAATTCCAAAGATAACACGGCTGAACTTGCCGAAAAAGCCGGCGCAGTTGTTCGCCACGAATACCGGCAAGGCAAAGGCAATGTTATTCGTTCAATGTTCCGTGACATTAACGCAGATTGTTACATTATTACCGACGGCGACGATACTTACCCCGCCGAATACGCCCGCCAAATGTGCGATTTAATTTTGAGCGGCAAGGCGGATATGGTTATTGGCGACAGATTGAGCGCAACTTATTTTGAAGAAAATAAACGCCCGTTTCACAATTTCGGTAATTCTTTAGTGCGCGGCTGTATTAATACTTTTTGGGCGAATAAAACAAAAATTTTGGACGTTATGACGGGTTATCGCGCCTTTAGTCCAATGTTCGTTAAATCCTTTCCAATTCTTTCACAGGGTTTTGAAATTGAAACTGAAATGACAATTCACGCGCTGGATAAAAATCTTTTGTTGCAAAGTATACCGGTTAATTACCGTGACAGACCGGCGGGCAGTGTCAGCAAACTTAATACTTACATTGACGGCGCGAAAGTTTTGCTGACGATTTTTAATTTGTACAGAAATTATCGCCCGTTAAAATTTTTTGGCGGCTTGTCGATTATTTCAATGCTCCTTGCAATTTTTATGTTCCTGCCGGTATTTTGGGAATATCTTCAAATAGGTTTAGTTCCGCGTTTCCCAACTTTGATTGTTAGCGGGATTGTTGCTTTGAGTTCGCTACTATTTTTTATTTGCGGCTTAATTTTGGATACAATCGCCAATAACGACCGAAAAAATTTTGAACTGAAAATGAATATAATCCGAATGTTGCTGGATAAAAAGTGCTGAAAGAGTTTTAAAATTTTTTATAAACATTTTTATTAATGGAGGGATTTTATGCCAAAAGTTAGCATAATTCTAACTTCGTACAACCACGAAAAATATATTGCTGCCGCCATTGAAAGTGTATTAAATCAAACTTTTTCAGATTTTGAACTTTTAATTTTTGATGATGGCTCAACCGACAACAGCCACGAAGTTATAAAAACTTTCAAAGACGAACGAATTAAATTATTTCTGAATGAAGAAAATATCGGAGCCGTTCAAATGTTGCAGGCGGGGGCTAAAATTTCCAAAGGGCAGTATATTGCCCTTCAACATTCCGACGACGTTTGGGAACTGGATAAAATTGAAAAGCAACTGCAATTTCTTGAAAATCATCCAGAATATGAAGCTTGTTTCACTCAAGCAAAATTCATTGACGAGAGCGGCGAAATTTACGACTTGCCGGAAAATCATCATTACAAAAATATTTTCAAGCAAAAAAATCGTTCGCGTGAAGAGTGGCTCAATCATTTGTTTTGGAAAATGAATTGTTTTTGTCATCCAAGTATTTTGGCGCGTAACCACCCGCAGTATTTTATTCATAATCCACGATTTTTTCAGTTGCCGGATTATTTTACGTGGGTAAATCTTTTACTGAAAAAAAATATTTATGTTATGGAAGAGGAGTTAATAAAATTTCGACTTCGGCGCGGCGAACAAAATTCTGTAAGCTCGTTGAATTTAGAAAAGGCAATTCGTGTAAACAACGAAGAATATTTTGCAGCCAGAGAATTTTTGCCAATTATACAAGACAAAGAATTTTTTCTGAAAGTTTTTCCAGAGGCAAGAAAATTTTTGATGGGCAAAGAAATAAATACCGCGTTTGCATTTGCGCAATTATGTTTTAAAAGAAACAGCTTGCCGTTTCAAAAATTGGCACTTGAAATATTGTATGATTTAATCCATAATGAAAACGACCGCGCACAAATAAAGAAATTGTACGACTACGACGAAAAATCTTTTATCGAAGATACCGGCAAGATTGATTCTTTTTCCATAAAATCGCAGTTAAAAATTTTGAATTGCCGTTTGTACATTGACTTCGGCGAAAATTTTAAAGAATCTGACGCGCTTACCAAACAAACAATGATAAGAATGGAAAAAAATTTTGAGGTAAGTTTCGATTTTCAATCTGATAAAAAAATTGTGCGGTTGCGTTTCGACCCTGACGACAAAATAACTTGTACCGTTAAGATAGATAAATTTTCTATAAATGGCGAAATTGTCAACGATTTTATTACAAATGCAATTCAAATAATCGACGGGTATTTTTATTTTCTTGGCGACGATCCTTATTTTGTTGTCAATAAAGAAATTCCGGCGGGAAAAATTCACATTGAAATTATTGGTACGGTAAAAAATTCTCTGCCGCCGATAATTCAAGAGGTTGAAGATATGATACTTGAAAAATCTAAATCGAATGGCACAATTCAAAAAATTAAAAGGAAACTTTTAACGCAAATTTTAAAAACAAGGTGATACTTTTGCTGAAAAGACTGGGAATCTTTTGCACTTATGATAGCGATGGAATTATTGATGATTATATTATTTTTTTGTTGGAGGATATAAAAAAAACGCTGACACATTTGGCGATTGTTTGCAACGGAAAATTAACTGCCGAATCGCGCCAACGCTTAGAAAAAATTACCGAAGATGTACAAGTGCGCGAAAATGTCGGATTCGATATGGCGGCGTGGAAAAAAGGAATTTTAGATAAAAATTTAAATGAATATGACGAATTGCTTATATTTAACAATTCTTTTTATGGTCCTTTCTATTCGTTTACCGAAGTTTTTAATAAAATGGACGCCGAAAAACCGGAGGCGGATTTTTGGGGAATTACGGTTCATGCTCAAATTGAGGATGAGTTAAATATTTGTCCATACGGTTTTATTCCGGAGCATATTCAATCTTATTTTTTGGTTATTCGTCAAAAAATGTTGCACTCTCCGGAATTTCTGGAGTATTGGCAAAATCTAGACATTCCACATAATTTTCAAGAGGCTATTCGATTGAATGAAGTTTGCTTCACAAAAATATTTTCTGACAAAGGTTTTACTTACGCCGCTTATTGCGATACGCGGGAAATCGAAAAAATATACGCCGCTCATATAGATCATACTTTGGTTAATCCCAAAAAGTTGATGGAAAATTTTAACTGCCCAATCATAAAGAAAAAAGTTTTTATGACGGAGCGGCGACATAATCTGAAGGAAAATTACAGCGATGAGGCGCGGCGCAGTTTGCATTACATTGCCCAAAATACAAATTACGATTTAAATTTAATTTGGCAAAATCTTTTGAGGAAACAAAATATTGCATTGACGAAGGAATATTTGGGCTTAGACTATATTTTGTCTGATAAAATTTCAAATTTCAATTCGCCAAAAATTTTTAAAGAAACTGCGGTTATTGCTCATTTGTACTATGAAGATTTAATGCCGGAATGTATTAAATATTTAAGCAGTTTGCCGCGCGGAATTTCAATTATTGTTACTGTCAGCAGTGAACAGAAAAAATTGACGGTAGAAAATTTATTGCGTTCGGCGAAAATAAATGCTGAAGTGCGTTTAGTTTCAAATCGCGGGCGTGATATTTCAGCTTTGCTTGTAGGTTGTGCAGATATTTTTGAAAAGTACAAGTATCTTTGTTTTGTCCACGATAAAAAATCTTTGCGTGAAAATGAATCTATCGCCATTGGCAGTTCTTTTTTTCGGCTTTTATGGGAAAATGCACTTGGCGGCGAAAATTTTGTAAGAAATATTCTTTCGACGTTTGAGGCAGAGCCGCGCTTAGGTTTATTGGCACCGCCATTTCCATACAACGGCGGCTACAAATTTTTATTATTTTTCAATAAATATTGGTCGGGCGAATGTTACGAAAGTACCGTAAAATTAGCCAAAGAAATTGACATTCCAACGGAATTTATAGACGCGGGACAATTTCCGTTGGCAATAGGCAGCGTCTTTTGGTGCAGGACTGCCGCTTTAAAAAAAATCACGGATAAAAATTGGACAGTTGAAGATTTTCCGGCTGAACCAATGCCGACAGATGGAACGGTAAGCCACGCACTGGAAAGAATTTTTCCATTTGCGGCGCAGGCTGAAGGATTTTACACCGGCTGGATAATGACTGAAGAATTTGCAAAAACGGAATTGGAAAATTTTATGTATTTTTCAATGAATCCATACGGTATTTCGTCATTCGAGCTTCCCCAAAATTTTGGATTGGTCGAGCCGCTAATTTCCAAATACTTAACAAATTTGACAACTGTCCAATGTTTTAAACTTTTTTTAAAGCCGCGATTACCGTCACCTGTTTTTAAATTCTTAAGATTGATAAGAAAAATTTTGTTGAAGTTGGGGTTCAACGTATAATTGGAGGTTTAAAATGGTAAAAAGAATTTATGTAGAAAAACGACCGAGCTTTAATATTCCGGCGCGTCAAATGCTTTCAGATTTTCGCGAAACTTTAAATTTGCAAAACTTGAAAGACGTTCGCCTTTTTGTTCGTTACGACGTGGAAGGAATGACTGACGAAGATTTTAAAAAAGTTTGCGTCGAAGTTTTTTCAGAAAATAATCTTGATACAATTTCAGAAAAACTTCCTACAGATTTAAATTTGCAACGAACTTTTGCAGTTGAATATTTGCCGGGACAATTCGACCAACGCGCAGATTCTGCCGCGCAATGTTGCCAACTTGTTACAGGCAAGGAACGCCCTTTAATTCGTACCGCAAAAATTATTTCACTTAGCGGCGAAATTTCCGACGCAGATTTTTTAAAAGTCAAACGCTACGTAATTAACCCGATTGAAACGCAGGAGGCAAATTTTAAACTGCCGAAAACTTTAAAAGATTCTGTTGCAGAAATTGAAGACGTTGAAATTTTGGACGACTTCAATAATTTTGACGACGAACAATTAAAAAATTTTTTGAGCGAACGCGGCTTTGCAATGAGTTTCGACGATTTAAAATTCTGCCAAAAATATTTCTGTGACGAAGAAAACCGCCCGCCGACAATTACCGAATTAAAAGTTATTGATACTTATTGGAGCGACCATTGCCGCCACACAACTTTTACAACGGCGATTGACAATGTAACTTTTTCCGACGGAAAATATCGCGCGGAAATTGAAACTACTTTCAATCAATATCTTGACGCAAGAAAAAAACTTTACGGCAACACGAAAAAATCTATTTCTTTAATGGATTTGGGGACAATCGCGGCGAAAATTCAAAAAGCTAACGGCACTTTGAAAAATCTTGATGAATCTGAAGAAATTAACGCCTGCAGTATCAAAGTTACGGCAAATGTTGACGGGCAAAACGAAGATTGGCTTGTAATGTTCAAAAATGAAACGCACAACCACCCGACCGAAATTGAGCCGTTCGGCGGCGCGGCAACTTGTTTAGGCGGAGCTATAAGAGATCCTTTAAGCGGGCGTTCATACGTTTATCAAGCAATGAGAATTACCGGCGCGGCAGATCCGAGAAAATCTTTGGCTGAAACTTTGCCCGGTAAACTTCCGCAGAAAAAAATTGTACGCGAGGCGGCTCAAGGTTACAGCTCCTACGGCAACCAAATTGGTCTTGCAACGGGATTTGTCAAAGAAATTTATCACGAAGGTTATATGGCAAAGCGAATGGAAATTGGCGCGGTAATTGCCGCCGCTCCAACTTCAAACGTTGTAAGAAATAAACCTGTTGCGGGCGATGTTGTAGTTTTATTGGGCGGACGCACGGGACGCGATGGAATTGGCGGAGCAACCGGTTCAAGTAAAATTCACACGGCAGAATCTTTGACGAAAAGCGGCGCGGAAGTTCAAAAAGGTAACGCGCCCACTGAAAGGAAAATTCAACGCCTTTTCAGAAATTCCAACGTTTCAAAACTGATTAAGCGTTGCAATGACTTTGGCGCGGGCGGCGTGGCAGTTGCAGTTGGCGAACTTGCCGAAGGTTTAAAAATAAATCTTGACGCCGTGCGAAAAAAATATGAAGGCTTAGACGGTACGGAGCTTGCAATTTCTGAATCGCAGGAAAGAATGGCGGTTGTACTTGATAAAAATGACGTTGAAACTTTTATCAAATTTGCCGACGAAGAAAATTTGGAGGCTTACAAAATTGCCGAAGTCACGGAAAATAACAAATTGGTAATGACGTGGCGCGGCAAGGAAATTGTAAACGTCAGTAGAAAATTTTTCGATACTAACGGCGTACAGCAACACATTAACGCCAACGTCGCGCAGGTTGAAAATTATTTGCGCCAAAGACTTTCTGAAGATATAAAAACTGCGTGGCTGAAAAATTTGCAAAAGTTAAATGTTTGCAGTCAAAAAGGATTGGTTGAGCGTTTTGATTCAACAGTTGGCGCGGGTACGGTTTTAATGCCGTTTGGCGGGAAAAATCAACTTACACCGGCGGAAGGTATGGCGGCGAAACTTCCTGTAGACGGCGAAACAAAAACCGCAACGGTTATGACTTACGGATTTGACGCCAAAATTTCTGCGTGGAGTCCGTATCATGGAGCGATTGACGCCGTGACCTCAAGTTTGGCGAAACTTACGGCAATGGGCGCGGATTTTTCAAAGGCTTATTTGACTTTCCAAGAATACTTTGAACGGCTTGAAAAAAATCCCGACAAATGGGGAAAACCTTTTGCGGCGTTATTGGGCGCGTTCAAGGCGCAAATGAATTTTGGCGTAGCGGCGATTGGCGGTAAGGATTCAATGAGCGGTACTTTTGAAAATTTGAATGTACCGCCAACGTTGGTAAGTTTTGCGGTGGCGGCGATTGACGCAGATAAAATTATTTCGCCGGAATTTAAATCAGCCGGTCACAGAGTTTATATTGTCGATTGTCCCCGCGATGAATTTAATATCCCGCATTTTAGGGAATTGCGGAAAAAATTTACGACGGTAAACAGTCACATCAGCGCGGGAAAAGTTGTGGCGGCTATGAGCATTGGCGTTGGCGGAATTGCGGAGGCAATTTCAAAAATGGCGGTTGGTAATGACATTGGCTTTAAATTTGAT
This sequence comes from uncultured Selenomonadales bacterium, assembly GCA_937877565.1. Taxonomy (GTDB): domain Bacteria; phylum Bacillota; class Negativicutes; order Selenomonadales; family Selenomonadaceae; genus Quinella. Next base: position 20,707 of record CALFJB010000035.1, on the reverse strand, counting down.
GAAGACGTTCGACTGTTTGAAAAAAATTACGGCAGTTTGATTTTAGAGGCGGCGGACGGCGTCGAATTGGATTTTACGGAACTTGGCGAAACAATTTCATTGCCGCAAATTGAAATTGGCGACGTTAAAATTTCTCTCGACGAAATTAAAAAAGTTTGGACTGAACCGCTTGAAAAAATTTTCCCCACTCAAGCAAATTCTGATTCAAAAATTTTAAATCCAATTTCTTACAAGGCAGATTTTAGACACAAGGCAAAAATTAAAATTGCAAAGCCGCGCGTTTTTATTCCTGTTTTTCCCGGTACAAATTGCGAATACGACAGCGCGAAAGTTTGGCGGAACGCGGGCGCAGTGCCGAATATTTTTGTAATTAGAAATTTGACGGCGGCGGCAGTTGAAGAAAGTATTAGCGCAATGGTTGACGCAATTAAAAATTCTCAAATAATTATGATCCCGGGCGGATTCAGCGGCGGCGATGAACCTGACGGCAGCGGTAAATTTATTGCGGCAATGTTCAGGAATGAAAAAATTTCTGCTGAAGTTATGGAACTTATCAAAAATCGTGACGGCTTAATTTTGGGAATTTGCAACGGTTTTCAAGCGTTGGTAAAATTGGGGCTTTTACCTTACGGCGAAATTCGCAACCTTGAAAAAGATTCGCCAACTTTGACATACAACACATTGGGGCGGCACGTCAGCCAAATGGTATTTACCCGCGTTTCAAGTAATTTATCCCCGTGGCTTGCAAATAATTCTGTCGGCGATATTCATACAATCGCAGTTTCGCACGGCGAAGGCAGATTTGTTGCGAACGATTCAGTTTTAGAAAAATTAATTGCGAACGGGCAAATTGCCACGCAGTACGTAAATTTTGACGGCGAGCCTACAAGCGAATTGCCTTTCAATCCCAACGGCTCAACTTTTGCGATTGAAGGAATTACCAGCGCGGACGGGCGAATTTTCGGCAAAATGGGACATTCCGAGCGTATTGGCGAAAATGTTTCTAAAAATGTACCGGGCAATAAAAATCAGCGTTTATTTGAGGCAGGAGTTAATTATTTTTCGTAGGAGGCGACTACAATGGGAATTTTTAATCAGCCATTAAATCAAAATCGTCAGCCGAATCAACGCCGCCCTTACAATTCCGGCGACAGCGATTATGACGACGATGACAGCTATTACAGCCGAAACAGTAGCCACAACAGCTACAGCAGCCGTTACCATGACGATGACGACGACAACGATTATGACAGTGGCGGCGATGACGGCGGCGACGATTAAAATTTTTTAGAGGACGTGAACACCATTAATTTTAAAAAGATTGAAAAAGCGGATAAACCTATTTTTGACAAATTTTATCAGGCGGATTATTACGAAAACGCCTACGCCTGTTTTACGGGGCTTTATATGTGGCGTGAACTTAGCAATACGCAATGGGCGATTGAAGACGATATAATTTATTTGTGTTCGGAGTGGAACGGCAAATTTTCGGCGTTTCAGCCACTTTGTGCGCGTGAAAAAATTCCTTCCGCCATTACAAAAATTATTGAAATGTTCAAAGAGTGGGACAAAATGAAGTTCGTTTTGCAGGACTGGAAAAATTTTTCATTGAAGAATTGATGAAATATCCAGACGCAACTTTTGAAATTTCATCTGACAGAAATAATTCTGATTATGTGTACCTCGCGCAGGATTTAATAAATTTGAGCGGCAGAAAATTTCACGGCAAGAAAAATCATTTGAATCAATTTTACAAAGATTATCCGACGGCTGAATATTTGCCGATAACCGCTGGAATTATTCCGCAGTGCCGGGAAGTTTTAAATAATTGGTACGAAAAACACCGCGCCGCCAATCCTGATGATGAATTTATGTGCTACGAACAGGCAGCGATACACGAAATTTTTGACAACTTCGACGACTTCAAACTTAAAGGCGGCGCAATTCTTTTGGGCGGTAAAATCGTGGCGTTTACATTCGGCGAACAATTAAATTCTGATACGGCGGTTATTCACGTAGAAAAAGCAGACCCTGAAATTAGAGGCGCGTACACCGCCATAAATCAAAATTTTATCGCTCACGAATGGGCTAATATGATTTACATTAACCGCGAAGAAGATATGGGACTGGATGGCTTGAGGCAGGCGAAAGAATCTTACCGCCCTGTTAAATTGATTGAAAAATTCAGCGCAAAAATCATTGAATAAATTGTGGAGGCGATTAAGACGAAAACGAATGATACTAACCTTGAAGATTTAATGAAAGAAATTGACAAAGGCAAAATTCAGTTGCCGGATTTTCAACGCGGCTGGGTTTGGGATGACTATAACATTCGCGCCTTAATCGCCAGTATCACAAATAATTTTCCTATTGGCGTTGCAATGTTTTTGGAATATGGCAACCCCGCCGTAAAATTTCAGTATCGAATGATTGAAGGCGCGGAAAATTTAAAAGTTAAGCCTGAAAAATTGATTTTGGACGGTCAGCAAAGACTTACTGCAATTTATCTTTCAATGTACAGTGAAAATCCCGTCAAAACTCGGAACGATAAGGCAAAGGAATTTGAACGCTACTATTACATTGACATTGAAAAGGCTCTGGATGATGATTGTGAAAGAATCGACGCCATTATTTCTGTACCGAAAGAAAAGTTAATCACTAAAAATTTTGGCAAGGATATTGAATTGGATTTAACGTCGGCTGAAAACGAATACAAAAATAAAATGTTCCCGCTGAATATAGTTTTTGACGCCAATAAAACTATGATTTGGCAAATGGGATTTATTGCTTTTTCGGAAAATCAGCAAATTTGGATAAAATTTTACAATGAAATATTATCTAAATTGCCGAAATATCAAATTCCAGTTACGGTACTTGAAAAAGACACTTCAAAAGAGGCAGTTTGTCAAGTTTTTGAAAACGTCAACACCGGCGGAATAAAATTAACTGCCTTTGAATTGGTAACTGCAACTTTTGCAATGGATAATTTTCAACTCCGCGCAGATTGGAAATTACGCAAAAAGAAATTTAATTCTTGCGACGTTTTGAAAGACGTTTCTGAAACAGATTTTTTGACAGCTTGCACTTTGTTATCTTCGTCAAGCAAAAATGAAAGTACTACAACCTGCAAGAAAAAAGACGTACTGAATTTGAAATTGGAAAACTATAAAAATTTTGCAATCGATTTAACGGACGGTTTTTTAGATGCAGAAAAATTTTTAAACGAAGAGAGAATTTTTGCAAGCCGTGATTTACCGTATACAACGCAGTTAATTCCTTTATCAGTGCTTTGTGCAATTTTGAAAAAATCCAGTATGCTGGACGTTTCAAATATCAGAAAAAAATTGCGGCAGTGGTATTGGTGCGGCGTATTCGGCGAACTTTACGGCACGGCAAATGAAACGCGCTACGTTAAAGATGTTGTGGAAGTGCCAAAATGGATTTACGGCGGCGATTTACCAAAAACTGTACAAGATTCAAATTTTTCTCCAATGAGATTAACTACACTTCAAACGAGAAACAGCGCGGCTTATAAAGGTTTTATGGCACTGATTTTGCAAAACGCCGCCAAAGATTTTATCAGCGGCAAGGCGATGGATTTTGTTTCTTATCAATCAGAAAATATTGACATACACCACATTTTCCCGCAAAGTTACTGTGAAAAAAATAATTTTGACAAGCGCAAATGGAACTCAATAATAAATAAAACGCCGCTTTCATATAAAACTAACAGAAAAATTGGCGGCAATGCTCCGAGTAAATATTTAAAGGCTTTGCAGTCAAGCGTTTCTTTTGAAAGATTTAATAAATTATTTGCAATCACATTTGATTAACCCTGAATATTTGCAGAATGATGATTTTGACAATTTTATAGCCAATCGCGCGTGGAATTTATTAAATGCTGTGGAGAATGCAACCGGCAAAAAAATTCTCGGACGTGACAGCGACGAAGTTAAAAAATTTTTTAGAAGTGTGATATAAATAAATTTCGTTGACAATAATTATAACGATTGATAAAATTGCAATTATTGAAAATTGAATATTGATTGGGTTAGGTGTCGAAAGACTCAATAAGGAATTCGGTACAAGCCGGAGCGGTCCCGCCACTGTAACAGCGAGCGAATCTGCAAAATGTCATTGAGTGAAAACTTGAGAAGGCGCAGACGAGCGAAGACCTGAAGCCAGGAGAATTGCCTAATTAACAATCGCCGTTTGACCTGCGAGTGATGGGGAGGAGATTTTGGGCGTTTACTGCGCCTAAATTTCCGGCGTTTGTCGGATTTTTTAATTTGTTCCTCCTTCGCAGAGGAATTTTTTTATTTGGAAGTGGAAAATTTGAACCGTTTAGCGAACAGATTTTTACAAATGCTGATAACTTTAGTTGGCGTAAGTTTTTTAACATTTTGCCTAGCGTACCTTGCGCCGGGCGATCCCGTTGCAATGCTTTTAGAATCAGCGGACACAATCGTTTCTGAAGAAGTTTTAGAAAAAACTCGCGCAGAATTGGGACTCGATAAGCCGTTTTTGGTACAGTACGGAAATTGGGTAATTGGAATTTTGCACGGCGATATGGGAATGTCATATTCTGCGAAAAAACCTGTATTTGACAAACTTTCAGAAGGATTTGTAGGCACGGTACTTTTAGCATTTACGACGATAATTTTTGTACTGATAATATCGTTGCCGCTGGGAATTTGGTCGGCAATTCATCAAAACAAATGGCAAGATTATTTGGTTAGATTTTTTTCATTTATCGGCGTTTCAATGCCAAATTTTTGGCTGGGCTTGATTTTATTATACATTTTCGGCTTAAAATTGGGCTGGTTTCCAATAGCAAGCTCTACCGTAACTTTGAACGGAATAATTTTACCGGCGGTAACTTTGGCAATTTATCAATCAACAAAATATGTTCGGCAAGTGCGGACGGTAATTTTGGACGAATTGCATCAAGATTACGTAATTGGAGCGCGGGCGCGTGGCTTAAGCGAAAGTGCAATTTTATGGAAACACATTTTGCCAAATGCAGTTTTGCCGCTGATAACACTTTTGGGAATGTCAATCGGCTGGCTACTGGGCGGCGTGGCAGTTATCGAAATAGTTTTCAGCTGGCCTGGAATTGGAAACATGGCGGTACGCGCAATAATGATGCGGGATTATCCACTGATTGAAGGATTTGTACTTTGGATAGCGGTTGCGTATATGTTCATAAATTTTTTGGTAGATTTATCTTACACTTACCTTGATCCAAAACTTAGAAAGGGGACGGCGCAGTAATGGAATTTATAAAGACGCACAAATTATTTTCGTTTTACAGCTTGCTTGTAATTTTAATTTTGTTCGTGGCGATATTTGCGCCGTACCTTGCACCTCAAGACCCGTATGACGGCAATATGAGAAATGTTTTACAAACGCCGTCAGCTGAACATTTACTCGGCACTGATAAATTAGGACGCGACACTTTGTCAAGAATAATCGCAGGTACGCAAGTTTCGCTTTTTATGACGATTTGCCTTGTAATTTTATTGGCGATTGTTGGAGTTGTAGTTGGTATTGCGTCGGGATATTTCGGCGGAATGGTTGAAGTAATTTTAATGCGGCTTGCAGATATGATGTTATCATTTCCGGGCGTCGTGTTGGCTATTGCCATTGCGGGAATTTTGGGCGGTTCAATCGCAAATACAATCATTGCGCTTTTAATTGTCGGTTGGGCGAAATATGCGCGGCTTGTTCGCAGTTTGGTAATAAAATTGCGTAACAACGATTTTATAATTGCGGCGCAAGTCAACGGCACGAAGACGATAAATATTTTGCAGCGTCACATTCTGCCAAATATTTTGCCAATGGTAGTAATAACCGGCGCAATGGATATTGGTACAATGATGATGGAAATTGCGGGTTTGTCATTTTTGGGATTCGGCGCACAACCGCCAACGCCGGAATGGGGCTTAATGCTGAACGAAGGGCGGCAATATATTCAAACTGCGCCTTGGCTGATGATTTATCCAGGAATGGCGATTTTTATAGTAGTGGCGATATTTAATTTGTGGGGAGACGCCCTGCGCGACGTACTTGACCCGCGTCAAGAATAGTTTTTAATTATTTCTGTGTTCATTGGAAAATTTCAGCGATTAAATTTTTGGGAAATTTTAAATTTTAAAAAACGGCGGCGCAAATTTTTTCAAGTAGCCGCTTGTGTTAATTCAAAAAAAATTATACAAAAATTTTTATAAAGGAGTTTTTACAATGCTTTTTAAATGGAAAAAACTTTTGGCGGCAGTAGCGGCAACAGGAATTTTACTTACAGGTTGTGGCGGTGAAAATGGCGGTGGCAGTACCAAAGGCGGCGATCCCAACGTTTTAAAAGTTGGTGTAACAAATTTTGCAGACACGCTTGAGCCTACGCAAAATTATTTCGGCTGGGTAGTTATGCGCTACGGTCTCGGCGAATGTTTAACAAAGTTTGATGAAAAAATGAATATTCAGCCGTGGCTTGCCGAAAGTTGGAGCGTCAGCGACGACCATTTAACTTGGACTTTTAAAATTCGTGACAACGTGAAATTTTCAAACGGCGACGCTTTGACTGCAGACGCGGTTAAACAATCAATCGAACGCGCCTTTGCAAAAAATGCCCGCGCCGCAACTTTCTTTGAATATGTTTCAATCGACGCGGACGGACAAAATTTAATTATTCAAACTACAAAGCCGTTGCCCGGTATGCCCGGTTATCTTGCCGACCCGCTTTTCATAATTGTTGACGTTGCCGCCGAAACTGCGGGCAGAGATTTTTCAAAGGAAGGACCAATTTGTACGGGTCCTTACACGGTTGAAAGTTTCGTAAAAGAACGCGCCGTAATGAAACGCAATGAAAATTATTGGGATGGCGCAGTTCCTTACCAAACAGTTGAAATTCCTTCGATTGACGACCCCAATACCCGCGCAATGGCTCTGCAAGCGGGCGATGTTGACGTTGCTGTAAATATTGCGGCGGGCGATATTGAAATTTTCAAAGGCAACGACAAATTTAACGTCGATGAAATTTCATCACTGCGCGTAGTTTTGGCGCGGTTAAATCAGAATCCCGACCACATTTTGAGCGATGCAAACGTTAGAGCGGCTTTAATTTCCGGCTGTGACCGTGAAACTTACAACGATATTTTATTGAAAGGTACATTCATTCCCGGTAAAGCTCCCGTGCCGCCGTCTTTAGATTATGGTTTTAATCAGTTGACAGACCCCAACGCTTACAATCCTGAACGCGCAAAACAACTTTTGGCAGAGGCAGGCTGGAGCGATTCTGACGGCGACGGAATTTTAGACAAAGACGGCAGAAATTTGACGCTTGATTTTGTAGTTTATAATTCTCGCGCAGAATTGCCGCTGTATGCTGAAGCCGTTCAAGCTGATTTAAAGAAACTTGGATTTGACATTAAAATTAACACCGTCGATTATAATTTGATTGACAACATGGGAATTAAAGGCGAATATGACTTGTTAATTTCAAACATTACGACGGCGAACACCGGCGATCCTGAAGTTTTCCTGCGTTGGTACTGGAAAACAAATGTTGACGGCAACAATCCGCAAAATGGCAGCGGTTATTCCAATCCGCAATATGACGCGGTACTTGAGCAACTTTCAATGGAATTTGACAAAACTAAACGCCGCGATTTAATTATTGAATTGCAACAAATTTTACTGAATGACGGCGCGTCTTTATTCTTCGGCTATCCTCAAACGAATATCATTAACGCTAAATATGTTTCCGGCGTCAAAATGTACCCGTCAGATTATTATTGGATTACGAATTTAATTAAACCGGCGAATTAGTGGCTAGTGAATAGGGGCTAGTGGTTAGGGATTTTTCCTTTTAGTGATGAATAAAAAATTAGGCTCTAAATTTTCCGAACTCTAAGCAGGATTTTTTATTTTGATTAGAGAAATTTGGAAAATTCATAGAGCTTAATTTTTTGTAAATGATTGGAGTCTTTTACTTGGAAACTTTTTGTATTTTTATCGCAATAATTGGGCTGATGTTCGCGGCGTATCGCGGCTGGTCAATAATTTTAATTGCGCCGTTTTTTGCGATAGTGGCGGCGATTTTAAGCGAATTTGGAATAATGCCGACGTACAGCGAACTTTATATGACGCGGCTGGCAGAGTACACCAAAACTTATTACCCCGTGTTTTTATTTGGCGCAGTTTTCGCAAGGTTAATGGAAAAAGGCGGCTTAGCGTCTGCCATTGCCGCAAAAATTATTTCGTTACTTGGTGAACAACGCGCAATTTTGGCAGTAATTTTAGGTTGCGCGGCTTTAACATACGGCGGCTTGAGCGTCTTTGTAGTTGCGTTTGTAATGTACCCGTTCGGCGCGGAAATTTTCAGAAAAGCTGACATACCGAAAAAATTATTACCTGCAACGTTATGGATGGGAATTTTTTCTTTTGCAATGGTTGCACTGCCCGGCACTCCACAAATTCAAAATATTATACCGTCGTCATATTTTGGGACTACAACTTGGGCAGGTATAGGCGTGGGAATTTTCGCCACGATTTTATTTTTGGGCGCGGCTATGGGCTGGATTACATTTCGTGCAAAGTCTTTAAAAGCGAAAGGCGAAGGTTACGGCGGCGAAATTGCACAAAAACAACAACGCGATCGCACTCTTCCACAATGGCAATTTGCACTTGTACCGCTTTTAATGGTTATCGTGATAAATATTATTTTGAGCAACCCGTTCAACTGGGAATGGGGCTTTCACTGGGACGAATCAAGCTTAGAAAAATTTTTGCCCTTGCAACTTACTTTATTGGCGGGCAGTGTCGGCAAAGTTAAAGCAATTTGGTCAATCAGTGTTGCGTTGATTGTCAGCAGTTTTGCGGCGGCGTACATTGGGCGTAAACGTTACATTTCAAAACGTGAAAATCTTTTGGAGACAATAAACTTTGGCGCGGCGTCAAGTTGTGCGGCGGTTTTAAATGTTGCGTCAGGATTTGCCTTTGGTAGCGTTATGGTATCTTTGCATGGATTTTTACCGATAAAAGCAATTTTGGTAACGATTGGCGATAGCGCGGGACCGTTAGTTTCTGCCGTCGTCACAACAAATATAATGTGCGGAATTACCGGCTCGGCATCCGGCGGCTTGACAATCGCACTTTCAATGTTAGGCGAACAATGGGCGCAAATGGCGGTCGCGCAGGGAATTTCACTTGAGGCGTTGCATAGAATAGTTGCCATTGCGTCAGTTGGAATTGATCCCGTGCCACATTGCGGCGCACTTGTAACACTTTTGGCAATTTGCGGACTCACTCACAAAGAATCTTACTTCGATATTATCGTTTTGCTGGGAATAAAATTTTTCATACCGTTCCTGTGCATTTTATTTTATATGTTGACGGGAATTGCTTAAAAACTAGAAAGGCGGAATTTTATGCTGGGCAACAAACTATTTAAACAACTGCAACAATTTGATCCTGAATTGTGCAAGGTTTTAAAATTTTCACTGGACAGGCAACTTTCCACGCTGTCACTAATTCCAACTGATAACGCCGCGTCGCCGTTGTCGCAATATTTAAAAGGCAGTGCGTTAGGTAATGATTTTATTGGACACAACGCGCTTGAACATTACAGCCGAATTGAACAGCTTGCAGTTGAACGCGCTTGCAAACTTTTTAAAGCTGAACACGCAATTTTGAGGCTTGGAAATCCTGTTGCGGCGTCGCGTGTCGTTTTATTGGCGTTGGCGAAAACCGGCGATAAGATTTTATCTTTCAACCTTCGCAAAAGTGAACATTGCACCGGCGAACAGATGAAATATAATTTTGTAAATTTCGCAGTTGAGCCGCACAATTTGAAATTAAATTATGACAAGGTAAGATATTTGGCGTTGAAACATAAGCCGCGCCTTATAATTTTTTCGCCGACGAATTACCCGCACAATATCAACTATCAAAAAATGCGCGATATTGCAGATGAAGTTGGAGCGATACTTTGGGTAGACTTGGGGCAAAACGCGGGACTTACTGCCGCCGGATTAATTCCTTCAGCCGTGCCCTATTCAGATGTTTCAACTTTTTCAGGAAGTGATGGCTTGCACGGTCCGCAGAGCGGTATTATTTTATGCAGAAAAAATTTAGCGGACTTGTTAGAAAAAACTGTCATTGAAACGGGACACGCCTCACTGAAAAAAAATGTTATGGCGGCGTTGGCGATAACTTTTCATGAAGTTTCTTGCCCAGAATTTCAAGAATACGCGCAGGCGGTTATGGACAATGCAAAGGCACTTGAAAAAGGCTTGCAAAAGGCAGGAATTGAAACAATTTGGGCTAACACGGAAAATCATTTGGTATTGGCGAAGTTGCCGGAAAATATTAACGTTGATTCAGCAGTTGCAAAATTGGAACAAGCGGGACTTTTGGTAAAAGCTGAAACTTTAATGACTTCCGACGCATCAATTTCCTACCCAATTTTAAGATTGTCAAGTTTAGATCCAACAACACGCGGGCTTTTTGAAGAAGATATATTTACAGTTGGCTTGACGTTAGGCGAATTTTTAAAATCTCGGCAAGATTCGGCAGCAATAAATTCAGTTGCCAAAGTCGTCAAAGAAATAATTGAAGGCTTGCCACTATTCGCTGAAGATTGGTTGCCGGCTGAAGAAATTATCAAGGAACGCGACGCCGATTTAATTATGAAAACTATGATTTATGGAATGTAAAAATTTTTCGTGCGTTGAAATATGCGCGGGCGCGGGCGGACAAGCTTTAGGATTGGAACGCGCAGGATTTTCTCACGTTGCACTTGTAGAGTATGAAAAAGATTATTGCGCGGTATTGAAAAAAAATCGCCCAAATTGGAATGTAATTTGTGAAGACGTGCATAATTTTGACGGTAAAATTTATAAAGGCGCAGATTTATTGGCGGGCGGCGTACCGTGTCCGCCTTTTTCTGTAGCGTCGAAACAGTTGGGTAAAAATGATGAACGCGATTTATTTCCTGAAGCATTGCGCCTAATTTCTGAAATAAATCCTCGTGCGGTTATGCTTGAAAATGTGCGCGGCTTTCTGGATAAAAAATTTGACGAATACCGAAATTTTATTTTGCAGTCAATAGAGAAACTCGGTTATAAAGTGCAAATTAAATTGTTAAATGCGTCAGATTTCGGCGTTTCTCAACTTCGCCCGCGTGTTGTAATTGTTGGAATAAAAAATGATGAACGCGGAATTTTTAAGTATCCTGAATCTGACAAAAACGCGCCATTAACTGTTGGCGAATTATTAAAACCGCTGATGAGTGCCAAAAATTGGAAAGGCGCGGAAGAATGGGCTAAAAATGCAAATAAAATCGCTCCTACGATAGTTGGCGGCAGTAAAAAGCACGGCGGCGCAGATTTGGGACCTGTACGCGCCAAAAAGGCGTGGGCTGAAATTGGCGTTGACGGCAACGGCGTTGCAAATGATGTTCCTGACGAAAATTTTGTAGGCTTACCGCGTCTTACAAAAGAAATGCTTGCACTTATTCAAGGTTTTCCGCCGGAATGGAATTTTGGCAATAAAAAAACTGTGGCTTGCAGAATGATTGGCAATGCTTTTCCGCCGCCGGTTGCCGAAAAAGTCGGTTTAGAAATTCGGAGATGTCTCGAAAATGGAAAAATCAATAATCCTTGACGAAAGAAAAAATTATCACAAATTGATAGTTGAAAACCAAATTTTAAATTTGTCGCCAAACGGAATTGCATCAAACGCAGATTCAAGCAACGCGCCTTCAGTAGCCATTGCAAAAATTGTAGCCGAAAAATTAAGTGCTACAGTCGGCACAAAATTAAAAGGGCAGACTTCAGGAAATTTATTTGAAAAAGTTACAATGAATTTTTTAGAAAAAACCTTTCCGCTTTTGCAACACCTTCGCCCGGGTAATTGGGAAATTTTAAATTTGGGCAACCAAAGTAATATCAAAACTTCAGATTTTGCACAGTACGAGCATTTAGCCTATTTGTCAGAAATAATTTCTCAAAACAAGCTCCTTGCAACGACGCTTGGCAACGATTATATAGTTGCGCCGGATATTGTCGTTTATAGAAAACTTTATGATGATGCTGAAATAAATAGCGGCACAAATTTTGTGAGTGATGAAATTTGCCAAATGGCAGATTTAAGAAAGAAAAACGGCGGCAAGCCAATTTTGCACGCCTCAATTTCTGCCAAATGGACTATGAGAAATGACCGCGCTCAAAATAGCCGTACCGAAGCATTGAATTTAATCAGAAATCGAAAAGGACGCTTGCCGCATATCGTAGTTGTTACCGGCGAGCCGTTGCCGTCAAGATTGGCGTCTTTGCACTTGGTACGGGCGATATTGACTGTGTTTATCATTTTGCACTTTATGAGTTAATTGACGCGATAAAGGATTATTCAAAGCACGGGCGCGAAGATATTTTTGAAATGCTGAATAATTTAATTGACGGCAAGCGGCTGAAAGATATATCTGATTTGCCGTTAGATTTGTGTTCTTAAAATTTTAGGAAGTGAAAAAATGTTACTTGAAGTTTCAGACTTAGAAATTTCGTACTCAAAAAGTACAACGCCAACAGTACAGGGCGTCAATTTTGAATTAAACGAAGGCGAAATTTTAACGATTGTCGGCGAAAGTGGCAGCGGCAAAACTACCGTAATTCGTGCAATTTTAAATGTTTTACCGGGCGGCGGCAGTGTTACAAACGGAAAAATGATTTTTGAAAATAAAAACCTGCGCGAACTTGATAACGAAGGTTGGCGAAATTTGCGCGGTAAAGATATTTCAATGATTTTTCAAGACAGCGGCAACATGATGAATCCCGTACATACGATCGGCAAGCAATTTGTAGAATATATTCAAGTACACAGCGACCTTGATAAAAAAGCCGCGTATGATATGGCGATTGACAAATTGGTTTTAATGAATCTGCCGAATCCAGAAAATATTATGAACTCTTACACGTTTGAACTTAGCGGCGGAATGAGACAGCGCGTAGGAATTGCAATGGCGATAACTTTTCAGCCGAAATTATTATTGGCGGATGAACCTACAAGCGCGTTAGACGTTACGACGCAAGCGCAAATTGTCGGCGAATTGATGTTTATCACACGCGGCACGGGCGCGGCAATGATTATGGTTACTCATAATTTGGGCGTTGCAAGTTACCTTTCAGATAATTTAATGGTAATGTCGCAGGGCAAAGTTGTTGAATACGGCAAAACGGCGGACGTTTTAAACAATCCTCAAGCCGAATACACAAAAAGTTTGCTTGCCGCAGTTCCTGAAATTGGAGGGCGTCGTTATGTCTGAAATAATTTTGCGCGTTGAATTTTTAAAGAAAAAATTTTCGCAGTTTAAAATTTTTACCTGCCGCAATTTCGGAAATTTGGAGGCGTCGTTATGTCTGAAATAATTTTGCGCGTTGAACATATCACAAAAAAATTTCCCGTTGCAGGAGGAAAATTTTTAACTGCTTGCGATGATATTTCTTTCAATGTCAGACGCGGCGAAACTGTTGCTATTGTCGGTGAAAGTGGTTGCGGTAAAACTACACTGCTAAAAGCGATTATGAATATGCAAAAACCTACCGCCGGAAAAATTATTTTTCACGACGTGGATATAACGCAACTGACGGGCGAAGACAAACGCCAAAATTACAGAAATATTCAAATGGTTTTTCAAGACCCTACCGCCGCTTTTAATCCAAAAATGAAAATCAAAGATATTATCTGCGAGCCGCTTTTAAATTTCGATTTAATTCAAAAATCTGAAGTCGAAAATAAGGCGCGGGAACTTTTGCAACAGGTTGATTTACCGCCGAACTTTGTAAATCGTTATCCTCACAATATGAGCGGCGGGCAACGTCAAAGAGTGGCAATAGCGCGGGCGTTGGCACTTCAGCCGGAAATTATCGCCTGCGACGAGGCAACCAGTGCGCTTGATGTTTCAGTGCAGGATACGATTATTAAACTTTTGGTAAAACTTCAACAGGAAAAAGGCATTACTTATCTTTTCATTTGTCACGATATGGCACTGGTAAATTTGTTTGCTCACAGAATTTGCGTAATGTATTTGGGAAATATGATGGAGCAACTGGACGGCGATAAATTGGACGGCGCAAAGCATCCATATACCCGCGCACTTTTAAAAGCGGTTTTTTCTACTGAACAGGAAAAAAATCAGTACATAGAAATTTTGCCCGGCGATATTCCAAGTCCGCTGAATATTCCGACCGGTTGTCCGTTTCAAAATCGTTGCTTGCATTGTCAGGAACTTTGCCAACAAAAAAAGCCCGAATTTCGAGAAATCGAGCCAAATCATTTTATTGCTTGTCATTATCCATTAGAAAATTAAATACCAAGTGCGCTGTGAACGCCATCACTAACAACAGGATAACCGCTGCCGTTTAATTTACTGCCAAAAAACTTCATCTGGTAAATCGAAAAAAATGCAACTTCGGCAGAATTTGGAATCATAGGGTTGCCTTCGGCGTGGCTGTAATCGCGGTTAATATCCCAAACTTTCCAAATACCGCCTTGCTTGTGAAAAACGGTTTTAGTATCCCAGTTGTACTTGAAATAAAGTACGAATTTTTCGCCGAAAGTGTACGGGCTGTCAATGTAAGTTTCGTTTTCGCGGTAATATTTGTCAGAAAAATTTACGGGTATAATTTCAATCGAAAGTTCATAAAAAGGCGGCGCGTATTTGTCCACGTACACAGAATTTTTAACGGCGTAGTAGCCAACGCCCATCCCGCCGTCAACACAAACTAAATTGCCGTTTTGCAAAGTGTCAGGATAAATACTTTCAGCAGATACCGCCGAACTTGACAAAATGAAGACGGCAACCATAAAAATTTTTAAAAGTTTTTTCAAGTTTCACACCTCTGCAATTTGTTTTAATTTAATAAAATATGATTCAACCAACAAGCGCAGATTAGCATTTGAGTTAATTCTGCGCTGAATTTTTTTGCCTTCGTCGAAAATTTTATATAAAGTTTTTTCATTGATTTTCAGATTTTCAAGGCGGGATTTTAAATCAGCGTTGTAAAGGTCAGCTTGATTAACTAAAAAAACGTCGCGCAGGATTTTTTGAATATGTATAACAAATTCTGAAAAATTTTCTCGTGAATCGTCAGAAAAACTTTTGCCACGATTAAAAATTTCTTCGACTGTAATTTTTTTAGCCAAAAGATTTTCCAGAAAATTTAAAGCGTCGTTGCGAATTTCATAGCCGCCGGATTCTTCCAACTTTAAAGCGCGTCCAAAACTTCCATCAGCAATAAGCGAAATAGTTTTGGCGCGTTCACTTTCAACGCCGCGCAATTCCAACGCACTTTGAATTATTTCGGCGGGAATTTTTTCAAAATTGACAGTGCCGCAACGTGAGCGCAAAGTCATTAAAAGCCCTGCGCGATTCGCCGTTGTCAAAATAAAAATAGTTTGCCCCGTCGGTTCTTCCAAAGTTTTCAAAAGACAATTAGCCGCCGCGTTATTCATAAATTCCGCGCCGTCAATTATCACAACTCTAAAATCTGAACGATTCGGCTGTAATGCAACTTCACTTTGAAGGGCGCGTATTTGTCCAATTTTAATATTTGGCGCAGACTTAGATTTTTCCGGCTCAACAACGTAAAAATCAGGATGACTGCCCGCCTCAAAAAGTTTGCAACTTTCACAGACGCCGCAAGCCTCAACATTTGAATTTTCGCACAATAAAACCGCCGCGCAAATTTCGGCGATTTTCCTTTTGCCAATTCCTCCAACGCCGGAAAAAATTACAGCGTGAGGAAATTTTTCTTCAGCCAAAATTTTTTTCAAATGTTCAATACGCGGCGCGTTGCCTAAAATATTTTGCCAACTGAAATTTTTCATCACATGTACAAATCAACAAGCATACCGCGTATAGCGTCGTGGCTTGCGATAATATCCAATTTATCAGATTGACCGAGCCGAATTTTTTCAGCCATTTCCTCAAGTTTTCTGTCAATCTTTCTGACAGTCGTATAAACGCGTTGCCGCCCCATTCTGTCCCAACCGGCTTGAGCGTTCAATTCGTACATACCGCCGACCGCCGCGCCAATAAAATTTTTAATCATCGTGCGATATTCGCGCAATTCCTCATAAGTTGGAGTACGGCTTAACTTTCCGGCTTGTTCGTCGATTTTTTTCAGCAACGCTTCCATTTCTTTATGTGAAACGCCTTCGTTTTGTTGTTCAAAAAGTTCTTCAGAAAAACTTGTATCTTTTTCTTGAACGCGCTCGGTATTGCCGCCGCTAATAATTTCAAATGGAGAAGTCGGCGTGGGCATTGAGCCAATTTTTACAGGCATTTTAATCCCCTCACTTTCATTGGCTAAATTATAAAGCCGCAAAAGAAAAACGGCAAGAAAAATTTTTCCTGCCGTCAAAAATGGTTTTTTAAAATCGCCGCAAATTCTTCAAGAAATTTTTTGGTAGATTCAATTCGCCAAAATGCAAAGTACTTTCTGAAAATCTGTACGCCGTTGTTGAAAATTGGAACGTACCGAAATATTTTTGACTGCGGCGGCTGATTGAATTCAATCGGAAAGTAGCCTTTGTTCGACGAAACTAACAAATGAGCTTCCTCCAACGTTTCGGCAAAAATGAAGTCGCCTTTCACTCCAAAATATTCTCTGAAAAATAATTCTTCGTTGTAGCGTTGGCTTTCTGACGAAATTATTATAATCGGCGTGTTTTTGAGATCGTTCATTGTCAAAATTTCAAGTTGTGACAGTGAATTATTTACCGGCAATTCAGCATAAAAATTTTTTTCAGTCAAAAAATAATTTACATACTGTGCTGAAGGTTTCCGCCGCAAATCGCTTATAATTAAATCCGCCTTGCCGTTTCGCACAAATTCATAAAGCTCTTCATGAGTGCCGCTCAACAAATTTATAAAAACTTCGGGATATTTGGATTGAAATTCTTGAATCGTTTCCTGCAGCTCGTCGCCGCTGTAGTGTTTCAAATATCCAATAGTTAATTCGCACTCTACGCCCTTTGCAATGCGCGTTGTTTCGCTACAAAGCCGCTCAAAATCGTTGAGAAATACCAAACTTTTCTTGTAAAAAAATTCTCCTGCCGGAGTCAGTGAAAATTTTCTGCCTTCACGTAGCAGGAGTTTAACGCCCAAATCTTTTTCTAACGCCTGTATTTGTTGCGAAATTGCGGACTGCGATATAAAGCACTCATCCGCCGCCCGCGTGAAATTTTGGCAACGTACAACCGCTTGAAAATATTTTATCTGCTTAATCATCAGTCAATTAAAATTTTTTCGCCCAATTTGTAACTTCAGCTTGAGAATTTTTAGCGTCTGCGCCGTGAATCGCCAAGCCGCTTGCAACTTCAGCGTTTGGAACAATTTTTTTAATGTAACTGACACTGCCGCCTAATCCGCTGCCTTCGTGCGTGGCGAACGGGATAATTTTTTTGCCGCTGAAATCGTAATGTTCAAGAAAAGTTGAAACTGCCATAGGCGGAACGCTCCACCAAATTGGATAACCCAAATAAATTTTGTCGTATTCGTCAATGTTCGGCAAATATTTTTTAAGTTCAGGACGCGCCTTTTGCTGAATTTCAACTTTCGCAACGTTTGTACATTCGGTATAATCGACGGGATAATTTTTAACCGTGTCAATTTCAAAAAGTTCGCCGCCGACAGCTTTTTGAATAAATTCCGCTACAAATTCAGTATTACCTTTGGCAAGATTTTTTATACTGCCGTTGACGTAGTTTTGACCTTTGCGCGAATAGTACGCAATTAAAATTTTCGCCATAAAAATTTACGCCCCCAAAATATGTTTGTCAGAAATAATAAAGTGCGAAGTACGCGCGGCGATAAGCCATTTGCCGTCAACTTTTTTGTAAGTGTCCTCGTACCAAATGAAATTGTCGCTGATAAATTCTTTGCCGTCTTCTTCGGTAACAAGCGCGGCGCGGCAGTACAAAATACCGGTTGCGTTATCGCCGTCAACTTTAATGACGTGTTGTCCGTTTTGATGGTGCGAACGTTTCACAGCTGCCGTAAATTGGCTGAAAACTTTTTCCAATTCTTCGACGCCGTGAATATCGAACGCCAATTTTTCGCCCATATAAACTTGAACATGAGTATCTTTCGTAAAAAGTTTCATCTGCGGCGGTACGTCAACTTCTAAATTTGAAAACGTGCCGACCAAATCTTGAATTTCCATTCTTGCTTGCATTTCTTCCAATGTCATTTTTAAAACCTCCAAAAATTTTTTAATGAGTTTTTTTCAAATATTGTAAATCGCCAAAGAAATAACTTGCAGTGGTGCCGCCGTCAATCAGAAAATCTGCGCCGCTTATGAATCTGCCGCGACTGCTCATCAAAAATTCTGCCAAGTCTCCAACTTCATCGGGAGTACCTGCGCGACCGGCGGGACTTGCCTTTAACATATTGCGATAACCTTCGCCGCGCGGTCCTTTCAATTCGTCATTTGCAAGCGGCGTGATAATTATTCCGGGACTGATTGAATTGACGGTTGCGCCGCGTTTGCCCCAATTTGTAGCCTCGTACATTACACGCAAAACATTACAGCGTTTTGAATATTGATACGCCTTCAAAGTGTCGGTAATTTCTTTTATAAAATCAAGTTCCAAAAGTTTTTCAGTCGGTGAAGTTGCAAGCGCGGTATTTTGATCTTCAGGAAGTGCGGGCAGTCTGTGACCACTTTGCGAAGAAATTATAACACCACTGCCGCCATCTGCAATAACTTTTCCAAATTCTTCAAGTAAAACCGCCGTACCGTACAAATCCACTTTCAAAATTGCTGAAACGGGAGCTTGCGAAGGTGAAACGCCCGCCGCGTTAATTACATTTTTAACTGCGCCGAATTGTTGCGCGTGTTCAACTAAATTTAAAATTGATTCACGGCTTGAAATGTCAACTGCAACCGTCGAAGTTTCAAAGCCCGCGTTTTCCAAAATTTCTGCCGCCGCGTTCGCCGCCTCAATTTTTAAATCGCCAAGTACAACATGCTTACCTGCGCCGACTCTACGCGCTATCGCCTGTCCAATAGAGCCACTGCCAATTAAAACTACAACCTCTTTCATTTTTCCAGCCTCCTTAATATCTTAATATGAATTTTACAAATTTGACGGGAAGTAAGCAATTTGAATTTTGCCGACGTTCGATAAGTTTTTCTAATATATTGACGGCAAATTTAAATAATTATAAAATCGAAAAAAATTTTGGAGTTGATGAAATGAAAATTACTATTGGAAGCGATCATGGCGCGGTTGAATTGAAAGACTCGGTAAAAAAAGTTTTAGCGGAATTTGACGTTGAAATTAACGACGTTGGGACTTTTGGAAATGACGCAGTGGATTATCCCGACATTGCGGAAAAAGTTTGCGCCGAAGTTGCAAGCGGCAATTCTGAACGCGGTATAGTTTTGTGCGGTACGGGAATTGGAATTTCAATCGCCGCCAATAAAATTAAAGGTATTCGTTGCGCCCTTTGCAACGATGTTTTTTCTGCTAAAATGAGCCGTGAACACAATAACGCAAATGTTTTGGCAATGGGCGGGCGCGTTTTAGGAATTGGAGTTGCAGGCGAAATTGTCCGCGCGTGGATGAATACTGATTTTTCAAACGACGAACGCCATAACCGCCGAATTGCAAAAATTACCGCGCTTGAAAATAATTAACGCCCAAATATTTTTGAAAATCACTTTTGAGAAAACCACGCCAATTTTTCGCGCAGGGCTTATAATTTGCGGCGTTTTGTGCTTTAATTAGGAGCATTAGTTACATCATAACATTTTACTCCCACAGGAAGTCGGAATTTGTCCGGCTTTTTCAGCATTTAAGGTTTTTTCAATATTAAAGGTGATTTTTATGAATATAGCCATAGTTGACGATTCGGCAAGCGATTTAAATTCTACGCAATTTTTTTTAACTAATTACATTGAAAAATTTTTCCCGCAAGTTGTGCCGACGCTTAACGTTGATACTTTTAATGACGTTGAAAAATTTTTACGTAACTTTAAAAAGAATCAATTCGACTTACTTATACTGGATATTTTTATGCACCCAATCAATGGTATTCACGCCGCGCAGATTATTCGCAGCCGTGATAAATCTGTTTCGATAATGTTTTTGACGAACAGCGAAGATTATATTTTGGACGGCTACAGCGTTTTTGCAGTTGGATATTTTCTAAAACCATTGGCAGAAAACGTCGCGCAGTTTTCAAAAACTTTTACTTATATCTTTCCAAAAATTTTAGAGAATCAGAAAAATTTGTCCGTGCCGGTTAAAGGCGTTGATATTTTAATTCCCTTAAACAGAATTTGGTACATTGACATTGACAGCCGCCATCATTTACAGATACATTTGCAGGAAAAATCTTTTTCAACCACAATGCCTTATGAAAAATGTTTCGACGCGCTGAAGGACGACCAACGATTTTTGGAATGTTACCACCGAATTTTAGTTAATATGGATTTTATCAAGCTGATGGATAAGGACGATTTTATTTTGCAGGACGGGCGCAAAGTTCCTATCAGCCAACGCAAAAGTAAATTCGCCAAACTAAAATATATGTCCTACTTGATAGATCCTAATTCTTTCAGTAAATTGTAAATTTACAATTATAAAAAAACGGCGGTCACGGATGACCGCCGCCGAATATTGATTCAAGGATTGAATC
>CALFJB010000034.1 GCA_937877565.1 uncultured Selenomonadales bacterium | reverse complement strand
CACGACGCTCTTCCGATCTGGCGTCCAAAAGATTTTTCACGTCGCTGATGATAGAGCTAACTTCTTTGTCCGTCAGTTCAATCCCGTTGATTTGATTCAGAGCAACACGAAAAATTTCCTTGTAAATGTTTGTTTCGCAATCAATTTGCTGTTCGACTTGTTGCAGAGAAACATATTTGTACTTTAAGCGTGTCAAATGCACAAGAGCAGGAATTTTCACCCTCGAATTTTCGTTGAAAGAGTTACTCATGTTTCATTCTCCAAAAAAAATCATTTGATAGACGCTATCGACTCTAATGAATCTATCGTACGCAAACCATTACGACGAATGTCTGCATTTTCATTAACGCCATCTGTACGAGACGACCTAAATGACGAGTTATCGGGGAATGTGCCAGTATCGGGTGTTTCTAGTATTTCAATTTTTGAACCTTGTTGAAGGTTTTTTATGAGTTGCAAAATTTCCGGAATGTCATCGACTCGAATTTCAATATTCTCTTTTTTTGCCGCCTTCTTGAATTGCTCAAATTGATTAGCTTGCAATTTTTCAATATCCGCTCTGAGTTCTTTAATTTTGATTTCAAACTTATCTTTTTCTGCAAGTAATTTTTGTAGCCTGATTTTTTTCTTCTCCAATTTGTCTTCCAGTTTTTTCATCGAAACCATATGCAAGATTTCCCCTTTCTTATTTTTGTACATTATATCAAGTACTTCAAATTTGTAAAGTCGAACAATCCTGTAATAAAAAACAAATCATTCCTAATTATTTTTGTCCAGAAATGTTCACTTCCGCATTTCACTACGTGAAACGCTAGAAATCCCGCATCACGACGCGATAAATCGCCTCAAAAACTTGCCAGTCACTGCGTTCCTTGAACCTGCGGTTAAATTGGTCATTTTTCATAAAACCAATCTAAATAGTAGACTCCAAAATTTAGAAAATCGACCCATATTTAATCTTGTCTTCTTGTGCATTTACTCGTTTATGTTCTATAGCGCAAAATTATTTATTGCTATATTCAAGGTTTTATCTTAAATCATTGAGTTAAAATTTTTGATTTTTATAATGCCGCCTCTCATTATAGGAAAAATTTCCGATTTATATGTAGTTGACAACTCGCTCAATACAGTATAAAATTGAGCATATTAATAATATTACAGGAGTGATTTTATGGATAATGAATCTCCATCCGAACGTACTATTCCCTTAAAATATTTCACAATGAAATTGGCGAATCAACTAATCGATACCAAAACCTCAATAAACGAGAGCAAGGGGATTGCCACCATATCTGGTAAAAGAGACGGAAAATATTTATCGTTCGTAATTGAGCAGAGAGATTATGATGAACTTCAACTCGATTCCTCAGACACATTCAAGCGCAAATCCGATTACAAAGAAGAAATTAAGCGTCTTCACAAAATTGGCTTGAAGCAAAAAGAAATAGCTTTGCGGCTGAATATGTCTCAGTCCTTTGTCTCAAGACTTTTGAACAGCGATTGACAATGGAGGTTAGTATGTCGAAGAAAAAAATTAAACCTAACAACGAACCCGAAGAATTCTATTTCAACGATGACGACCTGATTGTAATCGACGACTGCTTCAACACGAAATTGCCGGCAGAACACAAACAAAATCTGACTAAGCTCTTCAGCAAATTAACGGTAGCTCCATTCGGAGAGATTTTTGCCACTCCATTTAACAACGAAAAAACACTGATAACTTATGCTAAGCTTGATTACGTTAATTCTGGCGTTACGTTCGATAGAAAATTTGACGAGACCCATGAACTCATTCTAAATTCTCTCTACTCGTTTTACCGCGCAGAAAACATACTGTTCACCAGTCGAAACATATTACAACATATCTTCGGCAACGTCGCCGACCACTTTCAGTCCGAACTAGTAGAAATCATTGAGCAACATCTCGACGAACTGAAATATATGCGAATCTCTATGGATTTGAAGGACAAATTTGGCAATGATGCTCACATTAAAATTCACGGTGAGAAGTATCGTCCAGTCGAATTAGAGGAAAGTCTCTTGGACGTAAGCATTTTGAAGATGAAATCTGCTAAGAATAGCAAGATTATCAAAGTCTACAGAATTAACAGATTATCTCCGATATTCAAGTATGCCGAAAAACTCAAGCAGATAACATCGTGGCAAACAGAGCTTATGAAAGTTCCTGTACGCAAAACCATTCAGAACGCACTACTATGTAGCTATCTGCTGGTGAAAATTTCTTTAGTAAAAAATTCCAAGAACAAGTATAAAAATAACGGCATACTTTTCACGACTATTCACGAAGATTTGAATCTTGATGTCGACAACCGTAATAAGATAAAAAATATCCGCGACAATATACGCAAGATGTTTGATTACTGGCTTAAAATTGGACTGATTAAATCCTATCGGTTTGAAAAGCGCGGAACGTCGTTTTACAAAATTTCTTTCAATGTTGCTTAAAACAAGCTCAAGGAGGCGAGGCAGATTGCTTAGAGACAGTCTCGACTACATTCACGCCCACCCAGAAATTTACTTTACCCAAGAAGCAAAAAAAGGCGGCTACGTCTGTCCAGTCTGCGGGAACGGCTCCGGCGAGAACGGAACAGGCATCAAACTCATCAAAGGACAATCTTTTCGTTACAAATGTTTCAAGTGTGATACGTCGGGAGATGTGATAAATTTTTACGCCACCGAGCATCATATTGACAACAGAGAAGCTATTTTGCAAGTCTGCGCTCTTTACGGCTTGGAAGTTCCTACGAAAAAATTCAAGAAAATCACCCATGCATACAAGCGCATTTCTTCCAACGCGGAGTCCGTAAAAAATCAAGCTGAAACTGAAATACTTTCTAACGACATAATTATTGCCGCCAGTCACTTACGCGAAACGGATTATTTCGCTAAACGCGGCATTTCTTATGAGACTGCTGAAAGATACAACTGCGGTTACATTGAAAAATGGACTCACCCACAAAAACGAGATGAAAAGAAAACTTTTCCTTCACCTCGCGTCATTATTCCGACAAGCAGCGAGTCTTATGTTGCACGCTCCACCGATGACAATAAAGTTCCCAAAAT
The DNA here is from genome assembly GCA_937877565.1 of uncultured Selenomonadales bacterium. Lineage (GTDB taxonomy): Bacteria > Bacillota > Negativicutes > Selenomonadales > Selenomonadaceae > Quinella. The sequence goes on along the minus strand of CALFJB010000034.1, from coordinate 2,784 downwards.
GAAAGCCGGCACCACAAGCATTTTCAATATTGATATTTTGAAATCGTCTCAACAACACGTCGTCGTTGTCGAAGGCGAGTTTGACGCTCTCTCAATCATTGAAGCTGGTAACGATGCTATCGCTCTCGGCAGTACCAGCAATGTTGACAAACTCATTGACTGGCTAAGGGAAAAAAATATCCGACCCCATCTACCTTTGGTCTTGAGTTTGGACGCTGATGAAGCCGGAAAAAAAGCTACTGACAAACTTGCCAACGCTCTTCGCAATATGCGTATTCAGTTTTATTCCGTGAATCTTATCATTGAAGGTTGTAAGGATCAGAACGAGAGCCTTGTAAAATTCTGCGACTCCTTTCTTCAAATCATCGCCGATATTCCCAACAAAGTCAATCAACTACAGCAACAAGCTCGTTTCAAACTGACCGACTTCGCCAAGATTGATAAGTGGGAAAAGAATATTCACATTGGTCGTAAAGCCATTTCCACTGGTTGGGATTCTCTCGATAAAGCTCTTGACGGCGGACTTTACGAGGGACTTTACGTTATTCCTGGTACTCCCGGCACTGGTAAAACTGCTTTTGCTCTGCAAATGGCATTCCAAATCGCTCAACAGCAACAAGACATTCTCTACATCAGCATGGAAATGGGCGAGGAAGAAATTTACGAACGTCACATCAGTCGAATTTCCTACCAGCTATTTTGGAACGACGAGAAGAGCCGTTACAAAGCAAAAACCGTTCACTCCATGATTCAAGAAGGCAAGACCGTCGCTCAAGCAAGAGAGGTTTTTAAAAAAGTCGCTCCCTATCTTCGCACCGAATGTAGCGTCGGAACTGTTGACGCTGATGATATTAGACGCATCGTTGAAATCTACGAATATGAATTGAATTCCTTGCCAGTCGTTTTTATTGATTATCTTCAAATCCTCAAAGCCCACGACGCTCACATGACCGACAAGCAAGCTGTCGACTATAATGTTCTTCGACTAAAGCAACTCTCTCGTGACTTCAAAATTCCCGTTGTTATTTTGTCTTCGATGAACAGAATGAGCTACTCAGATGTAATTAGCATGGCTGCTCTAAAGGAATCAGGAGCTATTGAATATACCGCCGACGTTTGTCTCGGTCTTCAACACGCCAACATGGAGCAAATCAAAACTGGAACAAGCGCGGGAAAAGCAGAAAAAACTATTCGGAAAATGAAGGGGAAATCCGAACGAAATATGGAAATAATTGTTCTCAAAAATCGCAACGGTAAAATTGGTGAGGAACTGTCGTTTTCGTATTATGCTATGTTTCATCATTTCAGTGATTCCGAAAAATATCTCACCAACAATAACAAAATCTTTATCAACGCTAATATTCATGATGATAAAATTAAAGTCCTATAAATTCTCAGTTTTTGATAGATTCATGTTTTTTTCTTCCCACGCAAATCATTTGTTACAGACGGATTACTTGCTAAACAAGGAAAAGTAGATGCATGACCAGCGGAGTTGAATTTTGTATTCAGACAATTATACAAATTCCCTGTATTTATTGCTGTACGCGGTTGAGATGTTTCTTCAATGCTGAGTCCACATTTTTTATAAATGTACGACACATCTTCCGATATAATTACTCTCATAGCCATACGTTCCTTCCTGAAAAACTTAACGCGAAGACGCTATTATATTTTTTGGCTTTACATCATCACAGGCATAAGAGAAATTTGCGATTTATTATTCTGGCTTTCTATTATTTTGACAGCATTTGTTAAATTTAGCGAAATTATATACGCGTGATGCATCGATAGAATTTTTTCTTGTAACTTCTGATCATTCTCCATCATGTTTATCTTGAGACCAGCTTTCTTACAAAAATCTGCGCTAAAGTGCCGACTATGTGTTTTACTAACGTTATGATCATTAAACTTAGCCACAATTTCATTTATTACATTGGCATCAGAAGGTTCTGTACTATCAAACATACAAGACCCTAACCAATCTCTTATCAACGTTTCCGAAAGAGCTATTGCGTCAATAGCTGTTTGCATAAATGCCGCAGGATATTGCTGAAGTTTTATTGCCCAATATTGCGCATTTTGAGGATTATTCGCCAAATCTTCTTTTGCTTTTTCAAATTCTAATTTTATATTGTGAGCTGGGATTCCATTAAATTGCGGATCTATCGGTCCCAGACTAGATTGTTTACCCATTACTATTTCTTTACCAGCGCAAGCAATCATAGTTCCCGCAGACATTGCCAGTTGTGGAACTATTACTCTTATATCGTCCTTAAACTTGTCTCGAAGATAATTAACTATTGCTTCAGCTGCCGTCGGATCGCCACCAGGAGTATGTAAAACTAAGTCAAGCCCTTTACCACAATCCATTTGATGAACACATGTCATAAATCCTTCCATGTCACTATCGTTGATATCTATATTATTTGCTTGCCTCTTACTAAGCCACGCCGAATAATAAGCTACAACATTTCTCTTGGTATATTTTGCAAGACTCGCTAAATATTTACGTCTAACTTTGTCATACTGTGACTGTGTATCCGTGTTTTGTACTTCCTTAAGAATATCATTCCAATTTCCCATATTTTCTCCTCTGGACAAATCACACTCAACCGAGAAAAATACCTCTCGTAGAATTATACAGTGAAACTTTCCTAAAGGCAATATTTCTGCCAGAATAAAAGAAAAAACCTCTGACATTAACTCTTTATCAATTGAATCAATATTAGGTATAGATACTATAAAAAATTTAAATATTAGATCGGAAGAGCGTCGTGTAGG
>CALFJB010000033.1 GCA_937877565.1 uncultured Selenomonadales bacterium | reverse complement strand
GAATTGTTCCCTGTGCAGGCATTTATAATTTGGACTTATATTTAGTCGGAAAAAAAAAAGGAAACCTTCCTTTTGAATCTTTAGTTGGAAACACAATTTATGCAGCTGGAAACGGAATTACGGAAGCTGTTTTACAAAATATAATTAAAGGCTATAATTTTACAGAAAGCGAAAAAATTTCTATTGCCACTGTTGAAGATGAAAAAACTTTGCTTTCAATGTTTAAAAACGGAATGTGTTCTTATGGTGTTTTAAGCGGAGGAATGGCAAAAGCCCTTACAAGGGGAAATTCAAGGTTTTATATCAATTGCAATCTTTCGGAAGAATATAAAATTCAAAATAAAACTGGAAGGGAAATTCCTTTACTTGTATTGGTTGTCTTGGATTCTTTCAGAAATCAGAATTTTCAGAATTTCAAACTAATGCACTCAGATTATTTTCATTTATCTGCTATAGTTTTAATTTTTCGTCTTCTATAATCAGTATAAGTGAAATTTATGCTTATTGGAATATGACCTTCTTTTTCAATTTCGTAAGAAGAGATGAGTTTTTGTTCAATCCAAAAGTCAAACATCTTGAGCATGTAATCGCGATAACGTTTCTTTTGTGTTGCACTAGACTGAGCGAGTTGGTTTTTTTCAAATACATCAGCAAAAGTAATGGTAGGTGTCATTTTATGAGCGATGATTTCAAGAACACGGCGCAAAACATAAGATTTGATGACAATAATTTCAGGAGAATTTTGAATGGGAACATCGAGGAGTTTTTTATCATAAGTGAGGATTTGCCCATTCTTAATTTCGGCAGCAAGGAACAAAGGTGATGGCTCATAGAACTCGACAAGAATAGATCGTTGTCCTTTAATTTTGGTTTCGGTATATTTACCAGGAATAATAGAAGTGTGGAGTATGACAATGGAGCCTTCTTTACGTAATCCGTATCTGACACAAACTTCTGAAAGGTCGATGGTAATTTCCGAGAATGTCAGTTTACTTATGCTGGCTTTAATGCGTTGATACATTGCTTCTTTAGGACGTTTGCATTTTGTATCACCAGTAATGTTGCGGTAAATGGCATTGAGAGTAGTAAACCTATGTCCAGCGACCTGTTCGGAAATGCAGGCAAAGCAGACTTCACGGTCAAAGGCATCAAAATTTGGTTTAACAGCCGAGATTTTTTCCATATATTGAGAGTAATCGAGACTTATGGGGGTAAAGATTTCTTTGGAAGGCGGATTGTTGATAGTCTTATTTATCAAAACATCTTTGGTTCTGAAGTCGCCTTCGCTGATGAAAAGTTGGTTAGCATTACGCTGTTCATCACTCATGTTAAACAACCTCTTACTAATTTTATCATTAGGGTCTTTGCGCTTCTTGAGAGATTTAATCTCAATGGTTTCTGATTTTTCATTCATGGTAAAAACCTCCTTGATTTTTGCAAACCAATGGGCTATAATGTGATTGCCACCAAGCCTATGGTTAGATACTCTACTGCCATTATATCAGGTTTTGGTGGTTTATGCTATATAAAAGCAAAAAATAGAGTGCCGAGAAATCAGCACTTTGACATATTCATCATTTATCTGAACGTGAACCAGCCCAAAGTAGTCATAGTGCCAGAATGTTCAGCTTTGATGTCCCAGCCGAATCTCTCAAAATCAAAGTAAGTATAAGCCCAAGTTGGCAGTTCGAGAGATTGAGCATAAGCAAAACCAAGTTCTTCTTCATCGGTGACTTCAGTCCACAATGAATATTCTTTTTTCCTGATTTTTTCGATAGCCCAATCAAGGTCATGGGCAAATTCATATGCAGCTTCTAATGCCAGACATTGAGATTCATTGAAATCATCAGGATATTTTAATTCTCCCATAAGTACCTCCGAAAAAATAATGAGAGGCAACCCAAACGGATCACCTCATATCACAGAAAATTAATTGAACAGCCAGAATGGAAAATCTTCTTCTTCTACATTTTCTACAGCAATATAGTTAAAGTCATAATCAGTATCACCTTGTTGCATAGTATCAATATCAAGTTGGATTGAAGTTTCAAAATCATCATTCTTTTGTTCAAATTCTTCGTCAGTATTATATTCAATAGTATCTCTAAAGTAAATTGTAACCTTTTTGAACACAGTTTTTTTCATAATGACACCACCTAAGCAACAGCCTGTTCAGCTTGCTGGCAATCAAAGCAAAGTCTGCGACCAAATTTATTGACAGAGAAATCTGCAACCTTTTGAGAGATTTTGGAACCACAATCATAGCAAGTCAGGTTGTTATTGCGAATGGCTTGTTGTCTTGGTCTTTGCTGAGATTGTTGTTGTATGGGTTGAATTTGACGTGGCGGTAGTTGCTGTTGATGATTTACAGGTACAGTATCATTTTCTTCAACAAAAGTATTTTCATCGGTGCGCTGATCGGCTTCTGGGTCATCACCTGTAGAAATAGCTAAACTCATCATATAAGCGTATTTAAGTGCAGAAGTAAGCCCTTTGGCAATGGCTTTATCTCCGCTATCCTGACCATTACCCAGCCCTTTGAGAATAGCCTCTTCGCCGGAATCTTTATCAACAAGTTTAATCTCAACTTCAACAGTAGCAAGATGTTCAATGTTGCCTTTAGCAGTGGTAACATCTTGCAAGCGATGAGACTTGGAGAGACGAAAGAAGCAATGCCGAATTTAGTGAAAGCAGCATTGACCTTTTGCATGACATCAGCGGAAGTGGCATATTTGTAACCATGATAAGAGTTAGTGCCACTCTTAGCAATGTGAGAGCATTCCTGCATGACCTGAATGAATTTAGCAGCAAATTTTTGCATAAAATTTTCCTCCAATACTTGATTAATTTGAAATTTGATGTATAATTGTATTGAGATATGAGATAAGTACGTTGTCCGCGCGGTAAAATGTATGATTCAAATATTTTAGCTGTTGAACATCGGTGCGTACAAAAACTTGATGACAGTGATTCTGATGGAACTCAAAAGTAATTCACAGCCTTAGCCGAGTATAGACTACAATTAAATTCCAGTAGTCGGTATATGAAAGATTGTACTAGAGCTGGCGGTAGTTGGAAGCCGGACGGTGTAGTTAAATGTTCGAGAGAGTAGGCAGGGGAAATCTCGAAATATACAGCCAAGTGTAATTATTGTCCTGAAATGAAACCTGGTTTCTTGGTCTACAGTGAGCTTTTATATAGAAATAGCCTATTGGAGCGATTCAATGGGCTATTCGTGTTGTATAAATTGACCAAGCTAATCAAGTAAGTAATTTAGGCATTTGGCGATTGATGAACTTGAGAACTCTGTCCATATCTTCATCGGTCAGCGCAGTAGTTGCACCTTCTTCATCGCTGGTGGCAAAGATGAGATTGCCGAACAAGACAAAATCATCATTGATGTAGAGCGTCGGAATAGGCTTATCTCTCAACAAAGCCTCATCATCGCTCCAGATGTCATAGTTTTTGCCGTCAATTTCAATTCGAGTACAAGTGACATGATGACAATCGAGAATTTCCCACATAGCTTTGAGAGTATTTTCCATTGTTTTGACGTGAGGCATAATCAGATTGAGTTGAGGATTGTATTCGAGTGTGACGACTTTGATTTTAGCTTGCGATGTCAACGGCATAAGAATCACCACTTTCTTTTTCGAGTAAAAGTCTTTTAGCATAAGGGCAGTTTTCACGAGCGGCACAGTAACCGGTGCATTTCCTATCATTCCAGCGTTCTCTAGGCTTACAGGCAGGAGGCAACTCTTGATTGAACAAAGCCATATTCAGCAAAACTGCTTTCTTAGAGAAATAAGATTTAAGCCAGTGGTCGCTGATCCGATTGATTGGAATAAGATAAACTGTCCTGTCGATTCCTCTTTCAGCAGCAGTCTTTAGGTTAGAATCTCTGCAAATGGCTTGAATAACCATTCTATCAACTTGAAAACCGGCATCTTCAAGCAGCATGCGATAATAGTTGAGTTGGATACTCCAATCAAGGACATCACGGACGCCATTATAACGAAATTCTTTGCGAAATTTAGGTTGACCGGCACGCATACCAGATTTATAGATTTCCCCAGTAGGAACATCAACTTTGTAGATACCTAATGCTTTCATCAGCTTATAACTACTGGTAACCTTTAAATCGCCAAGAACATGGTCAGAATTATCATCAAGAATACGCCCATACAAATCAAACTTACCGCTAGTTATTGCGTCTTTTAATCTAATTTCGGATAAGATATTGCCCTCAGTGCAAGATTCATGGATAGAATGAATAGCTTGACCTTGCAAGGCATACATGATTCCAAGCGGATCAACAGCGTAATTGGTAGTTTTCTTGAGGTAAGTTTCACGGATACCAGCAATGAGTTCAGTAACGGTCGGTTCCTTGATGTTGCGCTCAAGAGATTTAGAAATGGCGCGTAGAGTGGGAAGGAACATACAACGCTGACCATGAGGGCATTTATGCAAGCATTGAGCAATAGGGACTTGCTCACCATTAGGGCAAATGAATTTAGTAGCAGGCATAAAATCAACTCCTAAAATAAAATAAGCCCGTATAAGCCCCGTAGAGCGTCTCAATTTTCTTCCATGACTCATTCTTCATAAAAGAGATTCAAGACGTGCTACAGGGCAAATACGGGGCAAATAGAGGCAAATTTGATTGACGGTTAGAATGGAATTTCGATGTTGTCGTTGGCAAACTCATAATCGACATCAATGTTGCCGTAGTAGTCGGTGTTGTAGCCGGACTTCTCCTGTTCTTCACCAGCGACTTGGAGATACTCACCGAGAATGCGAGCTTGCTTCGGATTGAAGCTGAGACTGACCTCTGAATTGTTTTCGTCTTTGATTGACAGGTACAGAACACCTTCGGATAGACGAATCGTTGACTTGATGTCATTGTAGATTTGTGAAACGTGATACAAACTCATACAAAATCACTCCCATTGTTTATTTTAAGCCACAAGTTGAAATTGACGTGTAGGCTCAATGTCGATAACACTATTTGCTGGCGGCAAAAGATTACGAGGCACAGGTAAAGACAGGATTTCACCACCAATGCGCTCAAGTTCTGTCGCTCTCTCATAGGATTGAGACATCTTGCTAGTGGCAGTGACAGCGTTGACCAAGCCATAGCGTGACAAATCCTTATCCATGAAAAGTTGACCAAGAATACTGGACTTTTCAAGCTCTGTGAATTGGAATTTGTCAGCAAGAAGTTCAACCTCTTTTACTGGCTCATGTAAGATAGGAATGTTCATAGCCTCACGCATTTTGTTGACTGTCAACATAAACTTTGTCTCATCGACAGCACAGCGCACAATGTCCTGAACCTTCATAAAAAAGGCTTTGTCGTCCTGAGCAATGGTTTCATCACGATAGATTTCATAAGCCTCATCATCAGAATCATTGACTTGACGACCAACATGATATTTCTTCTTGCCCAAGT
>CALFJB010000032.1 GCA_937877565.1 uncultured Selenomonadales bacterium | reverse complement strand
GAAAACAACGAATCGAATTGACGCCCTTGACGCACTGATAGACGCCTGGAAACTGTATTTCATGAACAAAGGCGAGCCCGATGGCGAGGGACTTTTAGATGATTGGTTAGAAATGACAAGTTAGAGGTGGTGAGAATGTGAAAATTTTTGATAGAATGAAGCAATTTTTTAACAGTAGCGATGAAGACAAAATCAGCTTAAACCGAATCAATGAATTGTTTGCCATTAATGGAAGCGGTGAATATGGCAACGATTTAAGCGAGGTAACCTACTTCACTTGTTTAAAAGTTTTGTCGGAATCGATAGGAAAAATTCCGATATATCTTTTGGACAAAGACAAGCGGCGGATCGCAGAGCATGAGACAACGCCGATATTGCAGCATAGTACGAATCAATATCAAACACCGGCGCAATTCTTCACAGGAATGGAATACAACCGCAACCATTACGGCAATGCTTATGCTTTTTGTCAGCGGAATCGCAACGGCGAATTAGAAAAACTCATTCCACTTGACCCGCGCTATGTGCAAATTTGGATTAACAACACCGGCGAATACACCAACAGAAAATATGTTTATCTTTTCAGCGACTCACAAACAGGCAAAAGCTATTCTCTAAATCCGGCAGATATTATTCACGTCAGAAGTTGGATAACCGAAGACAATGGAATAGTAGGGCGTTCAGTTCGTGAGATTCTTGCCAGAATGCTGCAAGGCTCAAAATCCAGCAACAAATTTCTGAATGAGTTGTACGACAAAGGACTTTTAGCTAATCTCTATGTGCGCTACATTGGTGATTTGAGTTTAGAAAAACAAAAAACATTTTTGAAGAGAATTGAAGAAATGGCGCGAGAAAACAGCCGAAAAATGATAACATTGCCGCCAGGCTATGAATTAATCCCGCTTGACTTGAAATTGACTGATTCTCAATTCTTGCAAATTAAGCAGTATACAGCATTGCAAATAGCGTCAGCCTTTGCAATCAAGCCAAATTTCCTCAATGACTACTCAAAATCGAGCTATGCAAATGCAACCGCTCAAAATCTATCATTCTATGTAGATTCGCTCTTGCCTATAATCACCTACTACGAGCAAGAGATGAATAGAAAATTGTTGACAACGCGGGAATTGCAGGAAGGCAAGCACTTCAAATTTAATGTTGGTGTACTTTTGAGGAATGACCCGACAGCGCAGGCGGATATAATCCAAAAGTTAATTCAGTCGGGTGTCTATTCTATCGATGAGGCAAGAAGCCTTGTAGACCGCGAGCCTTGTGAAAATGGCAATAAACATCTTGTCAATGGCAGCTATGTGAGCCTGGAAGATTTAGGCATAGCATATCGAGACAAACAAAAAGGTGGTGAAAATGGTGCTGAAAATAAAGAATCAAGCGAATGAGACAGCGGAACTCTATATCAGTGGTGACATTGTTGACGATACAGAGGGCGGATTAATCCAAGAATGGCGAGAGAATAACGATGCAACAGGTTATGAGTTCCCGCAAAAAATCAAAGATGAATTGAAAGCCGTCGAGAACAAGGAATTGACAATCTATATTAATTCTTACGGTGGCAATGTATTCGCCGGTGTTGCTCTTGCGAATATGATAGCAAGGCGAAAAAACAAAACAATCTGCGTTTGCGATGGCATTGTTGCCAGTATAGCAACGCAGATTTTCTTTTGCGGCGATGTGTGTAAAATACCGTCAAATTGCTATTTGATGATACATAAACCCGAGGGTTGCGAGTTCGGCAATGCAGATGATTTGCGGAAAGTTGCTGATACATTGGACACAATCCAAAAAGGCTTAGAGACAACGTATCAGAAAAAGGCAAAAGACGGAATAACAGCAGAAAAAATCAGTGAGCTTGTCAATACTGAAACTTGGTTTACAGGAGAAGAAGCGGCTGAATATTTTGATGTGGAAGTTTTAGAGCCGCTGAAAGTTGTCAACTGTATAGGCAGTGCCGAAAAGCTGAAACAACGCGGAATTAGAAGTTACCCAAGTGCTTTAAGCTTTATTAGAAAGCCGCTGAATGAGGCGGAGCAGCAATATAAAATTAAAGCCGCAATAGCGCGAGCGAAAGGAGCATTACTCTAATGAGAAAATCAGTAGAAATTAAGAAGGCAATTAAGAACAAGAACGCTGAAATTAAGAAATTCACAAATGAGGGCGACTTTGAGACAGCGGCAGCCCTGGCGGACGACCTCAACAAAATGCTTGACGAGTTAAAGGCAACAGAGGCAGTCGAAAAATCAGAGGAGCCGGAGTTGGAGCCGGAAAATGATGCGGAAGATGAAGAAACCGAAGAAGAAGACAAAGAAGAAGACGAGGACAGCGATACCACCAACAGGGCGGCATTCGTACCAATTAACAGAATGAGCAGAAGCAAAAAGGCAAAACTCCGCAACAGAGCCTTCAACAAACTTCTCTTCGGCGAAAAGAAATTTGGAAAATTGACGAATGAGGAACGCCGCGCCTACTATGACGATGGCACCTACACTACCACTTCACCAACGCCGTCGACAACACCAACGGGCTTGATTGGAGGAGACGACGAAAAAGGCGGTTATACCGTACCTGTTGAGCAAATGGCAATTTTGCGCGAATACCGCAAAGCATACACGCCACTCAGAGAGTATTGCCACGTGGTGACAGCACAGAGCCGCTCAGGCAACTTCCCGACCCTCGGCGATGAAACGGGCGTACTTGTCAATTTCAGCGAAATGACACAGATTAACGAAAGCGATTTTGACTTTGGTCAAACACAGTATTCCATCTCAGACTACGGCGATATTATTCCCGTGAGCAATACACTGATACAAGATGCAAATGTCAACATTTTAGAGATTGTCGGCAAGCGTCTTATGAGAAAGACAGTCAACACTGAAAACGCTGCAATTCTCAATCTGCTGTCCGGCTTAACGGCAACGACAATCACCGACTACAAAGGCTTGACAAAAGCCCTTAACGTGAGCCTTGACCCTGTCTACTACGCCGATGCGAAAATCTTCACGAATCAAGACGGTTTTCAGTGGTTGAGCGAATTAGAAGAT
>CALFJB010000031.1 GCA_937877565.1 uncultured Selenomonadales bacterium | reverse complement strand
TCAATCATAATTGGAAAATGAACTCTGTAGCTGTACTGTAAATTTCCGGACAAAGCGTCGCCATAATCCCAATCGCCGCTTGTAGACTCAATTTTTAAATCAGCATCTTCATTCAATGAAAGATTAGTATTCAATTCGCCTTGAAAGTCTATGAACAGATTGTCGAACTGTTTCTGGTCAACGCCGGTACTAGCTGGATTACCTTTACTGGATGCAAAAGCGTTACCGTTCAACCAAGAAACTTCAGTACGATAAAGGTTGCCGCTTGTATAAGACGCGCCTCCCGTAAAAACAGTGCGGTTATTTGCGGCAGTTTCGTTGTTGTTGTTTTGAATTTTAATTTCTTCCCAACTGGAATAAGTTTCAGTTGATTCAAGGTTTTTCATTTGAGCATACAAATTCAGCGTAACCATCAAATTTGTTAAATCGCCGTTGGAGTTTTGAAAATTAATAAAGTCGCCAACGCCCAAATCGTTAAAATCATTGACAGTATCAGTTACGGCGTCTTGTTTTTTTGCGCCCTTGATAATGTTGTTTTGCAGAAAATAATAAGCAGTACCTAACGATAACGCGGTGTTTAAAGCGTCGTCATTGCTAGAAAAAACAGTATCGTTAGCCGAGTAATTAAGAATTGTAGAATTATCAGCTTGATACAAATTACCGCCGCCGTTGCCAAAAATTGTTAATGCTCCACTTGCCATAATTGAAGAATTAGAAACGCCGCTTGCAATGCTGACAATCCCGCTTTCAAAATTGAAATTAAAATCATTAAAGCCGTCGCTACAAACAGTCACGGTAGACGCACTTGCAGGGACTGTAACATTTTTACCTGAAAACAAAATATTTTCAGCAGAATCAACGCCTTGCAAAATGTTTGGCGGTTCATCATTTCTGTAGTTGTAATTAAATTTAGCTCCGCCGTTAATCGTTCCAATTTCGCCGCTGTTCAATTCGTTTTCAAAATAATTTTTAATACGTTCGGACTGTCTTATAACTTGGTCAAGTGTAATAATAGCCATAAAAAATCACTCTCCTAAAAAATGGGAACAAGAAAAAAGCCTGTCCTGCCACTTTATCGAAAGTTTTTTTCAACTCATCAAATTTATAAATCATCGAAATACCCCATTTTTGAAAAACTCAATAAAATAATTTTTTCAGCATTACATTCTTTTTGCAATTCAAATTGAATTGCTTCAATATCTTGTGAAGTTGCGATTGGCTTATTCCTTACAAAAATTTTGCTCAAAATATGTTGTCCATGTCTCGATTCAGATATATAGCCAATCAAATAGCGATATGACATCATTTTTTTACCTCCCGCAATTAATTGGAACAGAGAAACGAAACGCACAGTAATTTCTATACATTTACATTGAATCAGGCACTTTTGAGAGAATTAGAGAGCTATTATCATTTACTCCTTTCAATTCTCTCTAATTTGCCTAATTTTATAAACTCTATATAATATATTGTTACTTTGTTACCAAAACTTACAAAGTAAGTAATAATAAGGATTTACAGAAGAACAACAGATGGAACAGGTTTGGAACACTTGAGGATTTTTGCTTGAAAAACCAAGTATCTTTTTCTTCCTAAAAATGTCTTTAGGGAGAATTAGAGAAAATTTTCGACTTTTCTCAAATTTTTCAAAAACATCTGATTTGGAAAAAGTTTTCCGTTTTTAGTGTTCTGTTCGTTGCCACTTAAAATTAAATCTTGTTGTGGTGGGAGTTTACTTTGCTTTTAAGGAACAAAAAAATTTTTCTCCCTAATTTGTCTGATTTGGAAAAAGTTTTCGGTTTTTGATGTGTGTTCTGTTGCTTGAAACTTTAACTTAAGATGTGACAGGTATTTGCATAAGTACAAGTGGAAACAGTTTAAAATTCTTCTCAAAATTGCCTGATTTGGAAAAAGTTTTTGGTAAGTGAGTGTTTCATAGCTCTAAATGTGATTGTAACTAAAATATATTTCAACTCGAAAGTGAAGTGGAATTTTGTGCCGTTAAATTTACAAAATCAAGAATTTCAAGTTTCTTGCCCTTCATGCGGAGCTCAAATTACTTTGAAGTTTAAAGAAGTTGGTTCTACTAAAGTTTGTCCTAAATGCAAGAATAAAATTCATTTCAAAGACGATAATTTTAAGAAAGACTTGAAAAAGGTTGAAACTGAATTTAAAAAACTTGAAAAGCAATTAAAAAATTTCAATAAATGATTTTTTTTACAAAATACTTTTTAATGATTGAATAATTTCTTGGATTTTTTGTAAAGTTTCCAACAACTTATCTGCTTTTTCTTGCATAATATCAAGTGATGAGCTGTCCAGAGTAATTTTTACTTCATTTTGTTCTGTCACTATAATCAACCTCCAATTAGAAAAGCACACCTTGACGGTGCGCTTTTTTAGTTAGCAATATTCATTATGACTTACTCAGCAATTTGTAAATCAATCGTACCAAAAACAGGCAATTTTGGTAACTTCAAAATTATATCAATTTATTTAGCGGTAACAACGCCAATTAATTTAAACATTATAAGGCAAATCATACTTAGCAATTATTTCTTTCAACCGCTTTTTTTCGTATTCTCTAATGTAAGCAAATCTTTCTTGATGACCGTCAAGCCCCATAACCGCACCTTCTTTTTTCAGCTGTTCCACAACTTTTTCTTCTTCACGAATTGCCCATCTTATTAATTCTCGATACTCTTCATTAGCTTTTTCTTTACGCTCTTCTAAATCATTCATCACGTTGCCACCTCTGATAACCTATCTTAAGCTCTTTAGCAATATTCTCAACTATCTGATGTCTGAAATCATAAAAAGTTTCTTTTAAATCCTCAACAGTCGGTAATTTGGAATTTGAACCTTTAAAATTACGATTTAATTCGTAAATAAATTTTTCGTCAATTCCGCGAAGTACCGAAAGTTTATATTTAATAAACAATTCAATATCTAATTTGCTGAAAGAATATTCGTTAGCCGAGCCAATCGGGTGATTATGTGTTACATAAGCCCCTTTTAATTTATCGCCAAGTTCCAAAATGCTACTGATGTTATTTTTATCTCCGGAACAATGATAGACTTCATTTGACGAAGTTATAATTACAGCATTTTCAACCTCACGAGTAACAATTTGCTTTTCAAAATATTTCAGCGTCGGCATTATAAGGCTTTTATCTGCAATATCGCCTAATTTAACAGGACTTTTTGTATTATCTGAATTAAATTTACTGAAAAGCTCTTTAAATTTCGATTCTACCGCCGCTTCAGTCGGCAATTTTTTCTGGTTGATTTTATTCCACTCGTCAAGTGTTGTTTCCTTTTTAATGTAAACTTTTTCATAGTCTTTATAATTCATCGAAGACGGAATTTCAATATATTTACCGCTCTTATCTTTGGCAATTCGTGAACCGTTTTTACTTACTCCTTCAATAACAGGCGCAACTGTTGAACGGCAACGCGGGTGTAATGGCGGATAATTAAAGCCTACTGATTTTTCTTCAAGCAGATATGTTTCGCCATCACGAGTTTTGCATTTTGATGAAGTGCGATTATCAAGCACCGCTATAAATTCGTAAGCGTCTATTCCCGCGTCTTTCATTGAATAGAAATGCGCGTGATTATTAACAAAATTCATTTCTGTTCGTACAAGCCGCACGGCGTTACTGTAGCCGGAGTGCATTTTATTTTCAACCATTCGAGACATTTGCTGAATTGACAAGCCGCGATGTACGCCATTTGCTACTGTTTCTTTCAAAACACCGCCCAGCAACTTTGTATTTGTCCAAATGCGCTGACTGTAATTTTTGCCGCTCCATTTTGACGCAATTACTTTTTCAATTCCGATATTATCAAGTTTTGACAACGCTACAGATAAGCCGCCAATTTTAACGAAGTCGAAAATATCTTTTGCATAGTTACTTTGATAAGCCTCTGTAAGAAAATCTTTCATCGATTTATCAACATTTCGCCCCAATTTATCAAGCTCTTGTAAAGTTTCGGCGTAAAGTTTTTCAAGGCGCGTAATTCTTGGACGCATTGCCAAAGTATTCAATTCTCGTTCTAATCCTTTGTCGCCGTTGGCAATAAGCTGAAGATATTCCTGCATTGACATTCGCCATTCTTTAAATTCTGTACCGCTTAAAAGCCGTTGTCCTTCACTAAAATCTAAGCCGTTATCTTTCGCAAAATTCGCGTACAGTTTTAAAATGCCGCCTTTAATATTTCTTAAGGCTCGCTGATAATGTGCAGCAATTTCTTTTTCAACAGTTTCTTTACTGCGTTTAGTCCATGCGTCTTCGTTGTCTTTGGCGCGTTTTGACCAATATTTTTGATTTTTCATAAGTTTTCTTCGTCTCTTAAGCGGGCGTCAGATTCTTCCTGCTCCATTTTCAATTCTTCCAGTTCTTGTACAGGGTCTTCAATGAAAGGCAACAAACTCAATAATTTTTTCTGACTTACCACGCCTTGCAAATCTTTAACTATTTGTGCTTGTTCTTGATTGTTGGCGGGAATGTTAGGCGTAAAAGTAATTTCAACGTCTCTAAAATCAATGGCGTCTATGCTTTTCATATTGAGCATACCGCTAATTAATTCAATTCGACGTTGCAACGCTTTTTTAAATTCTCTTTCCTTGCGACTTCGTATTTGTTCCAATCCAATCAATTTATATTTTATTGATACGCCGCTTGTATTTCCGGCAAAATTTGTATCTGACATATCAGGGATATTTGAAAATTTATGTATATCTTTTTGTAAACGTATTTTTAGATTTTCAATGTATGAATCATTGAGATTTTTAATCAGCCACTCTGCATTACCTGTAGCGTCGTCAAATTCCAAAACTTTATTATTTCTCATTTTTTCAACGTCTTCATTATCAGTACCGCCCATTCCACGCAAAATTAAAAAGGCGTCTGTAAAATCCATTAAGTCATCAAGACTTAGTGATTGTGTCATATTGTATGCGTCCACCAACGTTAAAACGCCTTCAAAATCTCCTCTATGTTGAATATTGTTCGGGTACTCAATAATCGGAACATCATCGAAATAATTAATTTCTGTATTTATCAATGTTAAGCGCGTCCCGCTATAACTGTAATATCTTATGCTTTTAGCGTCGTAAATTTCTACAAATTCATTGTATGTTGCGCCGTTAAAATCATATACACGATAACGCCTTATCGCGCAGATTACATTTTCCTCAAGTGTTGCCTCACAAACGAGAATTACTTCCTCACTCGGTATTGCCTTAAAGCGTATATTGGCGTCATTATCCATATAAAGAATTTCAAAACTTTCGCCGGTGATAGAGGCTTCTTCGGCAAGTTCAAGATTATGTGCTGATTCATCGTTATATTTGAAAATATCTAAAAGCATATTTAGCTTTTCCTGATTATCTTCTGTCGTAGTATAGGCAATAGGTCTGCCAAGAAAAAATCCCGTACTCATATCTGCTATATATTGACAAAAATTGGAGACAATTTTGTTATTTGGTGCGCCATTCGGTCTGCCTTGTTTATTCAAAATATCATGCTTTCCGATGTAATAATTTTTCAACTTTCGCTTATGCGCGTAATCTTTGTCATGCGCTACCAAAATTTCTTGAAAGTCTTTCAAATCAAGCTCCGTTTTGTTCGTTAAAATTTTCATAACATTATACTCCTGTGATACAATTCAATTTGAAAGCGAGATGATTTTTTATGCACGTTAGTAAAATCGTTGTAAAAACTTCAAACAATGTGAAAACTTATGAAAATGTTCGTGTTGTTAAATCGGGTACTGACGAAGATTTATTTGGAAAATTAATTGAAAATCTTCGTCCAGAATTTGAAATAATTTGTCAAGATAATCAGCGTGTAAGAATTGAATTTAACGACGTTACCGAGATTGTGCTTTAATCAGAGTCAATGCAGAAATTTTATCAATGAAAACCGTTTCTAAAAGATTTAGTGAATCGAATCTGAATCCCCAAATAATTTTTGCAGAAATTGTTATGGGGATAATTTTTTCATTGAAACTGCCTTTTAAGCCTAATTGTTCAAGTATTTCAGATAAACAATAATATTCTTCGCCATTTACTTCTTTAACAGTCGCAATGACATTGTCAGTAAGGCGTTTCGCCTTTATTTCCAGTTCCATAATTTTTCAACCTCTTATAGTGCAAAATCTCCTCTATCAATATGTCTCGTGCGAGCATAAGCCACAGCTGAAAATGCGTCACTTGCCGCGTCAACTTGGTCATCGTGTAAAGCGTCGGGAAAGCCTTCAAGTTCATGTAGAAAAGCCTCATTCCATTTACCTTCAAGCAGTAACACATTGCCTTGTTGCCATTGCGCGGCGAAAGGTTCTGCGCGAGTTATTTTGTTGCCACTAATCGGCTTACTTTTCACGTTAAATCCCGATAAAATGCGAATATAACTTTGCGCTTGTTCTTTACCGGCTTGACCGGGGTCTTGCGGTATCAAAATTCTTTTACAGCCATATTCAACTTTATCCGTTTCAGCTGTACTTTTGACGATAGCTCTAACGTCAGCCGCATTAGCCGCCATTCTTTTAACATCAAGCACGATATATTGTCCATTCGCCATTCTTCCCATCAAAACCCCCGCCGTTCGGTCAGGGTCTTTATTTTCAAGGTTAATTTCAGTTGCTGCTAAATCCCACGCTCTTACTAAAGCTACAAGATTTTCCGGCACAGATTTAACAATTCTGGTCTGTTCGGCTTTAAAGTACAATCCTGCTGCAGGGCGAATTTTCCAGTTGCCATTTAATAACCTTTCACGTTCGACAAGACTTAAACCGTGAAGATTTGCCAAATAGCTTGGGTCATTCTCTAAAAGAATTTTATTATCGTAAACACTGGACGCTATGAATGTAACACTTTTACAATCATCTGGATTAATCTTGTAAATTTCAGCTAATTCTTCTCTACTGTTCCCCCAATAAATTTCACCATCGGGACGACAAAAATATCTGCAAACCCCTAAACGCTCCGGTATTGGATAGCCGGTCTTAGTGTCAATCCACCACTCTATAAAAGTAGCAACCCAGCTATCAACATCAGGATTACAAGTTGCAAGGCTTTACTCCACAAGTAGAACGGTTTCGTGATAATAAATAAAAGAACATACTTTCTGAAAAATGTGTAAGCTCATCAAACATAATCAACGGAATTTGTGCGCCTTGATAATTATACTTATCTTTTTCGTATTGCATATGTGCAAATGTTATTTTTGAGCCTTCGCCATTGAATATTCGGATGTAAAATACTCACTCCGCCTAAATGTGGATAAATTTCTTGACTTGTAGCAAATAAGCCGCCAGCGTTCATAATTTGCGGTCGTGTACGCCTAAAAATCACGGCTTCAAATCGAGAATTATTAACATACCTCAAACATTCCAATAAAAGTGCAAAAGTTTTACCTCCACCATAAATACAGATGTCCGCCGGTGATTGTAAAAACATTTCTTGTTTTCCGGCTTGCGGACAAATAACTAAGGGTTTAATATCTTTTTTTTCGTCATATTCATTCACTCTGCTTTGGAATATAAACTTGAACCTGAGGCTGAACTGCAACAGCTGTGCTTGAAAAATCACTTTTTACATTTTTTCTATCATTGAAAAATTCCCCGCCATACACCTTTAAAGCATAAATAATTGCTGTAGTGTCCCCGCTAGTTACTCTTTCCATTAACTTATTTTGACATAACGCCACAACAGATAATCTTCCGGTTTCAATAGCTTTTTTTAATGCTAAATGTTTCTTTTGCAGATACATAAACGTTCGGCGCGAAACACCAAAAGTATCTGCAATTTCAGCTATCGATTTGCCTTGCATTGATAAAGACTGAACAATCGCAAGATTATTTTCTAATTGCCCGTTAGCAATCCAATCTTCAAAAGTATCTGACTTAGCCATATCTATCAGCAACTTTCTCAATTAAGGCACTCATCAAACCTCTATGTTTATTGTGCTTATAATTATTGGGGTATTCAATATTGAGTTCTTTTTCTAAATAATATTCATACTTCTCTGAAGAAAGTTGTTTTGGCGTACGACAAGCACAGTATATATAATTGGAATTACAGGAAAGTACATCCACTTCCTTAAAATATTTTTCAAGTAAAGCGATATAGCTTTCTTTAGTATGAAATTTTTGTTTAAAAACTATACCGCCGTTAATGCTAAAAGCATAATTTTTGTCATCAAAACAATACATAATACCCGCTGCTCCTGCGCGAAGTTTAGTTTGTTCGTGCATTTTTTTACACATTCTATATTTCTTGTACAAGTAATTAAAGTTCCGGTAGACTTTAGAGTTGCATTACAAGTAGTTAAAACTGCTTTTTCAAATTCATCATCTACAACAGAGTTTATAACAGCTTCTAAAATACACCAATCGAACAAGCCATTATTTTTAACTTCTTTTTCAGCACGGAGGATATTATTAACAATACCTTTCATGTCCAATTTATTTGCGCCTTTTACCATAAGTGACGGTTCATAAGCATGAATATTAAAACCTTTTGAGCGCAATAAATTGACATACGCCATGCGTCCTGCACCAATATCTATAATGCTCTCTGTTTTCTTTATATAAGGAATTACAAACTTTTCATATACCACCGAACTTTTAGCTTGTCTGCCGTCAGTACTCATTCTTTTCGGTTGCGCTAAAAATTGATGATACGTTTTTACGCCTAAATTGTCGAAATTATATTTCCCATACTCAATGCTCAAATAAGCTAAAAATTCTTCAATATCACTATTTGCAATTCCAAAACTTAAAACACCATAACCTAATTTTTTAGCACAATAAGCATATTCAGCATTTAAAATAATATTACCGTCGCCATCGGTAACAACATTTTCACACTCACCATAACGCGAAAGTAATTTTGTAATTTCTGAACAAATAAAAATATTTTCCGGTTCACCACATATTTTTATTTAAGTTGAATCGCAATAGCTGTATCCACCAAATTTGAAATTATTTAAACTAATTTTATTTTTGCTTGTTTCAATGGAGTTGTGCATAAGATTGAACCAAATTTCATCTCGTACATTTGGACTGTTAATTTTTATGCAAGGTAAATATTTTAGCCCAATTTTTTCGGCAGCTTTTTTTCTTTGGTGTCCCGCAACAATTATGTTATTCGAGGCATTAACTATTAAAGGCTTTATCATTCCGAAACGCCTAATGCTTTGCTGTAATTTTTGCAAAGCCTCTTCCGTAATAACACGAGGGTTATAATCTGCGCCGGTAATTTCGTCAATCGGAATTTTCTCAACAAAATCAATCACGATTTTCAACTCCTTTCAAAATATAATCAACGAAACTACCTTTTAAATTTTCATTAGAATCCATATATTCTTCATATTTAGAATGTAACTTTTCAAGTTCAACTTTTGAAATAAAAAATGCCACCATCACCAAAACGAAATTGATGTAATGGCAAAAGCGGATTCGTTTTTTTCTTTTCAACTTTCTCTTCTTCCGAATTGCTGGATATATATTCCTCTTCAACTTTTTCAATATTATTTTCGGTATGTTCATCTGGTAAATAATATTCTTCAAATGATAAATTTTCTTCAATCGGTTCTTCATAATTCTGAATTTTAGAATCTTTATCAGAAGAATTATTTTTTGAGGTGTCATTAGACATAAAATTTAAAGACCGTACTTCTATTTCCGCTTGTTCAGGTTCAATATCAAAAACTTTCGGTGTTAATTCAAAACGGTCAAGTAAAATTTGATAAGGTCAATCAATGACAATTCTTTCTGTAGTTTTTAAACGTTCAATACTATATTTTACTTTTTCAACAGCTAAATCATTATTACGTGGGTTGTTTTCATATGATTTTAAGCGCGTTACAGCAATTTCATGAATTTCCATTATTCTTCACCACCTGTCAAATACATAACAAAACCTAAATAAGTTTTATTGCGCTCAATATATTTATCGTAAACATTTTTTAAGCGGTTATATTCATCTTCCGTAATAGGTAATTCACATTTGCCGAAAATTAAAAATTTATTTTCAGCAAAATATTTACGGTCACGATTTGGCGTAAAAAAGGTTGTTTTGTAATTTAAATTTATGTTGTTTAATTCTTTATGAAGTTTTTCAATATCCCACGTTGCATATTCGTGACTTTTGTTATCTATAATTCGAGCCAAACGTGCTTCTTCTTCAGATAAATCTTTTACAATGCAAGGAACTTCTTCAAGTTTTAATAATCGTGCTGCTTTTAAGCGCGTATGTCCCGATATAACAACATTATTTTTGTCTAAAGTTATTGGATTGAGAAAACCGAAATCTTTAATACTCTCTGCTACTTTTAAAACAGCTTTACTATTCCGTCTGGCGTTATTTTCGTACTCTCTAATATCTTCAATTTTTTTATATACAATTTCCATTACTTCACCCACTAATTAAAGCCCCCGTAAAATTTACGAGGGCTAATTTTTTTATTTAATCGTTATTTAACAACGTCCCTAAATTACAAAATTCTTATTCGTCCACTTGTATTTGCGCTTATAATGGCATTCCGTCTTTTATGTAATTTGCAAAAATCCAGTTACGACAAGTGCGCTGATTTTGCGTATAATTACCTTGAGGATTAGGCGTATAGTCCCAAAAATTTATTCGTCTTGCATTTGTTATGTCCAGCTTAATTCGGTCATTGAGAATATGAATTTCTGAATTAACATCAGGAACAAATGCAACGTGCGTATTTAAAGCCCAAACAAAACCATCACTCAAACCGCACAGATAATAAGCCTTAGCTAACAGATTTTGTATAACTTCAATATCTACAACAGCCTTTTCTTTATGCAATGTGCCATAGTAAACTCGGTTATCTTTTTCTCCAATAAAGCACTTGGCACAGCACTGCGAAATATCAACATCTCGAATATCCCGCAACCAAAAGAAAGTTCACTTTTTTAAAATCTCTAAGCGCAACCTCATCGGTAAAACATCTTGCAAAGCCATATTATCACTTCTCCTTTTTATTAGGTGAAGGAATAAGCAAAATTTTAGATGATACTATTTTACTCATTCCCTTATATTTAGTCAATGTCAATTTTGTGACATGAGACTATAGCTGAGAATATCTGAATTATGGCGTTTAAACCATTCTCCAAGCGCATTAATAATTTCTTCAGTAGAACCAAAAGTGACATTATCGAACTCTACTCCTGCCTCAAACATAACATTTTTTATTGCGTTAAACTCACGATTATAGCCGCTAACACGAGTTTTTATATCACTTTTACGTTTTCCGTGGTCTGAGTATGATTGAAATCTTGCATGGCTAAGAATTACTCCATTACTGGTAGATTCTCCAACTGTCAACTTAGCTAATCTGATAATATAACCTCCTGTTATTGTTCCGTTTAAAATATATTTTTTTACATTGCTGACATAATTTGGTAACTGATTTGTTCCAATAAAAGGTTTTGGTACATAATTTTTTATCATTTTAATTTCGCTCCTTTATATTTTTTTAATCAAACCACGCATACATTTCAGAATTGTTTTCAAATTCATCTGCATCGCCAAATAATTCTATAAATTCCGTTTCTTCTGTTTCTGATTCAGCTCCAAATTGTTTTTCAATTCCGTCTATACTTACGCGATAATCTGAACGCTCAATAGAAACTGTATAGCCCATTACAGTATATTCAGGGTACTTTCTCATAAATTTAATAAACTCCCAAACAGTAGGACTATAATTTTGATTTTCTTCCAAATTGATAAAGTTCATCATTGCAAGCTTTTGTAATTTGTCAAGATTCAAATTCTCGAATCTGCGAATACCGCCCATATATTTTTCTGACTCGTATTTGCCAAAAATAATTTCGTCGCGCAGTTTTACGTTTTTATTTAATCCAAACATTTTCAACGCACTCCTTTCAAAGCAATTTTAATTTCATCTGTAAGACTTTCAATACTTTTACCGGTTGAATCACTGACATATTTAACTGCTACTGATGCTATAAACATAAAGTCTACCGCATTTCCGTTAATCTCTATTGAATCAGGTTTATTATTATTAACTCTCACTTTGATATACACTTCTTCCATTTTGAAATCTCCTTCATTTAACAAATTCATAGCTTTCTTTATTAATCTTTTCCAAAAGTTCACATGCCCTGCAATACAAGTTCATTCCTCCGAAATAATCTTTTAAATGACGTGCCGAGCGATACAGTATTAGGCTTGTTGCCACATTCCAACAACGAACATCACTGATATTGAAATAAAAAATTGCGCCGTCATTTTTTCTGGTAATAAATCCCGATATGTAAAAATGCCCCTTCGACCATACCGAAATTTCTAAATTTGGAAAATTTTCTTCAATATCTTTCTGCATTGTTGCTTTAAGTCTTTTACTCAAAATATAAAATTCCGGCGTTTCAACTGATGACGATACAAACGGAAGATTTCCATATTTCGCTAACATTTTCTCTACGTTATTCATTTTTGAATCTCCTCAAAATCAAAACAATATCCACACTCACCGCAAACACAAACAGCAGGTATGCCATCATAAACAACGTCCCAGTAAATAGTATCAGCAACATCAGTAATAAGTACCACATTACCTTCTTCGTCAAAGCGAAATTTTATGTCTGTAATGTCGGTTACTAACGTCACGTCTGAACTTCCGCATTTTGGACATTTAATTATCATTTCAACCGCCTCTTTTTCTAAATTAAAAAGCCCGTTTAATTACGGGCAAATTCAGCTATTGTAGTTGGACACTACGTTTGCAAGTGGCTGGATCGACATTTCTGATTGACAGCCCAGTACGTGGTTAGCGTTAATTTATAAAACGCGCAGAGAAAGTCTCGGCAAAATCGAGGCTTTCTCTTTTTAAGTGCGAAAAATTTTATGCAAAGTCTTCGCCGTTGGATTGAATAACTTTCTGATACCAATAAAAAGAATTTTTGCGGCTACGGTCGTTCAAATAAAAAAAGTCTCTGTCAAACACGGCAGGGATTTTTCAGTTTCAATTATTTTTGGGCGTAAAAAAACCCGGTAGCCAACCGAGCGTTTTTATTTGGAATATGCATGTCAGTAACTTTTTTTAAAGTATATCACCATAAAAATTTTTTTGCAAGCTAACCAACTTGAAATATTTTTTATCATCTGATAAAATTTCTCCGTTGTCAATCCCCTGTAACGTGCATTTGACACGGAAGGGAGGGATATGCAATGTTAGTAACTTTTTTGATGTCGATAGGAGCGGGCGTAATTAGCCACTACGTCTGCAAGTGGCTGGATCGACATTTCTGATTGACAGCCCAGCACGTGGTTAGCGTTAATCTATAAAACGCGCAGAGAAAGTCTCGGCAAAGTCGAGGCTTTCTCTTTTTAAGCGCGAAAAATTTTATGCAAGGTCTTCGCCATTGGTTTTAATAACTTTTTGATACCAATAGAAAGAATTTTTGCGCGAACGATTGAGCGTACCTTCGCCTTTGTTGTTTTTATCGACGTAAATAAAGCCGTAGCGTTTTTCCATTTCGCCTGTACCGGCTGACACTAAATCGATTGGACCCCACGGACAATAAGCAAAACAGTCTACGCCGTCAATTTCAATGGCTTTTTTCATTTCGGCAATATGGGCGCGGAAATAATCAACGCGGGCTTTATCGTCAATCTTGCCTTCAGCGTCCGGTTCTTCGTGCAATCCAATTCCATTTTCTGAAACCATCAGCGGAATTTCATAACGTTCATAAAGCACATTGAGCATATAACGCAAGCCGACAGGATCAATCGCCCAACCCCAATCTGAAGTTTTCAAATAAGGATTCTTGACGCCGGGAACAAATTCATCTTTTACAGCGTTGGGATTATTTTCAATCGAAGTTGCAACGTAACTCATATAGTAACTGAAACTGAAATAATCAACCGTGCCTTTGGCTAAAATTTCTTCGTCGCCGTCTTCCAATTTAATATCCCAGCCGTTATTTTTCCAAAGTTGCTTAGTATAACTCGGAATGTGTCCGCGCACGTGAACATCACCGAAGAAGAAAGATTTATCCATTTCCTTGAGTGTAACAATTTGATCTTCAGGGCGGCAAGTTTCAGGATACGTTGGACACATTGACAGCATACAACCCATTCTGAAATTTGGATTAATTTTCCGCGCCTCAATAATCGCCTTCGCACTTGCAACAAGCTCATTCATTGCCACTTGATACATTACTGCAAGTTTGTCTTCGCCGTCTTTGTACGTTACGCCGCTATTTGTAAAAGCAAAAAACGGATTATTGACATCGCGCTGATTGTTAATTTCATTGAAAGTCATCCAGTATTTTACTTTGTCCTTGTAGCGATTGAAACAGGTTACGGCGTACTTAACAAACATATCGACAACGCGGCGATCTCTGAAACCGCCGTATTTTTTCGCAATGTTCAGCGGCAATTCAAAATGACAAAGTGTAACAATCGGCTCAATACCGTTTTTGTGCATTTCGTCAAATAAATCATCGTAGAATTTCAAGCCCGCTTCATTCGGTTCAGCGTCGTCGCCATTCGGAAAAATTCTTGTCCACGCAATGGAAGTGCGAAAAGCTTTAAAGCCCATTTCGCCGAAAAGTGCAAGGTCTTCTTTGTAACGGTGGTAAAAATCTATTGCGTCGTGATTGGGATAATTTTTGCCTTCAATAACGCCGTCGGTAATTTCACGCGGTACACCGTGCGCCCCCGCCGTCATAACGTCTGCAACTGAAACGCCTTTGCCGCCTTCTTGCCAGCCGCCTTCAAGTTGATGAGCTGCTACTGCGCCCGCCCACAAAAAATTTTTTGGAAATGACATTTTTAAATCGCTCCTTTAACTAAAAATAAATTTTTTGATAACTTCAGAAACTGCGCTATTTTCGCAGTCGTTTTCGCAAATATAATCGCAGTCGCCGCGCATACCTTCAACAACATTTGCCACGCCGACGCCTAAGCCCGCGTCTTTAATCATTGATAAATCATTAAAATTATCGCCAATGGCTATTGTATCTTTCATATCAACGCCCAAAATTTCGGCAAGCTTGCGAAGTCCCGAACCTTTATTAACTCCGCGCTTGTTAAATTCCAAATATCGGTTTGAGGAATAACTAACATCAACGTCGCCGGTAATTTCTTTGAGTTCGTCTGCAATTTTTCTAAGATAATCAACGTTTGTATTTGCGTAGAGGCACTTCACAATTTCTTGACCTTGCAAAAATTTTATATCCTTGCTGAAAATTTCTTCCACGTCCATTCGCCCTGCCACGTAGTCTTTTTCATTGTCGAAAAAATTATAGGCATAAACTTTTTCTTTGGTGTAAACGTGAACGCAAATATCATAATTCAAGCCGCGCCTGTAAAATTCTTCAGCCAATTCAAAGGGAATACCGGCGAAGTGCAGGAGCTGATGATTTTTATTTTCAGTAATTGCGCCGCCGTTGAAGGAAATAACGTATTCGCCCGCCGCGTCGAAAGTTCCCAACGCTTTTAATTGCGCGTCGATACTCATATAGCCGCGCCCGCTTGCCGGTACGAATTTAACGCCGTATTCTTTCAATTTGGCAATATTTTTTTTGTCTTCGTCGGAAATAGTTTTATCTTTACGCAATAAAGTTTCGTCCAAGTCGCAGGCAATAATTTTGTACATTGCAACACCTCCTACCAAAAAAGCAGGTAGCGATTAAATCAACTGCCTGCTTTTAGTTTTGAAAATTATCAAATCTTATTTTTCGATTTTGACGAGTCTTTTGTAGAGGTCAATAAATTCAAGTGCAATAATTTTGAAACCTTCCGCGCTCATAAGCTGATCTTCCGCGTGAAGAATGATTAAAGAAACTGCACTACCCTGCCCCTGTTCCGCTTCGACTTGAAGCAATTTTGCGTGTGCGTGATGTCCGGCGACAAACATTTCATCGCCATCTTTGATAAGTTGCTCCGCCTCGTCGAATTTGCCTTCTTTAGCTTTTTGAATGGATTCAATGTACGAGCTACGCGCCGTACCAACTGCCGAAATAATTTCAAATGCAGTGAGTTCTAAACCTTCCATTTGTACGCCTCCAAGTTGAAATTATTCTTCGACCGGCAGTAATTAAATTCCCATCAATTTTTTAGCAATATCGATTGCGCCTCTGCCGTCCATACGACCATAAATTTTCATATCAATAGCATCAATCGGAACGCCCGGACAAGCCGCCGCTACTTTGTCTTTGGCAAAACGGATCTGCGGTCCAAGAAGAATGCAGTCTGCATCAGCACCTTGTTCTTTTGCGTCTGCTTGAGGGAAAGCCGCAATTGTGCAATCGAGACCGTCAGATGCTGCAGCTTCTTGCATTTTTTTGACGAGCATTGAAGTTGACATACCGCCAGCACAGAGAAGGATAATTTTTTTCTTTGCCATAATGAAAAACACACTCCTTAAAAAATTTTTTAATACTTACAGTCAACCTAAGCCGACTGATTTTAGCTTATTAAATTTTTGAAAGTTTGAAATTTCCGCCTAAAGTTTTTGCAGATTAAAAATTACTGCTTGAAAACTTTTTGACGGCTGAAACTACTATTTAAAGTTTTCAACGTTTAAAGCAACTTCAACTTGAAAATTACTTTGCAAAAACCTTTTAACGGCTGAAACTACCATTTAAAGTTTTCGGCGTTTAAAGTAACTGCAACTTGAAAATTACTTTGCAAAAACTTTTTGAAGGTTGAAACTGCCATTAAAAATTTCAGCGAATCAACTTGCCGCGACTTCTTGTTCTTCCTTAAGAGCCGCGCCGTCCAACGCCTTCATAAACGGCAGATAAATTATCGTTGAAACTGCCGCAATAATTATTTGTACAATCATTCCGGGTATTCCTTGTAACAACAACCCTGAAATTATTGTCGGCGTCGTCCAAGGAACTTGTACCGCTCCAAACGGCGACATAAAACCTAAACTGATTGAAAAATAAGTTATCAGCATTGCCGCCCACATTGCAAGGCTGAACGGTACGAGCATATAAGGATTGAAAACTATTGGCAGACCGAAGATAACCGGCTCATTGATATTGAAAACGCCTGGAGCTGTAGCAAGTTTTACAATGGCGCGGACTTGTTCAGATTTTGCGAAAAGCCAACCGGAAATTAACAAGCCGATAGTTGCGCCGCAACCTGCCGGTTTCATAAATACATCAAATACTTGAATTGTCAAAATATGTGCGCGTGGATCAGTTGCCAAGTCAATACCTTGTTCAATTAACGCCTGATTTTCAAGCGCGTTAGCTGTCATAATTGGATTCATAACGCCGCCAACGACGTTTGGTCCGTGAATACCTGCCCAGAATAAAATTGTTTGCAAAAGTGAGAAAATCGTTCCGCCAAGTACGGAGTCAGTAATACCTTGCAACGGCGATTGAATCATATCAAATAAAAGTTGCGGAAAAGTTGTATCGCCCATAAATTTGCAAAGTCCAAAAACAATAGCCGCAGTCGTGAAAAGAATTGCACCAGGTGTTAAAGCCTCAAACGCACGAGTAACACCGGATGGAACCGACGGCGGCATTTTTATACCAATATGATTTTTTTCGCAGTAACAACAAACAATACTTGCAAAAAGTGCGATTAACATACCTGAAATAATTCCGTTACTGCCTGTCCAAAGTTTGGGGATAACCTCATTAGCAACGCCTTCGCTGCCAACTGCAACGCTTGAAGGCATAACCATTACAAACGTACAGAAAGCAAGAATCGCCGCCATAATAGCGTTGCAACCTTCCGCCTCTGTGTATTTGTAAGCAACCGCCAAACAACAGATGACGCCCAAAACATTAAAAGTACCGCCAAAAACTGCATAAAGCGGAGACGCCCAATCGTAACCAAATTGCGCAACCATCATTTCATTGTAGCCGGGAAACGGCAAATTTGCCAACAAAAGAAATACCGAGCCAACAATAGTAAATGGTGTCGTCATAATAAAGCCGTCGCGCAGTGCTGCAACAACTTTAATTTCGGCAAATCTAGCCATCACTTCAATAAACTTATCAAACGCTGAATTGCCTTCCATAATGTTCCCTCCTTTAATTTAAAACACGAGTTAATAACGGCACGCAGTCTGCAAACTGCAATTTCTTGACGCACTTTAAAAATATAAAACGAACAAAAATAAATCCTACAACCTCAAAAAGTACGTCTCGAACTTTAAAAAACTTCCCACCTCCAAAATTTTCAGTAAATTCTAATAGAATTTTAATACAGCAGAAAAAAATTAGCAAGTAGTTTAATCTGAAATTTACAGGAAAATTATTTGAAAATTTGCGTTTTAAGTTTAGGCAAAAAAAATAACGCCGCCGAATTTTCGGCAAGCGTCAAACTTTTTCATCAGTAAAATTTATTTCTTCATCAAAAATATATTTAAAAGCGTCTTCAGCAGTTTCTACCGCGTGAATTTCTAAGCCCAAATGATTCGGCGGAATATCCTTTGCATTTTCTTTTGGAATTACCAAAACTTTTATACCTGCTTGTTTTGCGCCGTAAGCTTTTTCAAAAACGCCGCCAACAGGTCGAACTTTACCTTGCAGGGAAATTTCGCCGGTAACTGCAACATCTTGA
This sequence comes from uncultured Selenomonadales bacterium, assembly GCA_937877565.1. Lineage (GTDB taxonomy): Bacteria > Bacillota > Negativicutes > Selenomonadales > Selenomonadaceae > Quinella. The sequence continues at coordinate 3,951 of CALFJB010000031.1, read as the reverse complement.
CGAATTTTTTTGCCGGTAACCGCGCTAATCAACGCAGATAAAATCGCAGTACCCGCGCTGGGTCCGTCAATATTTCCGCCGCCAATAACATTTATATGAACGTCGAAATCGTGAATATCTTTGCCCGTGACTTTTCGCAGTACCGACGCCGCGTTAAAAACTGAATCCTTCGCCATACTGCCCGCCGTTTCATTAAAGCGAATTGTACCTTTGCCTTTTTCAGCCGGAAAAACAACCGCCTCAATTTCGATAACCGAGCCGATAAAACCGCTGACGCCTAAGCCGAAAATGTGACCGACAGTGGATTGACTGGACGCCTTTTTTGTAACGTACTGAAACAATCTGGAAACCTGCGCGACTTCGTAGATATGATTTTTGCGAATTTTTACATTTGGAATATCAGCCAAATTGTAAGACTTGCCGACTTCAAATTTAAAATCGTCGTCGTATTCAGTATCATCTTCTAACGCCAAACTGTAAGCGTCCGCCAAAATATTTATCGCCTTGCGTCCTTCAATGGTATATTCTGAAATTGTTTCGGCTATACCGTCTTCAAGGTCAACTTCCAACTTTGCCGCCGCGTTTTTGACAATTTCGATAATGTGCGCGGGCGTCAACGGCTCAAAATAAATTTCTGCACAACGAGAACGCAACGCAGGATTTATTGAACTTGCATCGCGGGTTGTAGCTCCAATTAAAACGAAGTCAGCCGGTGCGCCGTTTTCAAAAAGCATTTTTACATATTTTGGAACGCGCTCATCTGTTGGGTCGTAGTAGGCGGATTCAAAATAGGCGCGTTTATCTTCCAAAACTTTCAGCAACTTATTTTGTAACATTGTATCCATTTCGCCAATTTCATCAATGAATAAAATTCCGCCGTGCGCGTCCGTTACAAGTCCGGGCTTGGGTTCAGGTACGCCACTTTCTGCCAAAGATTTTTGCGCCCCTTGATAAATTGGATCGTGGACACTGCCTAAAAGCGGGTTAGTCATATCGCGCGGATCCCATCTTAAAGTTGTACCGTCAGTTTCAATAAATGGCGCGTCCTTTTCAAATGGACTGTACTCTAAATTTTTTACTGATTCAAGTACAAGCCGTGCCGCTGTAGTTTTGCCGACGCCGGGAGGTCCATACAAAATTAAATGTTGTGGATATGGTGACGCCAATTTTGCCCGCAATGATTTTACGGCGCGTTCTTGTCCAACAATTTCATCTAAAGTTTTTGGGCGCAACAATTCCATTACAGATTGAGTCAACTTGACTTCTTCCATACGTTCAATTTCTTCCCGCTTTTTGGCATCGTGCGGCGTTTCGTCAGCAGGTTTTTCTTCCTTCAAAATTTGCAAGCGAATATCTTTCACGTATTCTTGATGGTCGTGTTCAAGTTTTTCATTAACTTTCTTATCAATTTTATCTTCGACTTGCCGACGGGCGATTATATCTGCCAACAACTCTGAAAGTTTCGCAATTTCGGCGGGCAATTCAGATTCTTTTGGCACAGGGGAAATTGTTGGATTTTCTTCCAAAATTCGGCGCAATGCCAAAACTCTTTCGCAAGGATTAGCCGACCTCATCAGCCGCAGGGCGTCCATTTTTCCCGCCTGCAAAACTAATCTGTCTGAACCCATTGCATCTATAACTATTTCGTACAGCGCGGAAATTTCTCTGTCAATTTCTGTTTCGTTGCGCGGCTGTATTACGATTTGTTTTTTGCCCGTGAAAGTTCGTTTTATTGCGCCGATTAACTTTTTGAACATTAAATCAAGCCTCAACGACGACGACTTTTATTTTTGTGACAGTTTCAGGGTGAAGTTTTATAACCGCGTCGTAAGTGCCAATTCCCGTTACTTCGCCTTGAATCGTAATTTTGCGCTTGTCTATGTTAATGTTGCGTTCGTCCTTCAACGCCCTTGCAACGTCGCCGCCGCCTACACTGCCAAAAAGTTTGCCGTCCTTGCCAATTTTGATTGGAATTTTTACTGAAACTTTTTCAAGTTGTGCGCCCAAAAGTTTTGCCTCGTCAGCCTCTTGTTGTGCTTTACGCGCTTTATTTTCGGCGTTGGTTTTCGCCACGTGTAAATTTGCGTCGTTGGCAACTACCGCCAATTTGCGCGGCAATAAATAATTTCTGCCGTAGCCGTCCGCAACTTCAACTATATCGCCTTTTGCGCCAATTTTTTTTACGTCTTCTTGAAGAATAACTTTCATATTTATCAGTCTCCTTGTTTCAAAATTTATAACGACTTATTATATTTCGACGGCAAAACTTTTTCAAGCCCGCCGCCTTTGTAATTAAAATTGTTTGTGCTATAATTCGGTTGCCGTTGCTCCTCAAATCCGGAAACTGCGGACGAGAGGAGGTGTTATCAATGGGTACCATATTTACATTTTTATTTGGCGTAGCGTCCGGCGTTGTCGCTAATTTCGTCTACGACAAAATCAAACAGTTGTTCAAAAAGCAACGGTAACAGGTAACCTCGCCCTCTAACTGAAGTCCCAAGTCAGTTATGGCAAAAACTGAAAGCTCTCTAAAGAAATTCATTCGGCGGAGAGTTTTTAGTTTATAACGACGAAAACCCTCAGACAGCGTCCCAACTCTGCTGAAGGCTTTTCGTTCGGTGTTATTTTCGGATACCATATATTTACTTCTTTATTTTTGAAATAATATCACAACGCCAAAACTTTTTCAATACCTGCGAATATCGAATGGAATTTGCCGAAAATGTATATTGTACTTCATCATTTCATCTTCGCTAAGGTTGCAAGCCTCCGCATATATCACATAAACTTTTGCGCGGGTTTTTATTTTTGAAAGTGTAGTCCAGCTTAAATTTTCGCCGCCGAAATAATAATACGCTGTGTCGTCATCTACGCCCAACAAATTTTTTTCGTCAGTAGGTACGAAATTGTTCCCCGTTTCAGCAAAATAAATATATTCGCAAATTTTTTCAAATGGTACAGCGTCATTTATAAAATCGTCGTCGTCAAATAAAGCCGCGCCAATTTCGTAAAAATTAAATTCGCCGCCAACTCGTTTGACGCGCTCGGCTGTTATATTTTCTGCGTAGTCATTCAATTCTATCAAAATAAATTTGCGGTTGCCGCCGTCTGCTTTGTTCAAATTTATAACGGCGTGGGCAGTCGTCCCGCTCCCTGCGAAGGCGTCTAAAACTAGAGAATTTTTTTCTGTAACAAGTTGTAAAATTCTTTCAAGCGTTCCAACCGGTTTTGGTTTTGGAAAATCTTTTTTGTCGAATCCCAAATTGATAAAAGTTTCAGTGCCGCGTTCGCTGTTTACGTCTTTGAAAGTCCAAGAGCTTGTTGGTTTTACAAATTCTTTGTCATCTAAATAATCTTTTTGCATTACGCTCCAAACTTTTCTTGTTGGCAAATATTTTGGAAATATGGCAGATAAATTTTGCCTTGCTAAGTCGATACTCCAACGCCAAACACTTTCCATACCGTCTGCGCGAATTGGTTTTATTTGAACATATCCAAGTAACATTTTGTCTTCAGTGTCAGGAAAAAAATCGCCCGTCGTTTCATTGTAGTAGAAATAATAAAATAAATTTGGGCGGTCTTCCCTTAAATCAAAATCGCCGGTTTTTCTTAAATCAGTTTCACGATATTTGCGCCCGTCTTTGTCAATTTTGTTAAATCGTTTTGTAACTTTTTCTTCAGGTTTAAATCCTTTCCACGTTAAAGAATCAATATTTTTTGCGTAAATCAAAATATATTCGTGCGCCGTTGCTACAAATTTACTGAATGTTCGCCCCGAAGGTTTATTCACGTTAGAAATATTACTGATAAAATTATTTACGCCAAAAATTTCATCACAAACAAATTTTAAATTAAAAAGTTCAGTATCGTCGATGCTGATAAAAATTGCGCCGTCGTCAGATAAAAGTTTTTGCAAAAGTCTAAGGCGCGGGTACATCATACACAGCCATT
>CALFJB010000030.1 GCA_937877565.1 uncultured Selenomonadales bacterium | reverse complement strand
ATTTTGCCGGACTTTAGCTTTTCTCAATGGTTAAATGAAGGATTTACAAATGTTGAAATGCCACAAATTCTTTCAGACTTCAGCATTTCAAACATTCTGCCAGATTTTAGCTTTTCGCAATGGTTAAACGAAGGAATTACAAATATTGAAATGCCACAAATTCTTTCAGACTTCGGCATTTCAAATATTCTGCCGGACTTCAATTTTTCTCAATGGCTAAGCGAAGGATTTACAAATGTTGAATTACCTCAAATTTTTTCCGACTTCAGCATTTCAAACATTTTGCCGGACTTTAGTTTTTCTCAATGGTTAAGCGAAGGAATTACAAACGTTGAATTGCCTCAAATTTTTTCCGACTTCAGCATTTCAAATATTTTGCCGAATTTCAATATTTCTGAATGGTTAAACGAACAATTTGTCAACATTGAAATACCAGATATTTCAGCAATGCTACCGGATTTTTCGGCTATTTCAGCACCGGCGGCTGAAGCGTTTAATGCAATTACGAGTTTTGCAAGTGAGGGTTGGGCAAGTATTCAAGCTGAATGGAATCAGTTGCCCGGATTTTTTGATGGAATTTGGGCAGGAGCTGGCGACGCGGCAAGTGCGGCAGGTTCAGCTATTGCAAGCGGTATAAACAGTGCAATAGGTACAATTCAATCAGCGTGGGAAAGTTTAAGCAGTTGGCTTTCCGCCAAAATCGCCTCATTATCAAGTATGGCGTCAAGTGCTAAAAGCGCAATTACAAGTTTTGTAAGCGGCGGCGGTATTGGTCACAACGCTACAGGTACAATGTCATGGCGTGGCGGTTTTACGGAAGTAAACGAATTAGGCGGCGAAATTATTGATTTACCAAGCGGAACAAGAATTTATCCTCATGCTACTACCATGAAAATGATACAAAGAGATATTGAAAATGGCGAGCTTAACGAAGTTGGAAATTATTTTTCAAACGTTTCAAATGTAGGATTTAATGAACTTCCAAATTTTTCAATGTCAATGCAACCTGAACTTTCAACATTTCCGCAAGCAATTTCGTTCGCTGATATGGTAAGTAGCACAGTAAATAATTCTAATTCAACTACGAACAATAACAATAATAGCAACGGATTTACAATTTCAGGAAATACTTTCAATGTCCGCAAAGATACAGATATAAATGAAATTGCATTTAAGCTGATGGAGTTAATGTTTGACAGTCAAGCCAATCACGCGGGAATTTAAAGGAGTGATGACAATGAAAGCAAGCAATATTTGGGGCAGAGCAAATTTATTAGCCAGCTACCTTTTGGGAACTGGTAACGACTACAGAAAGGTTATTTTATCTTGCGAAGGTGAATCTCTAACTTTGCCTGTAACGCCGTGGAAATATTCAGTCACCACTTCGCAAAATAACAAAGTAGTTGACATTTTAGATTTCGGCGAAGCTTTACTTTTTGGAAATGCTAAATTGAAAAAGTTAAAATTCGGCTGCTTTTTTCCTAATCAAGAGCGGCATGAAGGTCACAAATATGTTGTTGGCGACAATTATTCTCCGGCTGAATGTATAGACTTAATCACGAAGTGGAAAGAAGCTAAAAAACCTGTTCGCGTAATTATCACAGATTCGCCTATAAATTTGATGATGGGAATTATGGACTTCAGCTATTATGAAAAAGATGGCACACGCGATATTTGGTTTGATATATCTTTTCACGAGTACAAAGATTTAAATACTCCACCGTCCAATAATGACAAGGAAATTAACAGTGCAACAGGCTTAAAAATTCGCCCGACTGACACTCAAGAATCTGTAAGTAATGCTGTGAATAATCAAGCTAATTGCATAAATGGCAGAATGACAAATCAAAATGGTGGTATTCCAATAAAAATGACTGGCGGAATACAAGCTCCGCACGGTTGTTTTGGGCAAATGACTAATCAAAGTCAAGCCGCAATAAAAGGCATCAGCAATGCTCGTGATGTTTTGGAAGTTTCTAAATCTGCTTATGGAACATTTCAACATTTGAGCCGCTTAACGGACAAAAACGGTCTTCAACATTTAGCGTTGCAAAATGTCAGGAACGCACTACAAGGGAGAGCGTTTCAAATATGAAAATTGAAATTATTGCCGGTGCAAGACAAGATATATCAAGACTTGTAAGAAACGTTACTTGGAGCGGTTCAAGAATAAATGTTGCGAGAAAATTAGAAGTTGATTTTACGCAAGACGACCGCGACCCTCAATGTCCAATTATTAACTTCGATAACGGGTATACAGTTATTGCCTCTGACGAAAACGGCAATTCTTTTTTTGAAGGCAACATTTACAGATACAAACGCAACCGCGCTGAAGGAAATGTACATTTTATTTGCTTTGACCATTTGCACGTTATGAAGGCGTCTACTTTGACTAAAGAATACAAAAACGCCGCGCCTTCTGATATTGCGCGTGAAATGTGTTCGCAACTCGGAGTTATACCCGGTAATATCGTATCAGCGGGAGTATCTGTTTCTTTTATCGCCAACAATAAATCCGGCTATCAGATAATAATGATGGCTTACACGGAAGCAAATAAGAAAAATGGTAAATTGTATCAGCCGATAATGAATGGCGCAAGATTAGATGTTGTCGAAAAAGGCACTGCCGTTGCTAACTTTGTATTGGATTCACGAAATAATATTATCAATTCCGAATACGAGGAAAGTATTGAAAAAATTATCAATAAAGTTGCCTTGCTTGATGAACAAGGAAACGTAACCGGTTACGAAACACAATCCGACAGTATTAAAAAATATTCGGCATTTCAAACAGTTTTAAAAACTGATCCGAATAAGGATATGAAACAAGAAGTAGACGCTATTTTTAAAAATAATACAGTTGAGCGGAGTGGCTACATAACCGCAATAGGTGATTACCGAGCAATTTCAAGTTACAGCGTACAAGTTACGGATGGACTTTTTAACGGCAAATTTTGGATAAAGCAAGACACTCACACTTTTAAAGAAGGGCAACACGAAATGAAATTGGATCTGGAATTTGAAAACGAAATGAACAAAGTTGGAGTTCCTCAAAGTACAGCAAGTGTTTCAGTGTCGAATAAACGCCAACGCAAATTATAAGGACGTGATAAATATGGCTAACGTAGAAATACCTCCTGCCGAACAATCAGTATCAAAAATGATAGCCCTGCAACATCAAATAGCCGAAGAACATACGCCGCAAGGGAATATTTGCCCAAAGGTTATAAACGTGAAGTTAAAGGCGAAATTATCACAGAAACTACAGACGACGGACACCATGTACATTCACACGATATTAACAGTTCGTATGAAGGAAATTGGATTTTAACGGACACATTGAAAGCGGGCGATTTAGTTGAATTTACGCCAATGAAAGGCGATGGTGACGGCTACGAAAACGCAAATAGCTGAGGTGATTTTATGGCTGAATATCCATTTGCAGCGGTACAAACAACACCAACTGAAACAGAATTGCCACTGTTTAAAGAATATGCTTGGGACTTTAATAACGACTGTTTTATTTATGATGGCAATGGAAAACACATTTTGCTTGAAGGAAATGAAGCCGTTAAAATTTGGTGCTATAAGGCTCTCAAAACTGAAAGATTTATGTACCTTGCCTACACTCACGGTTTTGGAATTGAACTTTATCCTTTTATGGCAAAAGTTATGGGCGTTATGCAAAGAAAATCTGAATTGAAACGTATGATAACTGAATCACTTATGGTTAATCCATATATTGTAAAATTGATAATCGTTGATTCAAATATGGAAACGGCAAGCGAACATCTGATTCAGCAAGTTTTTGACCACATTCAAGAAAAACGCGCTATAGGTGCAATGCTTACAGTTGTATCAGCTAAACCTAAGCCGATTGATATTACGGCTAAAATTATTGGCACTCTGAACAGTGCAGATTTTTATCAGGGTATAGCACAATATTTCAAAAAATTAACCAATAAAATATTAAGCAGGGGTGTAAATTCGAGAAAAATTTATTATGTTTCATACGCTCAAATAAGCAGTATCATTATTGTTGAAGGCGAGGCAGACGACCATTTAGGATTGAGAATTAACGGCGGAATGGAAAATATAAATTTAGACGATGAAGAATTGCCGGTACTTGGGACGGTGATATTCACATGAACGAAGAATTGATTTTGCGAAATTATTTGTTTCATTTTTTGAGGTCGCCGGATTATAAAACCGATGTAAATTTTTATCTTCCAAAATTTTTAACCAACGACCCCTCTTTTTCCGAAACCCAAAGAACGCTAAGCGAAGAGCATGAAAAATATCGACTAAAGGTAATTGATTTTGCAAAACAGTTTCACCCGCAAACGGCAACTTGGGGCTTGAAAGTTTGGGAAGAAGAACTCGGCTTGCCAGTAGATGAAAGTCTTGACTTGGAATTAAGACGCGCAAAGGTTATGGCTAAACTTCTTGGAGCGTCGCCAATGACTGTAGCCAACACCAACAAACTTGTAAATCTTTTTACTGATGATGGCAAGACTTATGTTGACGAATTACCGACAGACGGCACTATAAAAGTTATTATCCCCAGTAAAAATGCTTACGTCGATGAAATGCGTAAATCGCTTGACGAAATGTTACCGGCTCATTTGGTTTATGATTTTCGGCACATCATTGAAATTGACGGCGATGAAGAAAATGAAGGCACAGGTAAAACCGATAACGTAAAAAATATAGACGACGAAGACAGAGCAACTGACATTAACGGCAGGGCTTTTTTTATGCACGCAGACTTCCCAATTTTTGAAAATATTCCTTACGGCTCATGGTATAACGCGCCAAAATATAATGGCGACGTTGTTGCAAAAATTGCCAATATGCTTGACGGCTCAATTAAATTTGACGGCGAAAAAGCTTATAACGGAATTGATTCTGAAACTGAAAAAGTTGGTAAGCCCTGTAAATGGTGGTTCGTATCTACCGGCAAAAGTTCCTTTAACAAAGAGTTTCGTTGCAATGGCGCAATTCGTTATGACGGTTTACGTCCTCAAGAAATTGAATATGACGACGGCATGGACGAATTGAAAAATTTTGAGCTTATTAAAAATATTGATGAAAAAGTTGTTGGCGTTGACCAATTTAATGGCACTTCAACTTTTAATGGCGCAATAATTGCTAACGAAACTGAATTGCCTACAGACAGCGGCGGTGATTTGGAAATAAAGCATTTCCAAGTTTTTGACGGGGCAATTAAATATAATGGCGGAGACTTGAATTATTTCAACGGCATAATAAAAGCTGACGGCAATTTTGATTTTTCCGGCAACGGCATTAAAGCTGAAATTGAAATATTAACCGACCGCATTGACGGCAAACTAAATTATATTCGCCCTGAAAAAGAAAATTACTGGAATATTCGTTACCAAGAATTTTTTGATTTTATTCCTGTAACCACTGAAAAACAATCGACTGAAATTTTAACTGCTACCATTAGTGATGATGCAACTGATTTAGTTGATGACTGCAACAAGCTGAAAATCTCAAAGGCGTTCAGATATGACGGTGCTAAAGATTATAGCGGCGGTAATTTGAATTACTTCAACGGTACTATAAAAGCCAACGGCAAATTTAATTTTGAAAGTAGCGGCACTCAAGCAAAATTTGAAGTTATTGCATTTGATGTTGACAATACATTTTCACTTTTAAATCCAAATGCTGAAAAAGTTAATCCGCCGTTTGTTTATGTAGAAAATTTCGATTTAGTTGCTGAAGTTCAAGAAAAAGCGCGTTTCAGTGTACAAGCTAATTTTGAAGATAATTTTAGCCCAAACGACGGCAACGGCAATTTGACTATAAGAAAACGTGCAAAATTTGATGGAAGTTTATCTTATGCCGGATATTTTGAGTACGCGGCTAATGCGTCAAGGCGTTTTAACGGTGGCTTAAATTACAACGGAGTTTATAAAGTTGAAGTTTGCGGTACTGCCCAATTTAATGGAATTGAACGTTACGGTGGCAGAAAAAATCACAATTTCATTGAGTACTTTACAGCTCTTGATGGTGATATACCTTTTGTGGATTTTAACAATCTGGAAAAAATACCTGTTGCAACGCCCGATAAACTTGGTTTTGTTACGATAGGCGATAATATAGATATTGACGGTGAAGGAAAAATTACTTTGCCTGACAAATTGCGAACGCAACAATTATCTGAAATTCAAGCCGGAATTTTGCCGACTTTATTTGAAAACTGGAGGGGAAAAAATGAGACTTGAGGACAAAACGTATCCCGTCACAGGCGAAATTCATTTGGAAGTTTGCCGTGACAAAAAAATTATCAATCAGATTGATGACCACAATCTTGTAGTAGACGCGGGACGAAAACGACTTGCCGCGCTTGCCGCCGGTAAAGTTGGCAGTTACACTGAAAGTTATATCACACACATTGGACTTGGTAGCGGCAGTACAGAGGAAAGTATAAACGATACTAAACTGGAAAATCAGCAGCTGTTTCCGCTTACAAGCGTTGAAATTAATGGTCGTGATGTGCAATGTAATTTTTTCATAGCCAACAATGAGGCGGTAGGCTTATCAATTCGTGAACTTGGGCTTTTCTGCACCGACGGCACAATGTTTTCTCATCGTGTGCGTCAAGGCGTCATTGAAAAATATGAAGATATTGAATTGAAAGGCTATTGGATTTTACATTTTTAATTGGGAGGGTAAAAAATGAGCGAAGTTAATCAAGAAACTTTGGAAAGATTAATAACAACAACAGAGCAATTATTGGCGGCTTTACCTGTTGTCGCGTCAAGTGGAGGCGAGCCGACTGAATCGCTTATAAATATGGGCGAAATTGTAGGTTACGGCGACACTTCAGACCCAGCAATAACTCATCTAACAGAAATTGTATCTTACGAGCCAGTTTATCAAATTAAAACCAATGATTATATTATTGGTGGCGCGAACGGAATTGCTAATGTTCAAGCAAGAGCACTTGTAGGACGTACAAATTATTTAAGACGACTAATCGAAACTTTAACTGAAAAAGTCAACGAACTGGATTTATTGCCGGACAATGCAGAATCACGTTATACTGAAATTATGCAACAACTGAAATCTTTGGACGTAAGTATTTTTAGACGCCAAATTTCTCAAATTGAACGCCAAAATATGACTAATGCACTTGCGATGAAGGCGGCTGAAATGAACGTTGATGAAAATGGAATGATTCTTGAAGTTTTTAGGAGCGGAATTATTTCTTCTATCGACCAAACTAACGCTGAAATTGTTTCAGTTATTTTAGGCGATGACAGTGTTGATATTACCGACGCTAAGAATTTGATTAAAGGCGGCGTTTATCAACTGACTGACGGCGAAACTTCCGAAGAAGTTCAAATTAAAGAAAATCTCGGTACGATTGAAAACGGCTACAGAATTTTATTTACTGACGCCGTTATTAACAACTACAAAAATAATCGTGCAAGGCTGTACCGCTCCAGCGCAGAAATTACCGAAGGCAGAGCTTATGGCGGCGGTATTTTGCGCACTGAAACTTGGAACGCTGATATTGATTTTGTTGGCGCAAGCAGTTCTGAAAGTTTAAGCGCAGGTATTGATTTTGGAAATGGTGCAGGTTTTGAACTCACAGGCGCGGTTGTCGATACAAACGGACAAATTGTACTTGGCGAAGATGCAATGGGTATTGTACTTGCTCCGCAAGGTTGGGTTCGTGTAAATTCTGAAGGAGATGATTTAAATGTTTGAACGAAATTTTCCTTTTAAGCAAATGGAACTTAGAGAAGTTGACGGCGTAAATTATATTTTTCTGCCTAACATTTGGATTCGTAACGAAGAATTACCTGTCGGCGCAACTTACGAAGATTATATTGGGTATATGATAAGCGATAAAGCCAAGCCAAATTATCATATCGCACCTTCATTTGTTACCAGAGGCAAAATTAACGATTCCGGACTGCTTATTGGTGAAGATATTATAACCGGAAGTTTTTCCTACAACGAATTGAAAACAAAGGCGGCTGAATACAACGCCGAGCCTTTCAATATTTATGATATGCACTTACTTGCAAGACTTATGTTAATTGAGTTTAGCAGTAGCAACATTCAAAAAGCTTTGTCCGGCGTTGAAGGCAAAATGGGCGCAACTTATCACGGAATTAAAAACGTTTGGGGCGGCGAAGAATTTGGGCAGTGGTATTACGGTTTAACTACTGAAGAAGGTACAATTCGCGTTCTCAATTCAAAAATGGACGGCTCTATGGTTGATACAAAAATTATTGCGTCCGGCAGTGGCTATCCTTCAAGTTTATTGACTTCCAAAACTTTAAGCTACGATTTAGGCGATTTATTCCTTGCAAAAAATCAAGCTGTTAATGCCGTTGAAGGTATTTTGGGCGATTATCAATGCCTTGAAAGTGACAGTGCTTTCAACAGCGGCTACATTGACAACAACGCACTTTGCGGACCTTTTTATCTTTGCAATGACCGCGTAGACAAAAAAATTAGAAATATCGGCTTACGTCTTCGTAAAGCTTGCTAGGAGGGCGAAAAAATGATTGGTAATGTACTTATTAAAACAACGGCGGCAACTGCCATAGATTGTTCGCACATTGAGAAAGTCACGGGCATTGTAATTGATTCTTCAGAACCGGAAAATACGCAAACAAGGTACTTAATAAGCATTGACGGCGGCAAGTGGCGTAAATTTTCAGGAAGTGCTTGGAATTTTGCAGACGAGCAAGAATTGACTTCAAATTCTGTACTTAGCGAAGGAAATACCAAAGATGAATTAATGGTATTAACTGAAAACGAATTAACGGCATTTAGCGGCAAAATGATTGATGTTGCGGTTGCAATGCAAATTGGAAATAATGCTGACCTTCCTGCTTTAAATAAATTTGATTTAATCGGAGAAAATTCTCAAATTAAGAAAGATATTTTCTACAGCCAAGTTTTTATGTTGGGCGATGACGCTGTTGGAATTACCGACATTGACATTTCAAAACGCGAAAGTAGCGGCGGAGCTGTAGAATTATATGCAGCTGTTCAAAATGATGCCAACGAGTGGAGCGATTATATCCGCTACGATAAAATAATCGGCAAAGCTAAGGCGATACGATTTAAAGCTGAAATTGAAGTTGACAAGCCCGGTATAAGCACTGCGATTTTGGATAACGTGAAAATTCAGCATTGGCAGAGCAGTAAAGCTGCAACTATTGAAGGCAAGGGCGTTTTGGTTACTAAACCTATCACTTTTGAAAATGAAGTCAACAGGGTTCATGCCATTTTGAGACACCCCAATATTAAAGACACTGATTTTAAAATTTTTGTTATTTTCGGAGATTCTGAAAGTATCAAGGAAGTTCCACATACTTCAACCTACGAAAGAAACGGCGAAGTTGAAGAAGATTTTGAATTGTTTATTACGGACGATAACACTTCAAAAACTGTTACGCTTAAAGTTGAAATAATTCAAAATTCCGGCACAGTTGAAGATAAATTTTTAGGAATTGGTACTGGCAAACAACAAGCTTTTAAACTTGAACATCACGCGAGACCAGAGACAATTCAAGTTGTCGGTAGCAATAACTGGATTTTCAAAGAAAAAACTGATACTTTGCTTGTAACTGCAAGAACAGGCGATGAAATTTCCGTTTCTTATGATTGGCTTGCTAAAACAACTTATTTAACCGCGTTGGCGTGTACTTTTAACTGTTAGGGCGATGGTTATTATGGAATTAAGACCGGCAACACGAAAAAAACTTGGCGCGGTTATAGTCGGCGAAGGTTTTAATATAACCGAAGATGGCGTACTTACGATTGATGAAAGTTCAATCGAACGTGATGAATACATTGAGTTTACACGTGCAAGACTGGAAAATTTATTCAAAGCAAGTAAATCACGGAGGCGGACAAAATGACAAAAGAATATATCGGAATCAACGCCGTTGAAGATTTATTTGACATAATCAACGAAAATTACGTTTCAAAGGAAGATTTTGACAAACGCGAAAAAGAAATTGCAAGCGCAGTGTGCGTTGGTTCTGCTTTAATCTCCAAATGCCTTTTAAAAGTGGCAGAGGCGATTATTATTGCAAAGGGAGCGGCGGGTGGTGAGGATATGGAAAATGAATTGATAGCGACTAATTCAGAGGTTGATGAAATTCTCGGAAAATATTTCAATAACGGCAATTCAAATTCAGAAACCGATACTACAGTTAATAATTCCGTTGCTACCACTGAAGAAGTTGACGATATTTTGGGAAAATATTTTTAATTAAAAAGGAGATTTTTTAAAATGAGTGCAGACATGACAAAATTAGTAAAACTTAGTGCGTTGGATAATTTGGCTTCCCTCGCAAGCGCAGCCATTAACGATGTAGCTTCTACTGCGGCTGATGCTATTAAAAAAGTTGCTGTAAGCGGCAGTACAATCAATTTTTACAAGAACAAAAACGCTGTTACAGGAACTGATGCGGCAGATTTTACTGTAGATTTTCCGTCTGAATTAGTGCTTGACGCGGCAAATACTACTTTTGAGCCGAATTTTGCTTTTAGCACAGCGACTTATGGCGCAGATACAAGCAATCCTAATTTGGACGGCAAGCCCGTTTTAGTTTTAGGCGTAAAAACAACTGCGGCTAATGGTACAACTTCAACTACGTACAGTTTTTTGAATCTTTATGACCTTGTTGACATTTACACAATCAAAGCCGGTAATAGTTCAAAAGTGCTTGCCATTAGCGGCAAAGAAATTGAGTTCAAAGTTTCTGCGGTTGCCAACAATGCAATTACAGTTCAAGATGACGGCATACACGTTGACATTAGCGGTAAGCAAGATAAAGATACTGACGCCGTTGAAAACAACATTGCAAAATTTGACGCCAACGGCAATGCCGTTGATACAGGTATTGCGGCAAGCAGTATTGTCCTCACAAGCGATATTGCATCAGATTCTGACGTAAGCACAGTGCTTGCAACTTATTTTCCGCAATCCTGATTGATACTTAATTGAAATTTAATTTAGGGCGGCAGATTCCGTATTTGCCGCCTTTTTTATTTTTGGAGGTGATGAATAAATGGCGAAAGTAGCCCATCTGAAAGGTCCAGAAAAAGAAGGCAACCGCGAGCCTGTTTATTTTGCGACACACACAGATTATGTTGAAGGTCTGGAAGATAAATTGAATACGATACGAGAAATAGCTGAACAATCAGCTTTTACCGGCAAAAGTGTTGCAATTATCGCAAGTAGTACACCACCAACGGATACAAATGCTTATTGGTTTTATATAGAAGACATAAAGGAAGGTGATTGATATGGCAAAAGTAGCTCATTTGAAAGGTCCAGAAAAAGAAGGTAACCGCGAGCCTGTTTATTTTGCCACTCATGCTGATTATGTCGAAGGGTTAAAGGACAAATTAGATACTCAAGCTGAGGCTACACCAACAAAAGCTGGTTTAATGAGTTCAGCTGACAAATCTAAACTTGATAGTGTTGAAAATAATTATGTACCGCGAACAAAACCAACAGCTTTCAGTATTTCAACAAGTGAATGGACTAAAAATAATTCTGAAACGTCCGAATTTATCTACTACGCTGATATTACCGTCAGCGGCTTGACTTCCAACGATTATGCAGAAATAAATTTTAATCGTGCAAGTCAAAATATTATAGTCGAAGCTAATATTTGTGCGTCGGGAGAAACTTTATCGGGTAAAATTAGACTTTTCGCTGAAAAAATTCCTACTGCAGTCATTAGCGGCGAGTATGTGATTACGAAAGGAGCTGTTTAATTTGGCACTTGCAAGAGTAAATACGCCAATAGGGAACGGCAGTAATTTGATTATTGTTGTTCTCCCTACTCAAAACGGTACACTTACTTATAACGGAACAAATCAAAAACCGGTATGGACAAATTACAATCCCGACCAAATGACTATGACAGGTGAAACCGAAGCAATTACAGCTGGAGTGCGTACGGTTTACTGTACACCTACAGGGAACTATGTCTGGGCTAATGGTACACAAGAAACAAAAGAAACCGCATGGACAATAAATAAAGCGGCGGGAGTACTTTCACTTTCGACTAATTCTGCAGAAATAAAAGTCGGAACAACCAGCAATATAATCTTGACGACTGCCGGAGACGGCGCAATTACCGTTACTTCAAATAATACAAATGTTGCAACCGTTTCAAGAAACGGCAACACAATAACTATCACCGGTGTTAAAGCGGGTACTGCTAATATAACCGTATCAGTTGCTGAAGGTACAAATCATCTTGCGCCGTCAAGTGTAACTTGTTCTGTGACCGTAAGCAAAACTTTAGTAACAATTCCAACCGTAACAAATACTTCCAAAACTTATAACGGAAGTAACCAATCACCGACTGTAACAAATGAGCCGTCAAGCACGGTTGCAACTTGTACAGGCAAAAGTGCTACAAATGCGGGAGATTATACTTTGAAATACGCACTTATCGATACAAATAAATATTCGTGGTCTGATGGAAGTATTACAGATAAAACGACCCCGTGGAGCATTGCCAAAGCTAATGGAAGTGTAACGCTTTCTGCGACTTCAGGAACAATTACCTATGGAACGTCACAAACATTTACGGTCACAGGCAATACAAGCGGTGGTGCTTTGTCAGTAAGTTCTTCGTCTACAACCTACGCAACGGCAAGTATCAGCAGCAACACGGTAACTGTAAATTGCGTTAATTATCGTAGTACAACAACCGTTATTACTGTAACTTCTGCAGAAACTTTAAATTATAAAGCTGCTACCGCAACGTATACAATGACGGCGGCAAAAGCGGAAGGCAGTTTAACACTTTCAGCAATTTCAGGAACAGTTTATAAAGACAGTACAACTACATTTACATTCACGGCGGCGGGCGATGGTACTGTAAGCGTTGTTTCCAACAATACATCTGTAGCCACTGTATCAAAAAGCGGAACTACTATTACAGTTACAGGTGTTAAAGCAGGTACAGCTACCATTACGGTATCACAATCAGCCGGTACAAATCATAACGCCCCCGCAAATCAAACTTATACTGCAACAGTTGAATTAAATGTCAGCACTACTTTGAATGATAATTCTTGGAGCGTAATTTCTGATATATCTTTACTGGGTACTGGCGATACTTACTGGGACGTTGGGGACGCAAAAGAAATTACTTTGAACGGGAATATTGGAAGTAAACTTACTCTGTCAAATGTTACACTTTGCGTATTTATTTTGCAGTTCAATTATGCAATGAATGGCGTAGCAGAAAATAATATCATTTGGGGTGGCTTTAAGTCCGCACTTACCAACGGCAAAAATGTTGCTCTTGTTGACGAGATTTATGGAAACGAATTCATGGACGGCACTATCTGTTTCAATATGAATCACAAAGGACAAAATGATTCGTTATCTAGCAACGGCTATCGCGGCTCAAATTATGGCGGCTGGAAAGGTTCAGACCTGCGTTACGATATTCTTGGAGCGACTTCAACACCACCATCAAAATATAATCAACTTAAATCTACATCAAATGTTGGTTATGACGCTACAGCTGACACACTTACAAATCCTAAGGCTGATACATTGCTTGCAGCATTGCCGTCAGATTTACGAAGTGTATTAAGATTGTGGGCTAGATACGTTGACGCTGATGGCAATAACAAGAATACTGACAGAAATGTTAGGACAATCGACGCGATAACCTTACTGTCAGAATTTGAAATGCGTGGTGTAACTCGTTATGCGTGGGAATATGAAAAAAATCATCTAACGCAAATGGAATATTTTGTTGCGGGTAATGGCACTGGTTTATATCATTATAAGTATGATGATACGTCGTATCCTGTGACATGGTGGGGTTGTTCTACTTATTGCGGCACTACTTCCACCACCACTGAAGCCGGTAAATATCATTTCATTTCGGTCGATGGATACGCTAACGCTAATAGTTCAGAGGCATGCTGTTCTTTGGCTCTTGCGCCAGCTTTCAAAACCTAAGCATAGCGATCTTTCGTCAATTTTGCCCCTACAAAAAAGAGCGAATACTCTAATTTTGAAAAATTCACTTGACAAATATTAAACTTCAAACGGAGTGAATGTGATGAAATACATTACCATAAAAAGATTTAAACGAAACGGAATTGACGGACATTTCAATATTCCATACGGCACATATCTTGAAAAACGCGCTGACGGGAATTTATATTGCGATAACAAAAAAATTTGTGTAGCAAGAAGTGCAGCAGCTCATGAATATTTTGCTCGTGACGACGACGGCAAAGGTATGGAACGTGGAAAATTATCACACGCCATTATCAAAAGACTTACTCCAATGCAATTCGATTCAAGGCAAGAAAGAAATGAATATTGGCAAGTTGTTTGGAACGATTCACTTGCACAAAAATATCGCCGTCCTGAACATTTAGATTATTGGCTCTGGAATGACGATTTTTATAACGCTCCCATCGAAGATTTAAAATATATTGCTGCGCTTGTCGGCGTAAAGAAAGGATTGTAAATTATGTACAAAATTGTTAATGTTGAAGACGGCTCAACTGTTGGAAGTACTGAAAAACCATATTTCATTAAGAAAAAGGAAAGTACAGGCTGCTATATTGCTACAGATGAAAAATCAGCGCAGGGCGTTGCTTATCAAAGCACGGCATATAATATTCAAGGCAAAGATGGTGTTGGCGCAAAAGAGACCGTTATTTTGATTGAATATGACGCGGGAACTGAATCTGATAAAAATTCTGCCGCAATAGCTGAAAATAGCGCGGCTATTGATAATCTTATTATTGCTATGTTGGAAGGATAAAAATTGCGAACATCGATTTTAAGGCGTCTATTAAGCACGAGAATAGCACTCACGATACTTTTTTGATAATTTATCAACGGCTCAAAAAACTGCGTAATTTTGTTTTTGAGCAATATTTTTTATAACGAATATTAATATAGAAAGAAGATTTTTTTATGTTTGAAAGATTGAAAAGACTTTATGACACAGGTCAGTTGGACGAAACGAATATTAAAAACGCTGTAAAAAAGGGCTGGATAACTGAAGAACAAGCGTTTGAAATTCTTAACCCGCAAGAAATTAATTCCGGAAATGAATAAAATTTAACGTACCGACGGAGATTTAACTTCGTCGGTATTTTTTTTTATTTGACAGGTGGCGGTGAAAAATGGAATTGACTTTACAAATTGTACTTTCGGTTATAACAACTGTAATGACTGGTTTTAAATCTATCGGAGACTTGATTGAAAAAGGATGTTCAAAATACGGAATTAAAGTAATTTTCAATCAATGGATTTATACGAAATAACTGACACGGCTAATTCTACAGACGCAGATATTTTTATTTCAATTCATTGCAACGCGGCGGACAGTACTGCGCGAGGTACTGAAACTTTTTACTGTCAAGGCAGTTCAACCGGAAGAAAAATTGCTGAATATGTTCAGAAAAATCTTGTATCGGCAATGGCTACGGTTGACAGAGGCGTTAAAGATGATACGCAGACACAACACGGGCGTATTCACGTTTTGCGTAATTCTGATATGCCCGCAATTTTGATTGAATTGGCTTTTATTAATAATCCCAATGACGCTGAATTATTACGCAATCGCCAAAATGATTTTGCAAAGGCTATTGTTAAAGGGCTTGCAGAATATGGCGGTATTAGTTTACCTGCGCCTGATGTTGTTGATACGCCTCCTGAAATTTTTGATATTGATAAAGTTGCGGTACTGACAAGGAAATATGAAAGTAACGGCGACCCCGCTTGCGTTGCCGTTAATGCCGGTGATTTAGGCGGCGTAAGTTACGGCTTATACCAATTTGCAAGTAACGTTGGAGTTGTTGACAATTTTGTAGAATGGCTTTGTAATTATCCAGATTCAACCTTTGCAAATTACGGAAAAGTTTTGGCAAGATACAAAGTCAATAGCAACGCTTTTATAAGACAATGGCAAGAACTCGGTACGGTAGACGCTGTTAATTTTGGCAGACTACAAGACGAATACATTAAAGCGCAATATTACGACGTGGCGGCTAAGAAATTAGCCGCTAAATTTTTTAATGTTGAAAAGCATACCAATGCTTTGAAAGCAGTTATACTTTCACGCGCTATTCAAAATGGAGCAAGCGGTTGTGTCAAACTTTTTGATATTGCTTGTAATAAAATTGGACAACCGAATTTGAGTTACATTGATGATAAATGGTTCGACAAAGATTTAATCAATGCAATTTATGATTATTTAATTGTCGAATGTGATTTATCACAACCTGACGGTTACGGAATTTGGCGCAGTCCTGATGATTTTTGTCACGGCAATAAAAATATTATTCTTGCGCTCCGTAGTCGATTCGTCAGAGAACGTGCGGACGCTTTGGAATTGCTGAAAGCTTGACATTAAGTAATTTACTATCCGAATATCCTAAACGCAAAATTTTTTTATTAGAGGAAATTTTTCTTAAACGTCGAATTAGCGGCACT
The DNA here is from genome assembly GCA_937877565.1 of uncultured Selenomonadales bacterium. Lineage (GTDB taxonomy): Bacteria > Bacillota > Negativicutes > Selenomonadales > Selenomonadaceae > Quinella. The sequence continues at coordinate 92,229 of CALFJB010000030.1, read as the reverse complement.
TAAGAGGAGATGTATATTTAACCAAAAGTAAAGAGGAGAAATTTAAAGTGGAAAAGTTTGAACAACAAGTAAACAAAGTTTCAAGCATTGCCGAAGAGAACTTCCAATTTAACCAAAGTGATGATGAAAATTCTTACAGAAAATTTGCGGCTGAAATGGCTTCAAGTGTTGTTATGAACAACAAGAGCGAGAGTGTTGACGTATTAATTAACACACTTAAAAATTCAAAATATTATGCAGGATTGTAAACGGAGTTGAATACCATATGCAAAGTGAGACATTTGAAGTTTTTTGGCAGAAAGCGATTCTCCCTTATTGCAATTTAATATTCTATGAGATTCCTTCAAATTTTGTTGAATGTTACAATGTAAAACTCGATATTGGTACAGAATTGAAAAATAGAGTTTCTGCTTGGTATGAGTATTATCGTAGAGATTTTCATAAATATTACTTTAATAATTCAACAAACTCCCTTATCGACCGTCATAAAATTTGCTCTTGCTTAATTGGAGCAATGGTCAAATGTCGTCCTGTATCTTATATTCTTACACCAAAAATTCCGATAGAAATTTTTCTCTCGAATTACAAAATCGCTTTTTTCTCGGGCGTTAAAGCTCTGTATCTTTTAAGGATAGCTCAATGGATTTTGGACGGTAATATGACTGATTTTGTAGACGCAATATATTCACAAAAGATGTTTAAATTTCCCAAAACTCAACCAGAACATGATGAGTATAGCGTAGGTCGTATCAAAGCTTTAGCTTTAACCGATTGTAGAAACCAAGCATTTGATACATTAGCTTATGCAGATATGCTCTATTGGATTGAACGTTTTAACGATGAAAATATCTTCAGGATTGTAAATCAATCAGACATATGAAAAGTACTCCAATGGACTAAACGTCTTAATGGAGTATTTTTTTATTCATGTCGTTGATATTTACCAGTAATGTCAGTATAATTAATTAGCCTTAAGGGTTAATTAATCTGAAAGGGATATTTATGAATATTGATTTTAGAAATAATAAGCTCAGAAAATATTGTAATGAACAAGCCGCTGGAATTAAAGAATGGGGTTTGCAAATAGCTACTAAAGTTTTTTAACGTTTAATGGAATTAAGAGCTGCTACTAATTTGTCTGAAATTAGTTATTTACCACCTCCTCGATGTCATAATGTCGATAAAATAAGAAAAGGTTGCTGGTCTGTTGATACAATACATCCAATGAGATTATTATTCAAAATCAATCAAGACCCTGTGCCAAAGTTAGAAGATGGCAGTATTGACCCAAAAACGTTACGAGTATTATAATTTGGGAGGTGGAAGATTATCATGGTAAACGAAAATGAGATTAAAAATACTTATTGTCCTGATTATGCTATTCCACCGGGTACAACTTTACTTGAAGTAATCCAATCGAAAAAAATTACGCAATCAGAATTAGCTGAAAGAATGGGCAGACCAAAAAAAACTATCAATGAAATAATTAATGGCAAGGCGGAAATAACACCTGAAACGGCAATTCAGCTTGAACACGTCATTGATGTGCCTGCGAGTTTTTGGCTTAATCTTGAAAAAAATTACCGACTTGATTTAGCCCGTATTGCTGAATCTCAAAAGTTGTTAGAGCAGAAAGAATGGCTTAAACTCTTTCCTTTGAAAACAATGATAAAATATCATTGGATTGATATGGTGAAAGATGAAGTCATGAACATCGCTCGAATGTTAGAATTTTTTGGAGTAGCCAGTATAGAAGCGTGGAAACAGAAATGGAATAGAGAAATTCCAACTGTTTTATTCCGTAAATCTAAAACTTATGAAATAAGCTCTCCTGCTTTAGCAGTTTGGCTTCGCAAGGGAGAAATTGAAGCAGATAAAATAAAAGCGGCTAAATTCGATAAAAAACGTTTTAAGAATAGCTTGCCGAAAATTAGAGAATTAACAACACTTGCTCCTGAAGAATTTATCAGCGAAATGGTAAAAATTTGCGCGTCTTGTGGAGTTTTATTAGTATTCGTTCACGAACTTCCCAAAGTGCCGGTTCACGGTGTTACACGATGGATAAATTCTGACAATGTGATAATTCAACTCAGTCTATATAAGAAAAAAAATGCCCATTTCTGGTTTAGTTTTTTTCATGAAGCAGGGCACGTACTTTTACACGGTAAGCGAGATTTTATTTACGATGAAACAAGTCAATCTTGGGATGATGAAGCTGATAAATTTGCTTGCAATAGTTTAATTTCTGAACAAGCTTATGAATATTTTGTTAAGCACAATATGGGGTATTTTACACGGGCGATTATTGAAGAGTTTGCTACTTCACAAAATATAGCTCCGGGTATCGTAGTTGGAAGATTACAGCATGACAACTATATAGATTTTTCAAAATTAAATTATCTAAAAAGGACTTTCGTTTGGAATTAAAAAAGCTCCTCTGAATGAGGAGCTTTTTTTTCGTGTTTAGAAATTCCACTCAATATCAACGTTGTCACCAGTTAAAGTTATTCGTTTTATTAGGTCTTGAAGTATTCGACGTTTTTGAGATTCGTCAGCAAAATCCCAAATCTGCGTACAATTCTTCGACTAAATCAAGTGGAACAGCGGAACACCCGGAACATTTTTTTAAAACTTTTTTAAACTTAGGGCATTTAGGCGATATTAGAGAAAATTATTTTTAAATTTTTTTCTCTAATACTGCCTAATCTCCCTAACTTTTACTTTTTTCTATATAATGTTCCAGTAGTACTGTAAAATAAGTAGTAATAAGGGTTTAGAGGTGGAACAGGGGGTGGAACAATGTTCCGGAACACAACACTCTTTTCAAGCCCTAAAAAACGACTTTAAGTTAATTTAGACAGGTTACACTAGTATAATTATCCCTAACTTTTGACTTTAAAGAAAGTGGAACAGTGGAACACAAATTTTGCACTTTTTTAATTGCTAGAGGGATTAGAGAGTTTAAAATCAAATTCATTTAAGTAAATCCGTCCTTCAAATTGCGTTTCTCTAAGGTATACACCATTTGAATAGCTTTCATGCAGAATGAGTTCGCCTTCACGTAATTTAGCCATATTCTTTTTTGCTTGGATTGCTAATTCTGTTGCCACAGCAATTAAAGTTTCAATAGCTGCCTGATTCAAGAGAGTAGTCACTTCCTTTTTAGTCTTAAAAAAATCATTATAGTTTTACGATAGCACTTTTAGTTTAAAACATCAATGCTAAAAAGTACTTTAAGTGGTTTTTATTGTGACTTGAATTTTTCAAGCAGTTATTTACTTGACCTTAAACGCTCGACAGAGTATATTTTTAATAAAATCATTATTTTTACATCTCTTGCCGAGCGTTATGTGGCAAGAGGCTTTGTTTGGTGTAGTCGTGTGGCTTATGCAACGCGACTAAATTTTTTATTTATATAGTCAAGTACTGTACCATCAAAGTACATAAATTCACGTGCTTCGCCATCAGGTGTCATTACTCTCTGCCAGTAGCCGAATTTCGGATTTTTATAACCAAATTCATTTGCAATTTCACTAAAAGCTTTACCATCAAAAGTATTATCAAAAAATGTACGCCACTTCTTCGCCATCATATCAGCTGTAATGTAATTGACTTTAACACCATCTACAAGTTTTGTTTCTTTTTTGTGAATAAAGCCTACTACTTCAGGCAATTCCATAATGTCGATTGGTTTTGCATTAATTGTCATATCCAAATTAAATCCAGTTCCAGTTAATTCTCTTACTGCCATATCCAACAGTCTGATTTGTTCGTTGTATGGTGTTGCTTTATTTTCTGCGATACGAATGAGCATTTGTGCTTTTTGAAGATTTGCTGCTACTGACAATGATTTTTTGTTTTGTTCTTGAATGTCAGAAAAATTTACTCCTATTTCGGATTCAAGCCAATGCTGAAATTCTACAGCTTCGTGACGATACGAACGATTAAGAAAAGCATACAGTGCTGACTTGTTAATAAAGGTCAACCTTGAACCACCACGACCATTTGAATTTTTCACAACAACGATTTTCTTTTCTTCATCGCTCAATTTGTCTTTAAATTTTTCATAGCGCACAAGCTTAATAATTCTGCTCACGTCATGAATTGCCCACCAGTGACTGTCTTCAATTTGAATGGTTCTCAATTTTTGTCCGCTATAGTATAACGTTTGAACATCTGACATAAAATGCGCCTCCTTTTCATCAATTTGTGGTTTCCCACGACCGCCTTTCGGCGGTTTCGGCTGAGTACCATTCAGCTCTCGTCAGGTGGGGTTTAGCTGAGGCGAAATTGTTTGTAGGTTGTGATTTTTTTGTATTCTGACAAATCCCCTAAGTCCGCCTCAAGTTTTTTGGTGTCAAGTCTGGTCTGCTGGTATTCCTTCCAAGTAATTTTCCAGTCAACACCTTTGAGTGTGTCAGTCGCAAGTTCTGTCATTACAGCTTTAATTTCGTCTTGAACGTTTTCAATCGCGTCTGCAATTTCGGACGCCATCGTCTTTAATTCACGAAGTTCCTTAACCTTGCTGTTTAAATCTGTGTTACTCATTTTTATTTCTCCCTTCACTCGCGCAGAATTTTAAATTTTCAAGAAACCGTAGTTAATAGCTTTTTAAATATCCTCTTCGCTAACTTTATTGCTCTCGGTAGACCAATCAGCGATTTTTTTCTTATTTTCGCAAATGATATGATTGCAAGTACCTTTGTAAAAGTACATCTTGAAATCGTTATCTTTCATGAGCAACACTCTTGATTTTTTCGATTTGCGAATTTTTAAATTCAACTTTTTAATATTTTTTGTCATTTTAAAAACCTCCTCTGTGGCTTCCCACGACCGCCCCCGCAGGGGCAGTTTCGAGCGGTTGCCAATCGCTCATCGTCAGGTGGGATTACTTTTCTGCTTTTTCCGTATTTTGAGCTTTTTCGATTTTTTCTTTTTCCGCTTTTTCTTTAGCGATTTCTTTTTTGGTGAGTTTACGAGTAGTCGGTTCGTCGGTTGTCCAAGTAATGGTGGTTTGGAAAACGCCTTTGCCGATTTTCTTGATTTCGCAAGTCCAACCTTCGCCTTTGGCGTCAATCATTTCGGTATCTTTGTCGGCGATTTTGGTTTTATTTTCGATTTCTGCGCTTGCGATTTCAAGAATCTTTGTAGCTTCAGCGTGTCCGAGATAGCGAAGCATCCAGTAAGCGGCTTTTTCAAAAGTTTTGGTATTTGCGGTAAATGTCGCGTCTGCTACGCAAGTATTTTCGTGAATTGCGATGTCCATTACATTCGCTTTGCTCTCAAAAGTTTCGCCCTCGTTGTGGATTTTAGTCCAGCTAGTTTGTTTCAATTCTGTCATTTTTATCATTTCCTTTCATTTCTTTACAGTTTGTTTTGCACACCTTGTTACCTGCTTTGTCAAGTACTTTTTTAAATTTTTTTGGGAAATTTTTTCGCGCAGGTTTAATCAGTAATTCGAGATATTTAAAAATTACAAATTTACGACAGCTTGAAATTTCTGTATATTGGAAATTTCAGAACAAATGCTTTTGCAGAAAAAAATGATATATGAGAAAATTTCGGACTTTTGAAAAATCAGTAATTTATGGCAATATTCGTCGCGCAGGTTTTAAAATAAAAATGGAGGGATTTTATCCACTCCACTTTTATTTTATATGCCTCTGTAAAGCCCAAATTTGCCCTGTACTGCGTTTGAAATGTTCGGGTAATGATTTTATACTAAAAACAATTTTGAAACGCCTTAAAAATTTAATTTTTCCAATCAGCACAAATTTTTTCCAACAATCTGAAATTACAATGGCGGTTAAATATTTTTCCGGTTTGAATTTGCGTACTATAAATTTTTTGTGATTTTTCATAAATTCCGTCTTGAACATTTTGAAGAAATAAAAATTCTTTAAGCAATAAGGCTTTGTACTTGTCGTCTTGAATTTTATTAAAGTCGATACGTTCAAAACAATTCAAAGGAACTGGAATCATTTTGTTAATCTCTAAGGCACTTAAAATTTTGATATTTCCGTTTTCAGAACGCTTGATAATATCAGTATCTCTAATTTCTTCTTCTTCCACCATTTCATATACCAAATAATGAGTTTTCGATACGTTTTTCCAGCCGACATGTTTAGGCTTTGACGATGTTAAGGGAATAAAATAATTATAACTTTCACACATGACGACTACACCGACATATGGCTTATGCTCGTAACTTAAATTTTGGGAGTATCTAACCTCGCTGTCTTGTTCATGTAAAATTTCCAGATACCTAACGTCAATGTTATATAATCCAAATTTTTTTAAACCATTCTCCAAATACCTCACTCTTTTCATAAAAAATGCGAAAAACGGAGAGTTAAACAACCCTCCGTTACCTTAACGTTCCACACTTGGGATATAGGTGGCGGGACACCTTCCTTAACGTTCCACACTTGGGATATAGGTGGCGGGACACCTCTTTTCATACATATTTTATATTTGTTTATCGAAATTGTCAATGTCATTTAAAGACATTTTTTAAACTTAAAAGGTTTTTAGCCACTATTTGTCGCGCAGGTTTCACTTCAACAAAAAAAATAGTGAGGATTTTTCCTCACTATGCCTTCCATTCTTCAGGGTATCTGATGTTTTTTACGAAATTTTTAATTTGGTCGCGTGATACTTCATTAACTGCGCGGCTCATTACAACTTCTTCCCCACAATGTCGCTCCGATTTTTCCAATGCGTTAATTAAATTATGTGCTTGTTTAGCAGTTTTTATGTTGATATTCTTCAAAAAACTTTTTGTAGCCATAATTAGCACCTCCTAAAAAATTTTAGCATTTGAAAATTGTATCTTCAATTTAAGCAGACCTTTTTTTTAACTTAAAATAGATATTATTCATCTTATTTCAATTAGTCAATGAAAATTGAAATAACTAAACAAAATTCAATTTAGTTTTGCAGATTCATAAAAAAATGGAACTCACTTTTTAAGCGAACTCCATTTTTTTTAATTGTGCAATAAATTATTTTTTATCGTTTTCATAAGTTTCAGCTATCGCACGGAGTACAAAGGCGTTAAAACTTTCTCCACGTGATTCGGCATAGTCTTTAACCATTTGTAGAGTTAAATCTGCGTCTTTACGATATTTTAAAGTTACATGGCAATACGCCTTTTTATCATATTTTTTATTAGCCTTATATTTAGCATCACTAATGTTCATTTTTATCCCTTCCTTTATCACGTTGCATAGTTTCTTCAATGGATCTTTTAATAAACTCATTCAAACTTTCATTTCTGGCTGCTGCATGGGCTTTAAGAACTTCTCGTGATAATTCTGCGTCTTTACGCATAAAAATAGATATTTGGTCATAGGTTTTACGTGAATACTTAGCATCAGCTTTTAATTTTGCTTTACTGACTGGCATTTTATACACCTCTTTTTCTTTAAATTATACTTAAAGTTTATTTCTTAATCAAACCGTGTTTCCACGTACCGAGTGCTTCGATACCAAAAAGCAAAACTGCCAAATCTTCCATTGCACGATTTACATCGCGATAAAACGTTCTTTTATCAATGTTAAATTGCGCTACAATTTCATCAATTTTCATTGGATTTTCCGAAATGTAACGATGATACAAAATTTGCCAACGACGTGATTCTTCCGGAGAATTTTGGCAAAGGGTACAGTACACTTTAAGCATTTTTTCAACATGGCTCATTATCAATTCGGTTTTATAATGCAAAGAATTGATAGAAATGACTTCCAACGCTTTTTTGATGTAAAATCATAATGGCTTTTAAGCCGACGATAGTTTTTCATAAGCAATTTAACATCATGAAATCTTGCGTCAAATGCTTCCGCAAAAATTGTATCTTTAACGGCAAGTGCTTCTTTAGCGGCAATAACCGCTATTTCAGCTATAATTTCTTTTTGCATAATTCTTTAACGCCTCCAAAAGCGCATTTTGTATATCGCCTTTATTTTTTAAAGCCTGTATAACTAATTCATCGACACTATCTTGAACAATTAAATGGTGAATTACGACCGGTTGAGTTTGTCCTTGCCGGTGAAGTCTCTTATTTGATTGTTCGTAATGTTCTAAATTCCAAGTAAGCCCAAACCAAATAATATGATGTCCGCCGCGCTGTAAATTTAAGCCATATCCACAACTTGCAGGGTGTGCCAATAAAATATCAATTTTCCCGTCATTCCAATCCTTTTCGTCCTGTGAACTTTCATATACACGAACTTTCAATTTAGTTGCATTAAGTGCTGTAATCAGTCTTTCGAGGTCGTGCTTGAAATTGAAAAATACCAGTACATGCTGCCCGTTAAGTTGTTCTATCAGCTCCATAAACGCTTCCAATTTACAATCGTGAATTTTTATTGCTTTGCCCTCTGAATCATATATTGCGCCGTTACATAACTGCAAAAGTTTTCCGGTTAAAACTCCTGCGCTCCCTGCAGTTATTATACCGTTTTTTACATCAAGTAAAAAATCCTTTTCCAATGATTGGTACGCCTGTCGCGCAGAAGAATTTAAAACTACAGGTACGTCATTATATATCATTTCAGGCAAAGCTAAATAATCTTCAGCTTTCATACTTATACAAATATCTTTGATTTTATTTTTGATAATTTCAAAACTCCCTTGTTTTGGTTTATAGCTGAAAACAACCATTCTATTTCTTCGGTCGGGTAAGAAATATTTATCTCGGTATGATCCGAATCTCACTTAACAATTCCTTCACTGCTTGTAAACCCTGTAAAACCCTAACATCTGCCTTACTTTTTTGCATTTCGCTTATCATTTGTTGTTGAAGTTTTGACAATCGCCCTGTATCTGTTTTTAATTCCGCAAAAATAATTTTGCCGCTCGCTGTGATTATTATACGGTCGGGTACACCCAATGAACCCGGACTGACAAACTTTAAGCACATTCCACCAAGTTTTTTCACTCCATCGACGAGTTTTTTCTCGATTTGCTTTTCAAGCATATTTTCACTCCTCAGATTTTCTAACATATCCGCGTTGTTTACCGCAATACCCGAAACGCAAACTCCCTTGTGCTTTTTCCCAGCAAGGTAATGAATTTAAAATGTCTTTGATTTCATTAAAATCTGTTATTTTAAAATCTTTAGGTGTTCCGCCAAAAGCTTCACACCAAATTTCCAAAACACAAACTTTGTCACGTTTAACAAGTTCTTTATCGCTTTTCATATCGCCATTCAAGAAAATACGACGACTGTCTAACTCCCATTTTCCCCAATCAGAAGGAACAAGTTTGTCTAAAAATTCAATAATGATACCTTCCTTAGTGCTGATTTCACGATGCGCTTCTTGCTCTATTTTAGCAATTTCCTCCAGTTTTCCAACCAAGTGAAGATTTTCGCCGGTTTGCCAACGTGTAACGGCTTCAGCCCAAATTTGGTCGCGTTCTAAAGCTAAATCCGTCCAGATATTTTTTGTGGCTTAATTCACGCCAACATCTACTGCCCAAAAACGTCTGTTGCCTGTGGTGTCGCGCAGAAATTCATCACGATTTGTAGTGCCGAAGAATACAAAACGGCGTGGCACTTCTTGAACATAACGTCCATAAGCTGCTCTGAATCTGTCCGAACGTTGGCTTAAAAATTGCTTTATCCTTGATTTGTCGCTTTTTCTGAAAGCGTCAAGTTCTCCAATTTCAACCAACCACACACCCTGTAAAAGTTCACTGGCTTCTTTGCCTTCAAAAGTTCTGATATTATCGCTAAACCAACCTTTACTCATTTTGTCAAGTAAGGTTGATTTGCCAATTCCTTGTGGTCCTGTAAGAATCAGCATTGTATCGTATTTACAACCAGGTTCAATAGCTCTTTTAACTGCCGCAACAAAAGCTTTTCTTGTAACTGCTCTGACGTATTCAGAATCAACTGCTCCCAAATAATTTACAAGCAATGTATCAAGTCTTGGAGTGCCGTCCCACACAAGTGAATTAAGATAATTAACTACCTCGTTAAATTTATGCTTTTCGCTATGGAGTGATAAAGCACTGTCAATTTTTGAGGTATTCGTCAGGTTATAAAATTTTTCCAAATACCAATACAAGCCGTTATTATCGTTATCTGTCCACGCTCGTCTCTGATTTGAAGGATTCCACGGCAAAGAACCTAAAACTTCACCGCACCCAGAAAATTCGTTAAGAGCAAACTTATCTTTCAAATTCGGGTCATTTTCAAGAATTTGCCAAATATTATCAATCGTTGATTTTATTGTGCCATTCTGATTTAATTCGAGATGTGTTGCCCATTCAGAATTTTCTCCTTTAATTGGCGTGAAGTCTTCAATAGCTGATTCGGCTCTTTCCTTTGCCAAAAGCAATGATACTTTATCGTCTTTTATGGCAAGTTCGCTCATCGCTTGATAAGAAGGTAACCTGTTTGTAGGCGTTTTTAAGTCAGCTGTATTATCAAGGTCTGAAAATTTATGAAGTCTTACAAGGTCAAAAGAATTAACCAATCTTCCGCAACAAGGGTCTGTTGAAAGATGTGAATACAGGAATAATCCATCTTGATAAATAATCGCTCCGCCTGTAGTACTTCCGCCTAAATAAGTATATCTGCCGGGTGTTGCAGTAGCTTCATAGATACCTTCTAAAAATTTTTCCATTGCGCTGTAAATGTCATATGTACGGCAAAACGCTCCTACAACGCCGGATTTTGTAAGTGGGTCGCTTTGCTTTACCGCTAACTTTCGGTACAGATTTTCTGAACCCGGAACTTGTACCCATTTTGTAACATCGCGCCAATCTCCACATTCATAGGTTATTTTTTCAAGCAGTCCGTCAACTGATAACATAGGCTTATCGCTAAAATTAAAAATATATTCGCCGTCTGAACAGACACTCGGAAAATACATAAGTCTCGACACTTCAAAAGTTGTTGGGTCGGAAAATTCAATGCCGATACACGCCGCCATATACCTCGCGCAGGGTTCATATTCATCTGCTGTAGCTTGTCTGTCGAACGGTAAAAGTATTCTTAAACGTGGAGTTGCGGGGCTGTGTTTTCTTGTAATGTAAACGCAATAGCCGCAGCCTAAGCCTTCAACACGTTTTAAAATATCTTAAGTGCCGTTTGGCGGAATATTATCAAAATCCAGAGTGATTAAATCGCGTCCCGTAACATTATCTGCCTTGCGTCTGTGACTTGAAAGCGTACCGGCTACAAATCCGCCAACGTCTTTTAAATCGTCTTGTTCAGATTTCTTTAAATTGAGATAAGTTTGCATTGTTTCAGTTGAACGTGCGGGAATATGCAACTTTTCATAAAACTCTGACAGCATAAGCGTTTGAGGTTGCCAATTCATAGTGCGTCTGTTAGTTCCAACAGTTATAGTTATCTGTCTGTCATAAATCACTTCGCTCACGTCCTCTTCTATTCGCAAATGTCAATATTCCTTGTTCTCCGTAGTATCAGATTTTCAAACAAGAATTTTAAATTTTCCCAGCCTCCAATTTTGATAAAAAGTGTATGGATTCTTTCAATTACTTTAGGGTCATTTGTCGTCGCGATGAATGGTGGCGTTTTTACAGAATAAACATTTTCCAATTTAAGCACCTCCCCATATTCTTTTTGAAAAATAATATTCGCAAGCTAAACAGCTAATCGGTAGCATCACAATAAAAAGAAATAACAACGTAAATCCGCCAAATAAAATCAGATAGGTAATTCTCCGAAAAATTTTAATCATTTCCAATATCCTCAAATACAACAGGCAATTTTTCTTTTAAAATATCAAGAATCATAATTGCAACCTGCCGCATTTGAGGGTGAGCGTCTTTGGCTGTACGAAGTTTTAAAATGTGCCGCCACTCGCGCAGGTTAGCCGTCATCACGATTGTTGTTGCTAAAGAGTTTAACAAAACGGCACGAGCTTGCTCCGGCGGACAGCCATTATCACGCAAATTTTTATAACCAATTTCAATCAGTCGCAAGCGATTTTCCCAAATAGCATAATTGTTATCCTGTTCAGTCCAAAAACAAGGCTTAATAAAAGTCAATTCGCCGCCGAATTTATTTCCGCTGTAATCGCAATAGCGAGTTGATTCAATGCTGAAACTTGCGAGGCGGTGGCGTGTCAATTCTGACATAACGCCTCTATCGCAGATAATTTTGAAAGTGCAACTGAAATGTTCTAAAACGCTCTCGTGTCCGTGCTTAATCACATTTCTAATAAATCGTGGCGCACTGTCATCAGTGATATTTTTTTCAGAGCGATAACACACGCGCCCGCAGGTTTCGATGAATTTTAAAACTTCGTTGTCGTCAAAAGGCGTCATCAATTCTACTGACGGTTCAATTATTTTCATTTATATCAATCCTTTCTGAAGAAGTCACCAATCCAGCCATCAGCGTTTATAGGTAAACCTTGCGCCCAATCTATGGGCGATGTCATAATTTCAACGACTTTATCAAGGTCGGCTTTATCTTTTGGACACTCAATAACAACTTCATCATGAACGTGAAAAACTATCTGATAACCGGCTTTTTCAAGATTTTCAATAGCTACAGCCAAACAATCACGCGCTATTGCTTGAACCAAATTTTCAACAAGTTTACCGCCATACGTTTCAAGTGTTGTCCATTGCTTGGTAGTTTGATTAACGCCCTGATATAAGATGACAGGTCTGCCCCATTGATTTTTATCAATTTCAGGGTGTGCATAATAAAGTTTTCTGCCGCTCGGAAGTTGAATTGTTAAAAAATCCAAATTATTTTCAATGTCAAATTCTCTTGTGAAAATTAAACCGTTTACGCCGGTCTGTTGTCCCGTTTGAATTGCTGATACTGCAGCGTTTTCAACTTTGTACCAAAGTTCAACAATACGTTTATTAGCTTGCCGCCACCTTGTAACGATGTCTTGCAAATCTTCTTCGGGTATTCCCATATCAAGTGCGCCCATTGCAATGAGTGCGCCAACGCCGCCTTGATAACCTAGTGCCAAAGTTGCGACTTTGCCGCGTTGCCTAAGTGCATATTCGGGATTACCTTTTTTAATTTTGTCAATCGGAACACCAAACATTTGACTTGCAGTAGCTTCATAAATCTTGCCGTGAGTTTTGAAAACTTCAAGTACCCAATTTTCTTGTGCAAGCCACGCTATTACCCGCGCCTCAATGCTTGAAAAATCAGCATCGACAAGTGTTTTAGCTTCGGCGGCTACAAATGAAGTTCTTATAAGCTGTGAAAGTGTATTCATTACTGAGCCATATAAAATATTAAGCTTATCGCCTTTGCCGCGCTTAACAATTTCTCTGGCAAGCGGCAACTGTTTAACGTCAATGTATGTTCTGGCTACGTTTTGAATTTGAATTAAACGCCCTGCCCATCGACCTGTTCGATTAGCTCCGTAAAATTGCAACAAACCTCTTACGCGTTTATCAGTACATACAGCAGTTTCGATAGCGTCATATTTTTTGGTGCTGGTTTTTCCGAGTTCTTGACGAATTTGCAATATTCTTTCAGCTGCTCCTGTAAGATTTTGTCGTTTGAGCATTTGAACAACCGTGTCTTTGCGTAAATCAGAAATTTTTTCGTCAATTTCCGTTTCAAGCCATTTTGAAAGTTGAGCTACACTATTTGGATTTTCTAAGCCGGTGATTTTAATTGCTTCATTTATAAGTTTTTCTCTGCTACTGTTGGCGATATTTAAAGCTCCGTGAACTAAATCCATATCTACCGCTACACCACGCGAATTTATTATTAAATCAGTTTCCCACTGTTTTTGAACGTCATCAGGTACGGGAAAATTGGAAAGTTTATGTTCAATTTCCATTTCGGTTACAACGTCACCAATGCAGTATTCCTTAAACAAATTCCACTTTTCAGGGTCGTGCTTGGGAAAATTTCGTGTTCTCCCGCCGTTGTTTTTTGTTGGAGTGCAAGGGATACTGAAATAGCGAATCAGCAACTTTCCTACCGCCAATTTTCTTTTGTCTTCAGGAAGTCCCAACGCTTTACCTGTAGCGTCCAATCCCGCTGTAAAACCGCAATACAAGCCGTGTAACATTGTGTCGCGCCATTGATTGACCGGCAAAAGTTCATTGCCTTTCAAATATCTTGATAAGCAATACCATTCAAAACTTGCGTTATAAGCGTGTTTAATATATTCAGGACTTTCAATCGCTTCTTGTAGCCATTTTGGAATTTTCTCGCCTTGTGCAAGGTCGATAATTTGAACTGGCGAATTGTCTACACTGTAAGCCATCAAAAGTATTTCAAAATCCGAACTTTGAACATATTTGTACATACCTGATTTTAAAATTGGTACGCTTGAAAACGTTTCAAGGTCAATGCTCAAATGTTTCATTCTTCTACGCTCCCAAAAAATCAGCTTGTAATTTATTTAAAAGATTAGGGTTGTCATGGATATTTCCCACTATTTGACAACGGTAATTTTCTAAATTTGATAGGGTCATAAGCATTAAGGTATTTTCAGCTACAAAACCGCCAATTCTTTCAAGCCATTTAATGTGATAGGGCGCGGCATTTAATTTCACAATGTCATCCTCATAAATTTCTTTGTTAGTTTCGTCATAAAAGCCGGTAAATTGTCCGACAGTTTCAGGTTTTACGCCAGTAAAAATAAATTTATCCGTAATGAATTTTTTATCTTCAGTGATTCCGCCGAATAGCCAATTACCGCTACTGTCTTTCCCTCTAAATTTAATTATTTTCATTTTCTCGCCTCCGTAACGTAATCTTTCCCATCTTCGTATATTTCTTTTATGCTTTTCATAGTGTGCGCGGTTGCTACATTCACGGCTACAATATTTTTGGTATTCCAAACGTGGATTAAATTTTTTACCACAAAATAAACATCTCATTGGTGTTTAATCCTCTCGCGTTCCTCTGCCTGTTTTGCGTCGTTCCAACGTGCTACCTTCCTAAAAAATACAATTTTGTTATCGTCAAGCTTTTTATCTTGACTTCTGCAAGTCGCCCTGCAGTTCAGCATATCTTTTCACGCTTTTTGCCGTGCGTGGCGCGGTCTCGTGGCGATATTATTTCAATCGCTATGCTCTGCCCCTGACTATTTCTAGCCTTTGGTTCGGGTTGTCTACTTGAGAGAAAACCGCCATCCGTCAAAAGGTAATTTTGTCGGCTTTCAGCAAATTTTCGTGAGTTTATCTGTTTACGCTTTTTTTAAATTCTTTACCGGCTTTGAAATATGGAATTTTATGAGCTTCAATAATAATAGGTTCGCCTGTACGAGGATTTTTTCCACTACGTTCTGAACGCTTTCTGGAAAGAAATGTGCCGAAATTTTTAATATTTATATTTTCGCCTTCGCTAACTTTTTGAACAATTATGCTAACTGCCTTATTAATAATTTTTTTAACATCATCAGTTTTAAAATTTTCCTCTTCAGCAATAATTTTGATTAAATCTGTCTTTGTAATCATTTAAATCCGCCTTTCTCAATCAATATTCAATTCAAATTTTGGATTGATAACTTTGAAACTTAATCTGCCGTCCACGAAATATCCTTGTAAATCTTCTACGTAAATATCTCTAATCGGACGAACTACAATGCCTTCGCGGTGTTGTTTAGGATTTAATTTACTTTTGCCCATCGAAAGTTTAAGTAATTTATCTTTGTCGGCAATTAAACGCCATTTTTCGTGAATTACAGGTACAACATCAAAGCCGTTCAATTTGAGATATAAGCACATGTCTACAGGATTAATAAATTTTTTAGTTACACTTGAACGCAGATTAAACATAAAAATTTTAAAGTTTTCGAGATTGTATTTATTACCTGCGATACCCGAACCAATAAGCTCACCTTGTAAAACAGTTCCGCGTGGAATGTTTTTTTACAATTCAGGGATATTCGCTGCTAACGCTCCGCGATAAAATATTTCTGATTCGTCAACAATTTATAACAGCGCGTTCAATTTTATCTGCGCCGGTTATGGGATTCAATTCACGAATTACTTTAACACTCGCAAGATGTCTCACGATTAATCCTCATTTCTCTTTAAAAATCTCGTTGATTCTGTTATAGGTATTCCGGCTTCAGTCGGAACGTAAATTACATCGCTTTTCGATTCGCGCAGGGCTTCAATCCAAAGATAATGAATGTAAGCGTCATTATTCTGCAAGCTGTCGCCAATAATTTTGTTGGCTTGTGCTATGCCTTGCGCTCTGATAACTTCGGCGTTCGCAAGTGACATAGCAGATTCTTCTTTAGCTCTAGCTTCTTGAATTGCAATTTGTCGATTCTGTTCAGCTTTTGCAAGTTCTGCTTCGCCTTCTTTACTTTGTTGCCATACCTTGTATTGCGGTAAACCTACCGGTAACAAAATTGTCAGTGCAAAACAAACAGCCGCAATAAAAGCACTCAATTTAGATAAATTTCGGTAAAAATCTTTGTTTTCAAGATTTGGATTTTTAGCTCTGTTTGAAAAAATTACGCCTAAAAATGTTACGGCTATTCCAACAATGAAGACAATAGCCGAAATAATTACCATAAAATTTTCCTCCCGTAAAAAGCCCCGCAATCACAGCCAATAGTGACTGCGGGACTTGGATATTTTCAGTTAATTAAAACGGCTGCCCTGTTAATGGATTGATACCGTTATCAGATTGACTGCTTGGAATTTGTCCAATCCCCGCAAAATCTGACGCTGCCGAAACACTTCCTGCTAACGGTTCGCCTTCGCGTGTCTTCATTACGTTTCCAAGACCACAGCCAATACCGCGTTTACCTGCGCGATTGTAAGCAAAGAAATTGATAGTTACACGAGCATACATTCCGCTATAAATATCTTGCGGCAAAAGTTCCGTCATAATATCGCTTTGATGTACGACCTGCGGCTTATTCTTTGAACTTGCCGTAAGTACCCAACAGCCCTTGCACTCATCGCCATAAGGTGTACCGTTTTCTCTAACACCGTCGCCATCATGAATAGGAATAGGCATAACCGGCGGTCGAACACCGCCCCAAGATTTACTTACTGCTTCAGTTGCAGCGGCGTTAATGCTTGAGTCAATATTTTCTTTTACGGATTTGTCTGACTTTGGTATTAGCAATGTAACGGAATATTTTGGCTGACCATTCGGGTCATTCAAATTTGCTTTTGGAGTAACGAGATTTACATATGAAAGTCTTACTTCGCCTGTTAAAACTCTTGTCGGGTTATTGTTATACATAATTATTTCCTCCTAAATCACTTAACACTTCTAATTTTTTACCACTGCCGCAAAATCAGCGACTGCACCATTAAACACGGGTCTTTTATCATCGAAATTTGCGAGTGTCGGCTTGCCTTGTGGCTTGAAAACATATTCGCCAACCAACTCTGTAAATTTTGCCGCGCCGAGCATTTTCTCAAGTTGTGCCAAACTTTTCGGAACACTATCATAAATTGCCGCGCGTTCAATGCCGGAGTTTTGCAAAGTTTCCAACGCCTCATCTTGATTTGTCCAAGCACGAGTACTTCTACCTTCGACAACTTTATATCCGGGTATTTCAACACCGCTCAATAATTTCTCTAAGGCGGTAGGCTTCATACCAATCAACAAGTATCTCTCCTTTTTTTAGTGCTACGCCCATTTGTTCAGGCGTTAATATATCAGTGTTGCCTTCGACTACAATTTCTTTGAAATCGTCAAATGCACTCACTTGATTATCTGATTGTGCTTTACAAATTCCGTTGGCTTTACAGAATTTGCACCATGTTCCTGCTTTATATTCGCCAATACCCATAAACGCCGCTTGCGCTTTTTGTTTAACGACTTCGCCCCACTTCATAAGGTCTTCTTTGGAACATTCCCACGTTTCATAACTGCCAATACGCGGTTGGTCAATACATACGCTAATTTTTTCTATAGCATTGCCAAATATTGGTTGATAAAGTTTCAATGCTCCCAGTGCGTATAACATCATTTGAGGATTTTCTTTAGCTGAAACAGGTACACCTTTACCGTGTTTATAATCGGTAATAACCAGCGTATTGTCACCAAACATAATGCAGTCACAGCGTCCAAACGCTTCGGGCGCGTAATCAGATATGTCAACTTTCACTTCAAAAGCAATGTGCGGTTCATTTTTAAAGCACATTGCTTTTTCTTTAAGATGACCGACATAAGTTTCTGCCGTCTGAATCATTTCATCATTCCACAGCTCGTGAGTTTTCAGCTTTTTTATAGCACGATTAAATTCAGCTGTTTTCATTGGAGTGAAATATTTTTTAGCCGTAATTTCACAGACACTGTGTGCAAGAGTTCCTTCCTCCGCGTATGAACTTGTTTTATCCGGCAATGTTGCCTCAAGTCTCGGAGATAATGGACAATTCAGCCATCTGTGTGCGCTGGAAGGCGAAAGTAATGCATGATTACTCATAATTTTGCTCCCAATTTTTTCATTTCTTCAGCGAAGGTGTTAATTTGTTCCGGCTTTAAATTTACGACAGCTTGGATACCAAAAGACTTTAAAAGCTGAATCAATTCATTGGCTTTCCCATCGTCCATTAATTTTGCACCTTCTTCCATAATTTGGTTTACTGTATACTTTGGCATTTTAACGTTTGATGTATCCTCAACACTAGACGATGTGTCAATGATTTCAGATACCACGTCAATGTTTACCTTATCCTTATTTATTGCTTTAGCAAGATTATTAATTGCATTAACAATTTGTGGAGCTTCGACAATAACTCGAATTTCTAATAACATTTTTCTTCCTCCATATCATTATAAGTCACGCAAATCATTTGCTTAATTTGCCAATAATCTTAAGGAGGCTGTAAAAACAATGATTTCACAAGAACAGATTGGCTTGTTTGATACGACAATGTTGCTCCGCAGCAACATTCGTCAAGCAATCGAAGACTACGGAGCGCATACTGACGCTGTGAGCGTACTGAATGACGTTTCAGAAGAGTTTATTAATCAGTTGGCTGAAGACGCAACCGAGTCGAAAAAAGATTTGCGTGAATTGCTCCGTAAATCTCCCGCTTGGGACGAAAATCTTCAAGCTGTCATTATCAATGGTACGAAAACGCACGACCCCGATTATTCTCGCGTGTATCGTTTGGGAATGGAAATCTTTTCACCGTGGCTTGATGAGCATATGTCTTACAACTGCCGCGAATTGGTAACAAATGCGATTAACTATTTTTCAGAACCAAACGCATGTGAGTACGATTCAGCCAGTTATATCGCCGCGATTAAAGAACTTGCGCCGAAAGCTTACAGAGCGAATCGTAAGAAAAGCCGCATTTTTAAAGCTATGTGCGATACGCTGGGTATTACGAACGAAACGGCAGGGAGTAATTTTTCAAGACTTTTTGCACAGTTTGCTGATGAGTTGTCGGGCAAGAAGCTCGATTTTAAACTTTTCCTTTCGATTAATCCGGCACATTTTATAACGATGTCGAATCCGAAATGGGATAATCGCGGAGAAATGTTGACTAGCTGTCACAGTTTTAATCGCACAGATTATGAGTACAACAACGGTTGTGCCGGTTACGCAAGAGATGATGTAACGATGATAGCTTTTACGGTTGATAATCCTGATGACCTCGAACTTTTGAACAATCGTAAAACTACGCGGCAGTTGTTTATGTACAAAGTCGGAAACGGTTTACTTCTTCAAAGTCGAATGTATAACAGTAGCGGCGGAGTACATGGAACATCAAGTATTACGCCGCTGTACCGTGATTTGGTACAAAGAGAGTTGTCAGAACTTGAAGGCGTACCGAATCGCTGGAAGACTTATACCTACTGCAAAGATATGCCTGATAATATTTATATTGGTACAAATTGTGGCTTTGGTGGTTACGCTGATTGGATACACAGCAATTTTGACGCCAAAGTTAGTATCAGATTAGACCATATCGACGATTGTAAAAATTTTGATGTTGGCAATTCCGGTTTGTGTATCAAATGTGGTGATGAAACTTCAAAGGGGCTTTATTGCAGAAATTGTGGCGAAAGTTATGAGTGCGAGTGTTGCGGTGAGCATTTCGACGAAGACGATTTATATTTGGTTCATGACAGTTACGGCAATGAAATTCAAGTTTGCGGCGATTGTCGTGACGCTAACTATACTTATTGTTCACACTGTGAAGGTTACTATCCTGATAACACAATGACGCGCATAAACGGAGATTATATCTGTCAGCAGTGTTTGGAAGATGATTATAGTACGTGCAACGATTGCGGCGATGTACACCTTACAGAAGATATGCATTGCGTTTTGAACGAAAATGGAAATGAAGTTTGGGTTTGTGATGATTGCTACGATAATTACGATATTTGCAATGATTGCGGCAATACTGTGCATGTAAATTCATTAGTTACTGTTCATAGCCGTAACGGACATGAAATTCAAGTTTGCGAAGAGTGCTGTAACGACCACTATGAATATTGCGATGTTTGCGGCGAATATTATCACGAAAGTGTAATGGAAAATAGTCTTTGCCCACGTTGCAGAGCTGAAGATAACGACGCTGAAGAAATGGCGTAAAAAATACAGGCTGGACTTGCAGGGCAAGTTCCCTGTAAGTCTTTTGCCTGATAATGGAGGGATTTAAATGAAAGTATTGGAACAGTTTTTAAAGCCAACTCAAAGACAACTTTTCAAAATGCTTTGCAAAATGTTTGAAGGCAAAACTTTGACAAGCGACAAGCATTTTATTCTGGTAAAAGGCGAAGTACCCGTAATGTTGTTGGCACATTTGGACACGGTACATAAAGAGCCAGTACGCGATATTTGCAAAAGCAAAGACAGAAATATTTTAATGTCGCCTCAAGGTATAGGCGGCGACGACAGGTGCGGAGTTTACGCAATCGTTAATGCTTATGAATTGTCTTTACAAAAGCCGTGGTTACTTTTTCTTTGCGATGAAGAAATTGGCGGAATTGGTGCGAATTTCTTTTGTGACGTACATAAAGAAGGCAGTTTACCTGAAGGCGTAGACAATTTGAAATGTTTAATTGAAATTGACCGCAGAGGCGCAAATGACGCCGTTTATTATGACTGTTGCAATACTGATTTTGAAAAATACATTACAAGCAAAGGTTTTAAAACGGCTTACGGTTCATTCAGCGATATTTCTGTAATTGCGCCTGAACTTAAAACAGCGGCGGTTAATTTGTCGAGCGGCTACTACAACGCGCACACAACTTCTGAATACATTAACAGAAATGAAATTGACGCGGTAATTAACAAAGTTGTAGAAATTGTTTCAGACGCGGCTAAAAAAGATTTTCCAAAGTATGAGTACATTGAAATTGTACATAAATTTTATGATGACCGTTGGTATAAATCGCAAAATGGATTTCTAAGTTATGATAAATATGTTTATAAAGTTAATTCGAGTACTACAAAAAAAATTGAAGAATCTGAAGAAGTAGTAACGCCAAAAAAGT
Source organism: uncultured Selenomonadales bacterium (assembly GCA_937877565.1). Lineage (GTDB taxonomy): Bacteria > Bacillota > Negativicutes > Selenomonadales > Selenomonadaceae > Quinella. The sequence goes on along the minus strand of CALFJB010000030.1, from coordinate 70,819 downwards.
TACCTGAAGAGTATGAGGAACTTTATGAGGAATTGGTTGTTGAATACGGCTACGATGTTGAAGAGCTTGAATATCTTAGAGAAAGTTACATATGACAAGCACAAAAGAATGTTGTTTATGTCAATGTTTACGGAATTGGTTGAAGAATTGCAAAGTTATTGTCCGAGTAAAGAATCGGTACATTTAACTGATGTACTCGGCGAATTATTCCACGAACTTAACTTTAATGACGCTTGGAAAGGACAATTTTTTACTCCGCAGTGTGTTTGTGATTTGATGAGCGAAATTACGATAGGCAATGGAGAAAGTTATAAAAAGATTATTGCTGAAAAAAGATATTTCACTGTTAATGAGCCGTGTTGCGGCGGCGGAGCAATGATTTATGGGCTGGCTAATACTATGAATAAAATCGGCTTAAATTACAACAAAGAAGTTTTGGTTTTTGCAAGTGACATTGATGAGCGTTGCATTTTTATGACGTACATTCAATGCAGTCTTTACGGCATACCGGCAATAATTCAACAGAAAAATTCTTTGAGTAATGAATATTTGAGTCCGCCGTGGTTTACGCCACTTTTTCACCTGTATAACTGGCGTTTGAGCGATTTACGGAAAGAAGGTACAGCCAATGGATAAAATTTTGCTTACTCGTGACGACAGACTGATGTTGCGTGATTGGTATGATAAAAACACAAGTCTTGTTGCAAAGTATCCTTGCCCTTTAAAAAATATAAAAATTGAAGGAATTTTAAAAGACGTTTCCGCAAAATTTTTCCGTGATGGTAACGATTTAAAAATTTATATTGCTGAAGACGGTGAAAAAAGTTTTCGTGCAGATTTGATTTTTGATGGTTCAAATGGAAATATTATTCTGAAAAAACATAAAATCTATAAATTGCAAAAGGAAAGTGCTTAAAATGAAAATCAGTATTGAAGAAAAAAAGATTGAGGCTATTGAGCGCATGAAATTGCTTGAAATTTATCCTGAAACAATTCGTCAGTTTGCCGAAGAAGGTTATGTGAGTATCAGTGAACCGCCGTTTGGTGCTTTTTTCTGGGCGGAAGATGAAAGCCTCAAACTTATCAAATCATTTGAGAAACGTTTTGATTCTTTGGTTTACTTGGTAATTCGCAGTTATACGGATTTTGGCAAGTTGGATAACTATCTTTTCGTAAGTTCACAATTATGACATTCCGGAATTTTCGGAGTTTGGCACAATCGGATTTAAGCCTACTTTGGCTGCAGGATTGGTAAGGGTGTGGTAAATATGAAGTATAAAATTTCTATCAGCAAGATTGAATATGGCGAAGTTGAAATTGAAGCCGATTCAGAAGAAGAAGTTATTAACGAGGCTTATAAAATTGCCGCGCCGTACAGCTACAACGGCGATGATATTTACTGGTACGACAATGAAATCAGCGACGTAAGCATTGAGAAAAATTAAAATGGAGGTTGATAAAATGAGTTATAACGGCAAGAAAATTATTCGCGCTCTCGGATATATCAAAGGCAGTATTAACATTATCATTTTGCAATATGAAGACCGCACATTTGAAGTTGTAAAAAATTAAATTAACCGCCTTGCCGGTGGGCGTCGTACACTGGCTCTCTTGGAGGTGAAAGTAATGCCGTTTGAGATTGAAAAGAAATTGATACAGCTTGAATATCTTTGCGACGCGTGGCGTGAAATTTATGAATATGACGCCGACGCTTTGGAAGTTGCACAAGAACAAATTGATAAGGCGATAATTTCAATTACTCAAGAAATGGTAGGTAGGAAAATTGGAATTGAGGTTACGATTGACGCTGCAAAGTATGAGGATTTGAAAGTTTTGGCGGCAAAAGACGGCGTATCAGTTAAAAATTTGCTTTTATCAGAAATTGAGGTGTTGGAAAATGTGGATAAAGACGCCGAACGGCAACCTGTTTAATCCAGAAACCGGCGTGACAATCTGTTTAGTGAATATGTACAATCCAAAATGCCCTGCGGCGTTGGATGTGAACGACGTTACGGTAGAAACTTTTGAAACGGAGCTTGCAGTAATAGCGGTATCGTTATTTTTGTGTAGTTTCTATGTAGGAGATTTTTTGTATGACATTATCGCAGAAAATGTGCAGGTGCAGATTGAGGAGAATCAAAATGTTGCAGATGACTAAAGAAGAAAGGGACAAGTTTTATGATAAGTTGTTTCAGACTCAAAAAAGAGTGAGAACGGTAGAAAAAGAAATTTACAAATATGAGCGTATCATAGAAGGTTATAAATATCATTTAAAGTTTGAACGTGAAATTTGTACAGGTAATTTGTTCATAATCCCATATGAAATACAAAAAGAATATTACGATGTTATGAAAAAATTGCCGAAGTATTAAAGGTTGCAAACGCGGTTATATCTAGAGGAGAATCAAAATGAGAGAAATTAAATTTCGTGCAAAAGCCAAAAGCGATGGTAGATTTATTTGCGGTGATTTATCGTATTGTTTCGGAGAAGCTTATATAAACTCTGAGATGATTTATTATGATAGCATTTCACAGTTTTGCGGTTATGATTCAGAAGGCAATGAAATTTATGAAGGCGATGAAGTCATAGCGCACGATAAAATTTATACGGTAGAATTAAAACCGAAATATGGCTTGTTCAATGATTTAAAATTCTGTGTAAAGAAGTAGGAGTGTTTTAAAATGCGTAAGATTAAATTTTGCGGAATTGACATCTCGACAAAAGAAAAAATCTACAGCGAAAGTATTAAATTTGATGAAAAATCGAACGGAGAAAAAATTTGTTGGTTAAGAGATAAATTTTATAATTGGATTGAAATTAATTTGGAGAGTGTCAGACAATTTATCGGCGCATACGACTGTAATGGCGTTGAAGTTTATGAAAGTGATATTGTTGAATTTGAGGGCGAACATAAATTTATTGTAAAGTGGGACGATAACGAAAACCGTTTTGTAATGTTTCGGCTTGATGGCAAAAAGTCGCCGGTACAGTTTCACGGAGAGGGTTATAAGAAATTAAAGGTTGTCGGCAATATTTTTGACAATGTAGAATGGCTGAATCAAGGTGATGTAAATTAAAAAGAATACCAATTAAATTTCGTGCCAAATCCTGTGAAACGGGTGAATATATTTATTCAAATCAAGTTTGGCAATATGAAAAGAATTTATCGCAGGGACAAATGAATGGCGAAGAAGTTTACAATATTAATCAGCTTATCGGATATGATTGCAACGGAAATGAAATCTATGAAGGCGATAAGCTGATGAGCGCAGGAAATGTTGAGTTTGTCGCCGAATTATGGGCGATGGGAGTTAATGCTTTGGACGCAGACGCTTTAGAAGGTGGAATGTTTAAGTTTAAAATTGAAAAATAACATAAAATTAACTTGATTGGCTATAGGCAAATTCAGCTGGTTATCAATTACGCTTGCTCCGAGCGACACTAAAAAATTTTAAAATAAAGTTTATAAAATAAAAAGCCCGTCCGTCCAACGGGTTTTTTTACGTCCAAAAATAATTGAAACTGAAAAATCCCTGCCGCGTTTGACAGGGATTTTTTTTATTTGAGGATTGAAATATTTTTTACAAATTGCTTTTCATTTCAAAATATTTTTTGGTAAAGTACGGCGCGTTTTGAGATTCAACGAAAGAACCGAACGGGCGCGAACTTACAGCTAAAATTGGCGGGGCTTGAATACGTTTTGCAACGGCTATTCCTTGATATTGACGCCACCATTTTTCTAAATCTGCGATAAAATCTGCAGGCGTCGAAAAATATTTTTCTGTCAATCCTGCGCTACAGCCAATTTCTGTTTCAAGTTTTTTATCAATGTACAATTTTAAAATATCTTCCGGCGTCAAAAGTTTTTCCACAAATGCACGGAACAAATAATCATGATAATCATAGTGCAAAGGATCGCCTTTGCCTTCATCGACGTTTTGCGCGTTGGAAAGCTCGGCACTCGGAACAATGTCAATTATTCCTTGCGGTATGACTTCTTGAAAATAAATATTGTTGTTCAAATAGTTAGCCAACTCGTAAACTTGAAATTTCCATAAATCAGCCGTTGCGGACAAAACGCCCGCGCAGTCTCCGTACATTGTAGCATAACCAATAGTAGATTCAGCTTTGTTTGCGTTGCAGGTAAAGCCGCCGCCAACTGCCGCCGCTATAGTTGCTAAAATTCTGCCGCTTCTGTCACGGGCTTGCAAATTTTCTCTAACAAAGCCGGAAAGTTTTATTTCTTCAGTGGAATTATCTTTCAAAAAAGTTACCGGCGTTGTTTCCAACTGATTAACCGTCGAATCAACCGAATTTTGAATTGGAACGACAGCATATTTGCAGCCCAAATTTTTTGCAAGTTGTTCACTCAAACTGCGCGTAGTTGCCGAATTGAAAACGCTGGGCATATTTACCAAATAAATATTTTCCGCGCCGAGAATCTTTGTATAAAGTGCCGCGCCAACTGCCGAATCAATTCCGCCAGAAATTCCAATTACAATTTTTGACATATGAATTTGCTGTAAAAATTTATCGACGCCAAATTTTAAAGCGCGGTAAATCTGCGCGATAGATTTTTCATTGTAAGAATCAAGCGCGGGAAGTTGCTCAATTTTTGTATCGGTAATTGTCTCAAAAATTTCTTCAAACGGTTTCAGGCGTTTTACGACTTCGCCGCGTGAATTATAAATTGTACTGCAACCGTCAAAAGTGTAAATCGTTTTGCCGTTGTTTTGAATACCAACCGAATTAACATAAATCAGCGGAAGTTTTTTTTCGACGGCAAGCGCGGAATTAACTTTGTCACGTTCAAAAATTCTGTCAGTTATAAAATTTGAGGCGGCAATTTTTATTTGGCAGTTAAAAAATTCTTCGCCGTTAATCAGTTTCCCGTCTTTGGCAGTAAAAATTTTGTCTTCACTACCGAAAACCACCGCAATATTTGAACTTGCCGAAATTATTTCCTGAATAAATTCTCCACATTCGCGCAGGAGTGCCGGTTGTTTTGCGAAATAGACGCCGGAAATTGTAGCCGCCGGAAAAATTACCGCGTCGCAATTTTGATTTTTTGCAACTTCGACGAATTTTAAAATTTTCGCCGCGTTTAATTCGGGCTGCCCTGCAACTATTTCAATTTGTGCCAAGCCTATTTTCAATTAACATTCCTCCAATTAAATTAATCGTCAATCAGATTAAAAATTTTTTCAAGCTGCGAATTTTCCAAAGTCTTCAAGTGCGAAATTTCGTTTCTTGCCGAATAAGCCAACTCCAAAATTTCCCACTCTTCATAAGAAAAAATTTTATCGCCGCCGCCGTAGTAATGCAAGTGCCTCAATTCCATATCCCACGCATTGTCCAAAGTTTTTCCAAATTCATCGGTCTTTGGCAGAATCTTTTTCAGATGTAAAAAATTTTTTTCGATTAATTGACTGCGAATTTGTTCCAGCGCGGGTAATAAAAATTGCGTTTGACATTCCCAAACTGCGCGATTATAAATTTTTTCGTCAAACTTTGGCGCAACCGTCCGCACAAATTCTAAACCGTGCGTGTATAATTCGACTTTCGCTAAATTTTTTGCCATTGTTGAAGATTGTTTTGAAAGTTTCGCCGCCAAAGTTGAAGTGTAAAGTTTTTGTTTCGGCGTCAACCTTGCGCCTTCAAGTAAGTTTATTGCGAAAAATTGCACGTCATACGGCGTTAAAAAATCTGAAAGACGCGTCAAACTCGGCGGCGGATTATTTTCAGTTGTAATAAAAATCAGTGCGCCGCCCGTTACGGAATTTTTTTTGTTAAAGTCCGTGACTGCCGAAACTAACCACTTAACTTTATTTTTCAGCCGGATAATTATTGCGTACCCGAAAAGCGAATTTTGCAACGCCAAATCTTCCATTGGCGAATCTGTTGTAAAATCGCGCAGGAAGTTTGGCGCAAATTTAGCCGTCAACGCGTCAACAAAATCTTCCATGTCACTTTTTCCGTTATAGTCGAACGTTTCAACAATCAAAGAAACGTATTTGCGCTGAATTTTTTCAGTAAGCATTTGTATAAATCCGGCTTCGTCTTCTTTTGGAAGATGCGCGGCGGTTGCGCAATGTTTATCTACCGCCTCCATAATCGCACCGGTAAATCTGCGCGAACTTGGAACAGTGCGCCACCATAAATCTAATTCATCATAATCTAAAATTTCCAATAGAAAAGCTCCTTTCCGCTTTCTAGTCTTTGTTCAAGCCGTATGAATCAAGCTTTTCTGTAACTTCGTTTTCAGTTCCCATCATATGCCAAAAAGCGTAGCGGTTAAACTCAAATTTGCCGTCAACGCGGCGCAAAAGATTTAAAGCAACCATTTCATCAAGCAAGCTCAAAAGTTCAGCGTCGGTAAGTTTTATAATTTTGTCCACGCCGCACATCAAGCAAATATTGCGAATTTCGGTAACGTCCACACCAACGGGGCGGTTATGTTCGTAGTAAATTAACGCCACTGCCAACGCCAAAATTTCATAATAATTATCGTCGTCCAAGTGCAAAGTAATTTGAAACTTTTGATCAATTTCTTCTTGAAAATCGCGGTTGCCGAGCATATTTTTTAAATAGTCGTCGTCAAGCGTGTAAGGCGGATTTTTCGTAACGTCAAAATTTTGTTTTACATAGTTACTGCCGACCGCGTCAACCAACATTTTGCAATAATATTGAATGGAGCCGGGATAATAATTTGTACGGCTGAAAATCGCACTAAGTAAACTATCAGAGGCAACTTTAAAGCCCAAATAACTCATCGGCTTTACCAAAAGTTCCATTGCGTCCGCCGGTTTAAATGGCAAAACTGAAATATGATTCAGGTTGCCAAAACTGGAATTTTGCTCAAATCTGATAACTTTGTGCAAGCCCGCAAGTACAAATTTAAATTGTCCGCTGAACGCTACCAAAAGTTCGCGCAGAATGTCAATCGCCGTTTCAGAATCTTTACTGCTCAAAAATGTATCGCTTTCATCAAGCAAAAGTAAAAGCTTTTTCGGCTTGTAAACGCCGCGCAGTTGTCCGTCCAAAAGTTTGTGCATTTCAAATGAAAAACTGTTCCAGCTGTCAACTTCGCCCAAAAGTTTTGCCGTCTGCAATTCGTAAACGATTTTTTTCAAAGTCTGTTCGCTGTCAAGATTTTTTAAATCAATGAAAAATGCAAAATTCAACTGCGCGGGATTATTTTCAAGATTTTTAACTTGACGAAGGAGCGCGGATTTACCCAACTGCCGCCCGCCGTAAACGAAAACCGGGCCCTGCATATCACGAATTTGATCCAATTCCTCACTGCGCCCAATGAACATTTCCGGCGCAATAACGCCGCCTTGAGTGTACGGCTGAACACGTGCGAAAGGTAACGCCGCTTGCAACATTTTTTTACCGCGTTGAGCGTCATCAAAACGCGTCAAGTACAACGCCATAACTTTATCAATCACAATAATATTTTTCAAATTTGCGTTGAGTTTAATCGACTTGGCAAGGTTGCGGCGTTGCGGCAAAGTCATTACATTGTTGAAAAGTACAATCGTACCGCGCGGGCAAGTCATATCGCTTAAAACCTGTGCGATATTGTCAAAAGTTCTATTCGCACTAAGATAAATAATCTCCAGACCTTTGGAATAAATTTCCGTACCGAAAACCGAAAATGGATGGGGATAACTGTCACGGAATTTAAACGGCTCGGAAAAATTCACGGTATAAGATTTTGCGTTGTTTTCGTTGACATTTTGCGCGGAAATTTTGCCGCCGCTGTAGCCCAAATGTTCCAAAATTAAAATAATCGCAGATTCAATGGCGGGATTCTGTCCGCTGTTAATTTCTTTCCAGCCGCGTACAAAGTCCAACGCGTTTTGAGTTTCACGATTGACGCGGTTGCTATTGATGTGAAGACGCTGTTTAAATGCGCCTTCAACCGAGCCGTTAGCCGCTCCAATAGCACGGTACAAAACTTCATGTTCCGCCAAAAATTCTTCCAGTGTCGTCAAATTTGAGTCGGTAACGTCCAATTCTGTCAACAAGTTGCCGCCTTCCGTTTCAAGGCGATTCATATAATCTTCGGCTACTGTCAAATTCATTAAATCAATTTGGCGGCGCACATTCGCAAGAATAGGATAGCGCGTTGCCAAAGTTTCGCCGTCTTCAAGATTTTTTTCAAGCTTTTCTTCAAGTTCAATCAAACGCTTTTTAAGTGCGTTTCTCTGCGGTATGGAAGTTTTATTAATTGAAGTGTTGCAGGCGTTTACAAAGCGTTGAAAAATTCCGGCGTTTTTGGTTTCAGTGAAATGTTTCTTCGCGGCGACGATTGCATTAATATAGGCGTCAATTTTTTCTTGGTCGGTAATTCTTGAATAATTTCTGGCAAGTTCAAGGTCATTCAAAAAGCCGCTGTAAATGCGTTCAATTTGTTTATCTACTTGGCGTTCAATCGCCGTAATTTTGCGCCTCATATCTTCATCAGAAACGCCCAAATTGAAATTTTTTTGCAAATCCTGCAAAATTCCGCAGTCATAATTTTTAAGCGCAGATTCGTGAGCGCGTTTCAAATTTTCGCGTAAAGTTTTATCCTTTAAATCTGATTCAAATGCAAAAAATCTGTCCTTGAGTGAAAAATCAGGTACGCCGAAATTTTCTGTAACGGGGAAATTATTTGCAAGCTCGATATAATTTGCGCCTAACAGACAATCTTTGTAACTGAAATTGATAACTTCGCCTTTGAGTTTTTTAGCCAAATTATTTGCAAATTCTCTGAAGACGTAGACGCCCAAATTTCCGCGCTTTTCGACGCGTGCAATTTGTTTTTGTAATTCAGATAAAATTTCCAACGCTTTATCGGTGGGCGCATTGCTCAAGTTGCCGCTGCCGGTAGTCTCCAAAATTTTTTTTGCGTGGACGTAATTTGTCAGCGCGGTAAAAACTTTTTTCAAAACTTTTGTAACGCGCGTTCGATTAGGACCAATAAATTTTTCGTGTGTGCCGTGCGAAAGTTGCACAACCGGATTATCCCAAATGTAGTCAAGAAAATCTTCAATTTTTTCAGTGGAAAAAGTTTCCTCGTCGATTTTCGCACCTTTGGCGTTGAGAATTTCGCGCAGATTTTTATCAGCGTACTTTTGGCAAAAATCTAAAATTTCAGCGTCAGAAAAATTTTCGACGTTCAAATATTTTCTTGCCAATCCATTATTTTTAAAAAGCTGCTGAATGACATCACGGACGCGGCGATGATTTACATCTGAACGCAAAACGCTGTCAACAATATTTTCAACTTCCTTAATCTTTGACAAAGCGGTTTTAAAATTGTCTTCGCTGTTATCGCCAACTTCAGAAAGTGAATCTGCAAAGGCGCGGTGCGTCTTATCTGTAAAATTATTGAACAGGCTGATTAAAATTTTTGCGGCGGGGCAAGCCTTCAGCGCGGTATTAGATTTATCGTCGTTAATTTGGTTCCAAAGTTTTTGAATTTGATAACTTGTAGGATTGGGCGGGGCGAAAAAATTTTTAATCGTGGCGGCAAGGTTCAAATAATCAAACGTGTTGCCAATATTCGCCTTTGGAATTTCAGTGCCGCCCGTCCAAAAACTGAACGTGTCAAAACTCTGCAACGTCATTTCAGTAATTGGATCGTCAAGAATAAAGCCAATTTCCTTTGTAAGATATTCCGCCCAAATTTCATCTGCAGAAAAATAATCGTCCAGCGCGTGCAATGCCAACATACCACGCGAAATTTCGCCAACTTTGAAAAGATTTGTAACGCCGCTCAAAATGTCAACTTTAATTAAATCGTCTTCAGATGTTTTTTCGGACGGCTCAAATTTTTCAGGTTCAGAAATAATTTCGACGGTGGGAATTTTCGGCGGCTCTTCAACTTCAATTTCTTCAACGGGCTCAATTTCAATTTCTTCAACAGGCTCCGGCTCAACTTCAACTTCAGCTTCAAAATTTTCATTCGTGGCGACAGTTTCAAAAGTTTCTGTAAAAGTTTTCGGCTCTTCTTTAGGAGTTTTATTTATTGAAGACGGTTTATAAAAAGGCTCCGGCGTTTCCGTCGGCGGAATAAGAAAATTTTTAAAGTCGCTCCAAAAATCGAAGTCAACTTCTTCGCCGTCCATATCAAAAAGCCCGTTCAATGTCATCATAAAAAACGGCACATTTTTAAATTTAACCGTGTCGAACATTTTCAGCCATTGCAAGTCTTCAGCGTCCATTGCGAAAATAAAAACCGCGCGTAAGTCAGTATCAATGTGCTTTTCGACAATCATTTTAAATTGTGCGATGAAAGTTGCCCAATCGTCGCCAAGTAAAATCAGTGAGAAAAATAAAACCAAATTGCCTTTAAATTCGGCGCGGACAACCGGTATAATCGGCAAATAGGAAAAATTAATTTTTTGATGATCTTTGATACGCGGCTCAATTATCAGCATAACCGAAATTTGCAAAGCGGCTGTCATTGTGTCGAAATAATTTAAAGTATTGGTTGAAGGCGTGGCGTGCGTAAAGCAACGAATACACAAATCTAAACCAAAATCATTGAGAAAATAAAATTCGTAGCCGCGCCAATGAATTTTATCGACAATCCCCCAACTGAAAAGTTTTTCAAAAAGGCGCGGTACAAGTGCAATGAGTCTCTTTGAAATTTTGCCGGACACAAATAAATCTTTTGAATCGTCTACAAAAAAAATTCTCGTCTTAATGAGCATTTTAAAAAGCGGGAGCGGGTCTACCGCGTCAAAAAGCTGATGAATTTTGTTATTGAAAGATTTAATTGCAATTTGTTTTTTGGAACTGGTTTTTTCAATGGAAAAATTTTGCGGATTCGTTGAAACAAGGCTTAAATTTGGTTGAGGTTTAAGCTTGTTGAATTTTACAATTACAGCATTAACTCGCGGCTTCGTAGGAATAAACGACGGTTTTTTTTCAGTTTCGACAATCGGAATTTCTTCAACTTGAGCTTCAATTTTTGGAAAGTGAACAAGTTTTGAAGTCAATACCATTGCAATTAGCGGGTTATCTGGAAAAGAATTTGTGACGCTGATAAAATCTGAAGGCGAAAAACTTTGCGCGTTGTCGATAATGTTTGCAAGAAAAACAAATCTTTCAGCCATTTTGTAAAATTGGTTAGAATCCAACTTGCCGGATTTATTTCTCAAATGTTCGGCTTGCAGTTTAACTTTTTTAACGGCGTCGCAAATTGCGGGTTCATCTGAATCAACTACCAAAGTTTCAATTCGCGTTAGAGTAGAATTAATTTCTTCGCGTTTAGAATTTTGTTTAAGTTGTGAAAGATTTTTGTCAATTTGTTCAAGTTTTTTAGTGGCAACAGATTTTTTAAGTTGTTCGACGGCTGATAATTGTTGTTGAGCATCCAATATTTTTTTCAACAGCTGATGAACTTCTTCAGAATCTGCATCAATGAAAAAACCTTGCTCAATCGAATTGGCAATATCAGCCAAAATTGGGCGAAGTTGCCGCCGTGAATTGTTCATTTGCAAAAATAAATTTCGCAAATTATCAAGGACTTCCAAGCTTAGATTTTCCATTAACAATCCCTCCTCAAAATAAATAATACAAAGATATTTGACGCCAAAATAAAAAAATCCTGCCGCCGAAATTTGCCTAAACTTGCGTAAAATTATTTTTGAGTATATACTAGTAATGGTATTCAAAAAAATAATAGGAGGTACTTTTTATGAGAAAACCGGTAGTTTTCGACGACGACGAAGAATTGTATATCCCCGAAATTGAAGACGTGGATGAAGATATTGATATTCACGGGCAATACCCGCGCTCTAACGCCGGAATTGCGCTCGGTTGGTCGCCTTTGGAACAGCAAATGTTTGATATGTTGCTTTTAAATCGTTTCGCGCAGTACGACAGAGAAATTTTAGACGAATCAGTTAAAACCGTGTTGCATTTGGTAAAAACTTTCCAGCCGCATGAAATTGGGCGCATTTGTTCAGTTGCAATGATGTCATTTCAACTTTCAGCAACCGAAGATAAAAACTTTGAGGAAGAATGTCAAAAATATATGGCTTATATCAGAAAACACCCTGAAGACGCTGAAGAAATTAGATAGAGGTGAATTTTTTTAAGATGATACTGGTTACAGGAATTACCGGACAGCTCGGCTACGACGTTGTTAAAGAGTTGGAGCGTCGCGGTGAAGATTTTATCGGTACAACACGCAAAGAAATTGATTTAAGCGATCCCGAAAGTGCAAAAAATTTTATCCTTGAGAAAAAGCCGGACGCCGTGATACATTGCGCGGCTTATACGGCAGTTGACAAAGCCGAAGACGAAGCCGAACTTGCTTTAACAGTTAATGGACTTTCCACGCGCAAAATTGCCGAAGCCTGCAAAGAAATTGGCGCGAAAATGCTTTACATTAGTACAGATTATGTTTTTGGCGGCGACGGCGAAACGCCTTACGAAATTTCAGATGAAAAAGCTCCGCAAAACATTTACGGCAAAAGTAAACTTTTGGGCGAAGATTCTGTTATTGCACTGTTGAGAAATTATTTTATTGTCAGGATTAGTTGGGTATTCGGCAGCAACGGCAAAAATTTTGTCAAAACTATGTTAAATTTTGATAAACGCCGCAAAAAAATCAGCGTGGTTGATGATCAAATTGGAAGTCCGACTTACACGGCAGATTTAGCCCCGCTCCTTGTCGATATGATTAAATCTGAAAAGTACGGAATTTATCACGCCACTAACGAGGGTTTTTGCAGTTGGGCGGAATTCGCCGAAGAAATTTTCAAGCAAGCCGGTTACAAAACTGCTGTCGAAAAAATTCCTACGTCAGATTATCCCACGCCTGCCAAACGTCCTTTCAATTCTCGTTTGAGTAAAAAATCTTTGGACGACGCAGGATTTAAACGTTTGCCCACGTGGCAAGACGCAATTACAAGATTTTTAGCCGATTATAAAAAGAAATAGGAGGTAACGAAATGCCTGTTATTAAAAGTGAAACCGTTACTGCGCTGAATAAAGCCGGCGGTAAAGGCGAAATTCAAATTACACACCTTTTGACGCCAAAAGAAATGCTTGGACAGTGCGAAATGTTTGCAAAAGTTGTAATTCCGCCCGGCGCGTCCATTGGCGCACATTATCATTACGGCAACTCTGAAACTTACTACATTTTACAAGGTAAGGCGAAATACAACGACAACGATAAATTTTATGAAGTTGGCGTTGGCGAAACTACTTTTTGCGGCGATGGCGGTATGCACGGTATAGAAAGTGTCGGCGACGAAGATTTAATTTTTATTGCACTGATAATCAAGACACCGGCTTAAAAATTTTAGAATGGCGGCGGCAAAAATTTTTGCTGCTTGCCGTTCTTTACCTTAAAAAGAAGGTGAGGTTAATGCTCGATAAAATCGTAAAATATTTTATAATGTTGACGCTGATAATTGCGGGCGGCGCGCTTTTCAGATTGGCAAGCCCGCAAATTACGCAATATCTTTCGACAGAATTTTTTCAAGTCGAGCTTGGAATTTTTCAATTAACTGTTGCCGGATTAATTTGTATTTTAGTTGGCGCGGCACTAGGCGGAATTGCCGGTTGGTTCGTGTCGCCGTTTTTAATTCGTAAACTTGGAATTTTTACAGCATTTGTAGAGAAACAACTTAGTAAAATGCCAATTCACGACGTACTTGCAGGCGCGGCAGGATTGGCGATAGGACTTATAATAGCTGATTTATTGGGCAACGCCTTTGCAAGAATCCCCGTTGTTGGAAATTATATCCCGATTGTTTTTAGTATCGTGCTTGGTACTTTGGGAATTCGTTTAACTATCAAGAAGCGCAAAGAAATTACCGCCAGTTTTTCATCTGTACCGAAAACTTTGAAAGAAATTTTAAAAAGCCGTGAACATAAAACCGTTAAAGATAATGAACCTGCCGAAACTGAAAAACCTGTTGAAGTTGCGGCGGAGGAAACTCCCGCGCCGAAAGTCAACCTTATCAAAGAAAAGAAAAATCCAAACTACAAAATTTTGGATACGAACGTTATTATTGACGGGCGAATTTCAGACATTTGCAAGACAGGTTTTCTTGAAGGCAAATTGTTAATTCCGGTTTTCGTGCTTGAAGAACTTCAGCACATTGCAGATTCAGCTGACAGTTTACGTCGTGTACGCGGTCGGCGCGGGCTTGACGTTTTACAAAAAATTCAGGATGAATCGCCGCTTGAAGTCGAAATTATGAACATTGACTTTGAAGATATTCACGAGGTTGATTCTAAATTGGTTCGACTTGCTCAAAAAATTGGCGGCAAGATTATTACAAACGATTTTAATTTGAATAAAGTTGCACAACTGCGCGGCGTCGAAGTTTTGAACATTAACGATTTATCAAACGCGGTTAAAGCCGTTGTAATTCCCGGCGAAACTATGAAAGTACAAGTTGTTCGTGACGGCAAGGAGCCCGGTCAAGGCGTGGCGTATCTTGATGATGGAACAATGATTGTTATTGAAAACGGGCACAGATATTTAAGCAGGACAATTTCAGTTGAAGTTACTTCGGCGTTGCAAACTTCTGCAGGCAGAATGATTTTTGCAAAACCGCGTTAAAATTTGGAGGGAGGCGGCAATATGTCAAAAAAAATTGAATTAATAGCAATAGGATCATCAACAGGCGGAGTTGAGGCACTGGCGGCGATTCTAACAAAATTGCATCCGCCGCTTCCTCCAATAGTCATTGTACAGCACATACCGGCGGGATTTTCAAAAATGTTTGCCGACCGAATGAATAAAGAATGTGCGCTTACTGTCAAGGAAGGCGAAGACGGCGAAGTTATAAAACCTAACCATGTTTACATTGCGCCCGGCGGTATTCATATGAAATTGATTCAATCGCCGCAAGGTTTACATATTCGTTGCTTTATGGCTCCGCCTGTTCATTCCTGCAGACCGGCTGTAGATGTTTTATTTTTCTCGGTTGCTGAATTGGTAGGCGCGGCGTCATTGGGCGTCATTTTAACGGGAATTGGCAAGGACGGCGCGGCAGGTTTATTGGCAATGAAAAAAAAGGGCGCGTATACTTTGGGGCAGGATGAGGCAACTTCCGCAGTTTACGGAATGCCAAAATCAGCTTTTGAATGTGGCGCGGTTTTAAAACAAATGCCTTTGCAAGGGATGCCGCTTGCAATTACTTCACTTGCCAACAAAACGCAATAGATTTTACATTTTGCTTTTAGACAATAAAAAATAGCGGTATGGTTGCCGCTATTTTTTTATTCAAAAATATTTTCAGAAAAATTTTTCATTGTGATTTTTCCTGTACAAATTTTATAAATTCTTGCGTTTCTTCCAAATTTGCAACTTTCGCCGTGTACATTTGATTTCCCATTTGCGGGATCATCATTTCCGGCATACGTTCGCACATTACAATTTTTTTGCCGTACCTTGACAAAATATTTTCGTGCGAATTTTTGTAACTGTGACAATCGCGGCGGCTTGCATACACGCAATAAAAATGTTTGCCGCTGTCCTGCACAATTCTTTTATCACTTGTAACCATATCAGCCCAAATTTTATAAACGTCAGTTGAGTGTGCAAAATTTATCATATCAGGCGTATAACCGCCCGCCGGTCTCATATTTACTTCAAGTCCTACAAAGTCGCCGACGTTACCCAAATTTTTTTTCGCCTGCGTCAATCTGAAAAATTCCAAATGCACGAATCGACTTTTCACGCCAAACGCCTTTGCAGTTTTTCTGCCGACTTCGCAAAGTTTTTCTGGCGCAAAATCTGTTGTATAGTAGGATAAATCCAACTGTTTTAAAACTATGTCCATAATCGACGGAGGCCAAACTGTCATTGACTCTAAAAGCGGCTCGGAATTTGAATTTAAAATTGCGTCGTATGAACAAATATCGCCCGTTATAAATTCTTCCATCACGTGCGGTACGCCGGTATGATTGTTGAAAAAATTTTGCAAATCAGTTTCATTGCAAATTTTGAAAGTATCCGTTGCGCCAACGCCGTTATCAGGTTTAATTATCACGGGATAACCAACTTCAGAAATAAAATTTTTCGCCGCGTCAAGCGTTGTAATTTTGTGAAGGCGGGCAGTTGGAACATTCGCCAGCGCGTAATATTTTTTCATTGCAGATTTATTTTTAATTCGGCGGATGTTTTTAAATTGTTCACCCGTCGTAATGTGAAAATCTGTTCGCAGTTTTGCATCTTGCTCCAGCCAAAATTCGTTGTTGGATTCAAGCCAATCAATTTTCCCGTACTTGAAACTGAAAAATGCAACTGCTTGAAAAACTTTTTCGTAGTCCTGCAGATTTTCCACAAAATAATATTCTGTCAGCGAATTTTTGAGGTCGTCGCGCAGATTTTCAAAAGGCGCGTCGCCAATACCTAAAACGTTGACGCCGTTTTTGTGCAACCTGTCGCAGAATTGCCAATAATGTTTTGGAAAATTCGGCGATATAAAAATAAAATTCATTTACCGCGCCTCCTTCAGAAATTCCGGCAGAAAATATAAAATTTGTTTCTTCCACCAATACCAATCGTGATCAACATCAAGCCCCAAAAATCAGTCCACGCAGAAATATTTTTTTCAGCAAAAATATTTTTCATTATGGAAGTTGTGCGGAGTCCTTCCTCTTCCCACTTGCCCTGCCCAATGCACAAAATTATTTTTTTGGCGTTGTAAATGTCAATGTAAGGATGATTTGGCGAAATATTTTTTAGAAAATCCATCGGCGAATTGTCGTAAAGCGTAGGATTTAACCAGCCGTCGAAAAAAAATTTTGCATCGTAAACGCCGGAAAGTGACAACATACCGCCGAAAAGTTCAGGACGGCGAAAAAAAACTATCGCAGAATGTAAGCCGCCCAAACTGCAACCTGCAACAATCGGCAAATTTTTTGACAAATTTTTTTCTTGAATCAGCGGCAAAACTTCCTCAATTATATAGTTGTAGTAACTTTCTTGACGCGCCGCCCGCCATTGTTTATCGCCGTAAACATTCGACCACGTTTCAATATCCACAGTATCGACGCAGAAAAGTTGAATTTGTCCGCTTTTAATAAATTCGTCCAGCGTGTCAATCATTCCAAAATTTTCAAAGTTATCGCTCATTGCGTCCTGCGTCGGAAAAACTAAAATTGGCAAGCCGCCCACGCCGTAAATTTTCACATTCATATTTCGCCGCAAATTTTTACTGTACCAATACAATTTGAACATCTCCTCAAATGCAAAAAAGCCCGCAAAACTCCGAAAAGTTTTACAGGCTTTCGTTTATCGAATCACCGTATAATCAATTTAAAAATAATTTCAAGTAGGATAAACTATTTTTCTTAAAATGTCAATATCGCTATAACTCAAAGTGCTAGTTTTAAAAATGTTCCTCCTTGAAATTAACTTGTCCATTCATCAGCAACGGCAACAAAAAATCTCGCGTTTCTGCCATTTGGTAATTTTTCCGATGATTTTTGCCAATAATATCAAAGCAAGTCTGAATTTTTTATTGAAGGTTTCAATTTCGTTTTTTGTCGGTATGTAAATTTTATATTCGCGCAGTAAATCTTTCTGCAGATGTTTTAACGCTGTAACTTTGAAATATTTCCTTGATTTTACGTCCGAGATAAATTTTCTAAGCGAAATTCATAATTTGCACGGGCAATTTTGCAACTTTCTTCAACAGGAATAAAAATATCTCCGTTTTCAGCAAGTGCACTTCCCAAACAATAAATACAATCATCACGATACAAGCAATTTACGCATTTATCGCCCAGTTGTTCAAATTTTAATCTGTAAATTTTAAAAAGTTTCTCACCATTCCAAATTTCGTTGATCGAATTATTTTTGATATTGCCCAGTAGATAATGAAAACCGTTGCAAGGGAAAACTTCGCCATAAGGATTCACACTTAAAGAAATTCGCCCTGCGCCGCAAATTTTGTCGTGAATGTTTCGCGGCTGAAAATCTTCAGAAAAATTTTCGCCTTGTTTAAGCCGTATAACTTGCTTGTACTTATCGACGCTACCTAAACGCAATTTTGTAGGCGAAATATTTCCATTATTGGTTGCAGAAATAAAATATGTAATTTCCGGGAGTACGTCCAATTCTTTACATAACGCTTGAACAGCCGGTAACCCGTTTAATGTTGGAGCCATTACAGGAGTTTTAATTGTCACCAATATTCCTGCTCCTTTAACTTTTTTTAGCGTTGCCAAAGTTTTTTGAAATGAACCATTTACACCGGTAATTGCGTCGTGTTCTTCGGGAATTCCGGAATAAACGCTGAAACTTATCATAGCAGGATGAATATTAATAATTTCATCAAGCGTTTCTTCAGAATAACCCGTGCCATTTGTAAAAATTGTGACAGCAAAACCGCGTTCAACCGCGCCGCGCAGTATTTCAGTAAAATCATTGCGTTGACTTGGATCGCCGCCCGTGAAAGTTATATGCAACGTATTCATTTTAAGCAAGTCTTCAAAAATCTTGAAATAATGTTCAACGCTTAATTCTTCGGCAGCAGATTTTTTTTCGTCAAAAACATAACAATGTTTGCAATGTTCATTACAACGATAAGTTAATTCAAAACAAATTTGCTGAAGGATATGATTTTTGGCGCAAATTTCATCTATGAATTGTTCAGGGTTAATGTAATTCATATTTTAGCCTCTTCCGCAAGGCGGATTTGATGCCCAGCCAACTTGTGGTCCGCAAAAGAGACAAGTTCCCTTGAATCTATGATCTCTTTGTATAAATTTTATGGGAGTCGGTTTTTTGTAAAGCTTTTTTTTCTTTGCTGCAAGTGCATTTCTGTTCGTTGCAACTGTAGTTAAAATTTTTTCAGTCATAATTATTACCTCCAATCAAAATATTTTCAGATTGTAAAAAATTTACAAATTCGCAAATTTCTTCGCGCATTTGCGCCGGATTTTCAACTTCATAATTTTCTTCAACATAAGCAAAAATTTTTTCCACGTCGATATTTTTTATATTTGACAGATAATCCATCAAATCGCAAGCTATTCCATCAAAAACATAAGATTTTAAAGTGTTCAAGTTAAGAATATACAAATAATCCGCGTAATTTCTATACAAAACACGTTGAGCTAACATAATCGACTCCCTTCAAAAAAATTACCCAATACAAGCCTGATAATAAGTTAAATTTAGAAAAATATAGAAACATTTTCAAAGAAATATCTTTATCTAAATTTTTAAATACTGCGCGAAAGTAAAAAAATTCTTCGCTGTTCAAAATTTTTATTGAACCTCAATACCATAATTTTTGCAAAGAGCCTCAAGCCCGCCTTTAAATCCACTGCCGACAGCATTAAATTTCCATTCGCCTTTATAGCGATAAATTTCGCCGACAACTACCGCAGTTTCAACTGAAAAATCTTCGCCCAAATTGTAACGGATCAATTCTTGCTGTGTAACAGCGTCAACAACTCTAATGTAGGCGTTTGAAACTTTCCCGAAATTTTGATTGCGCCGTTCAGCGTCATAAATCGTCACGGTAAAAGCAATTTTTTCAATATTAGCGGGAATTTTTTCAAGGTCAATTTTAATTTGCTCGTCATCGCCGTCACCTTCGCCGGTAAGATTATCGCCCATATGTTCAACTGCTCCGCTTTTATGTTTCAAGTTTCCGTAAAAAATAAAATCTTCATCATTTCCAACTTTATTGTTACTTTGAATCAAAAAAGCAGCGGCGTCTAAGTCAAAATTATTTTCGGCGTTGCTAACATTCCAACCGAGTCCAATTAAAATTTTTTTCAGCGTGGAATTATTTTTAGTCAGATCAATTTTTTGCCCCTTAATCAAACTTTTTGAAATATTTTCAGTATTGGCAGATACGGAATTTGCGTTATAAACTTTAGGAAAATTTTTGGCACAGTCTTCTGAAGTACTCCATTTTTCAAGCTCTTGCATACGCGGGATAACAAATGGAATAGGAAAAGTTTTCAGCGTCCCCATTAAAACAATCTGTGCCGCACGATTAAAATTGCTAAGATTTTCAGAAAATGGAATTTGCGTGTAGAGTCTATAATTTTGACAGTCGGCGGCATTTTCAATTCCGCTTGTCATTAAATGATTTTGCATAACAGGTTGAACGCCATCTGCGGCAATAGCGGCGGCTCTGTCAGCCGTATATTCAGCAACAAGCAGCCATTCTAAGAAAAGTCCTTTTGCGCCATTTACCAACGCCGGAGTAAAAATCTTACTTCCGAGCGGTATACTCCAAATTAAATCATCAATCATATCAAATGCATTAAGGTAAGTGATATGTTTCATTTTGATATGTCCCAATTCACGACCAAGCAACGCCAGAATTTGTCTATCAGAAAAATCTTCGAGGCACGAACTATCAATGATAATAACGCAATTATCATCTGTACCAACAGTTTTAGCATTGCGCGTGTAGTCCATTGCACAAAACAACGTATAATCTTTTTGAATTTCCAATTTTTTACAGGCAGTTTTATAAATTTCGTAAAGTCGCGGAAAAGTTTCAGGCGTTACGGGAAAATATCTGTCCGGAATTTGTGCAAGGGTAGTAAAATTTGCATAATGTTTGCTAAAGAAATTCAAAATTACATTGAAAGCTTTACTGTCCTTTAAATTATCTAAGCGTTTTCGTTCAAGAGGATGTGAAAAATCTGGTAACGTTAAATTTGGCAATGTATCTGCCTGAATCATTGTAGGGAAATTAGACTGAATCATTGTACGAAAATTAGAAAAGTTTATCGGCATTATCAAAACCTCCCTTCGTCGAAAAATTTATTAATTTCTTCATAACGTTCAGGAAGCCAAATTTTATATGAATACGCAGAGAGTGCCTGTTTTATAAACGCTTGAGTTTTATTGTTGTTCATTGTATTCAAAAAATTTTTCGCTTGATTAATGTAGGCGTCTTGACTTGTGCCGCTTTTCATTCTGTCTAAAATATTTTGAGGTACAACATTTATAAGCACTTGACGAAGTGTCAGCGCACGATTTTTAGTTGCAAGGCTAAAAGCTCTGTCATAAGTAAAATATCTGCAACGTTTCCAATTATTAATCATTGGATCTGTAGCCCAATCGCCGTATGGAATAAAACCGGCGGCAAAATCAATTCCCCAAGTAATACATAAAATTGTATGATGATTACAGCGAATAGCCGCAACTTGTCCGGCTAAAATTCCAAAAAGTGTTTCATCATCAAGTTTTCTCAAATATTCCGAAGAGAAAACTACAAACGGTTCATTCATTCCGCATACAGAAACAGTTTCCCTATAATCGCGCGTTACATAGACTTTGGGAATTTGTTCTAATCCGAACATTTCACAAGCTTTTATAAGTAGCTTAAAAAGTTTTGGCGAAGTTTCTTCTGTCAACTGCGGACAAGACGACTGATAAAGATATGAATAGGCATCCTCAATATTTGTTTCGTGAAATTTTTTTAAAACCGTAGCTGCTGTTTTGCTTGATAGAATATCATTGGCAAGTTTACTATCTTGCGGGTGTTGAAAATCTTCAATTCCATAAACGCACATAATCACACCTTCAATCATACGCCGCCATTATGGCGCGATAACCGTTTTTGTCCAAATACCAGTTAAATAATTCACGGAGCATGTTATTTGCCGGTGCCTCTAAGTACGACATTCTTTGCCATTGCCGTGCAACTTTTGTTGCAATTCCATTATAGCGGTTAAGAACTTTTTCTTGTTCAGCAAGGTATTTTTTTACAAAAATTTCTGCCTCTTGGTCGGTAATAAACATTTTTTTAGATTCAGCAGGCGGTATTCCCAATTCCCAAAAATGATTTCTTACACTTGCCGCAAAAGATTGACAAGCCAACAAGCCGCCTCTATCTGAAGTGGAGTCCGCACAATGCAAATAAGCGGTAAATGGAAGTTTTATTACTTCCATAGCCCCACCGCCGGGCATATATGCGGCAAGCGTTGTAAGCTCCACATGATCCGCTTTTATCATCGTTACAGCATTTCCCAAATTGTAATACAGCATATCTTCATCAGAATACCGCAAAACATAATCAGGAATTACTAAATACGGTTTATCTGAACTGTACGGAGAAATATTTATATACATTAAATGACAAATATAAACATCAGGAACCGGCGAAACGTCCAATATTTCGCAAACTTCACGAACAATTCTAATTAAATTTGGGTCGCTCATTTCATTAATTTTTACAAATGTTCCCTGCGTCACGGGATCTACCGCAGTTTTACAAAGGTTAGTAGCGGTACTTAAGTATTCTTGAACTTTTGGATTACTTAAAGCCGCCTCTTTCTTTTCCAGCTCTTTAGGGTGTATAAATTCTGAAACTTTTAACCCGCGTAAAATTTTTCTTTTCATAAAAATTCTCCCTAACTTTAGATTTAATACAAGAAAAATTTTATCATTTTTTTATTTTCGTAGTGTTTGATTTTTTTCAAATTTCATTAATATGTTTCCAATCCGTAATTTTAGATAAATTTTGAGTGCCGGTTGCTTTTTCCATAAATTCAAATTCGTGTGATTTTTGAAAGCAAATACGCGATTCCGTTTCCATTTTCATATCACTGTACAAAATTCCCATTTGCATATAACACATTGACAAATTTCCGAAGTCTTCTGGAAAATTTTTTTCTACAATCGAAAGTGAATCCTTTGCATATTTAAGCGCAACTTCAAAATTTTTCTTTTCTCTGTAAATTTGAGACGCCGTAAAATACGTCAGCAAAATTTCTATAGCGTCCTCAACGCCAAGAGAAATTTGTTCTATTGACAATAAAATATATTTTTCTGCGTTTGTAAAATCCTCTAACTTTTGATAAGACTCGGCAACGTCACGATAACGATGAGTGCGCATTTCTAACGTTAAATTTTTATCGACTTCAAGAATATGCAAAGCAAGTAGTAACATATCCTTATACTGTTTCTTTTGTCGCTCGCGGCAGATTGCGGAAATTTTATTTGAGTATGAAAAAAATTTATCAGTATCTTTGGTTATCTGATAAATTTTTGTTGCTTTATAGTAAGAATTCAATAAATCTGTATGTGTTGGAGGCAAAATTTTTTCTTGAATTTGAATGGCGCGTTCCGTGTACTCAACGGCTTTTTCAATATCTCCAAAAATTATATACATATCGCCGATATTTCTGTAGCAAACGGCTAAATCAGGACTTCCGGCAAGCGGTGAAATACGTTTATAAATTTCGGCGGCGACTTCAATATTTTTCAAAGCGTCCTCGTATTTACAAACGAGTTTTAAAAGGTGTCCATATTCATTATAAGCATCAGCAAGCTTAAATTCTAATTGTGGCGGTTGATTTTTCAAAATTTCTATAGCACTTTTGGCAAACAATAAGGCGTTGTCATAATCTGATTTCTTTGCGAATATTTCACTCAAATTTAAATGTGCGTCCGCAAAATAAGGATTGTTTGGAGCTACCTTTTGGCAAAGAGTGTACGCACACATAAAACATTTTGAGGCTTTTGATTCATCGTAAAATTTCAGTGAAACAACGCCCACGTCATTATAAGTCGGGGCAAGTTTTGAATCCCACATTGACAAAACTTTTTCTTGAATACGCATAGCCTTATTTGAATAAACGGCAGCATCAGCAAATTTTCTTATAATTAAAAAACAATGACCTGCTCTAAAGTTGGAATTTCCAAATTTATCTTCCAAATTTTCGGCAGCATTTTTATAAAGTTCAGCGGCTTGTTTAAATAATTCGGCGTTTTGCGGGTATCGAAATTCAAATTTTTCCCAAAGGGTAGATAAAAATTCTTCGCAGTCTTCATCTTTTGGTTTAAGTTCATTTTTAAAAATTTGTCGTATCAGGGGATGAATTGATAATTTATTGTTATTTTGTCTACGAATCCAGCTTGCGCCTTCCAATTTCTTCAGCTGTTTTTTTTTGACATTGGATTCACTGTCTATAAAAATTCCGGCATCAAATCCTTCAAGCGGGAGCAATGTTGTATGACAAAGTAAATCTCGATACTCTTCAAGATCAAACAAGTTTAACAAAATTTTTATTTGCTGATAGACTTTATCAGCATCGCTAAAATTTCCGTTTTTAAATTTTGAAAGTAAAAATTCAGCTGTAATATTATTCCAACTTTCGGAAATTGTATGAGCCGCCAAACTAACTGTCAGTGGATGATAATTAACTTCGCGCAGGAGTTCCAAAACTTCGGTTTTTTGCTCGGCTTGCTCATCGTTGGTAATAGTTTTGAATAATTTTAAAGCATTTTTCTCGCTCAAAGGTTTTAATTCCGGTGTAACTTTATCTGGGCGCGATCTTGTAGTAAATACAATGTACATATCTAACGCAACAAGTTCCTTGTAAGCAACTTCTTGCTGAAGTTCTGAAATATCTGTATTTGGACGATCGAAGCCGTCAATTATCAATAAACATCCGGAATAATTTTCGCGCAGGATATTAAGACGTTGCAGGTAGTCTTTTTCCTCATCATTTTCCCAAAATTCATAGCCGGAAAAATTCATACTCAAGATAGTTTCCTTTATACTGCCTTTATACTGCACAAAATAGGCATCTATTCCATTTTCAATTTGCTTTTTGGCAAAGGCAATAGCTAGCGTTGTCTTTCCAATTCCCGCAATTCCCCATATAAAATTTGGATTTTTAGAATTACAATCATTTTGAAGACGAATAATATCATTGTAGCGGCTGCCTTCAACATAATCTGAACTGATTGACAAATTGGGAGATAATTTAAATTTCGGCGGTGCTACCATTTTTTTCAATTTCCGAATATCTTCAAGCATTTCAGAGGCGTTTTGATAGCGTGCCTTTGGATTTTGTTTTAAAGCCTTGAGCAAAATTTTTCCGACAAAAGTAGCCGCCTTGTGTCTGTAACCGCAGCGTATGGCTTCATATTCAGTTACAGGCGACGATCTATAATTTCTAAGTGCCATCTTTTGTCCAAGTACGGATTTAAATCCAAATCCTTTTATCAGATAAAGCATAAGTGCGCCGACGGAATAAATATCAGTTGCTTGAGTCAGTCTAAGGGTTTTTGGATTTCCCGTTAAAATTTCCGGCGAACAATAACCGGGAGTACTGAATATTTCTTCATTGATAATGGCGGTTGCTCCGTCCTCTAAAATTTCTCTTGCATTGCCAAGATCTAACAGTTGTCCATAGCCTACTTTGCAACGTTCGGGACTCATTTCAACCAACAGAAAATTATTTTCCTGAATATCGCCATGAATATAACCTGCGCGATGAAGATAACTAAGCGGCTCAAGTAATTGTTCCATTATGCAAGCCGTAATATACGGCGAAGGTTTTCCCGTATTACTCAAAAATTCTTGCAAAGAAACGCCTTGAGGAGCTTTTTCCATTAAAATAAAAAAACTGTCAGTGGCATCGTAAATTTTGTTATCTATTATAATTTGGGAACTTTTTATATTTTCCCAAGAACCAATGATACGACGAGTAGTATTTGCAATTTTTTGTCCAATTTCAGATTCATGAGCCATATTTTCTTTTAAAGCATTTAAATATTTTTTTGCGTCAGAATCTTCATTATTTATTGGGCAAACAACTTTATTTTTGCGAGTAAATCTTGCATCGTTCGGGTAACATTCTTTCAAAATTAACTGCCTTTTTGTATCTTTATTCGACACTTCATAAATTATAGAATTTCCACCGCATCCAATTACTTTTTCAATGTAAAATTTTCTTTCGTGTTCATCAACAACGATAGCTCCAATTGGCAAGCTTTCTCTATTTTGAGAATCCATAGCTAATCCCTCCGATATTTTCGGATAAGCTTTTAACTTTGCTCAAGGTTTTTGTCAATAATGTGCTTCATCAAATATTGCAAGGCGTTCTCTTTTATGTCATTGTCTTCAAGTGGCAGTTCAAGCGGATTTGCCAACAAACAGAGCAAAATAAACCTATCCAAAATAAATGGTAAGTAACACGAACTGAAATCAAAACAATCCAATATATCGTTTAAAGAGTCAATATACATATCTAATTTTTCTTTCTGGGAAAAATCTTTGGTTTCCAACTCCTGCAAACGATTAACAATTTCTCTAATTGTAGTGAGTAAATCTCTTTCATTTTTATCGTTGTTTTCGTCGTTAATGAAATTTTTAATACTGTCAATTTTAAGTTCGGCTGGAATTTCTTTCAAAATTAAATTATCCAGCTTGTGTTTCTCATCTTTTGAAAGTTCCGCCGCCTTCGCCTTTTCTTTTAACTTTTCGGCAAAAAGTGCTTCTCTATAAGCCGCAATAAAAAAATATGTTAAAAGCAGTAATGTATTGCGATCTAAGTCGTTTGCATTATCAGGATTGTTCAGTGTACGCATAATTGCTCTTAAATTTTCAGAAAGGAGTTTAAGCGGGAGTAAAACGCCGCTATTAAACGGTACACTGTAGGCAATATTTGCCGCGTCTCTAGCAGATTTTGCTTTGTCTAAAATATTGTTAAAGTCTAAGTCCGCCGGATCAATGCAATGTGTTTGCAACATAGCCTCAATCAAGTGGCGATAAACTCTCGGTTCGCCGTTATCTTTTTTTTGTATTGGTTGACGTGTTAAAGTATATTGATTGAACAATTCAACTTCAGGATATAATAAAGCAATATACTTCAAAAGTGCTTGCAACATTTTTATTCTATGCAAAGAAAATCCCGTGCTGTATTGCGATTCAATATTTTTAGTTTTGGGTACGATTTTTGGAGAAAATGCACCTCTGTTTTGACTCATATAAGATATAAGACGTTGCTTTTTTTCAGTCGGGTTCATTTTATCATTTTCAAAAATTATGATTGTTTCGTTTTTTAAATTTTGCGTCATATTGTTGAAGAAGGTATTTTTTTCTGCGTTATCTACATTTGAAAGACTGTTTTTGAACGCTATAGTAAAATCTTTGGCGGTATCAGCGTCCATATTAAAAGCGGAAATTATATTTTTTATCGTTTCTTCAGGGTTTAAATTTTTTTGAGCAATAAGTTTAGTCAGTGCTTGTTCCAAAAAAAAGTATGGCGTATTGTTTTCAAAATCGTTAAGTAATTTCAAGGCGTCGAAATAAGAAAGTTTACATTTTCTGCAGAACATACAAATATAATCGAAGGGATTGCGTGCGCTGAAAAGGTTGTGTCCGCAGGCTACCATAAATTTATAGGCTTCATCATCATTCATATTGAAAGCGAAAATTATTTTAACTGCGTTGTTGCGGTTACAGAACGCCTTGTCATTCAGATAATCAGTCCATTGTTTTTCACTTATTCCGTAATCTTTGAATTTTTTCTTCAAACTTTTTGCTAAACTTTCAATAATTTTTTCGTCCCATTCGATATTTTCATTTATTGGCAAAGCGTTAAATGTTTCCGCGTCAATTTCAACCTTCAAAATTTTTTCGACGACAAGTCTTTTAATTTCACGTTTCAAAATAAATCCAGGTGTACAAAGTTTTTTTGCGTCTTTTAAAAAATCCAACACTTCATCAGGGTCGATATTTTCATTTTCGTCCTCTGTCCATGAATTCATTTCCTGAATAATTTTTGAAGTAAATTCCGGCATAACAATTCGCAACTTTAAAAAGAAGTTGCTTTTCACCTCCTGCAACCAATTAAAAAAATTTCCGCGATTCAAATGTAAAATCTGAAACAAAACGTAGCTATTTTTAGTGCTAAACTAAATACTGAAAAGTTTAAAACCAGTTATAAAAATCAGGTAAAGTTTAAGCAACAATTTTTTAAATATTATAATATGGAAGTGATTTAATTGACAAGTAAAGCTAAAAAATTTGCGCAGGATCAATTTTCTTCTTGGTCAAGAAATCAAGGGATTGAAATTGCAGATCAAACTATTAAAGCTGTAAGCACTAAGGTTCAATCAAAATTTTCTTCCGGAGATTTGAGCAACATTGATAAAATTTCGCCGGACGTAGATAATTTTTCGGACAAAGATATTTTGGACGTTACCGAAGATTCAATTACTTCAAATAATGTTTGGCTTGTCGATAAAGCTGTAAGCATTTATGGCGACGTAAAAAAATTTGTTTCCGGTGATATTCAAAAATCAGCTTTTATTGAATCGATGGTAAATCACGTTTCGGGATTTGTTTCTAAGGCTGTTAAAGGCGTAACAATTTTGGCAGCCGGAGTAACAGGAGCTGGACTTTCTCTTGAATATATTGAGGGTATAGGTTACGCTGCCGGAGCTATTGCAAGTAAAGTTTTTTGCGCTATCTTTGATCCGCTTGTAAAGCATTTTCGCAAGCAGGAAGCGAAAAAAGAATTTGAATTTCTTCATAGCTTTTATGAAGCTTTAATAGTTGAAATGCAAAATCAGCGTGAAATGTTTGAACGCACAACGACTGAACTTTTTGAGAATCGCCAAAACTTGATTGACAGCTGTTTGAAAAAGTTGGACGACTCTTTTAATTCAAAAGATGCAGATGAACTTTCAAAAAGTCTTGAAAAAATCGCTAATTCATTTGGCGGCGAATTGAAATTTAAAAATTTTGCTGAATTTGATAATTTTATGCTTAACAGTGATGAAGAGTTAATTTTGTAAGCTAAATGGTATTTTTTTGAAGGAGGCGGATTTTTATGTTTGGTATTGACGATATTATTATTTTTGGTACCAGTTGGTATATTGGGAACAAACTCGGCAACAATATCAATAAAGCCGAAGCATATTCCGAAGCTGCAAACGAACTTAATACTGAAGCTGTAAAAATGTTAAACGAGGCTAATCGTAATTTGGAAAATTCTCATAATGAAATGACTCATTCTCTGCTGAAACTTGGAAAAACAAAAAAAGATATACTGATTAAAAATATTATCCCCACTGTCAACATAATGAGTGGACTCTATAAAAATGTAAAGCTTAATCGCGATACGCGCGGATTGAGAGAACTTGAAGACGCCGGATTCAAAGAAACAATGCTTGCAGAAGTTAAAGAAATTTCAGAATCAGCCCTTGCTTTGTCAAATAATACAACTGTAGATACTGCAGAGAATCTTTCTTTAATAAGTATGGGAGTTTTAGGCGGCGCAGCAATTTTAAATCCTTTGTTGGCAATTCCGGCGTTGCCTGCTGTTCTTTTATATAGTTCTTCAAAAGCAGACGAAGCAGAGACTGAATTTTACAAAGCGGCTACAAAATTAGATAAGGCGCGTTGTCATGCTGAACGTTGCAAAAACAGTTGTACTTTGTTTAACGCAATAACGAAACGCGGCAAACAAATAAATTACTTACTTTTGAATCTCAATCGTTATTTTGATGATTCCATTGCGCAACTTCAAAAAGTTGTTAATTTTCATTCTTACGCGTACCGTTATTATTCTGCTGAATCTAAGGCGGCTGTTTTCTATAATTGGCAAATTGCCCAGACAGTTAAAATTATCATTGATACTTCCATGATTTGCGAAGATGGATCTTTAAATGTAGAAATGGAACAACCTTTGGAAATTGGAAATAAAACACTTCGTTTACTTTCTAATTAGGAGGGATTTTTTATGGATTTACAGCGAATGCAAAATTTAACTCAAGGAATGAAAGACATTAAGAATTTGCAGAAAGAAGAAAGCGATTCAGATTCAACAGATAATGCAGAAATTTTAAATTTTTTGGGAGTTGGCTTTTATAACGTAAAAGATTATGATCGTGCATTTGATGCTTTTCGTCAGGCAGCAGAAAAAGGTTGCGTTTCCGGAATGGTAAATTTAGGCGAATGTTATTTTGATGGCGAAGGCACTGCACAAAATTTTTATGAAGGCTTGAGATGGTTTAGACAAGCCGCTAATCTCGGCAATACTAAGGCAATGCTTTATCTTGCAAGTTGTTATTATTTGGGCAAAGGCGGTTTAGAGGAAAATCCCGCACTGGCTTTTTCATGGTGTAGAAAAGCTGCAGAAGGCGGGTATCCTATTGCAATGCATCAAGTTGCAAATATGTATTTTGAGGGCGATGGAGTTATAAAAAATTTTGAATTGGGAATGGAATGGCTTGTTAAGGCAGCAGATGCCGGAGATGTCGATTCAATGACAGAATTAGCTTATAAATTAGAAAATAGCGACGATCTAGACTTAAAGAAACTGTCAATTCAATATTACCTTGAAGCTGCAAAAAATGAAGATTTAACCGCCATTAACAATCTTGGTTGCATATTCTATGATGGAATGCCCGGAGTTATTGCTGTTGATAGGGCTGAAGCAAAAAAACTTTTTGAAATTGCCGCTGAGGCAGGTCATGTTC
This sequence comes from uncultured Selenomonadales bacterium, assembly GCA_937877565.1. Lineage (GTDB taxonomy): Bacteria > Bacillota > Negativicutes > Selenomonadales > Selenomonadaceae > Quinella. The sequence continues at coordinate 40,583 of CALFJB010000030.1, read as the reverse complement.
CTTCGATGATAAATCTTGCCAAAACTTTGGAATCTTACGGCGATAACGACGGTTACAGGTACTGGTACAGAAAAGCCGCTCAAAATGGAAGTGAACAAGCTCAATCTGTTGTTCAATCTTGGGAAAATAGCAGTGGTTGTTTTATTACAACGGCGGTTTGTGAAAGTTTTGGTAAACCCGATGATTGCTACGAACTCACTGCATTTAGAAATTTTCGTGATAATTGGCTGGCTAATGAATCTGACGGCAAATCTTTAATTGCCGAATACTATTCTATCGCACCAAAAATCGTAGCTAAAATCAATATGTGTCTTGACGCCGCAGAAATTTATTGCGGTATTTGGGAAAATTACTTGAAACCTTGTCTGAAATTTATTGAAAGTGGCGAGTACATTCAATGTAAATTTAAATATATTGAAATGGTAATGTATTTAAAAAATCTTTATATGAATAAATCTTTCAATAAATAAATCAAAAAATTATTTGGCGACAAAATAAAATCTCTATGATTTTCCTCCTCTTTATATTTTAAAAGCTCTAGTTAAATTGTTTTCTGACATTCAAGACTAAAGAAAATTTTAATTTCTCCGCACTTCAAATTACCAATGCTGAAACTTTCGCGCAGGATGAAACTATTTTAACTTACAGCGAAAATAAATAGTGCGTTTATAATTTCTGAAATTTTCCGGCTTGAAAGTAACTTGCCGGAATTTTTTTATTGCACTAAAAAAGCCCGCTACATTTTGGCAGGCAAGGTTGAAATTTTATTTCAGATTGTCTTTGAAGAATTTTTCAATTTTATTAAATGGAATTGCATTTTTGTTATCATATAAATCAATGTGGTTAGCGTTCGGAATTATCAGCAATTCTTTATTTCCTGCAACCGTGTCAAAGCCGGAAGGTTTAACGCCCGTCATATTTTCAAAGGCAGTTTCAGAAAAATATCTGCTGTGCGCTTTTTCGCCGTGAATTATCAGCACGGGATTTTCAATTTCATTGCTGTAAGTGAGGAGCGGGAAGTTTACAAATGAAAGTACGCCGGTTTTATTCCAGCCGTCATTTGAATTTAATGAACGTTTATGATAACCGCGTTCAGTTTTGTAATAGTCGTAATAATCTTTGACGAATTGCGGAAAATTTGAGGGGTCTTCGACAACACCACCTGCGCGAGTGTATTTTCCGGCTTTGTAATCTGCCGTGCGCTGATTATTCAAATTGATTCTTTGTTGCTGACGTTCCCGCTTTAAAGTTTCTTCGTCCTTTTCGTAGTCAAAATAACCGTTGGCAGCATTGCGGCTAATATCGTACATTGTCATTGCAACGGTTGCTTTAATTCTTGTATCAATCGCCGCCGCGCTAAGTGAAAATCCTCCCCAGCCGCAAATTCCGATAATTCCAATTTTGTCAGCGTCAACATTATCTTGAACTGAAAGAAAATCAACTGCCGCGCTAAAATCTTCAACGTTTATATCAGGTGACGCCATAAAACGAGGATAACCGCCACTTTCGCCGGTAAATGAAGGATCAAAGGCGATTGTCAAAAAACCGCGTTCAGCCATTTCTTGAGCATACAAGCCGCTTGATTGTTCCTTAACTGCGCCAAAAGGTCCGCTTACTGCAAGCGCGGGAAGTTTGCCCGTGTAATTTTTCGGCGTGTACATATCAGCTGCCAAAGTAATTCCGTAGCGATTTACAAAAGTAACTTTCTGATGGTTGACTTTATCGCTTTTCGCAAAAACTTTATCCCAATTTTTTTCAAGTTTCAATTTTTCAACTTTAATCACGCTTGCATCACCTTTGGCTGTATTTTCTGCGGCAGAAACATTATCTGCACTGCCAAAAGTCATCATTCCTGCAAGAATCGCCGCCGCTAATGCTACAGTTTTTTTGAGTTTGAACATTTTCAACACCTCACGAACTTTTATAATAAAATCATAGCGTCAAAACTGAAAAATATCAAATACATAAAAATTATAACCGTTTTAAAGTTTGAGTTATATTTGATATAATCAGGCGAGGTGCTGAAATGGAAATTAGAATTTTAGAATATTTTGTAGAGGCGGCAAGGGAAAAAAATATTTCAAGAGCCGCTGAAAAATTGCACGTAAGCCAACCGGCAATTTCAAAACAATTAAAAATGTTGGAAGATGAACTTGGTACAAAACTTTTTAGGCGCAGTATTTATCAAATTGAATTGACGACCGAAGGACAAATTTTTAAACGCCGCGCAGAAGATATTTTGGAAATGGTACACAAAACTAAAATGGAATTTGAAACGCTGAAAAACGAAATTGCGGGCGATATTCGCATTGGTTGCGCGGAATCTGATTCAATCAAATATCTTGCACGCGCCATAAAAAATATTTGTGCGAATTATCCAAATATCAACTGCCACATTTACAGCGGCAACGGCGAAGATTTATATTACAGACTTGAAACGGGGCTTTTAGATTTTTCTGTCACCGTGCAAAATGTTGACGTGGCGAAGTACGATTTTATAAAATTGCCGTCTCCTGATATTTGGGGCGTTATAATGTTGAAGGATAGTCCGTTAGCGCAGAAAGAAAAAATAACTGTTGAAGACCTGCGCGACTTGCCGCTGATACTTTCACGGGAGGCAATGAACGGCGAATATTTGCAATGGTTCGGCAAGGAACTTGAAAAATTAAATGTTCCCGTGACATACAATTTACTTTACAATGCCGCCGTTATGGTTGCCGAAGGTTTAGGCTACGCAATAAGTTTTGACAAATTGGCGAATACCGACGCAAGCAGCAAAATTTGTTTTCGCCCGCTTTATCCAGAATTAAAATCTGAATTGAGTTTTATTTGGCGAAAATCCCAAAAGTTTACGCCCGCCGCTGAATTATTGCTGAACGAAATGAAAAAACTTTATTCAAGCAGTTAAGCCGATGTCAACAATTAGATATCTTTATGTTTTTTTAAATTTAAAATAAATCCTGAAAATTGATTTATGTAGTGTTGGATAATTATTTTTTTGCAAAGAATTTATAAATTTATTCTAAAATTTAATTTTCGTTTATTTTTAAAACGGCATTTCTTTCATTTTGAAAAAAAGAAAGAAACGCCTTGCAAAGAAAGAAAAATTCCGCCGATAATCACATCACGTGATTAACCGGCGGCGGCGGTCGTCCGTGACCGCCGTTTTTCTTACAAACTTTGTCAAATTTTAAAATCAGTGGCGATTTTATTTGCAAAAGTTTTAAGCAGTTAAGCCGCCATCAATATTTAAAATTGCGCCCGTGATAAAACTTGCCTTTTCGCTTGCCAAAAAATAAATCGCCTCTGCAACTTCTTCCGGCTTGCCGATTCTTCCGACGGGATAAATTTTTGATAAATCTGCAACACTTTCGCCGGAATTTTTTAATTGGTTTAAAGTTAGCGGCGTCAAAATATCAGCAGGTGCAACGCAATTCACACGGACGCCAAAATTTGCCAATTCCAACGCCAATGACTTTGTAAAAGCTACAACCGCGCCTTTGCTTGCCGCATACAAACTGCAAAAATAATTTCCCTTAATTCCGGCATCACTTGCCACATTAACAATCGTGCCGCGCCGTTTAATAATTTCGTTCGTAACTTCACGACTCATGAAAAAAGTACCCTTGACGTTCGTATTAAAAATTTCTTCAAATTCTTTTTCGGTAACTTTGGTAATTGCGCCTTCGCTGTAAATTCCCGCGCAGTTTATCAAAACATCGACGCCGCCAAAAATTTCAACCGCCTTTGTAACAATTTTTCGGCAGTCGTAAACTCTTTTAATATCGCCGGAAATAAATTCAAATTTTCCATTGAGTCCGGATTTAATTTTTTCAAATTTTGCCAAACTCCGCCCGACCAAAACGCAATTATAATTTTCGGCAAGAAAAATTTTCACCGTCGCAAGTCCAATCCCTGAAGTACCGCCCGTTATTATCGCAGTTTTCATATCAACCACCACGCTAAAATTTTTGACTATAATAAACCATTCTGCTAAAATTCAAAAGGATTTTTTTTATATTTGGCGTAATGTACAATAAACATTATGAAATTTATCTGTAAAATTTTTAAAGGAGCGTTTTAATATGCAAATTCTAAACGCGGAAAATCGAGACTGGAAGGAATTATTTTTAGCAAATAAAATCCCAATTATAGTATCAACAATCTTAGTGGCGGCGGGCGTCACAACGGCGGCGATTTCTGATTCAATCGCCGACAGCGATAAAATTGTTTCCGGCGTAAACTTTGAAGGAGTACCGCTTGCCGGTATGAATGACGTTGCCGCAAAAAATTTCCTGCAAGCTGAAGCCGATAAAAAAATTCAGCCGTTAATTTTTAACTACGGCGAAGAACAATTTACCATAAATCCAACTGAAATTGGATGGACGCCTCAAATTGATAAAGCTGTTACAGAGGCGCAAAGTTACGGGCGCGGCGGTACTTTTTTGGAAAATCTTAGCAGACAGTTTAAAGCAATGACAACTAAGCCGCAAATTTCTTTGACTGCGAATTTTAACGAAAATCTTTTAAATCAAAAAATCGCCGAAATTGCAGAAAAAATCGATACTCAACCTGCAAACGCCGTTGTAAATTTGAATGGTGATGAAATTGAAAAAATTCCCGGCGTCATTGGCAAGAAACTTGACCAAGATAAATTAGCTGAATCTTTGAAAGATCCGCTTACAAATTTAAGTTTAAATGGCGCAATTCAACTGGAGCCGGAAGAAATTCAGCCGTTCATTACAACCGAAGACATCGCGCAGATTGATTCTGTAATTGGCGAATATACAACTTATTATTATCCCGGCAATCGCGGCTATAATATTTGGCTTGCGTCAAGCGCACTTTCTGACAAAATTGTAAAAACCGGCTGGGTATTTTCTTTTAATGATACAGTTGGTCCGCGCACTTATTCGGCAGGATATTATAACGCGCCGGTTATCGTCAACGGCAAAACTGAAGACGGCGTAGGCGGCGGCGTTTGTCAAGTAAGCTCAACTTTGTACAACGCTATACTTTTGGCGGGGCTTACTCCAACTGAAAGAACGCCTCATTATTTCCCGTCAAGTTATGTTGGTTCAGGTAGAGATGCAACCGTTGCTGACGGTTCAATAGATTTTAAATTTCGCAACGATTATAATCATCCCGTTTATCTGAAAACTTTTGCAAGCGGCTCGGCAGTAACAATTTGCGTTTTGGGTACAAGCGCGGACTTGAACGGAAATACAATCGCCATTGAAACGGGCGGCGATGGTATGAATCCTACTGTTTACCGCGTCTACTACAATAACGGGCAGGTTGTACAAGAAGAGTATTTGCACACTGACAAATATTACAGCCCAAAAGATTTTGAAGACTAACAATGCAAAAATTTTTAATCGCAATAATTTTAGTTTTAATAATTTTTAAATTTACTGAAGAAAAAATTTATATCGCCGTCGAAACAGGCAACTCAACTGAAATTATTACAAGCGTTGCCGCCGTAAAAGGTACGCCGCTTGTAATAAATTTCATTCACTCGGTGCAAAAAACGCCCGTGATTGAGGAGCTTGAATTTGACGGCGAAAATTTTATTTTGCTACGGACAAAATATAAATCTCAAGGCGTGGGCTTGCCGTTTATGGAAAGTGACGGCAAATTTTATCGTGATGGCGATTGGTTTATAATGGACGATATGAACCGCCGCTTTAAAAATTTGCAACTGCGAACGGGCGTTGGTACAAATTTAACTGTTACTTTGAACGGACAAGAATTTAAACTGTATGAAAAATTTCCCGCCGGTACGAAAATTTTAATTGACGTTAAATAAATTTTGAAAAATTTTTATACTTGCAAAAAACTTTTCTAAGTGTTAATATTTTGTCGTGAAATATAAATAGACAATTCACAATCAAGCAGTAAATCCATAGCTATCACAAGGCGCAAAAAACCCCCAAGACCTCTAAAGTTGCAAACGAGGCTTTGGGGGTTGCGTCTACTAGAAACGCGATTTTGTGGCGTTACCGCCGGTTGTCGAAGTATTTATCTATTGCCTTGATTAAAAAGTAGGAGGCGATGTTTACTCCGACGTTGCTTAAAAAATCAAGCAGTGCTTCCATTGGCTATCACCTCCTTCCTTACCTAAAGTTCGGAAGTGACCGGAGGTAACACTTGAATTTTACTATATCAAAATTTTTTGTCAATCAAACTAAAAAAGCCGCTCATTTCTGAACGGCTAAATTTTTTTATTCAGATAAAAATTATTTTTTCAAAAGTTCGCGTGTATGCTCAGCAACTTGTTCCGGCGTAATATTTTTATTTTGTGCAACGCCACTTTCAATAGCCGCCTTTGCAACTGCCGCCGCAACTGTTGGCGCAACTCTTTCATCGAATGGATTTGTAATAACGTGTTCTTCGTTTAATTCTTCGTCGCTGACTAATGACGCAATGGCATAAGCTGCCGCAATTTTCATCTGTTCATTAACGTCGGTTGCTCTAACGTCTAACGCGCCTCTGAAAATTCCAGGAAACGCCAACAAATTATTAACTTGGTTAGGAAAATCACTGCGCCCCGTTGCTACAACACGTGCGCCCGCCGCCTTCGCTTTATCCGGCAAAATTTCAGGATTTGGATTCGCCATAGCTAAAATAATTGCGTCTTTGTTCATCATTTTAACCATTTCTTCAGTTAAAAGATTTGCCTTTGAAACGCCAATGAAAACATCTGCGCCTGCGATAACGTCAATAAGTTGTCCCGCCTCGTGTTGCGAATTTGTAACGGCGGCGATTTGATCTTTGTATGGATTCATACCTTTGCCGCGTCCTTCGTAAATTGCGCCGGTTGAATCGCAAAGAATAATATTTTCGCCGCCCATTTTCTGAATCAAATAAGTTATCGCCATACCTGCCGCGCCCGCGCCGTTGACAACAATTTTAATATCAGAAAACTTTTTGCCGACGAGTTTTAAAGCGTTAATCAACGCCGCACTGACAACAATAGCCGTGCCGTGTTGGTCGTCGTGGAAAACAGGAATATCAACTGAATCTTTTAAAGCCTGTTCAATGTCGAAACATTCGGGAGCTTTAATATCTTCAAGATTAATTCCGCCGAAACTTGGAGCCATTAACTGAATCGTTTTTACAATTTCGTCAACTTTTTTTGTATTCAAGCAAATTGGAATAGCATCGACACCGGCAAAACCTTTAAACAGAATTGATTTACCTTCCATAACGGGTAAACCTGCGCCCGCGCCAATATCGCCGAGTCCCAAAACTGCTGTGCCGTTCGTTACGACTGCAACCAAATTCCCGCGATTTGTATAATCATAAATTTTTTCAGGGTCTTTGTTAATTTCAAGACAAGGAGCGGCAACGCCCGGCGTATAAGCCAAAGTTAAATCATACGCGCTTTTCAGCGGTACTTTGCTGACGGTTGCCAACTTTCCTTGAAATTTTTTATGCAGGGCTAAAGCCTCTTCGTTTACATTAGCCATTAAAAAAATCTTCCTCTCCAAAAAAATCATTACCACGCAATTATATTTGCAGATTGAAAATTTTTCAAGCCGCCGCGCCTATGTATACAAATTAGGTTTTAGGAATTAGGTTTTAGCGGTTAGGGATTTTATTTTTTTCTATCAAATGGTATAATCATTTCGTTATAAAAACTTGAGGTGATTAAATTGACAGAAAAAAATTTTCCGCTGGATGAAAAAGCTCTGCGCGAAGTTATAAAAAAATATCCTACGCCTTTTCATTTATACGATGAGAAAAAAATTCGTGAAAATTTCCGCCGTTTGCGTGATACATTTTCTTGGGCGGCTGAATTTAGAGAATATTTTGCAGTGAAGGCTTTACCTAATCCGCACATTGTAAAAATTTTGGCGGCTGACGGCGCGGGTACTGATTGCAGTTCGCTTGCTGAATTGATGATTAGCGAAATGGCGAACGTTACCGGAGAAAAAATTATGTTGACTTCCAACGATACGCCCGCAAATGAATTTCAAAAAGCGTTGGAACTCGGCGCGATTATCAATCTTGACGATATAACGCACATTGAATACTTGGAGAAAAACGCGGGCTTGCCAAAAGTTTTATCGTTCCGCTACAATCCCGCTGACATTATGAATAACGGCAACGATATTATCGGCAAACCTGCAGAGGCAAAATACGGCTTGACGCGCCAACAAATTTTTGACGCTTACCAAATTGCAAAAAATAAAGGCGTCAAACGTTTTGGACTTCATACAATGATAGCCTCAAACGAACGTGAAACCGAAACTTTTTTGTACACGGCGCAAATTATGTTTGAATTGGCGGTTGAAATTAAAAATCGAATTGGAATTAATTTGGAATTTGTAAATTTGGGCGGCGGTTTTGGTATTCCTTACCGCCCTGAAGAAAATCCCGTCGATTATAAAGCGATTGGCGCGGGAATTTGTGAACTGTACAAAAAAATTCTTGTACCGAACGGGCTTGAAAAAATTCGTATCGCAACTGAAAGTGGACGCGCAATTACCGGCGACGCGGGCTGGCTTGTTTCAACCGTCATTCACGAAAAAAATACTTACAAAAATTACATTGGGCTTGATTCTTGTATGGCGAATTTGATGCGCCCTGCGCTTTACGGCGCGTATCATCACATTACAATTTTGGGCAAAGAAAATTTTGACTGCGATAAAATTTACGACGTTACCGGCTCTCTTTGTGAAAACAACGATAAATTTGCTATAAATCGCAAGTTGCCGAAAATTGATATTGGCGATATTTTGATAATTCACGACACCGGAGCGCACGGACACGCAATGGGATTCAATTACAACGGCAAATTGAGAAGTGCTGAACTCTTGCTTAGAGAAAACGGCGAAATTGAACTTATTCGACGCGCTGAAACTTTAGATGATTATTTTGCAACTTTGATATAAAAAATTTTTTAGCTTGCAGGAATTTTTAACGCTTTACAGTATTTTGAAAACATAGGATTAACAAGGATTGTTTACAAGGAGGTTTTTAAAATGGCGGTAAAAATTGGCAACAGTTACGTTTCAGAGGCGGCGTTAAGTTTTGCCCAATCGCAAGAAAATTCCGGCGGCAATGTTCTTGGCGATTTGAAAGAAAAATTTCCAAATTTAAAATTTCAAGTCGGTACAGCTCCATTTTCCGGCAGCGGCTTGAATAACGTTTCAATTTCGCCAAAGATTTTGAAGGAAATGGAAAATAATCCCGAAAAGCGCGTTGAGTACGAGGCGTTAATTTATGACATTTCAACTCAAAATGTTACAAGCCCAAATTTAAAATCTCACGGCTTTATAATTGACGATGCCGGCGGCTTGCGTGGTTGGGGAATTTCTCAAAATGACGACGGCTCAACTAAGCGCGTCAAAGTTACACTTGACAAAAATGATAAAAAATCTTGGTGGCAAACTTTACTTGACGAATTAAACGCCAAAAAATCTGCCAAAGTTAAATCTGCAAATAAAATTAATTTGCTTGCATAAAAAATTTTTAAAACTTCCTGCCTTCGCCGAAACTGCGGAGGCTTTTTTAGTTTGCTAAAATAGAAAAAATTTGTATAATACAACTGAAAAAAAATTTGGAGGTAAATTTTATGGTAAAGAAAGGAATAATTTTGGCGGGCGGCTCGGGAACGCGGCTTTACCCATTAACTGAAGTTGTATCAAAACAATTAATGCCAATCTACGACAAACCAATGATTTATTACCCGCTGTCAGCGTTGATGTTGGCGGGGATTCGTGAAATTTTAATCATCAACACGCCGCAAGACAGCCATTTATTTAAATCGTTGCTCGGCGACGGTTCACAACTCGGATTAAAAATTTCTTACGCGGTACAACCAAAACCTGAAGGACTCGCGCAGGCGTTTTTAATTGGCGAAGAATTTATTGACGGCGAAAGTTGCGCGTTGGTTTTGGGCGATAATATTTTTTACGGTTCAGACTTTGCAAAATTGGTACAACGTGCGGCAAGTTTCGACGACGGCGCGACGGTTTTTGCGTACTACGTCAACGATCCCGAAAATTACGGCGTTGTTGAATTTAACAGAGAAACAGGGCAAGCAATTTCGTTGGAAGAAAAGCCAAAAAATCCCCGTTCAAATTACGCGGTTACGGGTTTATATTTTTACGACAAAGATATAGTTGACGTGGCGAAGTCGATAAAACCTTCAGCGCGTGGCGAATTGGAAATTACCGACGTTAATAAAGTTTATTTGGAACGTGGCAAATTGCGCGTTGAAAAAATGCGGCGCGGTTATGCGTGGCTTGACACGGGAACGCACGAATCACTTTTACAGGCGGCAACTTTCGTACAAACAATTCAAACGCGGCAGGGTTTAAAAATTTCCTGTATTGAAGAAATTGCTTACAGAATGAAATACATTGACGCGGCGCAACTTTTGAAACTTGCAGAGCCGCTTTCTAAAAATGAATATGGAAAATATTTGCAACGTTTGGCAAAATAGGTAACAGGGAACAGGAGACAGGAAACATTTTTTTAAGCTGTATCCTGTCAACTGTATCCTGTTTCCTAAAATTTCGAGAGCAAATGCTCTTAATCATCACATTTGCAAGGGAGAAATTAAAATGAACTTTATTGAAACTGAATTGAAAGGCGTTTATATCATTGAGCCGAAAGTTTTTGGCGATGCTCGCGGCTGGTTTATGGAAAGTTGGTCAAAGGCGAAATTGGAGGCGGAAGGCTTGAATTTTGACTTTGTGCAGGATAATCAATCTTATTCGGCGCAAAAAGGAACTCTGCGCGGCTTGCACTATCAACTTAATCCAATGGCGCAGGCTAAACTTGTACGTTGCACACGCGGCAAACTTCTTGATGTTGCGGTTGACATTCGCAAAAATTCCCCGCAATTTGCAAAGTGGGTAAGCGTCGAACTTACCGCCGAAAATAAACGCCAACTTTTAATTCCGCGCGGTTTTGCACACGGTTTTATAACTTTGACTGATGATGTTGAAATTCAGTACAAAGCAGATGAATATTACGCGCCGCAATGTGAAGGCAATATTCGCTGGGACGATCCGCAAATTGGAATTGACTGGACGGCAACACCTACGATTTTAGCTGACAAAGACGCCAACGCGCCATTTTTGAAAGACAGAATCGAACGCAACGAATTAAATTTTATTTTTGAAGAAAATTAAAATTTGCAAGGGAAAAATTTTTAAAATTGAAAAATTTGCATAGAATTTTGACGAAAAAAATTTTTTTTACGGAACAAATTTTAAAATTTGACACAAAATTTTTAAACTGAAATTTTGATTAAAAATTAATTTGAGGTGAAATTAACCTATGAAAATTGTTGTAACGGGCGGCGCAGGTTTTATCGGCAGTAATTTTGTTTACTACGAGCTGAAAAATTCTGACGACGAAATTATTTGCTACGATAAATTGACATACGCGGGAAATTTGGAAACTTTGAAGGACGCCGAAAATAATCCCAAGTACAAATTTATTCGCGGCAGTATTTCAAACCGTGAAAGAGTTTACCGCCTTTTTGAGGAAGAAAAACCTGACGTAATTGTAAATTTTGCGGCAGAAAGTCACGTTGACAGATCCATTGAAGACCCTGAATTATTTTTGCGTACAAATATTATTGGCACGAGCGTTTTACTTGACGCTTGCAAAAAGTACGGTATTCAGCGTTTTCATCAAGTTTCAACTGACGAAGTTTACGGTGATTTACCGCTTGACAGACCGGATTTATTTTTCACTGAAAAAACGAATTTGCACACGTCCAGCCCGTATTCTGCAAGTAAGGCGTCGGCAGATTTAATTGTGCAAGCTTACCAACGCACTTATAAAATCCCTGCCACAATCAGCCGCTGTTCAAATAATTATGGTCCTTACCATTTCCCAGAAAAATTAATTCCTCTGATGATTATTAACGCGCTGAATGGCAAAAAGTTGCCTGTTTACGGTACGGGCGAAAATGTGCGCGATTGGCTGTACGTTGAGGATCATTGTTCGGCGATTGATTTAATAATTCGCAAGGGCAAAGTCGGCGAAGTTTACAACGTCGGCGGACACAACGAAAAAACTAATTTGGAAGTTGTGAAGACGATTTTAAAAATTCTCGGCAAGGGCGAAGATTTAATTGAGTTCGTGACTGACAGAAAGGGACACGACCAACGCTACGCCATTGATCCTACAAAAATTGAAACTGAATTAGGCTGGACGCCCAAAACTAAATTTGCTGACGGTATAAAAAAGACTGTTGATTGGTACTTGCAAAATAAAGATTGGTGGGAAAAAATTATCAGCGGCGAATATCAGGACTACTACGCCAAAATGTATGGCAACAGGTGAAACAATATGCCTAAATTTGCAGAATTAAAACGAGAATTTATTAAAGCCGGTTGTTATCTTATTCGAGAAGGTAGCAACCACGAGCGTTGGTACAGTCCAATAACTGACGAAGAATTTGATATATCACGGCACAATAATGAAGAAGTAGCCAAAGGTATGGAAATGGCACTTCGCAAAAAAGCAGGTGTTCCAAAAAAACGCTAAGGAGGAATTTTTATGAAATACGTTTATCCGGCGATTTTTTACAACGCTATTGAAGGCGGTTATTACGTTATCTTCCCAGATGTTGAAGGCGCAATGACTCAAGCAGATACTCTTTATACGGCAATGGAATATGCTGAAGAAGTTCTTTCTGATATTTTGGTTAGTTATGAGGATTTCAAGGCTGGAAAATATCACAAAGACCCCGAAGGCAACGAAATTAAAGTTATGAATAATCGAATTGTTGAGCCAACGCCGATTGAAAAAGTCGTACCTGAAATTAACGAATATTCTACAAGCGCGTTTGTCACGTTGATTAAAGCAGATACTGACGCTTACAGAAAAATTTTGGCTGAACTTGATAAAAAACGTAACGAAAATGCAGAGACCGGCGCGGCGTGAATAAAAAAATTTTACGCGGCGGATTTACGACAGGCGCGGCGGCGGCGGCAGGAGTTAAAGCGGCGTTGATTTATTTTTCAAGCGGCGAAATTGTAAAATCTGTAGAAATTACCGCGCTTGACGGCACAATTTTAAAAATTCAAATTAACGGCGTTGAAAAAATTTCTGACGGCGTGAAAGTCGAAGTTATAAAAGATTCTGGCGACGACCCTGATATTACAAATGGCGCGTCGATTTTCACAACCACCAAAAAAATTTCCGGCGATGAAATAATTTTTCGCGCAGGATTGGGCGTCGGCAAAATTACAAAAAACGGATTGCAACTTCCTATTGGTGAACCTGCGATAAATCCCGGTCCGCGCCAACTGATTAAAAATGTTGCCGCCGAATTTGGCGTTACAAGTTTGGAAGTTGAAATTTCAATACCTGCGGGCGTTGAGCTTGCGAAAAAAACTTTGAATCCAATTTTAGGCGTTGAAGGCGGAATTTCTGTAATTGGTACAACGGGAGTTTTGCGCCCAATGAGTGAAGAGGCTTTTAAAAATTCGCTTGTACCGCAAGTTGACGTTGCAAAGGCGGCGGGCTATGATACTTTGATTTTTGTACCCGGCAAAATTGGCGAAACAATCGCGCAGAAATTGGGTTATCCTGCGGCGGCGATAATTCAAACAAGTAATTTTATCGGCTTTATGCTTGAGGCGGCGGCTGAAAGAAAAATCGCAAAAATAATTTTGTGCGGACACATTGGCAAATTGATAAAAGTTGCGGCAGGAATTTTTCACACACATAACCGCGTAGCAGATGGACGCCTTGAAACATTGGCGGCTTACGCGGCGGCTGAAGGTTTAAACGCGGCTGAAGTGCAAAAAATTTTAAACGCAAATACAACTGAAGACGCCACAAAAATTATTGCAGAAAATCATCTTGAAATTGTGTACAAAAAAATTGCGGCGCGTGCAAGTTACCGCGCTGAAAGATATGTTTTCGGCGAAATGGAAGTTGGAACAATTTTAGTTGACTACGCGGGAAATATTTTGGGTTCAGATATAGAAAATTTTGTTTAGTTATTTTAAAAATTGAAAAACGCCCGTCATCGGTTTCAGAGAACGCTTTTACTTGAAATTACAGGAAAGTTGGAGGAGACGGTTAGTTGGAATTTCTACACCTTAAGAAACCCTGACGGGCGCGGCACTTTTCTTTGCTACTTTCTTTTTTGCTGTAGAAAAAGAAAGTAGATTTAAATAAAAAAATAAAAAGCAGGTGCAACCATTGCACAGAGAAAAAAAAATAATCATTGCGGGAATTGGACCCGGCGCAAAATCTTACATAACGCCCGCCGCACTTGAAAAAATTCAAACTGCAAAATTTTTAGTTGGCGGACGCCGCGCACTTGCCGAATTTTCCACGCCGAATCAGGAAACCTGCGCGATAACAAAAGACTTAGACGCGGTAATAAATTTTATCAGCGAAAAAATTTTAATTGATGAAGTTGTAGTAATGGCAAGCGGCGACCCGGGCTATTACTCAATCTTAGATTTATTGCGAAAAAAATTTGAGCCGTCAAAAATCGAAGTTATCCCGTCAATCAGCGCGATGCAGTTGGCGTTTGCAAAATTGGCGTTATCGTGGCACAGTGCAACGCTTTTAAGTTTTCACGGTAGAAAACCTTCAGACGAAGATTTAAAATTTTCGCCGGAAAAAATTTTGGGACTTTTGACTGACAACGAATTTAATTCTGCAACAATTTCAGAAATTCTTTTGCAAAACGGCTGGGACGAAAATTCAAAAATCGCAATTTGCGAAAAACTTTCTTATCCTGATGAAAAAATTATCTGTACAAATTTGGGCGCGGCGGCTAAAATGGAGCCTGTAAAAAATTGTATCCTGATTGTTGGGAAGTGGTAGAATGTTAGGAATTGACGACGAAAAATTTATTCGCGGAAAAATTCCTATGACGAAACGGGAGATCAGAATTTTAACTTTGGCAAATGCAAACATTGGCGAAAATGACATTGTAGCGGACATTGGCGCGGGTACTGGCTCCATTTCGATTGAAGCGGCACTTATCGCAAGCGGCGGACACGTCTACGCCGTCGAAAGAAAAATTGAAGGCGTCAAGCTGATTGAACAAAACGCCGAAAAGTTTGCAGTCAAAAATTTGACAATCATAAATGCTGAAGCCCCCAACGGTCTTTCAAAAATTCCCCAGCTCAACGTGGCGATTATTGGCGGAAGTGGCGGCTTGCTCGAAGAAATTTTAACTTCGATTGATACGCGGCTGAAAGTCGGCGGGCGTATCGTTTTAAATTGCATTACGATTCAAACTTTGGCTAATGCGATCGGCTGGCTGAAGTGCCGCAAAGATTACAAATATGACGCCATGCAAGTGCAAATTAATCGCCTGAAAAATCTCGGCTTTTACGATATGTCGGAGGCGTTAAATCCTGTCCACATTGTTACCGCAACGAAAATCAGCAAAATGCAAGCTAACAACGTGATTGTTATTTCCGGCTCAAAAAATAAAAAAATTTTCCCGCAACTTGGGACTTTTGGAATTTGAGAGGAGTTTTTTAATTTGAAAATTGAACCTTTCAGCGAAAAAATTTACGTAACGCGCCCTGTACTTCCAAAGATTGAAGAAGTTACCGAAAAACTTCAAGAAATTTGGTCGGAAAAATGGCTGACAAATAATGGTTCTCAACATAAACTGTTGGAAAAAGAATTGACGCAATTTTTAAAAGTGCCGTATCTGTCGCTTTTCAATAACGGTACAATCGCTTTAATTGTCGCCTGTCAATCTTTGAGACTGCAAGGAGAAGTTATAACAACGCCTTTTACATTCGCTGCAACTCCGCACGTTTTGAGTTGGAATAACATTGCGCCTATTTTCTGCGATATTGACGCCGAAACAATGAATATCGACGCAGAAAAAATTGAGTCTATGATAACGCCACATACAACCGCAATTTTGGCGGTTCACGTTTTCGGCACGCCCTGCAACGTCGAAAAAATTCAGGAAGTCGCCGATCGTTACGGATTGAAAGTTATTTACGACGCGGCTCACGCGTTCGGCGTCGAAATTGACGGCAAAGGAATTGGAAATTTCGGAGATATTTCTATGTTTAGTTTCCACGCTACAAAACTTTATCACACGGTGGAAGGCGGCGCACTTGTTCACAACGATAAAAATTTGAAACAGCGAATTGACTTGCTGAAAAATTTCGGTATCAAAAACGAGGAAGAAGTTGTTATGCCCGGTATTAACGGCAAACTTGACGAAATTCGCGCCGCCATTGGTCGAATTATGTTAAGTTACGTTGCTGACGAAAATGCACGGCGAATAAATCTGCACAAAATTTACAATGAGGAGCTTGCAAACGTCGAAGGAGTAAAACTTATGCCTGCCATTGCTGAAAACGTCCGCAGAAATTATCAGTATTATGTTATTCGTATCGACGAAAAAATTTTTGGCAGGTCGCGGGATGAAGTTTACGACGAATTTAAAAATTTCAACGTCTACACGCGCAAATATTTTCATCCACTTTGTAGCGATTATACTTGTTACCGTCAATTAAATTCCGCCCGCGCCGAAAATTTACCCGTTGCAAATATCGTTGGCAAACAAGTTTTAAGTATGCCAATGTACGGCGAACTTTCAGAAGATGACGTGCGGAAAATTTGCGCCATTTTAAAATCTTTCAAAAGGTAGGTGAATTTTATGAGGAAGTTAATTCTCACAGCGATATTATTTTTTGTAATTGGAATTACGAATTTTGCGAACGCGGCGGAAGTTGACAGAGCATTTTATTTGGGTACGCCGGATATAAGTTACCCGCTGATTGTCGCCAAAAATCCTGCCGCCACCGAAAAAATTAACAGTGTCATTCGCGCAGAAGTCAAAAAAATTCTGGACGACGCCAACGCCGAAATTGAGAATAAAACTTTTAATTCTGTGACAATCAATGTTGATTATCAAATTCCCTGCAACCACAACGGCGGAATTTTGAGCGTAATTTTAACGGCGTATGTGAATTATGAACATTCGGCTCACCCGTCCAATTCTTATTACGGCTTGAATTTTAATGCAATTACCGGCGAAAGAATTTTTTCTGACAGTTTGAATTATACTCCTGCAGTTGTAACGCAAAAATTGAAAAATCACGCCGCGCAAAAAGGTTTTCCCCTCAATATTAATGATTCAGGTTTAACCGAAGTGCCGACAAATTTTTATTACGATGATGATATGCACGTGCATTTTATTTTTAATCAGTATGAAGTTGCAGCTTATGTCGTTGGGATCATTGATTTAGATATGGCAAATTAAAATTTTTTAGGTTCAATTTTTTTATCAATTTTACCTAATACGGCATTTCTTTTCATTTTAAAAAAAGGAGCAATGCTCTTACTCATCGCATTGCAAGAAACGCCTTGCGCGGTTTACGAAGTAAAGCGTGCTCTTTAGTACAAAGAAAAGAAAAAACTTGTTCCGCGTATGATTGCATCCTGCAATCAACACGCGGCGGCAGTCATCCTTGACTGCCGGGTTTTTCTTCGATTCAGCTTTTTCGATATTTTAACAACAATCAAAAATTACTGATTGATTTTCAACAAATTAAAAATTTTATCCTTGTGAATAACAGTTTGTTCGATAAAATCTGCAAGGTAAGCATTAAAAATATTTTCACGGCGGCAAAGCTCCAAAATTGCCGCCAAATTTTTTTCTGTGTCGATGTCGTATTCGACGCGGTGTAAAAGCCTTGAAAGTTCGGCGCGTACTTCGTAAGTGTACAATTCTTTGAGTGCAACAACTTCAGCGGTACACTTCGACGCCTTTACCAGCCAAATTTTTGTAGTTAAATCTTCACTGAAATTGTCAAATCCAAAATTTTCCCATTCAGCGGCGGAAGTTTTTATTTGTTCGGCGGGCAGAAAATTTATTTCTTTAAAATTGGCGTCCTGCAAAATTTTTACAATGTCCCACTTCGCCCAGAATCTTTCTTCATTCGCAGAAAAAATTCCGTGTTTCAAACTTTCCAACACGCCGACAAATCGCACGTTCAAAAATTGTGTCAGTACAAAGCCTGAATCTTTTAGCAGGTGGTTCATTTCGGCAAGGCGTCTGTAAAAATTTTCGCCGTATGTCAAACAGTTTTCTGAAATTATCACGTCAAAAATTTTTGGTTCGATTGGCAAATTCCAACTTTCCAACGTTACAAATTGCGCGTTTGGCATTAGTTTTTTTACGCCGGGCAGATATTTTTCTGATTCAATCAGTAAAACTGCCGCGTCGTTTGAGTAATTCGGCGGCACAAATTTTAAAAGCTCCATAAAACCTCCTCAAATTTTTTATAAACTGCGTCCACAAAATTTTTAGCGTCATTCAATTTGCCGACTGAAAAATTTTCCTGCCGTTCAAAATTGACGGCTTTTTTTATATATTCGTCAATCGTTTCTGCAATAAAATTTTCTTGTCCTGAAATTCGCAAAATATCCGCGCCGACTTTTGAAAAATGTTTATCACCCTTCAAATTAAGCACAGGAACGCCCATATAAAGCTCCAGAGCCGTCATAAAGCCGCCATTATAGGGAAATGTATCAAGAATCAAATCGACGCGCTTAAAATCGCTTAAATAATCATCTGCGCCGGTATAAACTTCAGCATTTATTTCAAAATTTTTCAGCCGTTCAATCAGTGCAACGCGGCGACTTTCAAGCGGCGTTGTATCACGAAAAATTATTTTAGAATTTGAAACCTGCGCGAGGATTTTTTTCACAGTCATTAAATATTCGTCAGTGATTTTCATAAAATTATTTAAACAACCGAAAATTAGTTGGTTAGTGTGATGGTGTGATAGTTGGATAGTATTTTTGGCGGCAATCATTTTTTCATTTGGCGTAAAGGCGAAGGCGTTTTCAACCGTCAAAATTTTTTCTGTAAAAAATTCGGTTGCCAAAAAATCATCAGTCAGAAAATAATCAATCGCAGAAAGTCCCGTCGTATCGAAGTAGCCAACGCCGGAAATTTGCACTCGCGCAGGTTTATAAGCGGCAATTTGCAACGTCACGCCGCCTTCAGTGTGTCCGCCCAAATCAAATAAAATATCTGCGCCGCTGTCACGAATTTTTAACGCCGCCTCCTCAAAACTAATTTCAGCAATATTAAAAAAGCCGTCAACATTACGGCGAATTTTTTTTGTAAAATCATCTTCCCGCGCCGACAAACTCCACGCCGTCACGAAAAATTTTTCTCTGTCATAATCAGTCAAAAGACTTTCAAAAAATCTTGCCGCCGATGAATCTAAAAAATGCGGCGAAATATAGGCAACGTGAATTTTATTTGCAGATTTTTTCAACGGCTTTAAAGTTTCAATTTCACGGTGCAAAGAATTATAAATTTGCGCGGCGTCAAATAAATTTTCAGCTGTAACTTGCGGCAAATAGTGCAACGCAAAAATATAATTTGAAAAGTGCGCTTGCTGAAATCTCAAAATTGTATCTGCCTGCGCCGCGTTGAAATAAGCCTGTGCCGCGCCTTCAGCGTCTGCCAAATCGTGAAAAGCCGCGCCTATCAATTCATGAACTTGCCAAACTTCATCAGTATTTGGCAAAATTTTTTTCAGCCGTTCCAACGCCTCAAGCGGCTTTCCATTCAGTAATAATTTTTTCGCAGTTTCCATTTCAATCCTCAAAAGCAGCGAGCAAATTTTCAGCCGTGACGCCTTCAACCAATTCAAAATCTAATTGCCGTTTGCTACGGCTTGCACGTACTAAACGCACTCTGACTGGATCGCCAATGGTAAAACTTTTGCCCGTACGTCTGCCAATCAGCGCAAATTCATCTTCAATATAGTTGTAATAATCGCCGCCAAGTGTCGAAACGTGTACAAGTCCTTCAACACCGTTTTCAAGCTCCACAAAAAATCCAAATTCCGTTACGCCTGAAATTACCGCGTCAAATTTCTGCCACATAAAATTTTTCATAAATTCGACGGATTTATAATCCAAAACGTCCCTTTCAATTTCAACTGCGCGGCGTTCCCGTTCAGATGACTGCAAAGCAATTTCCTCAAGCCGCCTTGCAAGTCTTGGAATTTCGTCAGGTTTCGCCTTCAACATTCTGTGAACAATTAAATCTGGATAACGGCGAATTGGCGAAGTAAAATGCGTGTAAAATTGCGCGGCAAGTCCAAAATGTCCCAAATTTTTCGGCGAATACCGCGCCTGTTGCATTGTACGAAGTGCAAAGGTTGAAATAATTTTTTCGGCAGGAAGATTTTTAACTTTTTCCAAAACTTTTTGAAATTGCGCGGGCGTAATTTCCCTTGAAGTTGGAATGTGCAAGCTGAAACGATTCAGCAAGCGATTAAAAATTTCAACTTTTTCAGATGTAGGATTTTCATGAACGCGGTACAAACTGGGAATTTGATTTTTAAATGTATGCTCCGCAACTGTTTCATTTGCGGCAAGCATACATTCTTCAATAATACATTCAGCCACGCCACGAAATTTTTTGTAAATTTTAAGCGGCGTTTCCTTTTTGCCCAAAACAATTTCAATTTCAGGAAGTTCAAAATCTATTGCGCCGCGTTCGTCACGAATTTTTTTGCGAAGTTTATAAATTGCGTGCAACGTATTCAAATTTTCGGCGCAGTCTGCAAGCTCCGAAATTTCGCCGTCCAAAAATTTGTTTACCTGCGTATAACTCAAACGCCGAAAAACTTTTATAACAGTTGGAAAAATTTTGTAATTCGTAACTTTGCCGCTTGAATCCAAATTCATTTCGCAAGCCATAGCCAAACGATTAACGCCGGGATTTAAACTGCAAATACCGTTGGAAAGTTCAACCGGCAACATTGGAACAACGCGCCCAATAGGATAAATGCTAGTTCCGCGTTCAAACGCCTCTTTGTCAAGGACTGTATTTTTTTGGACGTAGTGGCTAACGTCAGCAATGTACACGCCCAAAAAATAGCCGCCGTCGATTTTTTCTGCAAAAACGCCGTCATCAAGGTCTTTGGCGTCTTCGCCGTCAATCGTCACGATTTTTAAATTGCGTCTGTCAATTCGCCGCGCCATTTCTTCTTCGCTCGGGGCAGTTTCAATTTTAGCCGCCGCCTGTTTAACTTTGTCAGAAAATTTTTCAATTACGCCATGCCTTAAAATAATCTCGGAAATTTTGGAAGAGTCAAGCGTGCCGATAATTTCGCCGTACAAATTTTTGGTGGACAAAATTTTTACAACTACATCAGTTTTGCCGTCGCGCCACATTAAAAGTTGTTTATTGTCGCCAAATTTGCGCTGAATTGGAATTGTTAAATTTGTATTTAAAATTTTGACACGAAATTTTTTCTTTTTGCCGCCGTGAACTCTGCCAATTAAAACATCGCCGACTGAAATATTTTCGGCGTCGAAATGTTTCTTATCGTCTTTCATTTTAGCGATACCACCGCAAATTTTGCCTTTGCCTCCGCCGTTATCGTACCGTTGGAAGTTTCTACCGCCGCTTTCAGAAAAATTATATTTCTGCGCTGTGATTCTTGCCACGCTGAAATTTTTAATTCTTCATCAACCGGCGTTGGGTGTTTGTACCGAATTTCAAGTTGCCCCGTCATTGCCGTTTCGTTGTACTTTTCTTGTACAAAATTTCCCATTGCCTCATCTAAAAGCGTTGTTACAATTCCGCCATGTACAACATTTGTGTAGCCTTGATATTCACGCGGTACAATTTTTTTCGCTACAACTTTATCTTCAACCGGCACAAATTCCAAATGCAAGCCTATTGGATTTTTTGCGCCGCAACCAAAACAATAATCATCTCCGCTAAAAGCCATTTTTAAACCTCCTTCAAAAATTTTAAAACCTCCACAAAAACAAAATAGCGGCTGTCATTCAGCGGCAAAAGGTGTCCGCAATTCGGCACAAAAATTTTTTGCTTGTCACTCGAAGAAACTTTTTCGTACATAAAAATTGCGCTGTAAGGCGTGGCAGTGTGGTCGTCTTCACCGTGCATTATCAAAATTGGAACGGTAATTTTCGGCAACAAAAATTTTACTTCCTCCATCAAATGTACAAATTCATGAATACAAACGTAAGGCATTTTTCGATAAACCTTGTTAACGGCGGGCGGAACATTTTTTAACATTCGGCGCGGCTTTATAAAACAAAAATTTCTACATTCATTGCGCGGCGGTAAATCTTTCAAATGCAAACTCTCATCAATGAACATTGGCGCGGCAAGCGTAATAATTTTTTCAACCTTGCGAACGCGCGAAAGTTTCAAACTTAAAAGTGCGCCCATTGAATGACCAACGACAAAAATTTTTCTGCACAGGCATTGTAAAATATTGTAGCCGTCAAGCACGGAGTTAAACCAATCTTCATTACTGGTTTTCATCAAATTTAATTCGCTTGTACCGTGTCCCGCCAATCGCACACCTAAAACCGTATAACCTGCGCGATTTAAAAATTTGCCCAAAAGTAACATTTCAGCAGGTGAACCTGTAAAACCGTGAATCAGTAAAACGCCTTCAGAACCGCCTTTTAATAAAAATTCTTCTGCGCCGTCAATAATCATAAAATTCCCCCGTTATGAAACCATTTTAGCAATAATAATTGTGATAACGGCGAAAATTATCGCTAAAATTACCGTAACACGCGCCAAAAGTGCATCCATACCACGCGCCTTGCCGGAAAATACCGTGTCAGATCCGCCGTCCATTCCGCCCATACCGCCGGCTTTCGCTTCCTGTCCCAAAATTGACGCAATTAACCCCAGTGAAATTATCGCGTCGAGTACCATTAAAAAAGTAAGCAAATTTATTCCTCCTAAAAAAAGAGCGGCTTTTTGCCGCCAAATTAGGGATTAGGTGTTAGGGATTGAATGTGTAAAACCTAACACCTAACCGCTAAAACCTATCTAAAGAGTTGGCTGACTGAACGCCTTGATTGTATTCTTAAAATAACGTCGCCGATTGATTTTGCCATTGAAAGTACAACAATTTTTTCAGATTGTTTTTCCGGCGGCAAGGCGATTGTATCAGTGATAACAATTTTTTCAATGTCAGAGTTATTGATTTTTTCGACAGCGTTTTTACTTAAAACACCGTGCGAACAGGCGGCAAGTACAGATTTTGCACCGAGACGTTTTAAAGCCTTCGCACCTTCGCAAAGACTGCCCGCCGTGTCAACAATATCATCAATCATCAGTGCAACTTTGTCTTTAACGTCGCCGATAATGCTCATAACTTCAGCTTCGCCGGGGCGCGGTCTGCGCTTTTCAATAATTGCTATTGGAGCTTTCAAAAAGTCCGCCAAATTTCTTGCACGAGTAACGCCGCCCAAGTCAGGCGAAACAACTACCAATTCGCCGCCAAAGTCATGCTCATTGAAATAATCTGCAAAGACGGGAGCCGCCGCCAAATGATCTACAGGAATATCAAAAAAGCCTTGAATTTGCCCCGCGTGTAAGTCAACTGTCAAAATTCGGCTCATACCGGCAGTAACCATTAAATTTGCAACGAGTTTAGCAGAAATTGGCTCACGTCCACGCGTTTTTCTATCCTGTCTTGCGTAAGCGTAATAAGGTACAACGGCGGTAATGCTGTGCGCTGAAGCACGTTTGCAGGCGTCCGCCATTATCAAAAGTTCCATTAAATTATCGTTGACAGGTTGGCTTGTTGGCTGAATAATAAAAATATCCTTGCCGCGTATGCTGTCACCAATCATAACTTGCGTTTCGCCGTTGTTAAACTTGCCAACAAAAGTTTCAAAAATATCCACGCCAATATAATCAGCAATTTTTTTCGCAAGTTCAGGGTTAGCATTGCCCGTCATCAAACAAAGATTAGCCGTCGTAAAAATATTATTGTCCATTCGTTAAACTCCTCCATTGCTTAGGGTTTAGGAATTGGTGTTGTAGAGTAGAGATTTTCCATAAATCCCATAAATTTTTATTTTAAAATTAGCGGCGTTTTTTTGCCGTAAAGTAACATATCCCACATATCATATTCATTGGCATTGCCGTCTCCCATAGCATTGGCAATTTTCCAAAATTCATCGCCATCGATATATTCAGTAGCATTTATGTAGTACGCAGAATCTAAATCAGATTTAAACGGCACAAAACAAACTTTTTTGGCGTAAGGTAATTTATCAAATTCAGCTAAAATTTCAGGACTTTTAGTGTGCATTACGACCATAACGTTAAACCAATTTATTCTTAAACTACGCTCACACCATTTGCGAAGCGCAATATTCGCATCGTCATAGTGATTCATTTCCCAGACAGTATCTCCAATTTTATAAACAGGATAATCTATGTTAAGTCTTTCATTTCTTTTAGTTTCTACATATTTTATTTTCGCTTCAACATTCTGAATTGGATCCTTTAAAAACTTTATAAAATCTTCTTCCGAAGTCAGCATGTTAATTGTAGGACTCAAAAACGGAAGTCCAAATCTGTGGTAACAAAGTCCTCCGAAACAATTTATTGAAAGAATTGACAATCTAGAATGAAGAAGCTTTTTATATTTTTCAAGTGTGAAAAGCGGAACACAAACTGTTCTATCAAAAATAATTTTATCAGAATCAACTCCCAAAGTTGCTAATTCTTTTAAGACTTTAACAAAATCGGAGGAATTATTAGTTAATAAAACTGAATCTTCGGCTCCAGTGATAAGAATCAGATCATAGTCAAGATTTTTTAAATCGTCTTTAGAAATACGATCAACTTCATTTAAATCAATTCCAAGCGGTGCAATAAATCCCAATATGTTTATTTGCTCATAGAGGCTGGCAAGAACTTTTACAGCGGGATTTAAAAGCTCTACCCCCCCCCGTTTGGGTGACAGCTTGAACCCAGATAATTATGTTCATTTGCGTTTGTCACTCCAATTATTTTTGTTAGTTTGGCGGGAACGCGCAATAGCCAAATTATTTTCCGGCACGTCTTCAGTAATGGTTGAACCGGCGGCAATGTACGCGCCATTTTCGACAGTTACCGGCGCAACAAGATTTGAATTGCAACCGACAAAAACATTATCGCCAATTTTCGTGCGAAATTTTTTCTTGCCGTCGTAATTAACAGTGATTGTTCCGCACCCCATATTACAGCCCGCGCCCATATCAGTATCGCCGATATATTGAAGGTGTGGAAGTTTTGAGCCTTCGCCAATGTTGGAATTTTTGACTTCAACGAAGTTGCCGATTTTAACTTTCCTAGAAATTTTAGAATTTGGGCGAATGTGAACATACGGACCTAAAATAACATCGTCGCAAATTTCGGCGTCATGGCAATAGCAAAATTGCGCCTGTACGTTATCGCCGACAATCATATTTTGAAGGCGGGAATTTGGACCAATCAAGCAGTTTTCGCCAATTTTAGTTTTGCCTTCAATGAAAGTATTTGGGTAAATGATTGTATCCTGTCCAATTTCAACTTCAGAATCAATAAAAGTTGTAGCCGTGTCAATAATCGTAACGCCATTTTCCATAAGCTCCAAATTTTTTCTTTGACGCAAAATTTTATCAGCCTGCGCGAGTTGTACGCGGGAATTTATTCCCAAAGTTTGAGTATAATCATCGACAACAAAGGCGTTAATTTTTTCGTTTTCGCCTTTTAAAATCGTCAGCACGTCCGGCAAATAATATTCGCCCTGCGCGTTTTCGTTTTTGACTTCGGCAAGTGCCTTGAAAAGTTTTTGAACGTCGAAACAGTAAACACCGGCGTTGACTTCGTTAATTTGGCGTTCGTAACTGTTAGCGTCTTTATGTTCGACAATCTTTTTGAAAGTGCCGTCATCTTCACGAATAATTCTGCCGTAACCTGTAGCATCGGGCATTTCGGCGGTTAAAACTGTAGCGGCGGCTTTTGTTTCTAAATGTTTATCGACAAATTTTTTTAAAAGTTCGCCGGTAAAAAGTGGAGTATCGCCGCAAAGTACAAGTACCGTACCTTCAGCATTTGCAAATTTTTCTTTGGTACATAAAACCGCGTGCCCTGTGCCGAGTTGTTCAGCTTGCAGGACAAATTCAACGTTGGAAATTGTCTTTTCGACAAGCTCCGCGCCGTTGCCAATTACCACAATTTCACGATCTGAACCGGCGGACTTTGCCGCGTCAATGACGTGTTGCAACATTGGCTTGCCGCAAACTTTGTGTAAAACTTTTGGCAACTTGCTTTTCATACGGGTACCTTTGCCCGCCGCTAAAATTATTGTTTCCAACTTTTCAATCGCCCTCCGATTTTTTTAGTAGGTGTTTTCACATTATCCTAAATATAAAAAACTTTTTTACCTTCGGCGTATGCTTCAAACATTTTATTGAATATTACTTCAGCATCATTCTCAAGTTCAGAGTTATCAAAAACAATTTCACGCTCTGTTTTTTTGCCATCATTAGAACGAAGAACAAAATGCAATTTTTTATCAATAATTTTATCTTCGTATTTATCATCGAATACATTTTCAACGTAGCAATGTTCGACTAAATCAAAATTCAAAGATTCACAAGGAATTTTAAGAACATATCCTTCATCCTGTTCTCTCGTCAAAACTACAAACATATATTTCTCTCCTGTAATAATTTAAAATTTTTTAATACGAAATATCTTTAAAAAACAAATTTTTATTTAGTTTTGGCTTTACGCATTGCCTTAAGCAAAGTTTTTTCTGCGCGTTCCATATGATGTTCAGCCGCATCACGTGCCGCGCTTACGTCGCCATTTGCAATAGCCTCAACCATTTCTGAATGTTCCTCTAAAGTTTCCTGCAACCTGCCGGGATAGGACATTGACAAAGTACGGAAACGCGCCAACTGCTCCTTGAGATTGTTAATAATATTTACAAGGCGTTCATTGCGGCTGACTTGATATAAAAGCCCGTGAAATTTTATATCAGTTTCGACGATTTTTTCAATGTCATTTTTGGCAATGTAACCCTCAATTTCAACAAGTAAATTTTGCAGTGTTTCAAGTTCGTCAGGTTCAATACGGCGGGCGGCTAATCCCGTCGCAAGTGATTCAAGCGCGGAACGAATTTCAAAAATTTCTTTCACGTCATTTGTTGAAATATCTGAAACGTAAGTACCACGACGCGGCATCATTATAACATAACCTTCCTGCTCAAGTTTACGAATTGCCTCACGAACAGGCGTTCTGCTAATTCCCAATTCTTCAGCAAGTTGTACTTCCATTAACCTTTCGCCGGGTTCCAAAATTCCTTTTCGTATGGCGTCGCGCAGTGTTTCGCAGACCGCCTCCCGTAACGGCTGATATGTATCTAAATCTATTGGTTGCAGTCTTGCCATTTTAAATCACCTTCTGAAAAGTTTTTGTAATAAAAATTTGCGCGTCGCCGCTGAATTTTTCTAAATTAAAATTATCAATAAACGCAAAAACCGTTGAACCGCTACCGCTCATCATTGCAATTTTTGCGCCGTTATCTTGCAGAAATTTTTTGTACGTTGCAATTTCGGGAATTTTTTGCACTGCCACAGATTCAAGGACGTTGTAAAATTTTTTAAAAGCGGCGTCATAATTTTTTTCGTTTAAAAGTTTAATAATTTCGGCGTTTGGCGGATGAATTTCAGAAATATTTTCGTCGTAAGTTTTATAAGCCCACGCGGTAGAAATTTCGCCGTGCGGTTTTATCAGTACCACGTCAAAAATATCTAAGTCATTTAAGCGAGTCAATTTTTCACCGCGCCCGCTTGCCAAACAAGTACCGCCAATTATACAAAATGGCACGTCCGAGCCAATTTCTGCGCCGATTTTTAACATATCATCAACTGACAAATTTAAATCGTAAAGTTTATTTAAACCGCGAATAACCGCCGCCGCGTCTGAACTGCCGCCTGCCAATCCTGCCGCCGAAGGAATTTTTTTAGTTAAATTTATCGACACGCCAAAATTTTTCCCGCAAAATTTCTGAACTTCCAAAACTGCGCGATAAGCCAAATTTTTTTCGTCTGTAGGAAGTGAATCATTGCCGGAAATTTTTAAAATAATTTCGTTTGCCGTTTCAATTTCGATAACGTCAGCAAGCGCAATCGTCTGCATTATCATTTCAACTTCGTGGAAACCGTCGGCGCGTTTGCCCAAAATATCAAGCGTCAAGTTAATTTTCGCCCTTGCAAATTCTTTAATCATCGTACACCCGCCTTAATTTTTCGCCGAAATTGTAACACCAAATATTTTCTTTGGCAAGCTGTGATATAATCTGCCGAAAGGATTGATAACCACGTTAAAAAAATTTTTTCTGCAAAATAAAAAATTCCTCTACCAAATTTTAATCTTCAAACTTTTTGAGGGCGTTTTAATTTTATTGGCGGCAAAATTTTTGGTAGGATTTATAAATTCGGCGGCGTCGATATTTCTATTTTTCGGCGCGTTCGCAGGGCGATTTTTAATTTCTGCAACCTGCGCGAAGAAAATTTTAAAACTCTCAAACAAATTTCAAACTGAATTGCGAAAAAATTTACACGCCGAAATTTTCAATAAAGAAATTTCAAGCGGCGAAATTTTAACGCTGATATTTGAAACGGTTGCAACTTTTGACGAATTTTTTATAAAAGTCCTGCCGCAAATTTTTTCAGTGATAATTTTATTGCCGCTATTTTTAGTTGCCGCAGTTTTTACAGATTGGATAACGGCGACGATTTTACTTGTAACGTTGCCAATTTCGCCAATAATTTTATTTTTAATCGGCAAGGCAACCGCTGAAAAAAATTCCCGTGCGTGGGCGGAATTGCAGAAATTGAACGGCGAATTTAAAGAAATTTTGACGGCGATAACAACGCTGAAAATGTTTGGAAGAATCGACGCGGCGGCAGTCAAATTAAAATCGACTTCAGAAAAATCTTCGCTTGCAACTTTGGACGTTTTAAAATTGGCGTTCGTGTCGTCATTCGCGCTGGAATTGCTAACCACTTTATCAATCGCAATAGTTGCCGTAACTTTGGGACTGCGTTTAATTGCGGGCGAAGTGGAATTTGCGGCGGCGTTATTTTTATTGCTGATTGCGCCGGAATTTTTTGCACCCGTCAGAAAATTGGGCGTAATGTTTCACGTTGTAATTTCTGCAAAGATGGCGATTGAACGGCTTGAAAAATTTTTAGCAGTGAAGCCGGAAAAAATTTCAGCGATTGAAAAATTGCGGTTGCCGCCGGAAATTTTTTTGCAAAATGTCAGTTACACCTACCCAAATAAAATTTCGCCCGTGCTGAAAAATTTAAATTTAAAAATACCTGCCGGAAAAATCACGGCGATAATTGGCGAAAGTGGCGCGGGTAAATCGACGATACTAAAACTTTTGGCAGGATTGATTTTACCGACGGGCGGCGAAATATTTTTTAACGAATTGCCGACTTCAAAATTTCAGCGTGAATCGTTGTTTGCAAAAGTGGCGTATATGCCGCAAGCTCCAAAACTTTTCGACGCCACACTTTCAGAAAATTTTTCAATGTTTGGACAGCTTGAAACTTCGGAATTAGAAAAATTTTTAGCCGCGTTGAATTTGCATTTGGATTTAAAATCTGCAAAAAAAATAAGTCGCGGACAACTCCAACGACTGGGCTTAATTCGTGCGCTTTTAAAAAATTCATCGCTGATAATTTTGGACGAACCGACGGCAGGGCTTGACTTTGAAACTGAAGAAAAAGTTTTGTCTCTAATAAAAAAAATATCGTCGCGCAGGACGATTATTATTGCCACTCACAGGCAAGCCGTTATAAATTTTGCTGAAAATGTTATCAAACTTTAAATCATCTTGCCAAACATTTCAGATTTTTAAATTCAATAGCGCACTTGGCAAAAAAATTTCCGTCTATGCTTACGAATTTGACGACTAAAATTCGCGCAATTTTTACATACACAGATTTAAATCCGACGAATGGAAAAATAAAGTTTTAAACGAAATGTCTCCAATGTAACGCTGCATTTCGTTAAAACGTACAACTTAAAATTTTACTAAAGCGCAGATAAACTTGCATTTTTAAAATTTTCGTCGGCAATACACCGATTCATTTTAAAACTTCAATTTAAGTATGTATTGCACTTTATTTTATATTTGCTAGAATACTACCGTTAAAGTATATCAAGTCAAAGAAAAATTTGAATTGAGCAAACAATTATTGTTTTGAATGGATATTTTAAACAAATTGCTCGTTACAAATTTTTAATCGGTTATGGTTTAAATTTTTTTAGAAGGAGATTTTTTTGACGATTAAAGATTTTGAAGAAATTCGCAAGGTTGCGCAAATGTACATTGACGGCTGGAAAATTGTTGCTAAAATCTTTACCGAAATAAAATAAACTATGAGCAATAGAAAAATTTTAGATATTCTTTTGCTGATGTTATTTTTCAGCGGCTTGTCGAGTACGTTTTTTACAGAAAAAATGCACGAAGTTTGCGGTTTAATTTTTCTTGCCGCAGTTTTAATGCATAATTTTTTAAACCGAAGTTTTTACAAAAATTTTTCCAAAAGAAATACGCTGAATAAATTTGGCATAATTTTTTTTGCTATATCACTAATTTTTTTGAATTTTTCTGGGATTATGCTTTGGCAATCAGACAGCAATTTTAATTGGCGTTCAGTGCATTTGACGGCGGCAATTTTTTCCGTAATTTTTTTATTCATTCATTTACTGATTCACGCAAAAAAACATATTCGAGGGAAAATTTTTTATGCTGCGTCAATTCTTGCATTTATTTTGGCAGTTGTGGGAATTTTCGGGTTGCCATATTTAGACAGGTGGTATCACAAAGTTGAAATAAATTCAAAAATTATTCAAGGCGAAAAAATTTTGTCTGATAAAAAATTTTTGACGGTTTATTTTAGCCGCGTAGGAAATACCAATTTTTCTGAAAAAGTTGATGCCGTTTCCGGCGCGTCGGTTATGGTTGAAAATGAAAAAATTTTTGGCAACTCTCAAATGATTGCTTTGATGGCTCAAAATATTGTCGGCGGAGAAATTTTTGAAATTCAGACTGAAAAAATTTATCCTGAAAAATATTCCGACACGACGAACGAGGCGAAAATTGAATTTGAACAAAATATTTTGCCGAAAATAAAAAACTTGCCGAATTTGGAAAGTTACGATGAAGTTATTTTGATTTATCCGCTTTGGTGGGGAAATTTGCCTAAGCCTGTTGAATCTTTTTTGAGAAATTATGACTTGCGCGGAAAAATTTTAATTCCTATTGTAACTCACGGCGGCGGCGGACTCGGTGAAAGCGTAAAAAATTTAAAAAGTTTTACCAACGCAACCATTACTCAACCGCTTGATATTTACAGTAGCAATATTCCGACTTCAAGAGAAGAAATTTTTAATTTTTTAAAGGAAACTTTATAATGAAAAAAATTTTTAAAATCGCAATGATTTTTGCGATTTTTTTTATTTCTGCCTGCCAAAATGAAAATTTTTATTATGAACGTACCGAAGAAATTTTTGGAACTCCGGTTACAATGAAAGCGATTGGGAAAAATTCAAAAATCGCCGTTGATGAAAGTTTTGAAAAAATTTTTGAACTTGTAGAAAAAATTAAAAGCGACACAAAAAATTTAAATGAAAATGCCGGTAAAAATTTTATAAAAATTAGTCCTGAAGTTTTTGAAATGCTAAAAATTTCTCAAAAATATTCCGAAACGACGGACAGGGCATTTGATGTAACGATAGGCTCGGCGATTGAGTTATGGAAAGTTGCGAAAAAAAATCAAATTTTACCGAGTGACGAAGAAATTTCTAAAGTTAAAAATTTTATCGGCTACCGGCATTTAATTTTGAACGAAAAAAATTTAAGTGCGCGGCTCGATAAATTTGGAGTAAAAATAAATCTTGGCGGAATTGGCAAAGGTTACGGCGTTGATATTGCGCGAAAAATTTTTGAAAAATATAAAATTAGTGATGGAATTATTGATTTTGGTTCAAGCAGTATTTTTGTTTTTGGCGAAAAAAAAATTGGGATAAAAAATCCGCGTGGCTGTGATGAAATTTCTGAAATTATTTCGTTAAAAAATTCTGCGCTGTCAACTTCCGGCGATTACGAACAATTTTTCATTTTGAACAATCGGCTTTATCCTCATATAATCAATCCGAAAACTTGTAGACCAACTGAAAATAAAATTTCTTCCGTCAGCATTTCGGTTGAGGGGGATTTTGAAAATTGTAACGCAGTTGCAGATATTTTGAGTACTTCAATTTTTGTTATCGGTGAGGAGCGCGCTCAAGATTTAGTTTCTAAAATTGGAAATGAAAAAATTAAAATTCTCTCCATCAAACATACCGTACCGGCAACTTATCAATAAATTTACATTACTAGTTTTGATGATGGAATGGAAGGAGGCTTGAAATTATTTTAAAATAAAGTATTAAATTTTGTGATTTAAAATTTTTTAATGCAACTTAATATGAGGTATTTTTATGAGTGCTTAAGAATTAAGCGAAGAGAATAAATTGAGCTACATCACACTGGCAATAAAAAAATCCGACTGGTTAAAAGATAATATTCGTATGGAATTCACTGCCGGAAAAGTTATATTTCACGGAAATAAAGTTACACGCGGACAAATTAAAAAAGCTGATTATTTACTTCACAAAGAAAATATCCAACTTGCTATTGTTAGTAAGCCGCGCTACTATCAAAGAATAGCGATTGATAAAACTTTTGCGGAAGTGGCTAAAGATTAACGCAGAATTTTGCTTGTTATGGCAACCGGCACAGGCAAAACTTATACTGCTTTTTAAATTGTTTGTAAGTTGATGAAGTCTAAAACCGTCGGCAGAGTTTTATATTTGGCTGACAGAAATATTTTAATCGATCAACCACAAATGTAAATCAGTGTAAACGGAGTTTATCAATATTTAAAGCCATTTATGAATTTGAATTATGTTTATCATAAATATACAAACAAAATTTTTGTCTGCCAACAAATTACGAATGAATTTAATAATTCCATTCGTGACGCCAAAAAAATATAATCTACTTAAAGATATTTTTACCAATGTAGACAATCAAACCTCTAATATTTCTAAAGAAGAAAAAAGTTACATAGCATTTGAGATGTACTTTGGAAAAATCGTTTCCGTAAAATCTTCCTGAAATTTTCTGAAGAAAAAAAAGAGTCTTCAGACTTTCCCGAATTGCTAAGTATCATTTCAAGCACTGTGGAGGAAATATGTAATGCCATAATTTTTTATGATGTACAATCACTAAAGAAAATGAAAGAACAAAATAACGTGAATTTGTCTGACAATAATCCTATTCTTTATTTTCAACAAGCGTTTATTTTGTATAATTTAAATGACTATGTTGAGGTCTATAACATTATGAAGAAAGCCTCGACGTGTTGTTATCGTAGCGGAATGTATAATTGGTATTTTCTATCTCTTTTGAAAAGAAAAATTTTGTATAGAATTATTGTTACTAACGAGTCTGAAAAAAATTTGGATAAAAAATTGATTCAAAACATCAAAAAAGAAATTGAAAAAATAAATTTAGACAAGACTATTCAATCGATTCCGGATATTGAGAATAATCATAATCAGTATTTGAAAGACCTGTGTACTTTTTATATTTTCTACAATCTGGGTAATGAGGCATTTTCAAGTTATTTTCAAGTGAAAGATGAATTAAATTAAACAAAACTCAAACTAGCTTTTTCAGCTATATTTTTTGATTTATTTAAGGTTTTTCAGCGATTTTTAAAAGGTAAGTTGATGGAAAAATTAAATTTCGCTCTTGGCGATAAGAGCTTTAAAAAGTCACTTAACTGAAGAGGTTTTATTAAGAAAGGCTCACGGAAAATTGACCTTCTGATATGTAAATTTTAATTAAAAATCTTAATAATGTCCATTATAAGGCACTCAAAACTCCTTCGGGAGTTTTTGGGTTTGCAAAGTTTCATTGACAAAAATTTTATAAAAATGAGTAACCTTAACAAGCCGTTTACGACCATTATTTTTGAAATTCTTATTTTGTATACTTATTGTTGATTCAACGCCTTAAATTGCCTTTAAACGCTAAATACAGTATCTGCATTTTTCAATCTTTCTTGTAATATGGTGTTTCATAGCCTTCTGCCGTCAACTTCAAACCTTTCGTCTAATACAACGGCTGACTCATCAAGCCGATTAATTCGTTGTGGACGTGCATTATTATCTTACAACGTCCAAACAATCACGCACTATCGCTTGCACTATATTTTCTATTAATTTGCCGCCACACGTTGTATTTTTGCCCTACCTCCCTTCGTAAGTCAAATATTTTTTTTGACTGTCTTTTACTATCTGCGGATTATGGTACGCTATCTTTCTGCCACTCGGTAACGTTACGAACAGAAAATTGTCACGACACTCAAACGCTATTTCTTTTTGGCAAACTTTTTTTACCCTGTCTCTTATTGCTATTTTGGTGCAACTTTCCATCCTTCATTTGCTAACCACAACAATATTTGCGCCTCTATTGTTTAAAATTCCGCCACTATCAATCTTGATTCAGTCCGCCGATTATTTTTTTGCTACGTGACATCGCCTCTGCCCGTATAAATTCAGCAATTTCTAT
Source organism: uncultured Selenomonadales bacterium (assembly GCA_937877565.1). Taxonomy (GTDB): domain Bacteria; phylum Bacillota; class Negativicutes; order Selenomonadales; family Selenomonadaceae; genus Quinella. Next base: position 6,108 of record CALFJB010000030.1, on the reverse strand, counting down.
TGCGCCCTTAACCAATTCCATATCTATCCAAACGCCGTTATTATTTATAGTCTGGTCAAGTTGCCACAGCCGCTTTTCTACGCCGATAATCTCATATTTTTCAAGGCGTTTTCTTATTGCGCGTTCCGCCTCTACGTCCTGTTTGCAATATTCCTTAAATTCAATCCATTTTTCGGCATTGTCTTTTGGAAAATTCCTGTTCCTTGCGTTTTTTCTTCACACTCGGCATTGAAAAATATTTTATCAATTTTTTTCCTTCCGCCAATTTTTGTTTATCGCTTTCCATTTTTAAGACTTTGCCGAGTTTATCCAATCCCGCTGGAAGCCCCAATGACAACCCTTTTACCATTGTACATTGCCACTGCGACGCATCTAACTGCTGTCCTAAATATTTCGTTAATACGTTAATTTCAAACGCCGCGTTATACGCTGTCTTTACTACGTGCTTATCCATCAGCGCATTTACCAAAAAGAACGGCAACTTTTCGCCCATCGCCATATCTACGATTTTTACCGGCTCGTCATCGTAAGCATACGCGCACAACATTACTTCGCAATTTTCCGCATATTTGTACACGCCGACTTTGGAAATATCCAATTCGCTGTACGTTTCCAAATCTATTGACAACGTTTTCATTTACTCACCACCTATTTTCCAAAGCCTCGATGTCGAGACTTTTCAGAAAATCCCAAAAATGCCGACGTCGGCACTTTTGAAAAACGTTCTGCAATTTTCATAAATTGTGCCGATGTACGATAACTTCGCCTTTGCTAAAATAAGACGCTTACCAATTTCTATTGCATTTTGTCCCATTTGGACTAAATAGTATTAAATTTCAGCTGTCAAATTTCCTATTGTCTTTTCTGAATCAAGACTTACCGCCGACAAATTTTCAGCTACTGTCAATTCTTTGGCGTCCATTTACTTTTCTCCCTTCATAAATCAATTTTGGCGGGGATTTATTGCGTCCGCCCACATACGGTGGCGATTTATTCTGCTTATTGCCAGATATTGAAATTAAAAATTTTTTCGCGCGTTTTTGGTGGGGGCTACCACACGCACCTGCTTTACCGAAATTTAAAACTTCCGAATACGCACTTACATTACTGAAAAACGTTACAATGTTTGTTGCCAGCACTTCCAAATCATCCACCGGCAACAGATGACTGATTGAAACTTGCAAAATACGTATCTACTTCTTTTTGCAAACCGTGTGAAAACGTAAAACTAGCCATTTTCTTTGTTGCCAGCGCATACTCACACCACAAATCTGCTAAAGACGCTGTTACTTTACCACGTAGCAAATCAAACGGAGCTTTACTATTCTTTTGCATTCCTGCTGTAAGTTCCGTATCACCACCATACAAAGGCGAATCCGTTCTCATTATATTTGCTAAGTATTTACCGTCGTGTACTTCAGCAAATCACCGGCTTTACCGTTAGCGTTACCACAACGCGCTACATGCTCATCTGTCTTATACCTACTAAACACCAAGTCGTGCTGTCTAAAAGTTTCATAGTACGAGGTAGGTATATTTTCACCAAACTCTGCTTTATAGTGCTTACGTACAAGTTCAACCCACACTGTCTTTAAAGTGTCTTCATATTCCGATACAAGCTGTAACTTTTCACGTGGGATTAACAATATAACGTGATAATGTGGATGCCAGCCTGCATTTGTTTCACTTTCGTCTTCACCATCATTGAATGTTTCTTCCATTCTGCGAATATAACCATGCAGTCCCATATACCGCTTACGTTTTGTACCCTGCGAACCTCTAAACAATTCTGACCACGCATTACGCAAGACATTACACAATGAATCTAAATAATTCCACCTGTGATAAAGTGTCAGTGTCATCATTACCGACACTAATTCATTTGCATACGACCACTCTATTATTTTTTGGATACGTTGTCTGTACTTGAATAATTCTTTTTGGGATTCAAATGGATCAAATCTTATGCTGTGAGAACGGGCTATATCGTCAATACGAGCTTTCTTGCCATTACTTAAGATTTTCACAGAGTCTGTAAACTTTTTACCACGCAGGGAACTATAGGAAAACTTAACAGACGGGAACAAATCAAGAATACTTTCAATTTCACGATCTGCATTTCAATCTTTTCTGTAATCAAGTTTTTGCATAATTTCAGAAGTAGGAACACGCATAGTAAGTAATTGCTTAGAACGGCGTAACAATTTCCAGACATTTTTCTCAGTACCAACCATCTCTATTTCCCCAAGATAATATTTTAAATGATGTGTCGAGCGGTATAACACCGAACTTTTTGTAACGTTCAACAACGAAAATCACCAATATTGAAGTAAAAAAATTGCGTCATAAGTTTTTCTTGTCATAAAAACTTATATCTAAAAATGTCCTTTCAACAACACTGAAATTTCCAAATTTAGAAAATGTGCCTTAATGTCCTTTGTCATTGCGTTTTTAAATTTTGTACAAAAAGTCTTTAACTCCGATGTTTCATATGCCAAAGATTTAAAAGCATACTACGCATATTTTTTCCAATAATTTCTCTACGTTATTCATTCTTGAACCTCCTCAAAATTAATCCTCCTCATTAATCGAAACAATGTCCGCAATCGACGCATACACAAGTTGCAGGTACTTCGTCATAAACAACTTCCCAGTAAATAGTTTCGAAAACATCAATGATAAGCAAAATATTACCTTCTTCGTCAAATCGAAATCTAATATCGGTAATGTCGGTTGCTAACGTCACGTCCGAACTTCCACACTTGGGGCATTTAATTACTATTTCAAGCACTTCTCTGTCTAAATTAAAAAAGCCCGTTTAATTACGGGCAAATTTAGCTATTGTAGTTAGCCACTACATTTGCAAATGGCTGGACAGACATTAAAACGACAAAAGCCGGTGGTTAGCGAAACGCGCTTGAAAAAGTCTCGGCGAAAGTCGAGGCTTTTTCTTTATAAAAAAACTCACAGACAATTTAGCCCGTGAGTTTAATTCTTCATTTTGTATCAAGCGAAATATTTGTAATAATTCTGCCAAGCCGCGTACCTGAAAGAAAATTCCACGTCCATTTTAAAGCAACCGTGAAATTTGTATGTGCGCCTGCAAGCCTGATTAAATGTACCAACATCCACGCACACCACGCCATAAATCCTGTCATTTTTGGCTTATTGACAACGGCTTTACCGCGCCCGATCGTCGCCATTGCGCCCAAATCTTTGTAAACAAACTTTTCAAGGTTTGTATCGCCTTTAATCAATTTCATAATATTTTTGTGAGCAACTACGGCTTGTTGAGTGGCAACCGGCGCAACAGTCGGCAAGGGGCGTTTCATATCGCCGTGCATAAAAGCCGCGCAGTCTCCAATAGCAAAAACATTTTGATGAACCGCGCCGCGTACCATTAAATTTTCTTCAATCCAAATTCGCCCGTCTCTTGCACATTCGCCACCGCAATTTTTCATCATATCGACTGCACGAACGCCCGCCGCCCAAATTACGGTTGTTGTTGGAATTTCTGCGCCACTTTTTAATTTCAAAACGTCGCCGTCGTAACCTACAACTTGCGTATTCAACATAACATTGACGCCTTTTTTGCGAAGTACTCGAATAGTTTCTTGCTGTAAATCCGGCGTCATCATTGGCAAAACTTTATCAGTTGCCTCAATCAGATAAACTTGCACGTCGTTAAAATCCAGTTCGTGAATTTCCTTTTTCTGAATTTCAATCAGCTCGGTAAGTGCGCCCGCCTCTTCAACGCCGGTGGGACCGCCGCCTACAACTACAAAAGTCATTCGCTTTTTTCTGTCTTCAGGTGTACGGTACGGCTTGCAAGCGCGTTCAAATTCGTGTAATACGTGATTGCGAATGTGTAACGCCTCTTGCAAAGTTTTCATTCCAAAAGAATGTTCCTCAACTTCTTTCATTCCAAAAAAATTTGTAGTGGCTCCTGCGGCTAAAATCAAATAATCGTAGGAAATTTCGCCGTGATTCGTCAGCAAAACATTTCGCTCTTGGTCTACGCCCTGCGCCTTCGCCATAAATAAATGCACGTTTTTACAATCGCGGAAAAAGGAGCGAATAGGATATGCAATTTCGTCAGTCGAAAGTACCGAAGTTGAAACTTGATATAAAAGCGGCTGAAACAAATGAAAATTATGACGATCAACAATAGTAATTTCAACATTTTCTTTAGCGAAAAGTTTTGCAAGCTTAATTCCGCCGAATCCTCCGCCGACAATTACAATTTTGGGCTTTTCATTAGGCATCTTTTTAACCTCCCAAAAAAATTTTAAACCTAAAAAAAATCGCCGTTATAATAACATAGTTTCGACAAAATGAAAATATCTGAAAATGTGCTATAATAAATATATTATGAATTTTTATTTCAAAAAATTTTGGCTGGTTGTTTAATTGCTGAAACTTAATTGGCATGAGCCAAATTTTATTTTGCAAAAAAATTTTGGAATTGCAAGCGACGCTTCAACAGTCAATCTCTATCTTCTGCGTAAAAAATATAATATCGAAGTTGCTGAATCTGACGGAATACTTTTTAGACACTACAACGGAAAAAATATAAATCGTTGCGGCTACGGATTTCCGCTTTCATATAAAAATTTCGATTTGAGCGCGGCGATTGAAATTCTCAAGGCGGATTCAGAATTGCGCGGAGAAAATTTGCGATTTTGTCTTTGCAACGAAGAACAACGCGCCGAAATTGATAAAATTATTTCAGTAGATTGGAAATTTTTTGATGGTGACTGCGATTATATTTACAGAATGGAAAATTTCGCTCAACTTGTCGGCAGAAAATTTCATCGCAAAAAAAATCACTTTAACAAATTTATGAAGGAATATCCCAACTCTGAATATTTTCCGCTCACGACAGAAAATTTTCCTGACGCTCTGCAAATTGCCGAAAAATGGTTTGCAGAAAAATTTGACGAAGATATTTCACTGAAAATTGAACTTGCCGGAATTAAAGAGGCGATAAATAATTGGGAAAATCTCGGAATGAAGGGCGGAATTTTATACGCAGACGACGAACCGGCGGCTATGGTTATGTTTTCGGTCTTGAATGAAAATTGTATTGACGTTCATTTTGAAAAATCGACAAATAAATTTGCGGCAACCGGCGCGTTTGTTGCGATAAATAAATTTATTGCATCTTCGGCAGAAAATTTTTCACGTGAATATATTAATCGTGAAGAAGATATGGGCATACCCGGTTTAAAAAAGGCAAAAGAATCTTGGCAACCGAATTTTAAGCTGAAAAAATATTACGGGGAGATTTTAAAATGATTTCTGAAATTTTTTTCGGTAGCGAAGAAACTTTTTGCAAAGTTAAATTCAAAAATATGCTTTTGTCGGCAATAATGATTATGGTTACATTGACGTTGGTCGGCGCAATGGATACGATAATGGCGGCGCAACTTTGCGGCGACAGCGCAATGGCGGGAATAAATCTTACAAAGCCGATTTTATTTTTTGCCGCATTTTTGGCACTTATGGTTTCAACAGGGACATCTTATCTATACTCTTTTGAAATAGGCGCGTTTAACAATGAAAAAGCAAATAAATTAATAGGTCAAGGCGCAATTTCAACAATAATTTTGTCAATTTTGATCGGAATAATCGTTTTTCTTGGAGAGGAAATATTTTTTTCGTTTTTTCAAAATTTAGGAGCGTCAGAATCGTTTGCACACGAATATTATAAATTATTGCCTTTAATTGTTGCGTTAAATACTTTATATATTTTAATGCAAATGATAGTTTTCTCGGACGGCGGAGGAAAAAATTGCGTTATTGCGACGGTCGCACAATTCGTTGTTAATTTTTTGGCGTCAATAACTCTCGGCTTAAAATTTGGAGTTTTCGGCATAGCTTTAGGGACGGTAATAGGATACTTTGCGTCAATATTAATTTTTGCAAAGTGGATTTTCTTTGAGTCGCTGACATTAAAGCCGATTTTATTTTTTTCTGTTTCAGAAATTGTAAAAATTTTGAAATACAGTTACGTTCACGCCTCATTGTACTTGCATATAAGTTTGGCAAATTTGATAAACGCGCCGCCGCACACTCGTGACTTTAGTCGTGAGTTAGGCGGCGCAA
>CALFJB010000029.1 GCA_937877565.1 uncultured Selenomonadales bacterium | reverse complement strand
TAATGGTATCTCCGCCGCCTGTACCGCTTGTAACTGACGGTGTGCTTGTCGTAGTTGTAGCAGGAGTTGAAGTTGTTTTAGTGGTAGTCGTTGCAGGGGTTGTTTGAGTGGTAGTTGTCAAAGTTACAGGAGAAGTCGGGTTAGTTGTACCTGCTTCAGGATTTTCATTAATGTTAATCGTTTTACCCGCCATACCAACAAACCGAATACTGCCATTGCCAACTCTTACGAGCAAATCGTTGCCGTCATCATTAACGGTATAACTTCCCTTTACAATAGACAAGTTCATAACAGGAGTACCAAAACCGGCGGAATCTACAACAACGTCGTTGCCGTCGCCTTCGGCGTACTGAAGGACACTGGTATTATTATAAGTATACCAATTTATTGTGTCATCGCCCGCTCCGCCTACGATAGTGGAGTGCTTGCCAATGCTTCTATTGTCGACAGAATCGTTGCCGTCTCCGCAGTAAATAAGCGCGTGTTCAGCCCAGTTTTGAATGGTATCGCTACCGTCGCCTGCATATATAGTGGCGTATTCTTTGCTGGAGTAAATAGAATCATCGCCGTTCCCGCCATTAATATTGGCGTTATAAGCAGAATTATAAATATCGTCGTCGCCGTTCCCGCTGTTCACAGTGACGTTTCTCCCATAAACAGTAATATGGTCGTCGCCATTTTCGCCGTTAATAATTACGTTTTTTCCTTCATCCCTATTGGAAATTTTGTCGTGACCGTCTCCGCCGTTAATTGTGACGTTATGTCCGCGATTGTAAATATCGTCTTTTTCAGATGTTCCACTAACCAAAAGATCATCTTTATCATTAGAAGTATACATAAACTTTACCCCCTATTCAAAATTCAGCTACAAATTTTAATATTTAAAAGCACTTAATAAATTTGGTGCTATTCTAACATATAAACTCGTGAAGTTGTCAATACCTATAGATTAATTTTAAATTAAATTTTTTGTAACACTTTGGTAAGTTGAAAATTTTCTGCGATAAAAATTTTTTCTGTACGTTGAAAAATTTTGTACTTGTGATAAAATGTTTAAGGATAAATTTATATAAGGAGGGCTTTCAATGAAATATGTTTGTGTTTGTGGATACGAATACGACGAAGAAGTTGGCGATCCAGATAACGGCATTGAACCGGGCACGAAATTTGAAGACATTCCCGATGATTGGGTTTGCCCTATTTGCGGGCTTGGTAAGGATAGTTTTTCCGAAGAGTAAAATTTTTAGAGGAGGAAATTTTTAATGAAAATTACAGTAGTTGGTTCAGGTAACGTCGGCGCGACGGCGGCTAATGTTTTGGCATCCAAAGGCTTTGCAAGTGAAGTCGTCCTTATCGACATCAAGCCAGGTCTTTCCGAAGGTAAGGCAATGGACATTATGCAGACTGCGCATATGCTCAACTTTGACACGAAGGTTAAAGGCGTCACGAACAATTATGAGGCGACGGCAGGTTCTCAAGTTGTTGTGATAACTTCCGGCATTCCGCGTCGTCCAGGTATGAGCCGCGAAGACCTTATCGGTACCAACGCTAAAATCGTAAAGCAAGTTGTTGACAGCGTACTTAAATATTCGCCGGACGCAATTTTAATCATCATTTCCAATCCTATGGACACGATGACTTATTTAACGGCAAAGTCTTCAAACCTTCCGCGCAATCGCGTACTTGGTCAAGGCGGTATGCTTGACAGCAGTCGTTTCCGCTATTATCTTGCAGAGGCTTTGAATGAGGCAGGCTATCCTGCAACACCTACTGACGTTGACGGAATGGTTGTCGGCGGTCACAACGATAAGACAATGGTTCCTTTGGTAAGTTTAGCTACATATCGCGGCATTCCCGTGACGCAACTTTTGAGCGCAGAACAAATTTCAAAAGCAGTCGAAGCTACAAAAGTTGGCGGCGCAACTCTTACGAAACTTCTTGGAACGTCCGCTTGGTATGCACCAGGTGCAGCGGCTGCGGCTATGGTTGAAGCCATTGCACTTGACGCTAAAAAATTAATTCCCTGCTGTGTCTATCTTGACGGCGAATACGGCGAAAAAGATTTGTGTATCGGCGTACCTGTAATCTTGGGCAAAGATGGTTGTGAAAAGATTGTCGAAGTTAAATTCTCCGACGAAGAAAAGGCGAAATTTGCTGAAAGTGTTGCAGCGGCTCGTGAAACAAACTCTAAGATCGGTGAAGCGCTGAAATAATTTTTAGATTTTCGCAACAGGACTAACCTTTAAACTCTGCCGTAACGGTGGAGTTTATTTTTTTACCACACATTAACGATATATTGTTGGGAGGTGTGAAAGATGATTGAGAAGATAGAAAAAATTATCCCTGTCAAAAGAGTCGATAACGATGTTGGACGACCTTTCGACGAGCGCAGACAAAACGGCGGGAAAAATTTTCTTGACGAATTAAACAGCGCTATGGGTAAAAAAAGTAGACCTAAGCCCGTGAAAATTTCTGAACCGTACAAATTAGATTTGCAAAGTGTCGGTACTCAAAATTTATTTTACTATTCCGGCTTAGACTTGGAAGCATTGTTACCTGCGAGGTGATCTTGAAAGTGAATGACGAAACATTTATGCAAATGGCAATTTCAGAGGCGATTAAAGCCTACAATGAAGATGAAGTTCCAATCGGAGCCGTTCTCATAGACGAGGACGGCTTTTTAGTTTGCGGCGAACATAATCGCATTGAACAACTTGACGACGCAACCGCTCATGCCGAAATTTTACTTCTGCGCACAGGTTGCAAAATTTTGGGACGAAGAAAACTTTCAACCTGTACAATTTACGTTACGGTTGAGCCCTGTCCAATGTGTGCCGGCGCGTTAATGCTATGCAGATTGAAAAGATTGGTTTACGGCGCAGTTGATTCAAAATTCGGCGCGGCTGAATCACTTTTCAACGTCACTAATAATCCCGCGCTTAATCATCAGCTGAAAGTTACCGCAGGCGTTTTGGAAGGTGATTGTCGTGAACTTATGCAAAAATTTTTCGCTGAACATAGACGTTAAAATTCATTGCGTAAATATGAAAAATACTGTAGACTTATAAAAAAATTTTGGAGGCGATATTTTGAAAAAAACAATTCCTGCAATTTCAGTGATAATTCCGATGTACAATGCCGAAAAATATATTGGAGAGATCGGAAGAGCACACGTCTGAACT
>CALFJB010000028.1 GCA_937877565.1 uncultured Selenomonadales bacterium | reverse complement strand
CCATGCGTTGCCCACACTCCAGCCACTGGTTTTGTCTGTTTGAATTCAGATCGCACGAGAGCATCCGCTGTGTGTGTGAGGGGCATCAGAGCCTTGCCCTGGATATCTCCGCTGTGGGCATGGCTGTGTGGTGGGAATCGGAGAGTGCATTGGTAGACTTGCACACGCGAGAGTGATAGTAGAGAAAGAAATGCCGGGGAAAGAAGATTATGGAAATGTGTGCGTGTGCGTGTTTGGAGCAACAAGAAATAATTGTGTGGATATACTGATACATCAGCTTGAAAGAAGACGTTGCAACAATTAACAATGTTGCTTACAACGGCGCAGGTTCGGCAACTTTCGATTCGACAAATAAAGTTACGTTGACAAGCGGCGCGGAAGTTACGACAGATAAAGAGTCTGAATTTAATCTTGCGGCTGGAAGTTACACGATTAACGGCGCAGAATTGACCACTACGGCACAGCAGACAATTTATCTTGATGATAACGGCGCACACTTTGAAGTTTCAAGTAATGCCGTCACGTACGATTCATTTACGTTTAAAGGTAGTGGATCGGCAAGTATTGCCAACGATTTGCCGACATTGACGGCTGGAGTTGAAATTAACCGCGATGAAAGGGCTATGGTTGTACTTACCGAAAAGGGACAAAATACCATTGACGGACGCGGTTTCTGGATGACTGAAGCTTTGTCAGACGGCATAACGGTTGGAGCAGTAGATAACGGAATTGGAGCGGCTCATATCATTCCTTATGAGAGTTTCCCGGAAGATGCAGGCAAACTTTTTGCTGAAGAAGCTTTAATTTACGGCGATGATAATTACACCGTTCGACTTAACAAAGACGGCATTAAGAGTATTTACGGACTTTCTGCGGGTTCAACTGTACGCGGTACGGCTTACTTTGAAGGCGAAATTGACACGCTCGGAAGTATTTTGCAGTTGGCGGTTGACGGCGCAGGAGTTTATACTTTTGGCGATAAAACTTATACATTAAGCGGCGCAGTTGACAGCGTAAATGTCGTGGCGTTCAGTTCAAGATTCTACACTGAAGGTACAAGCGCACTTAAAAATATTTATTACCTTAACGGAACAATCAGCGGCGATTTCTCAAGCGATGTTACGATAAATAATTCTGCAATGCCGATTCAAATTTTGGGCGACACGAATGTAGATGTTGTAGCGACGGACAAAGTACAAGCCGCAGTTGGAGCGGAAAGTTCCGGCAAGGCGTCAGTGATTAGCGGCGTAGGCAACGGTGCAAGTATAATCAGTGCTGGCGGAGCTACGAAAGTTACGACTAATGAAGAAGGCGTCTTTGTATTCCGTTCTTCAGACGACACCCAACAAGCCTTTACCGTAAGCGGCGATAGTTCGGTTGACTTCATACTTAGAAATTACCTGGACTCAAACGGCAATGATACAATGCAGGTTGAAGGCGTCAACAATTTTGAAAACGGCTACTATTCGTTCAACAGTGACACGGCTTATCACGGAATTAACGTTGGAGAAAACATTAGCTCAAGTGACGAACTGGAAATGGTTTTCTCCGAAATTGCGACGTTTAGAATTTCAGACAGCAAAATTGTTGAGGTAAGCGGAATTGACAGACATATTAACGGCTTGACAAGTGACGTAACTGTTCACGCAACGGGCGCAATGACGGTAAATAATGTAACAGTCAACGTAAGCGGCGATAATGCCTTCGATGTTTTGGTTACCGATTCAAAGACGACGGAACTTGCCAATATCAGTTCAGGCGCAACCATAAATGTCAACAATCTGGACGTGACGACGGATAATAATGGCGACTTTACCTTTGGCACGGACACTTATGTAATAAATGATACACTTGATAACAGCGTAACTTTCGTGACGGACTACAACGGCGAAGTTAAAAATATCACAGGCTTAACAGGTACACTCAAGACAACAAAGAATACTGCCACGGTAAATGGCGCGGCATTTGAGACGACGAACACGGACGTTACAATTACTGCGGCGGATTCGTATATTACGAGAGTTGAAGGCTTGATAAGCGGCGACACGATAAGCGGCGTACTTGATTCGGCAACAGTTTTAATGTCGGCTACGACAAATACCGATACAAATATCTTGACGATTAACGAACGCAGGTATACTTTGGGCAATGATTCAGACGGCATTTCAATAAAGAGTAACATAATTGAAGGCTTGAGTAACGGTGCAAGTTTGACTGTTGGTGCGGCAGGAAGTTATCTTGTAAATGATACAGCACTTGAGGCGAAAGCCGGAGACGTATTTATAGGAACTGAAGAAAATTCAGCCTATATTTACGACGCTAATAATATTCCGCTTGAAATTGAAACGATGACAGATGAAGAAATTCAAAGTCAAGCCGGTATCACGGCGAATTACAGCAATGTAGTAACGGATACAATGTTGAGTTCGCAGTTGATAGAAAATGGCGGCAGTGCGTTAAACGGTTCAATGGAATTGGCGCTTGATAATTCAGACGCTATAAGCGGACAGACGGCAGATTTCAGCAGTACGACGGGCGTTAAGAAAGTCACTTTGGAAGGCGGAGAACAATCGGTAGCCTTTAACAACGAAGGCGGCAACGTTGCTGTTATAGAAAGTGATTCAGAAGGCGAAAAGAATATCACGCTTGGCAACGGCGGAGATTTGGCGATTGTCAGAGCTACGAATACGCCGGTAAACATTACGGCTGGAAGTGGTAAAGATACCGTTGTAACTTCGGGCAACAATGTTCAAATAAATATGAGCGGCGGCGCAACAAAGATTATAGCCAATTCCGGCAATGTTTCAGTGAACAACTACGACGCGGCAACCGGTGCAGGCATTCAGCTTAATGAAACGGCGGACATTACGCGGGCGATTGCAAACAATAACATAACTTTGGAGGCAGGAGCAGTTTCATTTGGAAATTCAAAAGTCAGTTTCAATGGCGGCGATGAAAATTCGTCAATCGTAAACTTGTACAATAATCAAGGTAAGAAGCAAAAAGTTGGATACACGCACATTGACGGCGGCGAAATGAATATGAACAGTGAACGCGAAAACTTGTTACTTGTAGGAAATAAAGACGGTGGCAAGGAAAGTTCAAGATTTATGGCAGGAAGTGGAGATGACACGGCGATAGGCGGAGTAGGCGATTATTTCGACTTAGGCTCGGGCAACAATTACGTTTCGCTTAACGATAATTCAAGAAATACAGCTTCGGAAGGTGCAACGGTTGCAATGACGGCGGCGACAGGAAAAACTGAAGTTGACGGCTTTAACTTCGGCTTTAATGAAAACAGCGATAAAGTTCGCTTTGACATTTCCAACGCGCAAGTTTCATTCAAAAACGGCAAGCTTACATTCAATGTTGGCAGTTCGTCGTTGATTTTAAACATTGGCGATAGCAATTTAGGAAGTAGTGCAGACCTTATCGCAGACGATAATTTTATGCGAGGTACGACGCTTGGTGAAATTACGCCGATAACGTATGAACAAGGCGAATATCAATTCAGCGAAGAAAATTGGACAGTTGCAAGCGGACAATGTTCACTTGTAAGCGTCCAATAAATTCAAAGTAAAAACAAATTCTGAAATATAACTTAACCGTCACGAAAAAAATTCTGTGACGGTTTTTTTATTTTGTAGTAAAATGCTTGATAAAATTTGAAGGCTATTCTATAATGTGCGGGAAATTTTTTGAAGTGCTATTAACGACACTGAAAGGAAGATTTACTTTAATGGAAAACGAAGCAATGGCGGCGTTTGCAAGTTGGGCGCCGATTGTTTTTATGGTTTTAATTTTTTATTTCCTGCTGTATCGTCCGCAACAAAAGGCGAAAAAAGCTCGTGACGAAATGTTAAGCAGTTTGAAAGTCGGAACTAAAATTATAACTGCCGGCGGAATTTACGGAACTATTACTGAAGTGACTGACCAAATTTTAAAAGTTCAAATTGCCGATAAAGTTGAAATAAATATTACACGCGGCGCCGTCGGTACTGTTGATACGGTTGATCTTAACAAAAAAAATATTGATGACGACGATTGATATTTCCGAACAGAAAAAAATTTTGCGGAAAGAGATAAATGCTCGGCTTGCAACTTTATCAGTCGAAGATAGAGTAAATTTAAGTCGTGTGACGGTAGAAAAATTTTTGGCGCACAACGTTTATAAAAATTCGTCAATCATAATGGCATACTTATCGACGCTGGAAGAAATTCAGTTGCAGGAATTTTTATCAACTGCACTAAATGACGGAAAAATTTTGGCTGTACCATTTATCAGCGGACGCGAAATGTACGCGGCGATTTTACCAAGCCTTGACGCATTGGAAGTCGGCGCGTATAAAATTTTGACGATTAGACGCGATGTCCGAAAAATTATTGACGCTGAAAAAATTGATTGTGTAATAGTGCCGGGAATTGCTTTCGACGTTAAAGGACACAGACTCGGCAAAGGCGGTGGTTATTACGATAAATTTTTAAGCCGCGCCTTCAATGCAAAAAAAGTCGCGCTTGCTTACGACTTTCAAATTATTGATAATGTTCCGGTTGAGCCGCACGATTTATCCGTTGACTTTATCATAACGCCGAAAAAAATTTTTTAATATAGTTGACAAGTGAAAGGAAATTGTCATATAATTTCAGCAGTGAAAATCCTCGATAGCTCAGTCGGTAGAGCACCTGACTGTTAATCAGGGAGTCACTGGTTCGAGTCCAGTTCGGGGAGCTTTTTTGAAGTTTACTTGACTTAAATTGATTACACGCGGACGAAAAAATATTCCTGCCGTAAATTTAGCGCAGATGTTTTGGAACGTAAGATTTTGTCCGTAACCAAAAACCTCGACGATTCGGGGTTTTTTTAGTTTAACGGTAGGTGAAAAAGTCTATGAAAATTTTGGTCTGTGATTATACTGGAACTTCCGCGCAATGGCTTAAGCAATGTGCCGTAAAAGAAAATTTTGAAGTCGTTGCCACAATTACTCCTGCCACTGATGAAAATCAGCTTATGAAATTGCTGAAGGAAAATTTTTGGGAGTACCTTTTAATTTTTGAAAAAGGTATGCGCAATGAATTTGAAAAAATTATTAAAGCGTTAAACCTTCCAAAAAATCGTATCGTCTATGCGTTGGACGGAGAAAGTTGGCAAAATCATAACGAAGCAACTTTGGCGTTACTTAATCCAAATGGTAATGCTAAAGAATGTTATCGCGCATCCTCATTTAATGTTGCTCGGAATTTAAATTATTTTATGTCTGTCACGACGGAAGACGGTTTTCATTACGTTGGGACGTCGAAAGATAATTTTGTTATTCGTGATATGTACCTTGACAGCATAAATTTTAATAGAGATGAAATGAAACTTTTTCAAGCGTTGGCGAAAATGTTTTATCATATTGACGACAGTAACGGTTGGTTTTTGGACTTGGGCGCTAATATCGGTACGACTGGAATTTATTTTACAAAAAGGTTTGCGCCGAATTTAAAGCTTTTAGCCTTTGAGCCCGACGCGGAAAATTTCAAAATGCTTAGGACAAATTTAATTCTTAATGACGCCGAAAAAAATTCCGTTGCTGAAAATCTTGGACTTGGTGACGAAGAAACAGAATTGATTATGTATCGTGACATTTATAATCCCGGTCACAACGGATTTTTTGCAGACAATAGAGCTACGAAAGTATCTGAAAAGGTTAAAATTACTACGTTGGATAAATATTTTGCTGAAAAGAAAATTTCTCCAAAGGACGTGAAGTATATTTGGATTGATACCGAAGGCTTTGAGGCTAAAGTTTTGTTGGGCGCGAAAAATATTTTGACTGAAAATCCTGCGCCAATTTTTATGGAATTTAATCCCTATCATTGGCAAAGTACAGGTTGCTACGAAAAAATTATGGAGCTTTTGAAAAAATTATACGTTGGCTACATATGGATTTTGAAAGCCATGCAGACTAAGCAAATTGAAGTTCAGCCGATTGAAAATTTATGGAAGTTCCAAAAGTCAAGATATGGAACAGGCGGCTTGGGCGATATTCTTTTGATACACAAAATTTAGCGAGGTAAAAAAATGATTTTAGTATTAGATTTTGGCGGGCAGTACAATCAGCTGATAGCGCGGCGCGTTCGTGAAAATAATGTTTAC
>CALFJB010000027.1 GCA_937877565.1 uncultured Selenomonadales bacterium | reverse complement strand
CCACGAGCCACGAGCCACGAGCCACGAGCCACGAGCCAGCGGAGAATTACGCCATACTTCAGAATCATCATTCGGCGGAAGGTGTAACGGAGTCATGGGAGTGCCAATCACATTCCTTGACAAGTACAATCCAAGACAATTTGAAATCGTCGGAGCAAGTGAAAGCGAAGGAAAAGGATTCTCTAATGGATTATGGCTTAAAGAAAGTGGAATTGCCCAGCCCGTCGTCAACGGCGAACGCAAATATAAGCGAATTTTCATCAGGCGGAAAATGTAACGGTGTTATGGGCGTTCCAATTACTTTTCTGGATAAATACAATCCCAACCAATTTGAAATAGTTGGTGGCAGTGCTAACGGACTTGTACCTGATGAATATAAATTACCACATTTCAAAAAACATAATGAGCCATTCATTGACGGCAAAAAAGTTTATCAGCGGCTTTTTATACGGCGGAGGGCTTGAAAAAGTTTTGGTGTTGTGATAATATAAACGCGAAAATGAAAATTACAAAATGTCGATCATAATATGCACCAAGCGAAAAACTCCGAGTAGAGGTGGGATGCTACTTAGGAGTTTTCGTCGTTATAGACTAAAAACTCTCCGCCGAGTTAATCTCATTGGAGAGTCTCTAGTTTTTGTCATAACCGAGTGGGATTTCAGTTAGAGGACGAGGTTACCTTGTCTGCTGCTTCAGCTAAACCATTTGTGGCAAATGTAGCCGACGATTAAGCCGGAAACTACATTGACGCCGATCGATATAAGAATGTCGACCATAAATATACACCTCCCTTCGTTTGCATTTGATGCAACTCTGGGAGCAGCATTGCCGTAATTATAGCACAAAAATTTTCGTATTGAAAGGCGGGTAAAAATGAAATACGAACTGCAAGAAATACCGATAAGCGAAGTTGTCAAAGGCTACAAAGATAACGCCGAAGAAGGTTGTTTCGGCTACGGCGGCAAGTTGAACATTCGCCCGCCTTATCAGCGAGAATTTATTTACACCGGCAAAAAGCGCGAGGCAGTCATTAACAGTATCAAAAAAGGCTTGCCAATCAGCGTTATGTATTGGGTAAAAAAATCTGACGGCAATTTTGAAGTTTTGGACGGGCAACAGCGCACAATTTCAATTTGCCAATTTGTAACGGGCGTTTTTTCGATTGAACATTTGGGCTTTAAAAATTTGACAGCCGCCGACAAGGAACAAATTTTAAATTACAAGTTGGCGGTTTTCATCTGCGAAGGCACAGACAAAGAAACGCTTGAATGGTTCAAAGTTATAAATACGCCCGGTACAGAATTGAACGCGCAGGAATTACGCAACGCAATTTTGCCCGGCACGTGGTTAAATGACGCCAAAAAATATTTCAGCAAAAATAATTGTTCGGTTATACAGTTAGGCTACAATAAATATTTGGACGGCTCGGCAATTCGTCAAGATTTTTTGGAAACTGCGTTAAAATGGATTTCTGCGCGAGAAAAAATCAGCATTGAAGATTATATGGCGAAGAATCAAGACGCGCCAAATTGCAATGAACTTTGGCTTTATTTCAAAAAAGTTATGGATTGGGTAAAGGCAAATTTTACGACGTATCGCAAGGAAATGAAAAAAGTTGAATGGGGCTTTTTGTACAACAAATACAACGAAAAAAATTATGACACCAAAAAACTTGAGGCGGAAATTGTTTCAATGCTTGAAGATGAAGATATTACAAGTTCACGCGGGATTTATGAATATTTGTTTGACAGGAACGAACGCCATTTAAGCATCAGAAAATTTAGCGATAAAATCAAGCGTGCGGTTTACGAACGGCAAAATAAATGTTGTGCAAAGTGCGGAAAACATTTTGATATAAAAAATATGCACGCCGACCATATTACCCCGTGGAGCAAGGGCGGGCGAACTGTCGAAAGTAATTGCCAAGTACTTTGCGAAAATTGCAACCGAATTAAAAGCGACGTTTAAAAATAGCTTGCCTTTACAGGTAGGCTTTTTTTGTTTAAAATAGGCGAAATGAAATTTTGAGGAGTGAAGATTTTTTTGTTTACGCACATAACGCAGTCTCCTTATGAGACGGTAAAATTAGCGGGAAAAGTTGCACAACGAATCAGAGAAGGTACAATAGTTTGTCTTGAAGGCAATTTAGGCGCAGGAAAAACTTTATTTGTACAAAGTATGGCGCGGACTTTGGGCGTACAAGGCGAAGTTACAAGCCCGACTTTTAACCTTATGAACATTTACGAAGGTTTTTGCCCAATCGTGCATTTCGACTTGTACAGAATCCAAAATGAAGATGAACTTGAAGAAATTGGCTTTTACGAATACACGGATTTTCCGGAAGGAATTGTTTTAATTGAATGGGGCGAAAAATTTCCTGAATCTTTGCCTGATGATTATGTTAGAATTGAAATTGAACGAATCAAGGAGACGCGCAATATGCGGCGAATAACTTTTTCCTGCGTCGGCGATGAACACATTGAATTTATCAAGGAACTTGAAGAATTTGTAAGCACGGACGATTAGAGGTGGAACATTGATAATTTTGGGAATTGAGGCGGCAACTCGTGTGGCAAGCGTAGCCGTCGTATCTGACGAAAAAATTTTAGCCGAAATTTCGCAGGAGGCAAAACTTACACATTCAGAAACATTGTTGCCGCAAATTGAACAAGTTTTAAAAATTGCAAACGTAGAAAAAATTGACGCGGTAGCAGTCAGCATTGGCCCCGGCTCCTTTACCGGTTTAAGAATTGGACTTGCAACCGCTAAGGCGTTATCTTACGCTTGGCAAGTAAAAATTATTGGCGTTCCAACTTTACAAGCAATTTCCTACCACTTCCCGACAAATAACGCGGTTATAATTCCAATGCTTGACGCGCAAAAAAATCGTGCGTATTTCCAGAAATTTAAAAGTTGCAAGCCGCTTTCAGAAATTGAAGTTAAAAACATTGATGAAATTGTTGCAAGCGCGGGCGAAATTGATTCTGAAGTTTTTTTGTGTGGTGAAGTTTTGAGTAAAATTAAAGTTGACTTGCCGCCAAATGTAAAAATTGCGCCTATAAATTGCAAAATGCCGCGTGCCGTCAATGTTGCAATGTGCGGTAAAGATTTAATCGACGCAGGCGAAATTTCAAACGTAATGAACATTGAGCCGCTTTATATTCGCCGCTCGGAGGCTGAAGAATTATGGGAACGTCGGCAGAAATAATTTTTAGACGAATGTTAATTGATGATATTCAAGACGTAGCCGAAATGGATGAAATTTGTTTTGGCGATGACAGCTGGAGCGAATATTTTTTTGCTTGTGAACTGCTCGACAAAAATTCTGAATATATCGTTGGCGAAATTGAAGATAGAGTTGTTGCTTGCAGTGGGATAAAATTTTATCCTGAAGGTGCTTACGGAATGACTATTGCGGTATTGCCGGAAATTCAAGGGCGCGGTATTGGCAAAAAACTTTTGGCTGAAATTATTGAACGCGCCAAAAAACGCGGCGCAAAGGTAATGATTTTTGAAGTCCGAGTAAATAACGATTCCGCCATTCACATTTACAAAAAATTCGGCTTTAAAATTGTCGGCAGAATCAAAGATTATTATATGGGCGGCGAAGACGCTTTTAGAATGTACGCAAATTTAGGTGAAATAAATGCAAATTACATTTAGAAAAATGTTGCCAAAAGATGCCGATGCAGTTTCTGAAATTGAAATAAAATCGTTTGCCTTGCCGTGGCGGCGTGATACATTTTACGAAGTTGTTCAGCGCAAAAACACGGTTTACATTGTCGGCGAATTGGACGAAAAAATAATTGCATACGCGGGCGCGTGGCTTGCCTTTGAAGAAGCTGAAGTTATGAGCGTGGCAGTTGTCCCAGAAATGCGCGGGCGCGGTATTGGTACAAAACTTTTTGGCGAATTGCTGAAACTTTGCAAGGAACGCGGCGCAAAAGCCGTTACTTTGGAAGTTCGCCCGTCAAATACGGCGGCTATTAAAATTTATGAAAATTTTGGACTTCGTAGCGTTGGAAGGCGTCCAAAATATTACATTGACAACGGCGAAGACGCTTTAATAATGTGGAATACTGATTTAGGGGCTAGTTGTTAGGAGTTAGGGGTTAGGGTTATTGGATAAAAAAATTTTAACACTTGGAATAGAAACGAGTTGCGACGAAACGGCGGCGGCAGTCCTGCGTGACGGTCGGGAAATTCTTTCAAATGTCATTTCGACGCAAATACCGTTACATCAAAAATTCGGCGGCGTCGTGCCGGAAATTGCATCAAGGAAACACATTGTAAACATAATGCCGGTTATCGACGAGGCAATAAACAAAGCGGGCGTGCAACTTTCAGAAATAAATCAAATTGCCGTAACCTACGGACCGGGATTAGTCGGCGCGTTGTTAGTTGGAGTTTCGGCGGCTAAAACTTTGGCGTTCGCTTTAAAAATTCCGCTAATCGCAGTAAATCATTTGGAAGGACACATTTTCGCAAATTTTTTGAGTTCGCAGGAATTGGAGCCGCCATTTTTGGCGTTGGTAGTTTCCGGCGGACATACCGCGCTTATAAAAATGAACGGCTACAATAATTTTGAACTTTTGGGACAAACTAGAGATGACGCGGCGGGCGAAGCCTTTGATAAAATCGCGCGGGTCATGGGATTGCCCTATCCGGGTGGTCCGGAAATCGAAAAGCTGGCGCTGGAAGGAAATCCCAAAGCTATTGATTTTCCCCGTGCTATGTTGGACGATCCTTTCCAGTTCAGTTTTAGCGGCATGAAATCCTCCGTCATTAACTACCTGCACAATGAAGAGCAGGCCCGGCGCCCGGTGAACCGGGCCGATGTGGCCGCCTCGTTCCAGGAAGCCGTCACGGATGTGCTGGTGCAGAAAAGCGTTCTGGCCATTAAGGCTACGGGTTTAAAAGAAATCGTGCTGGCCGGCGGGGTCTCCGCCAATAAAACCCTGCAGCATAAGCTGGCCGCGGCTGCCAAAAAGGCAGGAGCCCGTCTGGGGCATCCTACCAAAATTCTGTGTACCGACAATGCG
>CALFJB010000026.1 GCA_937877565.1 uncultured Selenomonadales bacterium | reverse complement strand
TTTCAATCACGCCGCGTGAAAAAAATTTTTGGTACATATCAAAACCGAAAATTTCTTGCAGTGCGTCGTAAAGCGGTCGTAAATACGGATCAACTTTTTCCTGCATATCGCCCGGCAAAAATCCCAATCGCTCGCCTGCTTCAACTGCCGGACGTGTCAAAATAATTTTTTTGACTTCGCGGACGCGCAGATAGTACGCCGCCATTGCAACCGCTAAAAAAGTTTTGCCTGTACCTGCAGGACCGATTCCAAAAGTTATTACGTGATTTTTCATCGCGTCGATATAATTTTGTTGCCCGATACTTTTAGCGTGAATGTGCGTACCTTTTGCCGTAACGATAATTGTTTCGCCGAAAATTTTATGTAAAACTTTTTCTCTGTCAGATTTTACAAGCTTAATCGCGGCGGAAACATCTTTCATCGTCGGAAAATTTCCATTTCGATAAAGCTTTTGTAGCTCCACGATAACTTTTTCGACGCGTTTAACTTCGTCGTCATCTCCACTAAGTTCGATAAAATTTCCACGACTGATAATCTTACAATCAAATTTCGCGTCAATCACCTGCAAAAATTCTTCGCGGTCACCTAAAATTGCGCGCCATTCATCGACGTTTGCAAACTCAATTTTTTGTTTCGTCAAATAAAAATCACCCTCCGTCAAATTAAAAATATTTTACAACATTTAGCGTCAAAAAAAAATCCCCTATTTGTTGAGAAAAAATTTTTCAAGAACACTTGACAGATACTAAGTAATTGGGATTATAATTTAATATAAATTTTCATAAGGAGAAATTTTTTATGAGCATTACTCAAGCGCCGGTTATCGGCAGTAAAAATGTTACAGGTACAAATTACATTGGTTCGGCGGCGAAAGTTTATTTCACCAAAGAAATTAGCACTGAAAGTTTGATTAAACTTTACAACTTGATCAATGGCGAAATTTACGGCAAAGTCGCTATTAAACTTCATACCGGCGAAAAAAATGGTCCGAATATTTTACCTCGTGATATGGTAAAAGAATTTCAGGCGCAAGTTCCCAATTCGCGTATCGTCGAATGCAATACGCTTTATGAAGGCGATCGCTACACAACTGAAGGACACCGCGAAACTTTGAAAGTAAACGGTTGGACTTTCTCTGACGTTGACATTATGGACGAAAACGAAGAGATTGTTAATTTGCCTGTCCGCAACGGTTTTCACTTGAAAGAAGTTGCAATGGGCGCTCATCTTGTCAATTACGATTCGCTGATTGTATTGACTCACTTTAAAGGGCATGCAATGGGTGGATTTGGTGGAAGTCTGAAGAATATCGCTATTGGTTGTGCCTCCGGTCATCTCGGCAAAGCTCAAGTTCACGGCGTTGATCCCAATAATGTTCCTGAAAATTATCTTGAATGGCCTATGAAAGAATATTTTATGGAACTTATGTGCGATTCGGCTAAGGCAACTTGCGATTATTTCGGCAAGAAAATCGTTTTCCTCAATGTAATGCGTCGAATGAGTGTTGACTGCGATTGCGCGGGAATTACAGCGGCTGAACCTACTATGGCTGATATTGGAATTTGTGCTTCAACTGATATTCTTGCGATTGACCAAGCTTGCATAGATATGGTTTACGGTGCACATGACAGCCACGACCTTAAAGAAAGAATTGAAAGCCGCGCCGGTATGCGCCAACTTTCAGCAATGGCTGAAAAAGGTATGGGCAATACGCAGTACGAATTAATTTCCATTGATTAAAAAATAAATCGGATAAAAATTTTTCTGCTCACGATAAAACGTCGTGGGCTTTTTTGTTTGCAAAAAAATAGAGCCGAAAAATTTTTCGACTCCATAAAAATTTTATAAGTTTGCTGATTAGCTTACCGCCATTGCCGCCGCAATAGCCGCACCAAGTCCCGAGCCGCCATTATCTAAAATTGTATCGACTTTAGCCGCGTCTTTGCCCAAAAGTTCAGTAAAAGCCTTGTTGATATTTTCCTGTACAAGCGGCATTTTTTCATAAACAGAACCGTCAACCGCAACATGTTGAGTTTCAATTTCGCCGCCGTTCGCACGTTGCCAAACAATTCCAACATATGACGAAGTAACAAGCCGCGCCGAACGAACTATAATAGCTTCGTCAAGCTCCTTGATTTTTTTCAAGTCTGCAAGCTCCAACTTTGCGCCGGTTTTTTCTTCGATAATCGCCGCCGCTCTTTCAAGGTTTTCGCTGTCATCTGAAACAATTTCTGACATATCAATAGACGTAAAATCAAATTTTTTATCGCTGTCCAAAAGTTCAGCAACCGCCATTGAAAACAATTCGCCCATATATCTGCCGGAAACCATTTTTTCAAAACGTTGTTCGCCGGGCTTTTCTGAATTTCTGTCAAGTGCCACGTCAAAACGATTCGGCGTCAATTTCATAAAATTCCCGCACTCAAGATTTAAAATCATTCCGCCTTGTCCGAATCCTTTAGGGTCTTTTATCGAAGATTCAAGATAGCAAGTGTTGTGCCCTGTGGCGTAAATTGAGCCGGTGTAAACTTCAGATTGTTGGTACGCGGCAGAAAGTAAAACTGCAACCGTATCATTAATTACTGCAACCGGCACAACATTTTCAATTCCGCGCTTTTTGAGTGCGTCCAAAAGTAAATCGTTGACAACTTTGCCTTCAACACCGGGCGTTGCAAATTCTTTCGTCCAGATAATCAATTTTGCGTTGTTTAAATCGTCTTGAGTTGACGGGAAAGAAAAAGTATGACCCAAATAAAATTTAGTTGAGTGGTCGCCGTCAATCGCCTCATCAATCAGCCGTGCCAAAAATCCAAACATTTCATCAGCAGTAGAATTTTTGCCGATATAATCATATTTGCCGGGAATAATCAGCGGTTCACCAACTTTTTTAATAACTTCGTAGCGTCCTTCGCCTTCAAGTTTAATTCTCAAAACGCGAACATTTGTACCGCCAAAATCCAACGCTAAAAATTCGCCGGTTTCCTTGCCGGTAGGAAGTCCCACGTATGATTTTAACATTCTCATTGAGGAACTTTTTGGGTCGCGCAGTCCAATTTGTAAATCTTTTTGAAAGTTTGTTGCAACCTCCTTGATAAAATCTGTGGTTGCCGCAAATTCGGAAAGTACATCTTGAAATTTTCCTTCTGAAAAAGCCATTTAAAAATCTCCCTTCAAAAAAATATTTTTAAAGATTATAACACGGTTAAACTTTTGGCGAAAGTACAAGCGAAAATTTTTTTGATTGACAACGCAGGCGCGGCGTGTAAAATTATTTTGAAAAATTTTTTATCTATCTGCGATATTGTTTGCGGTTAATTTAAAGGAATTTGAAAATTTGTATCGAAAATTGATAGAAAATATTGTGTTTTTTAGTTAGGAGGGTAAATCATGATTAAGTTGACAAAGTTTAATTCAGATTCCAAAAAAGGCGAATTTATTCTCAATGCGGAACATATCCAAACGATTGAGGAAACTCCCGACACAGTTATAACTTTGATGAACGATAAAAAACTTATCGTAGAAGAACCGATGGAAGAAGTTGTTCGCCGTGTCATGGCGTATCGTCGTGCGCTCAACACTACTCCCGGACGCCGTTAATCATTAGTTAATTTTGGAGGATCATTAAATGGCTGATAAAGACAAAGAAAAAGACGCCGCCGCAGAAGCTCCCGAAGAAGAAGCTGAAGGCGGCGAACAACCTAAGAAAAAATCGCCAATTATTTTAATTGCAGTTTTGGCAGTCGTCGGCTTGGCACTTGCCGCCGGTATTTCGGTTTTTGTCACAACGCAAATTATGGCAAATGCAACTCACGGTGACGGCGATGAAGACGAAGACGGCAAACACGAGCCTGGAATTTTTTTGCAACTTGGCGACCCTAAAGAAGGAATTTTAGTTAATGTTGGCGGACCGCGCGGCGGAAAATTTTTGAAAACTACTATTATACTTGAAATGAATCCCAATAAAAAATCCGTCATCAATGAAGAAACAAAAGCTTTTCAACCCGATGCCGAAATTAAAATTATGGATACTACACTTCAATTTTTACGCGCTACAAAAATTGAAGACTTCGATGCCGAAAAACAAGACGAATTTAAAAAACAACTCAAAGATGCTATTAACGCCGAATTTGGCGGCTCTTCCGCAGTTTTCGATATTTATATTAAGAGTTTCTTGTTGCAATAATTTTCCAGCTGAAGAAAGAGAGGTGAGGACAGATTGCCGGATGTATTAAGTCAGGCTGAAATAGACGCCCTGTTACAAGGCGTTATGACCGGTGCAGTTGACGCCGAAGAAGCAAAAAAAGAAGCTGATACACGAAAAATTAAAGTCTACGATTTTAAACGCCCAGATAAATTTTCTAAAGATCAAATTCGTACTTTGTACATGTTGCATGAAAGTTTTGCACGCCTTCTCAATACTTATCTCAGCACACATTTGAGGACGCTGATTAATGTTGATGTTGCGTCCGTCGAACAGCTGACATATCAAGAATTTGTGCAGTCTGTAGCAAATCCAAGTTTTATAAGCGTTTTGGGCGTTCCGCCGCTTAAAGGCAATATCATTTTGGAATTTGATACTGCAATAGCCTTCGCTTATATTGACAGAGTTTTTGGCGGCGACGGCAATACTCAAATGAAAACTCGCGTACTCACGGAAATTGAAGACGCAGTTATGCGCCGTTTCGTTACTGCCGCAATGAACCATTTCAAAGACGCGTGGTCAAACGTTACGCCAATGAATCCATTTCTGGAAACTACCGAATCTAATCCTCAATTTATGCAAATCGTTACACCAAGTGAAATGGTTGTTATCATAACCTTGCAACTTAGAATTGGCGACACTGAAGGAATTATGAATATTTGTATTCCATATCTTGTACTTGAGCCAATTATGTCGAAGTTGACAACGACTTTCTGGGTTGCGTCGTCAATCTCAAAGAGTGATTCAGAAAATCAAGTAGCAATTATACAAAACAAATTGGAAAAAACTAAAGTTAATTTCGTTGTGGAAGTCGGCGAAGTTCAAATTTCTATCAAAGAATTTTTAATGCTTGGATTCGGTGACGTACTGCAACTAAATACAAAAGTAAAAGATGATCTGCCCTGTCGAGTAGGTTCAAATGCAAAATTCTACTGCAGACCGGGAACATTTGGTAAAAAAATGGCGGTGCAAATAACGCGCGTCGTAAATCCGAAGGAGGACGAGAACGCTAATGTTCAATGAATTATCACAAGAAGAAATTGACGCGCTTATGGCGGCAGCAGGCGGCGACGATGACGACGAAGAGGCTGAAGAAGAATTTAACCCCGATGAGCCGGATGACGGCAGCGATTTATTATCTGATTTAGAAAAAGACGCACTCGGCGAAATTGGAAATATTTCAATGGGCAGTGCAGCCACTTCACTTTCTGCACTTTTAGGACACAAAGTTAATATCACGACACCAACAGTTAAAATTGTCACAATGAAAATCATCAAAGACAGCTACCCAATGCCTTATTTGATGGTTGAAGTTACCTATACTGACGGAATTAACGGCAGTAACATTCTTGCAATTCAATCTACAGACGCCGCAATTATTGCAGATTTAATGATGGGCGGCGACGGACTTAATCCCAATCCTGAACTTGGCGAAATTCAAATGAGCGCGGTCGGCGAATCAATGAACCAAATGATGGGCGCGGTTGCTACAAGCCTTTCAACAATGTTTAGCAGAAAAATTGATATTTCGCCGCCGGTTGTAACTTATATTGACTTGGGCAAAGACGATATTGTTACAGAAATGGCAAAAAGCACTGAAAAAATCGCTTGCATTTCTTTTAGAATGGAAGTTGAAGGCTTAATCGACAGCGAAATTATGCAAATTCTGCCATTGCCGGTTGCAAAAGAATTAACCGGAGCATTACTTGGAACAGCAATGGGCGGCGAACCTGCGCCGGAACCTGAACCTACACCGGCTCCCGCTCCTGCGGCGGCTCCTGTACAAGCTGCGCCACCTCCTCCACCTCCTCAACAAGCAGCAGCACCGCCGCCCCCACCTCAACAACAAGCTCCACCACCACAGCAACAGTACGCGCCACCACCTCCAGATTATTCACAGCAACAACAATACGCACCACCGCCTCAAGGTTATCCACCACCGCAATATCCGCCGCAACAATACGCGCCACCGCCTCCAGGTTACGGTTATCCTCCACAGGGTTATCCGCCTCCGCAATATCCACAACAAACAAATATTGTTACAAATATGCCGGTTGCGCCCGCGCAGTTCACTCCACTTTCAACTGAACCTATACAAGTCAACGATGCAAATATTGGATTGATTCTTGATGTTCCACTTCAAATTACTGTTGAGTTGGGACGCACTAAAAAATCTATCAAAGAAATTCTTGAACTTTCTAACGGCTCAATCGTCGAGCTTGATAAATTGGCGGGTGAACCGGTTGAAATTCAAGTTAATGGAAATTTCTTAGCCAAAGGCGAAGTCGTTGTAATTGATGAAAATTTTGGCGTAAGAATAACAGAAATTGCAAGTCCTGCCGAACGTGCAAAACAGCTTAAGTAGTTTTTAAAAAAATCGATATTTTATTTGGAAGCCAAAAAAGCCTTGCCGTTTTTGATTGTATAGGTTATAATGCTATGGAATATTAAAAAGTAATTTACGGCGAAATTTTTTCACTAAAAATTTTCGTTGCGTATATTTTTACGAGGAGAGATGAATTATGGCAATAAAAGTGTTGGTCGTTGATGATGCAGCATTTATGAGAATGATGGTTAGAGATATTCTTTCCAAAAATGGTTATGAAGTCGTTGGCGAAGCTGAAAACGGTATGAAAGCCGTCGAAAAATATCAGGAACTTCATCCGGATTTAACCACAATGGATATTACAATGCCTGAAATGGACGGAATTTCCGCTGTAAAAGCTATCAGAAAAATCGACCCCAACGCAAAAATTATTATGTGCTCGGCTATGGGACAACAAGCAATGGTTAT
The DNA here is from genome assembly GCA_937877565.1 of uncultured Selenomonadales bacterium. Classification (GTDB taxonomy): domain Bacteria; phylum Bacillota; class Negativicutes; order Selenomonadales; family Selenomonadaceae; genus Quinella. The sequence goes on along the minus strand of CALFJB010000026.1, from coordinate 24,958 downwards.
TGAAGCAATTCAAGCCGGCGCACGTGATTTTATTGTTAAGCCGTTTCAGGCGGATCGCGTACTTGAGGCGGTTCGTAAAGCTGTCGGCTGATGAACCGGCGTTTCAAAAAGTTTTTGCCTGTTATAATCGCGCTTTTTGGCGTAATGTTGGCACTAAATTTCGAGACTGCAGAGGCAGTCGGTTACCTTTCCAACTATGAGGAAGTTGAGCCTAAACCAGCTGCAGTCTCGTGGTGGTCAACACTTGCTTATTTGTTAAGTTTAGTCGCAGTCTTCGCTGTCGTTATCGTTTTGGCGTACTTCACGGCTAAATTTATTGGCAGTCGTTTCAATGCGCGTATGGCGACAGGCGGCGGCAGAATCTTGGAAAATTTGCCGCTTGCACCAAACCGCTCTGTCTGCATAGTTGAAATCGCCGGCAGAGTATTTTTGTTAGGTGTAGGCGAAAATGTTTCTTTGCTTGCCGAAATTACAGATAATTCAACCGTTGAAAATCTGCGCGAAAGAAATAAAGATATGTTCCCTCAAGAGTTCGGCTCATTTTCAGATTTAATCCAAAAAATTCCGCCCATCTTCAAGAAAAAATAATTTAATCTGATAAACTCAATTTTAACGGTGTCGAATTTTAAAATTCTCAAACGCTAATCTTTAAGAAAAAGTGATACGCCCAATGACAAAATTTAATTACGCGCTGACAGTTGCCGCCGGAATAGTTTTGGCGTTTGCAAACGTGGCAGACGCCGCGCCGCTAATTCCAAGCATTAATGTTGATGTTGGCACTTCAGAAAATCCTCAAGAACTTTCTTCGACGTTGCAAGTTATAGGTATTTTAACTGTCTTTACCATTGCGCCGGGAATTTTGATAATGACAACTTCATTTGTCAGAATCATTGTTGTTATAGGATTTTTGCGCAACGCATTAGCAACTCAAAACGTCCCGCCAAACCAAGTTATTTTGGGATTGGCTATGTTTATGACGTTTTATATAATGGCACCGTACTGGAGTCAAGCCAACGAACAAGGAATACAACCATTTTTGGCGGGCGAAATTTCGCAGGAAGAAGCCATTGAAAAAACCATTGAGCCAATTAGAGAATTTATGTTCAAGCAAACGCGCGAATCTGATTTAGCACTTTTTGTAAATTTATCAGACGCTGAACGCCCTGAAACTCAAGACGACGTTTCAACGTTTACATTAATTCCCGCGTTTATGATTAGCGAACTGAAAACCGGTTTTCAAATTGGCTTTATGATTTACGTACCGTTCATTGTCATTGATATGATTGTTGCAACTACGCTTATGTCAATGGGTATGATGATGCTCCCGCCCGTTATGATTTCGCTACCGTTCAAAATTCTGCTTTTCGTTATGATTGACGGCTGGCATTTGCTGATAAATTCGCTAATCGTTAGTTTCAGGTGATAAAAAATGTCAGGAGATATGGTAATACAACTTGGGCAAGAAGCGTTAATTGTCGTAATGATAGTTTGCGCCCCAATGCTCGGCTTAGGTTTAACCGTCGGCTTAATGGTTAGCGTCTTTCAGGCGACAACCTCAATTCAAGAACAAACTTTGGCATTCATACCAAAAATTATTGCCGTCTTTGTGGCAATTTTGATTTTCGGTCCGTGGATGCTTAGCATTATGGTAGAATTTTGCACAGGAATTTTTACAAATTTGCCTGCGCGAATAGGGTAAAGAACTTTGACAGAAATAGATTTTTACGATATTTTTCAGGGACAACTGGCGGCATTTTTGCTTGTGCTGACTCGTACCAGTGGAATTTTTTTAATTTCGCCTTTTTTCGGCAGTATGAATATTCCCGTACAAATACGCGCCGCCGCCGCAATTACAATGGCGTTTGTAACTTTTCCGGTTATCGTTGAAAAAAATATCGTAACTGCGCCGGAATCAATTTTAATGTTCGCCGGTTCAATTTTACAAGAAATGTTTGTCGGCTGGATGATTGGTTTTATTGCCTTCGTCGCCTTAGCCGCTATAAATATGGCTGGAAAAATTATGGATATGCAAGTTGGTTTTTCCGTCGCACAAGTTATGGATCCGACTTCCGGTCAGCAATCCCCGCTTATCGGAAGTTTTCTTTATAATCTGGCTGTAATTTATTTTTTGGTTGTCAACGGTCATCATATAATAATTGGCGCACTGATTGAAAGTTTCAACAGAATCCCGCTTGACGGCGTTGTTTGGAACGAGGCGTTGACAAGTTTTATTGGCGATATTACCGCCGGTGTTTTTCTTGTTGGAATGAAAATCGCAATGCCGGTTACTTTTTCAATTTTGCTTGTCAATGTCGGAATGGGAATTTTGGCGCGTACGATGCCGCAAATGAATATTTTCGTTGTCGGTATTCCGCTCCATTTGACGATTGGTACTTTTATGTTGTCAATGCTCCTGCCGTTTTTCATTTTATTTCTAGATTCAATGTTTAACACTATGTACGCAAACATTGTAACCGCCCTTAAATTAATTTCACCGTAAAACTTTTTGGACGTGATGCCTATGATATTTGAAGAGAATGACGCCCTGCGCGAAAATTTTTTTGATTTACAACTTTTCGCAGAAGGCGGCGACAAAACTGAAGAGCCTACCGACAAAAAACGCCGCGATGCTCGTAAAAAAGGTCAAGTTGCACGAAGTCAAGAACTTAACGCCGCCTTTGTACTTTTGGCAGGTTTTTTCGCCATTAAATTTTTTTGGGAATACATTTACGAAAATATTGCAGGTTATTCAGCCTACGTTTTCGCCAATCTTTCAACCTTTGGCACTTCGTCCGAAGCAATTATGGAAATATTTTTGGGAATTTTGGTACTGCTGATAAAAACCGCGTTTCCAATTATGTTTGGGATTATGATTTTTGGACTTGGAATTAGTTTTTATCAAGTAGGTTTTATGGTTTCAACTGAAAAAATTGAATTTAAACTTGACAACCTCAACCCAATTAACGGCTTCGGCAGAATTTTTTCTAAGCGTTCATTGGTTGAAATGTTTAAATCGCTTTTCAAAATTTTAGTCATTGGATTTTTTTTGTACTTGTATTTGAAGGATGAAATTCCCTTCATGCCGTATTTTATCAATTATGATTTAGAGTATTCATTGGCAGAAATTGCGGACAAAATTTTTACAATGGCGTTTCAAGTTATCGGCGTCATAATGGTTTTGGCTATTGCTGACTACGCTTATCAACAATGGCAGACGACGCAAGATTTGATGATGACTAAGCAGGAAGTTAAAGACGAATACAAACAAACTGAAGGCGATCCGCAAATTAAAGGTAAAATCAGACAGAAACAACGCCAAATGGCAATGTCCCGAATGATGCAGGAAGTACCGAAGGCTGATGTTATCGTTACAAACCCGACACATTTTGCAGTTGCCTTAGTTTATGAAAAAGGAATGGCTGCGCCTAAAGTTTTGGCGAAAGGGCAAGACTTGGTTGCACAACGTATCAAAGAAATTGCCCGCGAAAACGATATTATGATTGTAGAAAATAAACCGCTGGCACGCGCACTTTTCGATACTGTCGAAATTGGCGGCTTCGTACCGGAGGAATTATATAAAGCTGTGGCGGAAGTTTTGGCTTACGTCTACAAACTCAAACATAAGAAAATAGGTGCTAGGTCTTAGGTTTCAGGTTTTAGGAATTTCCCTAACAACTAACCGCTAAAACCTAACACCTAAAATCAACTGAAAGGAGATTTTTAAATGGCTGCGCCCGAAGGAACCTTACAAAGCGATTCTTCATCAATAATTGGATCGTTTATACAAAAATACAGCGACGTTATAATTGCGGTAACGCTCGTTATGATCGTCATAATGATGATTATTCCGTTGCCAACCGCGCTCCTTGACGTGCTGATTTGCTTGAATATTACCATTGCGCTTGTCGTTATAATGAGTGCAATTTACAATGAAGAGGCGTTGGATTTATCAGTTTTTCCATCGCTACTTTTGGTAACAACGCTTTTCAGATTGGCGTTAAATATTTCTTCAACGCGCTTGATTTTAATTAACGGTTACGCGGGCGAAGTCATAACGTCGTTTGGTAATTTCGTCGTCGGCGGTAACCCCGTTGTCGGTTTCATTATGTTCATCATTTTGGTTATCGTAAACTTTATCGTAATTACCAAAGGTTCAGAACGCGTTGCTGAAGTTTCGGCGCGTTTTACTTTGGACGCTATGCCCGGTAAACAAATGGCGATTGACGCGGATTTAAATCAGGGCGCAATTACGGACGCAGAGGCTAAAGTTCGCCGTGAAAAAATTCAACGTGAGGCGGACTTCTTTGGAGCTATGGACGGTGCGTCAAAATTCGTCAAAGGTGATGCTATTGCCGCTATTGTTATTATGTTGATAAATATTGGCGGCGGCTTTGTTATTGGTATGGTTCAACGCGATATGGACGCTGTAACGGCGTTGAATACTTACACGCTTTTAACCGTCGGTGAAGGTCTTGTCAGCCAAATTCCCGCGCTTTTAATTTCTACTGCTACAGGTATTATCGTTACTCGTGCCGCGTCTGAAGGAAATTTGGGCTCGGATATTGTCAAGCAACTTTTCAACAACGAAAGAATTTTCTTTATAAATACCGGCGTTTTGACAGTTTTGGCGATTGTTCCAGGACTTCCCGGAATTCCATTTTTCACATTGGCTTTAATTTGCGGCTTTATTGGATATAGTCTGCATAGAAAATCCCGTTCCGCTGAAGACGAAGAAGAACTTGCAGCTGAAAGAGAATCGCAAGCTAAAGCAGAGGCTACGCGCCCTGAAAATATCGTTTCATTGTTGCAGGTTGACCCAATGGAATTAGAAATTGGTTATTCGTTAATTCCGTTGGTTGACACGACGCAGGGCGGCGACTTGTTAGACAGAATTGTTATGATTCGCCGACAATGTGCGCTTGAGTTAGGTTTAGTCGTTCCTACAATTCGTATTCGTGATAACATTCAGATTAAGCCGAACTCCTACATAATCAAGTTAAAAGGTATGGAAATTGCACGCGGCGAATTAATGTTAGATCACTTTTTGGCGATGAATTCCGGTACAGTTTTTGAAGAAATTCCCGGTATTGAAACGACTGAACCGGCGTTTGGACTTCCCGCGCTGTGGATTCCTGAAAATGCTCGTGAACAAGCTGAATTGAATGGTTATACGGTTGTTGATGCAGTTTCAGTTTTGGCAACGCACTTGACTGAAGTTATCAAGCAACACGCAAGCGAAATTCTCGGGCGTCAAGAAACTCAAAATCTTATTGATAACCTTGAGAAAACTCACAAATCTTTGGTACAGGAAGTTGTACCGGAATTGTTGGGCGTCGGCGAAGTTCAAAAAGTTTTGTCGTACCTTTTGGACGAAAGAATTTCAATTCGCGATATGGCAACGATTATGGAAGTTTTATCAGACTATGCCCGCGTTACGAAGGATCCAGAAATTCTTACAGAATATGTACGCCACGCAATGGCTCGCCAAATTTCCGCGCAGGTTGTTCAGGGAAATGTTTTGGCTTGTATTACGCTTGATCCTTCGCTTGAAAATAAAATTGTCGGCGGCGTTCAACGTACAGATCACGGCTCTTACGTCAATTTAGATCCTGATTCAATGCGCCGTATGATTGCTTCATTGAATGGCGAAATTGAAAAGTTGGCAAATATGGGTTATCCGCCAATAGTTTTGACAAGTCCGGCAGTTCGCCTGTACTTCAGAAAATTAATTGCGCGTTCGGTTTCCGGCGTCACGGTTGTTTCACATGCTGAAATTAGCCAAACTGTTGAAATTCAAATTCTCGGCGTTGTCAGATTGTAATTGGCGTTGCACTTGAAATTTCAGTGAAGTTTGAGATTGTCTTCAAAGTACCTAATTAAAATTGGAGGTGACTTTTTAAGTTGCAAATAAAAGTTTTTAAAGCGGCAACAATGAAGGAGGCAGTAGCGGCAATGCGTGCGGAGCTCGGCTCGCGTGCTGTAATTCTTCATAGTAAAAAATACAAAGAAAGCGGATTGTTAGGCTTGCGAACGCGGGAAGTTGTGGAAATAACCGCCGCAGTTGAAGATTCGCCGGAAAAATCAGATAAACCAACGCCCGTTGCACAACCTGCAAATATCGCCGCCGCAAAATATAAAAAATCTGTTCCCGAAACTTCAAAAAAAGTTGAAAATCCTGCAACTCCACTTTCAGACGAAGAAAAAGTTTCGCCGGAAGATATTAAAAAACTTCAAAGCGTTTTAAAACGCGTCAAAGAAAATTCACCAATAGAAATTGAATCACAATCTGACGCCGAAATTTTAAACGCGGCTGAAGAACCTAAAAAAATGACTTTGAAGGCTCAACGAATTGCCCAAAGACAACAAAGAGCCGCTAAAAATGAACAATTAACCGAAACTCCGCCGGAAAAATCCGTTGAAACGCCAAAATTTGAAAAAATATCAACCAAAGAAAAACCTTCAAAAACTGAACCTTTGCCGGCAGATGAAAAATCTTTGCCAATGAATTTCACGCCGGAACAAATGGCGCAATTCCAACAAATGATGTTCGCGCAGTTCCAACAAATGCAAGCGGCTCAACAGACGCCGCCACAGCCCGTACAATCGCCTACAGCGGCTCCTGCGCCTTCAAAGCATGAAAATATATCTGCAAGCCCAGAAACGCCTCCTGCGCCCTCTGAAAGCGTTTCAGCGGGTGTTGAAAGTGCGGAACAAAAAAGAATCAAACAACTTGAAGCCGAAATTGCACAAATGAAATCAATGCTTGCTGAAGTTTTGGGCAAAGAGCCCCCAAAAGTTTCAATGACGTTGCATGAGGCACTTAAAAGCCAAGATGTCAGCGAAGATATTATTGGCGAAATGGCTGATACTTCGATTGATTATAAATCCGGCGCGGCGAAGTGGACGCTGTCTTCATATTTCAGCGAACATATAAAATTTGCCGAAGGAATTAAATTGAGTCGGCGCGGTTCAAAAATTGTTGCGCTTGTCGGTACAACCGGCGTCGGCAAAACTACCACGCTTGCAAAAATCGCCGCCAAATTTGTACTTGAACAAGGAATTGGCGCGGCTTTAATAACTGCTGATACTTACAGAATTTCGGCAGTTGAACAACTCAAAACTTATTCTGATATTTTGGGCTTGCCGATTGAAATTGTTTACACGCCGCAGGAATTAGCGTTAGCGATTGACAGGCACAAAGACAAAGAATTAATTTTAATCGACACGGCGGGGCGCAGTCAGTACAGTGAATCTCAAATGTATGAGTTGCAAGAATTTCTGAAAACGAATCCACGAATTGAAAAGCATTTGGTTATTAGCGCGTCCGTCAAACTCAACGACGCCAAAGAAATTATCAAAAAATTTTCCGCAGTCGAGCCGGAAAAAGTAATTATAACTAAAATTGATGAAACGTCTAACTTCGGAACCGTCATTAATTTGCTTAGATATGAAAATTTGCCGCTGTCTTATTTGACAACCGGACAAAGTGTTCCCGATGATATTGAAGTTGGAAGTCCAGATTCTCTCGCAGCTTTGTTGTTAAGAAAAATTGACGAAGGTTAAATTTTGAAAGGAGTTTTTTATGTTACGCGGTATCAGAGGCGCAATTACCGTAAATCAAAATTCAAAAGATGAAATTTGGAAGGCGGCGCAGTTGCTTATTACAAAAATGTTATCTTCAAATGAAATTGTACTTGAAAACGTCGGCGCAATTATTTTTACTTCAACGAACGATTTAAACGCCGCTTTTCCTGCTGCAGGATTGAGGCAACTTCCGGGCAATTTTAATCTTGTGCCACTTTTCGACGCTCAAGAAACTTTTGTTGAAGGAAGTATGCCAATGTGCATTAGGGCTTTAATGCTTGTTGACATTGATAAAAAAATTGAAGAAATTCATCATATTTATCTTGGTGACGCTAAAAAATTACGTCCGGATTTACAATAAAAAAAATAACCGCCCAAAATTTTCAGGGCGGCTTTTTTAGTTTACAAAAATATTTTAATAATTTTTGACAGCGTTAATAAAAAGTTGAAAAAATTCATCATATTTATTTTGGTGACGCTAAAAAATTACGTTCAGATTTATAATAAAAAAATAACCGCCCAAATTTTTCAGGGCGGCTTTTTAGTTTACAAAAATATTTTAAATCGTTGCGATAATATCGTTAGGTCTTTCATCCGTTGCAATGGTCGTATCGACAACTTGCAAATTGCGATAACGCGGCATTCCCGTACCGGCAGGAATTAATTTGCCGATGATAACATTTTCTTTCAAGCCAATCAGCGGATCAATTTTGCCTTTAATTGCGGCGTCAGTGAGTACCCTAGTTGTCTCCTGAAAACTTGCCGCGCTCAAGAATGAATCTGTTGCCAAAGATGCCTTTGTTATACCTAAAAGGATTGGCTTTGCTACGGCGGGTTCGCCGCCGACTTCGATTGCTTTGGTGTTTGCGGATTCAAAGACGTTTATGTCTACGAATTCGCCGGGGAGAAATTCTGTATCGCCGGAGTCTTCGATTTTTACTTTGTGGAGCATTTGGCGGACCATAACTTCTATATGTTTGTCGTTGATTTCGACGCCTTGAGACTTGTAGACTTTTTGGACTTCGTAGACGAGGTATTGTTGGGTTGCCTTTAGACCGTTGACGCGGAGGATGTCGTGGGGGTTGACGGAGCCTTCAGTTAATTTAGTGCCGGCGTCGATCCAGTCGCCGGGATTGACGCTGACGCGGGAGCCGAAGGGAATTGTATAATCGCGGGGCAAGCCTATTGAAGGGGTGACGGTAATTTGTAAGAGGTTATTTTTTTCATTGCGGCCAAATTTTACTTCGCCTTCTACTTCGGCGATTATTGCATTGTGTTTCGGCTTTCTCGCTTCAAATAATTCTTCAACTCTCGGTAAACCTTGAGTAATATCGTCGCCGCCTGCTACGCCGCCCGTGTGGAAGGTACGCATTGTTAATTGGGTACCGGGTTCACCTATACTTTGCGCCGCTATTATTCCTACCGCTTCACCAACTTCAACTGGACTCTGATTCGCTAAGTCTGTGCCATAACATTTTATACACACGCCAAATTGACTCTTGCACGTCAATACAGAGCGAATCTTAACAGTCTTGCGCTTGTTAGATTTTATAATTGGTAAATTTTGCGCAGTGATGACAGTGCCCTTAGAAAGTACAATCTTGCCGTTACTATCAAGGATATTCTCGGCTATTACCTTGCCAATTATATTAGAGTCTAAATTGGAGACTGGGGAGGTTTTAGAATCTAAATTAGAGACGGTGGAAGTATCATAAATTAAAAGCTCACCCGTGCGAACAGAGGCAATTAGCTTAGCTAATTTCTTGTCAATTTCAGCATTTATCGACGCAATTTTATTACCGTCAATATCAAAAATATCTTCAGCTAAAACTCTACCAACAATGCGATCTTCAAGCGATTCAATAACCCCACTGCCTTCAGTTATCGCCTCAACCTCAATACCGCGTACATTGTTATTGCGTATAAATATTTCACAAATATCACTGTCCAAAATATTATCCAAAATATCATGAGTCAACAAAGTACCAGCAGTAAATTCAAAGCCATTGGCTATAACAGTTTTTGCCAATTCCTTACCAATAATCTCATGTATAAAATTATGGCGCAAAATTTCCCGCTTGCCGTCATCACGAGTCCCAAGCCCAATAGTCTCGCTAACTAATGAATGACTAGCACTATTGGGAGCAGTTAAACTGCGCCCCCGCAAAGTAATACTATCCGAGCCCAATTCACCAATCTTTTCAAGTGTCTTGTCTGTCAAAATAGTATCATGCACTATTTCAACGTCAGAGGTAGTAGGATTCAATATATCAGCTGCCAAGACCCGCCCAATCAATTCCTCATGCAATATCTCAATAGCGTCAAAAGTATCCTCCGCCAAGTGAGCCCGCTCTAACTTTAAATTGATTGTAGTCACATCACAATCTGCCTCACGGACAATAACATCTTGAGCCACGTCAACTAATCGCCGTGTCAAATAGCCACTATCTGCCGTTCTAAGTGCGGTATCGGTTAAACCTTTCCGCGCCCCGTGTGAAGATATAAAATAATCTGATACGCTCAAGCCTTCCCTAAAATTAGCTGTAATAGGTAAGTCTATTATCTTACCTGAAGGATCAGCCATTAACCCACGCATTCCAGCTAACTGTCGCATCTGCTGCTTGTTACCACGAGCCCCACTGTCAGCCATCATATATATTGGATTATCAGGCTCATTCTCAGATAAATTCTGCATCATGGCATCTGCTACAGCATCAGTAGCCCCGTTCCATAATGCTACGACTTTCTTGTACCGCTCATTTTCTGTTATCAACCCATTCAAATATTGACTCTCAACCCGCTTTACCTTTTTAGCAGTCTCGTCAATGATCGACTTCTTACTAGGTGGAACAATGACATCAGAGATGGCTACTGTCATCCCCGCAACACAGGCATAGTGATACCCCAAATTCTTAACAGCGTCGATGACTTCTGCCGTCTTCGTCGCCCCACATAAATCATAACAAGCTGCTACTAACTTCCCCAATTCCTTCTTGTTCATGACAATCCCTAATTCTAATTCGCCCGACTCATTCTCGCGATAATACCGAAGCTCCGCCGGTAATATCTCATTAAAGATCATCCGCCCTACCGTCGTCTTTACCATTGCATACCCTGAAGGATACTTCCCTCTAAGTCCGGTCGGTAATTCCTCTACCCGCACCCGCGCTACTATCTCCGCCTGTAACGATAATTCCTTCTGCTGATACGCCATGAGTGCTTCATTTAGACCTGTTACGATTTTGCCACTGCCTACTGGATGCTTTTTGTCAATAACAGTTAAATAATAAGTCCCCAATACCATATCTTGTGTAGGAACGATAATAGGCTTGCCGTCTTTTGGTGCAAGAATGTGATTAGCTGCTAACATTAATACCCGCGCTTCAGCTTGAGCCTCCGCTGATAACGGTAAATGTATTGCCATTTGGTCTCCGTCAAAGTCTGCATTGTACGCAGTACAAGCCAACGGGTGCAACTTTAAAGCTCTGCCTTCAGTTAAAACAGGTTCAAAGGCTTGAATACCTAATCTGTGAAGTGTAGGAGCACGGTTCAATAAAACCGGATGCTCTTTGATAACTTCCTCAAGTACGCCCCAAACATCAGCATTAGCCCGCTCAACTTTGCGTTTAGCGGCTTTTATAGTGGTGTTTCCATCAGCAGAAAGTTTCTTCATTACAAAAGGCTTAAATAATTCTAAAGCCATTTCTTTAGGAAGTCCGCATTGGTGTAATTTTAATTCAGGCCCAACAACAATAACACTGCGCCCAGAATAATCAACGCGCTTGCCTAATAAGTTTTGACGAAAACGCCCTTGCTTGCCTTTTAACATATCAGATAAAGATTTTAAAGCGCGGTTGCCACTGCCAGTAACAGGTCTGCCGCGCCTGCCATTATCTATTAAAGCATCGACAGCCTCCTGTAACATACGCTTTTCATTACGAAGGATTAAATCAGGAATGTTGATAGTAAGCATTTTCTTGAGACGATTATTGCGATTGATGACGCGTCGATATAAATCATTTAAATCACTGGTGGCAAACCGCCCGCCATCAAGTTGAACCATAGGCCGTAAATCAGGAGGAATGACAGGAATAACATTTAAAATCATCCATTCAGGCTTGTTACCACTTTTACGAAAAGCCTCAACAACCTCAAGGCGACGAATAGCGCGGAAACGCTTTTGAGCAGAAGGAGAATGAATTTCTTGTCGAAGTTCGGTAGCCATCTGCTCTAAATCAAGCTGCTGAAGTAAAAATTGAATGGCCTCCGCGCCAATGCCAACTTTTAAAGAATCGCCATAAATTTCCCTAGCCTTGCGAAATTCACCTTCAGAAAGTAATTGTTGCTTGTTAATAGGAAAATCTTTGTTTTGAATAGTAGGAGGAATTAAGACAATATAAGAGGCAAAGTAGAGAACGCGTTCAAGATTTTTGGGAGTCATGCCCAAAATTAAACCCATACGAGAAGGAATACCCTTGAAATACCAAATGTGACTGACAGGAGCAGCTAACTCAATGTGACCCATACGTTCACGACGAACTTTGGCACGAGTAACCTCAACGCCACAACGATCACAAATAATGCCCTTGTAACGAACGCGCTTATACTTGCCGCAATGACATTCCCAGTCATGAGTAGGGCCAAAAATACGTTCGCAAAATAAACCATCGCGCTCTGGTTTGAGAGTGCGATAATTAATAGTTTCCGGCTTCTTAACTTCGCCATGTGACCAAGCACGAATTTTATCAGGAGAAGCAAGCCCCACGCGCATAGAATCAAAAATATTAACGTCTAACATAAAAATTTCTCCTTTAAAAATTAAAAATCATCAATAGAATCATCATCAGAGAAATTATTGAAAAAGTTACGGAAAGATTTATCATCAAAATCAGAAATGTTGTCATCAGAATCAGTAAAGGAATGATTGAGAAATTCAATCTCATCATCAGAAGGCTCAAAATCAGAATCGGATTCAGGCTCTGGTTCAGGCACGTGCTCGGGCTCAGGAGGATTGGGAATAGGTTCAACCTTAGCAGCATGAGCTTTAATTTCTTCCTCCTCCTCATCACGAATATCAATTTCTTTAGAATCGCCGCTAAGCACTTTAATATCAAGGCCAATAGATTGTAATTCCTTGATTAAAACTTTGAAAGACTCCGGAACGCCCGGTTCAGGAATATTATTGCCTTTAACAATAGCCTCGTAAGCCTTAACACGACCAACAACATCATCAGATTTAACAGTGAGAATTTCCTGAAGAGTATAGCTAGCACCATAAGCCTCAAGAGCCCAAACTTCCATTTCGCCAAAACGTTGACCGCCAAATTGAGCCTTGCCGCCGAGAGGTTGTTGAGTAACTAAACTGTAAGGACCGGTAGAACGAGCGTGAATCTTATCGTCAACAAGATGATGAAGTTTCAACATATAAACACAACCAACAGTAACAGGATTTTCAAAAGGCTCACCAGTGCGCCCGTCAAAAAGTTTAGTCTTGCCAGTAACAACGCCGTCCGGATTGACAATGCCCGCAAGCTCCAAAGTATTCATAACGTCCTGCTCACGTGCGCCATCAAAAACAGGAGTGGCAATGCACATACCAAAATCTTCAACATTGGGAACGCCAAATTTGTCAAGGTCGTAGCCATAAGATTTAAGTTTGTCCAAAATATCGCCTTTACGACTTTTAATCTGAAAACCAAGATTACGAACAGCCATACCTAAATGAGTTTCTAAAATCTGCCCAATATTCATACGGGAAGGAACGCCCAAAGGATTAAGTACAATATCAACAGGAGTACCATCAGGCAAGAAAGGCATATCCTCTTGCCGCATAATTTGAGAAACAACGCCTTTATTACCATGCCGCCCCGACATTTTATCGCCAACGGAGATTTTACGCTTTTGAGCAATGTAAACGCGGACTTGCTTATTAATACCCGGAGCCATTTCATCATTGTTATCCCGAGTAAAAATTTTCACGTCAACAATCTTGCCGGATTCACCGTGAGGAACTCTAAGCGAAGTATCGCGGACTTCACGAGCCTTTTCACCAAAAATAGCGCGCAGTAAACGTTCTTCAGCAGTTAATTCAGTTTCACCTTTGGGAGTAACTTTGCCAACTAAAATATCGCCCGGTCGAACGTCCGCGCCAATGGCAATAATCCCATCAGCATCAAGATTAGTTAAAGCGTCTTCAGAAACATTGGGAATATCGCGCGTAACTTCTTCCGGCCCCAATTTAGTATCGCGAGCATCGCATTGGTGCTCCTCAATGTGAATGGAAGTGTAAATGTCCTGTTTAATAAGATTTTCAGAAAGTAAAATGGCGTCCTCGTAGTTGTACCCTTCCCAAGGCATGTAAGCAACAATAATATTATAACCTAAAGCCAATTCGCCGTGATCAGTACTGGGACCATCAGCAATAGGTTGATTGTAGTTGACATGTTCGCCGTAAGAAACAATAGGAACCTGATTAATACAAGTGCCCTGATTGGAACGAACAAATTTTTGAAGTTTGTAATGAGACTTAGTGCCGTCGTCATTGTCAATATCAATAATGGAAGAATCAACGTAAGAAACAACGCCGGCTTTATTGGCAAGAATCATAACGCCACTATCACAAGCAGCTTTAAATTCCATCCCGGTACCAACGAGCGGAGCTTGAGTACGAAGTAAAGGTACAGCTTGCCGTTGCATATTTGCACCCATCAAAGCGCGGTTAGCGTCGTCATTTTCGAGGAAGGGAATTAAAGCAGTAGCAATGGAAACAACCTGCTTAGGGCTAACGTCCATATAATTAACTTTTTCACGTCTAACAAGCGAAGTTTCCTGATTGTGCCGAGCAGTAACGCGTTCATTAATAAACCAATCGTTATCGTCAAGGGGCTCATTAGCCTGCGCGATGGTTAAAACTTCCTCTTCGTCAGCAGTCATATAACGAACTTCATTAGTAACTTTGTGATTAGCAGCGTCAACGCGGCGGTAAGGAGTTTCAACAAAGCCGTATTGATCAATCCTGCCGTAATTGGAAAGACTACCAATTAAACCAATGTTAGGACCTTCCGGAGTTTCAATAGGACACATTCTGCCATAGTGGCTGTTATGAACGTCCCGAACTTCAAAACCGGCGCGTTCACGTGAAAGACCGCCGGGACCCAATGCACTAAGTCTACGTTTATGAGTAAGTTCACTAAGTGGATTATGCTGATCCATAAACTGCGAAAGTTGGCTTGAGCCGAAAAATTCTTTAATGGCAGCAATAACCGGCTTGATATTAATTAAAACCTGCGGAGTAATAATTTCGCTGTCTTGAGTAGTCATCCTATCCCGAACAACGCGCTCCATACGTGCAAGCCCAATTCTAAATTGATTCTGCAGGAGTTCACCAACGCTACGAACGCGGCGGTTACCTAAATGATCAATGTCATCAACATTGCCCACGCCTTCCATTAAATCAAGCAGATAACCAATCGAAGCAACAATATCAGCAATGCAAACAGTGCGAATATCCAAAGTAGGAGCACAAAGCATAGT
Organism: uncultured Selenomonadales bacterium; assembly: GCA_937877565.1. Taxonomy (GTDB): domain Bacteria; phylum Bacillota; class Negativicutes; order Selenomonadales; family Selenomonadaceae; genus Quinella. The sequence continues at coordinate 9,841 of CALFJB010000026.1, read as the reverse complement.
AATTGCGCCACTGTCAGTCTTAATTTTAACGGGAATAGGATTAATATAACCGCGATGAACTTCATCAGGTACAAGATTAAAAATTTCTTCCTCCCGCGCTTGATAAATTTTATTAAGCTCCTGTTCAGTAACAAGCGGCGAAATTGAAGTAAGCGTCTTAATAGCAAATTTCTCAAAGTCAGGGGTATGTGCGATAGTAGAAATAATGGAGTCGTCAAAGTCAGTACCGGCAGGATAAACAACGTTGCCGGTAGAAACGTCGATAATTTCGCCAAGAAATTTAGAATGCAATTTATTTTTTAAAATTTGAGTAACAGCATCAGCAGTGCGGTAAATTTTATCAAGTTCAGCTTCGCCAACGACGGTATATCTAGGGTACACAATATCAGTAGTAGTTTTATCGATAACCTTCAAATTAAAATCCTTATTGCGGTCGATGAAATTGAAAATGGATTGATTAAAATCAGTCCCCGCGTTGAAAATAGTATCGCCGGCAGTATTTTTAATAGTGAAATTGCGACTTTGTGCGATAAAATCAGCAAGCGTCATATTAAAATCAACATTGGCAGAGAAAATAACATCGCCGTCAGAATCAGTAACCTTGCCGCTACTTTCCAAATGCAAACCGTTTTGAACCACAAATTTTCTAACATTATCAGCAAGATTAGTCCCCGCCGGAAAAATAATTTTGCCGCCGGAGTTGACAACGTCGAAACTATTTTGACTGATGAAATTAATAATGGAGTCATTGAAATTAGTACCGGCAGGGAAAACGATATTAGAATTAGAATCGACGACCTCAAGGCATTTACTTTCAGCAATAAAATTTAAAATATCGTCGATAGTAAAGCCGCCGCCGTTACCATTATTACTATCTGAACTTCCACCCGCCTTATAATTCAGCGCGTGAATATTTTCACTATTACCATTACCGCCGCCATTACCGCCGGACAAATTACCCTGTGCATAATTCAGCGCGTGAATATTTTCACTATTACCATTACCATTTGAACCGCTACTACCCGACTTACTACTAAGCGCGTGAAAAGTTTCACTATTAGCGAAGTCAATTAAAGAATCAGCAAAATTTTTACCGGCGGGAATGAGAATTTCACCGGTAGAGGCATCGACAATATCTTCAACGAGAGTTTTACCGAAGAGACGACGTTTTAACCCTAATTTTTTAGCGATTTTATAACGCCCGACGCTGGCAAGGTCGTAACGTTTAGGATCGAAGAAAAGCGAATTAAGCAACTGTAGAGCGTTTTCAACTGAAGTAGTAGGCTCATTAGGACGAATATGTTTATAAACTTCTTCGAGGGAACGAGCCTGCGAACGAAATTCAGGTTCATCGCGTTCAAGTTCAGCCTTAATAAATTTATTATGTTGGAATAGAGCGAGAATATCGTTATCAGATTGAAAACCTAGAGCGCGTAGGAAATAGGTAACGGGCATTTTTCTGGTACGGTCGATACGCACTCTGATTTTATCGCCCGGCTCCGTCTCAAGTTCAATCCACGCGCCGCGATTAGGAATAACGGTAGAGGTAAAAATCTTTTTACCGGTCTGATCAATAGTTTGATCGTAATACACGCCCGGGCTACGAACCAGCTGCGAAACGATAACCCTTTCCGCCCCATTAATAATAAAAGTTCCGGTGTTCGTCATCAGCGGGAAGTCCCCCATGAAGACCTCCTGCTCCTTAACGTCGCCAAGCTCATGATTGACGAGTTGAACTTTTACGCGAATTGGCGCAGAGTAAGTGCTATCACGTTCGCGGCATTCTTCGAGAGTGTATTTTGGTTTGCCAAGAACGGGATCTTTGAAAAACAGTTTGAGGTTGCCGGTAGAAATTGTGATAGGTGAAATATCTTCGAGAATTTCTTTGAGACCTTCCTCAAGAAACCACTTGTACGAATTGCGCTGAATATCAAGAAGATGAGGCATTTCCATAACTTCTTTAATACGTGCGTAACTGTAACGGGTTCTCTTTCCAACTTGAACTGGACTAAACATTCAAGAAACCACTCCCATTTTTTAATAAAACCTAAAACTTTGCAGGAATTAAACTCCCAAAAATCGAAATTAAAACAAAATTTCTTGAAAGTTGCTCCTGAAAAGGTAGGCAAAAAAATTCCACAAAATATAAACAGTAAGTGAAATTATATACTTCATTAAAAATATTGTCAAACTAATAAAAACTTCAAAAAGCGGTTGCATAAATTTCTTAGTATTTGGTACAATACACTTCAACAAAATTATTTCAAGGAGGTGGAGCGGCAGAGTTCCTGTCGCATTTTGAATGACCGAATCGAAATTTGAAATCCCAACCGAATTTGACACGGACATATACCGCACTTTGAACGACGTAGAAAATATTATTTATTTCAAATGGATAATTGCGGAAGATATACTTAAATTTGAAACTTCAGTGGAACAATCCGACTATGATTTGCCGCAAGTCGTTTCTCCGGCGTCCACAGTTTTTTTTGGGGGAAATGTCATCCACCCCGAAGACGGCGGCAAGTTTGAAGAATTTTTTGACGAAATGTTTTGGCAACAAAATACAATAAACGATTCAAAATATTTCAGTACAAAAATTCGATTGCGCGGAAAAAACGATCGCGGCTACTTGTGGGCGGAATTTCGTCTGCTGATTTATTTTAATGACATTGGTCCGGTTATTGGCTTCGGTTGCATTTGTAATATCAACGTCAAACAACTTTGGCAAATGGAACTTCAACACTCCGCTGAACACGACGTATTGACAGGTTTTTTAAACAAAGTTGCCACTCAAAAAAATATTGAAACGTATCTTTCAAAACTTGCGCCGAATGATTTACCGCCTGCCCTTGTCATTATCGACGCGGACGGCTTTAAAGCAATTAATGATTCATTCGGACATCTTTTTGGCGACGGCGTTTTGGGCGATATGGGCAATGCTATTAAAAGCGTTTTCCGGCAAAAAGATATTGTCGGCAGAATTGGCGGCGATGAATTTGTTGTACTGTTTGTTGATATGCCTTCGCAAGATGTTTTGGAAAGACGCTGTACCGAACTTTTGCAACTCCTCAATCGCAATTACGAAAATAACAATCAAAGCTTGCCTTTTTCCGTCAGCATTGGAATTGCGCTTTATCCTGAACACGGTACAACTTACACAGATTTATTTAAACGCGCCGACCGCGCTTTATATGATTCAAAGTCACGCGGCAAAAATCGCTATTCGATTTATCATTTGGGCTTGATTGGCAGAAATATTTCAGTCGAAAATGAAAGAGACCCCGCACACGCGGAGGATATTCGCCAAAAAGCCTTTGAAGATAATATGTTGGAATTTATTTTAAATCTGTTGTACGAAACGCAGAACCCCGAAGCTACAATTTCAATTTGTCTTGGAATGTTCGGCAAGCAGTTTAATCTTGACCGCGTTTCAGTTTCCAAACTCAATAAAAGCTCCAATCAGTATGTAACGGCGTTTGAATGGATTAGCCCAAATGGCGTTTCGCTTTCATCTCAAGAAAATATTGACAAATACGGCGAATATATGAACGTCCGCTACTCAATCGTTGATTCTCACTATGAGCCGACGCCCTATGGCGTTATGTCTATTTGTCAAAACACCTATAAGGCTTATCCCGGTTACGAAGAAGTTTTTGAAACGCTGAAATTAGGCTCGTTTGTACATTCGCAAATTGCACACGGCAGCGAAATTGTTGGAAGTGTCTGCTTTGAAACTGCCAACGCTAATCACGAATTTTCTAAAGAAGAATACACGCGCCTTAGTATTTTTTCGGTTCTGTTGGGAAATATTCTGCTCAATCAGCAAAATGATAAAGTCTCCGAAAAAATGAGCAAGCATTTGCAAAATATCCTTGACCATATGATGGAATTTATTTACGTCGTCGATAAGGATACTTATGAGCCGATTTACTTTAACAACACGATTCGCCAAACGCTGATGAATACGGCAACAGATCAAAAATGTTACAAGCGTTTTCATAATTTGGACGCGCCTTGCGAAGGTTGCCCGATGCAAAAACTTTCCAAAAACGGCAATGAATATATCGACGTGCGAATTAATAATTGGGGCGTTGAAACTCCTGCGCGAGCGTATAACATTCGCTGGGATGATGAAATGGATAATTACTTGGCGTTAATCATTCAATCTTCTTTTTGATAAATTAGTTTTCCCTAGTTTGGCGTTTAAAAAATTTTTATATTTTTAAATGCAGCTTTTCTTTCTTTGGCGCAAAGAAAGGAGCAACTGCTCGTACTCCTCGCAGTTGCAACCCGCCCAAAAGAAAGAAACAGCCGCCCATAACGCCATCACGGCGGAGCAATGCTCTTACTCATCGCATTGCAAGCGGCGGCGGGCGCACGTCCTGTGCGCCCACTTTTCAACACTTTTGTAAACATAATCTAGGTTTTACATCTAAAACCTAACCGCTAACACCTTGTAAATGCGACGAATAGGAGCATTTACTCAATCGACCGAAGGGAGAAATTTTCTTGCCAAAAGCTAAAGGTATAAAAAGCGTCTGCGAAAATCGAAAAGCCCGCCACGATTATTTCATTCACGAAACTTACGAAGCCGGAATTGAACTCAAAGGCACGGAAGTTAAAAGCCTGTGCAGTGGACGGGCGAATTTAAAAGACAGTTACGCCGAAATTAAAAATGGCGAAATTTTTGTTGAAAATATGCACATCAGCCCTTACGAACAGGGAAATATTTTTAACCACGATCCTTTAAGACGCCGCAAACTTTTAATGCACAAAAAAGAAATTTTAAAACTTTTCGGTAAAACTCGTGAGAAAGGTTTTACTTTAATTCCGCTGAAAATTTATTTTAAAAACGGCAAGGCAAAAATGGAATTGGCACTTGCAAGCGGCAAACATAACTACGATAAACGCGCCGCCCTTGCCGAAAAATCCGCCAAACGTGATATTGAACGCGCTTTTTCAGAAAGGCAGAGATAATTCTGTTTGGCTGTAACATTCGAGGATTAATTAAAATCCAATGATAAAATTTAAATGTAAAGGGAGTATGGGTAAAATGAAAAAGTTGAGTGCTATTTTTTTGATGAGTTTTTTGGTGGCAATTTTTATGACAGGTTGCGGCGGTGATACGCCTAAACCTTCAGCAGACACCTCGAACGACAAAAACAAATATTCAATTTGTCTGATTACAATGGATAATGAAAAGGATAGCTACTTTAAACTTATTGATGAAGGTTGCAAAAATGCACTCAAAGAATACGATAACGTTAATTACACCCTGATTAATCCAACGGAACGTAAAGCAGAAATTCAAGGAGAATGCATTGATAAAGCCGTTGCCGACGGTGCTAACGCTATTTTAATTTCGGCAGTTTCAAAAACCAAAATCAATGAAAATCTGAAAAAAGCTGAAGACGCTGGAGTAAAAATAATTTATGTTGACTCTTCAGCAGATTATGAAGCCATAATGACTTTGGAAACTGACAACGAACAAGCGGGAAAAATTGCAGGGCAAACTATGTTGAAAGCTCTTGCTGATGCAGGTATAACTGAAGGAACTATTGGAGTTGGGGCTGTAAACGTTGAAGAAAGAAATTCTGATTTGAGAGATAAAGGTTTCAGATCTGCTTTTGAAGGAACAAATTTTGTTGTTGCACCAACAATTTATATTGGTAGCGAGTCTTTTAAAGAAAATGAAACTTCAAATTATGTTGGATTTTTTGGTGTAAACCAAATTATTACTTTTGCTTTAAGCGAACAAATTAAAAATCAAGATAACAATCAAATTATAATAACCTTTGATGCCGATGAAGCTACTCTTGCTATGATTAAAGACGGCAAAATTTACGCTACAATTAAACAAAATCCTGAAATGATGGGTTATGAAGGATTTAAAATTGCAGTACAAGCACTGGAAGGAACTTTCACAGACAAAAATGTTAATAAAGATACCGGCGTTGAAGTTATAACTAAAGATAAATTGTAATTCGTAATTTTTTTGAAATAAATGCTGGGGAGTGAATCAAATGGAACTTCGCAAAGGACAAAAAATCCCGATCAATGAAAATTTTTTGATTATAAAATTTGAAAGAAACGCAGGCGCAATGGATATTGACACGGCGGCTTTTTTGCTCCAAAATACCGGCAAAGTTGCAGGCGATGAAGATTTTGTTTTCTATGGCAACCCGCGCCATATTTCCGGCAGTGTCATTCACAATAACGAAAATGATTCTGTTGAAATTGATTTAACAAAAATTCCCCGCCATATTGAAAAAATTTCTATAACTGCTACAATTTACGAAGCTGAAAAACGCCGCTTGAATTTTAGCAAGGTTAGCGGCGCAAATTTGCGCTTGATAAATTCCGACGGCGTGGACATCGCAAATTTTAAGCCGGAAAGTTTTACCATTGAAACGGCAATAGTTTTGGGCGAAGTTTACCGCTATAAAGGCGCGTGGAAATTTTCTGCGATTGGCGCAGGATATAAAGGCGGACTTGCCGCACTTTGCAACGATTTTGGTATTGAAGTTTCTGACGAAATGACTACTCCGCCGCCTATCATTGAACCGCCTATAGAAATTGTTCCGCCGTCAATAAATTTCAATTCACGGCGTCAAATAGATTATGATCGCCCAATTTCTACCGGCAGAAAAATTGAACTTCGCAAAGGACAACGCATAAATTTAATTAAGCGCGGCAGTTTTCTTGGTGAAATTATTGTAAATCTTAATTGGAGACAGCCGCAATTTTCCGGCAGGGCTATTGATTTAGATTTAGCTTGCCTTTACGAACTCAAAGACGGTCGCGCAGGTGCTGTACAAGCATTGGGAAATCTTTTTGGCAGTTTGACAAACGCGCCATACGTTTTTCTGGACGGCGACGACCGCAGCGGAAGTTTTGAAGGCGGCGAAACTTTAAGAATCAACGGCAAATTTTTGAGCAGGATTCAGCGAATTTTAATTTTTACTTTTATTTACGAAGGCGCGGCGCGTTGGGAAGAAGCTAACGCGGTTGTTACCGTGAATTGTCCCGGCAGTCCTGAACTTGTTGTAAAAATGGATGAATACGGCTCCGAGAAAAAAACCTGTGCGATTGCCTTGCTTGAAAATGTCGGCGAAACTTTTAGTGTTGAAAAAATCGTTCGATTCTATCACGACTCCAAAGAAATGGATGAAGATTTTGATTGGGGCTTGCGTTGGACTGTCGGACGTAAATAAAAGGAAACAGATAACAGGAAAGCAGGAAACAGAAATTTAACTGTATCCTGTCAACTTTTTCCTAAAAACTGACTGAAAGGAAGTTTTAAAAAATGGCTGTAAGTTTAAGAAAAGGTCAGAAAGTTGACTTAACAAAAGGTAACCCCAGTTTGAAAAAAATTTTAATTGGTCTTGGCTGGGACACAAACAAATATGACGGCGGCTTTGACTTCGACCTTGACGCGGCGGCTTTTTTACTCGGCGCAAATGGCAAAGTTCGTAACGACGAAGATTTTATTTTCTATAACAACCTGAAACATATCAGCGGCGCGGTTGAACATATGGGCGATAACCTTACCGGCGAAGGCGAAGGCGACGACGAAGAAATTAAAATCGATCTTGAAAAAGTTCCGCCTGATGTTGAAAAAATTGACTTCACAGTTACAATTTACGACGCCGAAAAACGCCGCCAAACTTTCGGACAAGTTTCAAATGCTTATATCCGCGTAGTTGACGACATTACTCAACAAGAATTAATTCGTTATGACTTGGGCGAAGATTTTTCAGTTGAAACTGCAGTAGTTGTCGGCGAAATTTACCGCCATAACGGCGAATGGAAATTTAATGCTATTGGCAGCGGCTGGAGCGGCGGACTTGCAGCTCTCGGCAAAAATTACGGCGTAAACGTGTAATTAAGAATTAGTGGTTAAAGTCTAAATTCTGAAGAAATAAATAAAAAAAATTAAAGCCGTCGAAAATTCGGCGGTTTTTTTGATTGACGGTACATTTTTTTATTTTCAGATAAAATTGATTGTGATTTTAGAAAAATTCAATTATAATTGTTAAGCAAAAATATTTCTGTTTAATTTTTTTCAAAGGTGGTGAGACGTGCAGTTGAATAAATTTTAACTGCACAAAATAAATGGCAATTACAAGGAGCATCCGAAATAAACTTTTCGTACTCCTTATGTTAATGGGCGCGATCCCGCTAATTGTTATATCGGTTTTCAGTGCAATAACTTTAGCAGGAGAATTGGAAGACAACGCCGAAAAATCCGGCGTGCTTAAAAATTCAATAGTTTCACAGTTTATAACTGATCTTTGCGAAAAAAATTTTCAAGTCTTAAGGTCGCTTGCCATAAATCCAACAATTATTGAATATCTTCAAACTCCACAAGTTAAAAATTTTAGTAAAGTTAAAAATCTTTTGTACGATACAAATACAATTTTTCACGACGGAAACTTAACTGCTTTGACCGGAAAAGACGCTGAACAACTTATTCGCACAGATAATAAACCGCTTGTAAATATCAAAGATCGCAAACATTTTCTTGAAGCAATGCACGGAAAAATTTATATTTCAGATGTTATCGTTAGCCGCTCAACCGGAGAACAAATTGTAGTTTTGGAAGTCCCGGTTAAAGACCGGCTGAATTATGTTATTGGTATGGTTCAAAGAAATTTGAATTTGAGCGTTTTGCAGGAACTTTTAACCCAATACGACACGAACGAAAATTCAATTATTGTAATTGATCGCAACGGCAAAACTATTGCTCATTCCGATACGGAATATTTTAGATTTGTAAACGAAAGTGAAAGTGACGGACGCTATAAATATATCGTCGAAAAAATTAAAGATTTTTCCGGGATTCTGCGGCTTAAAGTGGACGGAAAAGACGCGCTTGTTAGCTATTCAATAAATTGGAAAACGGATTGGATTATTCTCACTGTTCAACAGTATGACCAAATTTTAGATCATGTTTACATAAGAATTTTTCAAACTATTTTAATTGGCGCAATAATCTTGATTATGATTTTATCTGCCTCACATTTTCTTTCAGTTAAAGCTACGCGCCCGATTGAAAAAATTACTAACGCCACAGATAAAATTGTTTCAGGTAAAAGTGATATAGATAAAATTGACCTTGAAACTGATGATGAATTTGGACAAATTGCGGCGGCGTTCAATAAAATTCGTTCCGCCCGCGACGCTTACCAAATGGAAGCAGAACTTGACACGCTGACAAAACTTTACAACAAAACTACTACAGAAAATATTGGCAAGATTAAATTGAAAACTTTTTCCGACACCAAAGACAATGATACTATTATGGCTTTTTACATTATCGATTTAGACCATTTCAAAGAGGCAAATGACACATACGGGCATCAATTCGGCGATAAAGTTTTACTTGAGTTTTCAAGAAATTTGAGAAAAAAATTCCGCCCCAACGATTGTATTGGACGTTTTGGCGGAGATGAATTTGTTGTAATAATTGACAACCTGCCGGATATTGACATTATCAAACGCAAGGCGCGGGATATTAACAGAGTTGCCCGCGAATTGGAAATTGACGGAACACCGGCGAAAATTACGGCAAGCGTTGGAATTGCGATAATTCCAAATGACGGCACGGACTACGAAACAGTTTTTAAAGCGGCTGACGAAGCTTTATATTATGTCAAGGCGAACGGGCGCGACGGATTTTATTTTAAAGGCGCGGAAGGTATAGACTAGGTGTTAGGTGTTAGGTTTTAGGTTCTAGGTTTTAGGAAAATTCCTAGAATATGTTTATAAACAAGTTTGGAAAATATGGGCGCACAGGACGTGCGCCCCGCCGCGCTTAACGCCGTGATGGCGTTAT
>CALFJB010000025.1 GCA_937877565.1 uncultured Selenomonadales bacterium | reverse complement strand
CTCTTTGCGATGACGGTATGGTTGATGTCGACTACGAACTTCACGGCGAAAAATTTGAGCGGATTCGTAGAATAACAGGATATTGTGCGACACGTTTGCATATGAAAAGTATGCACGCCGCGTAACAACGGCAGAACTTTACACCTGAAAAGTGGAAAGAAGGAGTAACGCCCCGAAACGCTTTCACTGATACTACGGCAGGCAAGGAGTTAGCAAGAAATGAATTGTCTGAAGCCCGTTGAAGTCGGCGGAGAGTTGCCCTAACGTAAAGTCGAGGAAAATTGCTTAGAGGTAAGCGGCGCAACCTATACGTCGGGTGTCAAGTCCTATGGTGAGAATCAGAGACAAGAAACTGCTAAGCATAATACGGGCAATGTTAAAAGCACCAATTCAACTGCCCAACGGTGAAATTGAAATACCGACGAAGGGGACACCGCAAGGCGGAATATTATCGCCACTGCTTGCAAACGTAGTATTGAACGAGTTAGACCAATGGATAAGTTCGCAAAGGGAAAATTTCCCAATGCACAATCCATATAAGCCCTACTATAGGAAAAATGGGAGCAAGGACAATTCGGCGCAATACACAAGACTACGAAAGACGAGTAAGCTAAAGAATATCTTCATCGTAAGGTACGCAGACGACTTCAAGATTTTCTGCAGAAATATAAACGACGCGAATAAGACATATCATGCAGTGACAAAATTAAAAATCGGAGATATGCACTGCCACCACATAAAACCACGAAGTAAAGGCGGTATAGACAACTACAAAAACTTAATTCTGATAACTGAACAAGTGCACAAACTGATACACGCGACAAAAGAAGAAACCATTCAAAGATATTTAGAAGTCATCAACCCGAATGCAAAACAACTGCAAAAGATAAACGAACTTAGGGAAGAGGCAGGACTGAAAAGATTAGCCTAAAAGCAAAACAAAAGACGCATAAGAATGTGAAAACTGAAATTGAAACTGTATATATCCTTAGCTGATGGAACGCCGTATGCGGTGAAAATTGCACGTACGGTGTGGAGTGGGGGAAAACTTGGCGATAATCTCAAAGAGTTACCTATCACTATAATTGGCAGTCAAACTTGGAATATCGCGAAATACGTTGAGTAGTTGGGAAAAAGGCGATAAAGAACCACATGGAATAGAAATATTGGAAGAAATGGCAAAAATTTTAAAAGTGTCAATAAGAGTGTTGATAGAAGGTAAAAGAGAAGAACGAATCGAAAATAATCCTTTTATAAGAGAATTGAATGAGAGAGTAAGAAGAATAGAAAAAATCTTGATGAAAAAATAAATGGAGGCGAAAAAATGAGGACAGTGGGATTTATAAATTGGAAGGGCGGAGTAGCGGAGTAGGCAAGACGTGTATAGCAATAAATACGGCGTATGCGCTTGCGGAGAGCTGGAAAGCACGGGTGTTATTCATATACATGGATAAACAAGCAAATGCGTCATACTGGTTTGAAAGTAACGAAACGAAAGGAACGCTCGGCAATATTCTGGTGAAAGGAACTGATGCGGAAGAAGTTGCTGATATAAAGCCGATGAGTCCAGAAGAAGTCATTCAAAAAACTCGTTATCCGAGAATAGATTTGATAGCGGCTGATCCGAATTTGTTAGAAATAAATTTGGCGATTTTAAAGAATCAAGTAGGAAGACAAGACAATATCTTGAAAGAGGCGTTGAAATCGGTGCGAGATAAATATGATGTGTGTATAGTGGATAATCCACCGGATTCAAATGTGCCGGTACTCAACGGCTTGGAGATAATCAACGATGTGATAGCGGTGACCCTTCCGAACAGATTCAGCTTGAATGGAATAGAACAGCTTGAAAACGAAATTCAAAATTATAATTCGATATTGAAATTAAATATAAACATTAGTGGGATATTGGTGAATCAATTTACATCAACAACAAGTTGCTACGAAATATTAGAAGAGTTGAAAACGAAAGGCTATAAAGATAAAATTTTTCCGTACATTCGAGGCGGTAAGCCTACGCAAAAATGGCTGGACAGGGTGATAAATGAGCGCAAAAGCATTTATGAGTTGACGCCATCGTCAGGTTTTGGAAGAGATTTAATAAAATTCATAGAAGCATTAGTGGGGTGAAGAATTTGAAAGAAAGAACAGGTGGCTTGGGAAAATTTCTCAATGAAGTAACACAATTAGAAGAAGAAAAACAACCCGAACAGATAATTTATATAGACATAGATAAAATCGAATCAAATCCGCGAAATTTTTATGGATTGAGAGATATAGAGGGACTTGCGGGATTGATAGCAGTCTCACACATGATAGAGCCATTAACAGTGACAAAACAAGACAATGGTAAATATATGCTGATTTCAGGACATCGTCGTCGAGCGGCGGTACAAAAATTGCTTGAAGAGGGAACATATACAGAAAGAAAGCTGCCGTGCATAGTGAAGGCTCGTAAGAAAATCAAAATAGAAGAAGAAAATGGAGAAACAACGGAGTTTGATGAAGAAGCAGTAGAAATGCTGAATCTGATAGCATCAAACAGAGGAC
>CALFJB010000024.1 GCA_937877565.1 uncultured Selenomonadales bacterium | reverse complement strand
AAAGGAATCATTCTTGATATTGGGAATATTTAAAGGATTCCAGAGATTAATATACTTTTCAATGATATTAAAAGACAGAATCAAAGTAACTCCTCCTAAAAAAATAAAGAGTGAGTTGATGAAATGGAATAAGCACTCACTCAACAATTATCATTAAGAAATTAGCCAAGTAAAATCGACAGATTCATAAACGGAGAAATCATCAGGACTGAGGTAATGTTCTAAGATATTCTGACTGTATTCAAGACCGCCTGTTTGATACTGTGGAAAATTTAAATCGTCAAATGAAAGGTTCAGAGAATTTCTGAAGTTGTCAAAGTGCCAAACGCAATCAATATTAATCAAGTCACCGAGTTTAGAGTTAGAAGCAGCGCAAAGAATATCGGCTTTAATTTTAGCATCTTGAAAAGCTAATTTTAAAACTTCATTTTTGATTTTTTCTACATCTTTGACAGTGAAATTAATGGAGAATTTCGGATCAGGCTCACAAGTGGTAATGACTTCGATAGCTTTTGCGAGTTTATCTTTGTCGAAGTCTAATTGTAGTTTTAAATCGTGGCGGTATTCGTACCCCTCTAACATTGTTGTATTGAAGTCATTTTTGGAGTTAAAACCTCGATTATGGCAGTAAGTTGTATTGATTTTAAATTTAGTGGTTTTGATGTCATCAGGATTAAAGCCAGCTTCGGTGAATTTGTTAAAAAGGCGTTCAATCTTGCTTGAAGCGAGCTGCATGGTTTTTTGATACTCTTTGTAATTTGTTTCCAATCTCATAGAAATGATGATAGAATCAGGAACGGCATTAACTCTGCCATTACCGCGTACATGAATAATTTTTCGTTCGTTCATGATGTTTCCTCCTGTTAATCTATAGCTAATCGCATATTATTGAAAAAGTTCTTAATATGGCTGAAAAAATTGCTTGTATTGTCAGTTTCGTTTTCAAATTGTTGCAAAAGTTTCTTTTGGTGACGGCTTAAATTTTGCGGAGTGACAACTTTGATAGTAACGTATTCATCACCACGCCCATCGCTGCGCAGATAAGGAATACCTTTGCCAGCAATCTTTTGAACTGAATCGGATTGAGTGCCAGCAGGAATATCTAATTTAACCTTGCCGTCAAGCGTTGGAACTTCGATTGTTGCTCCAAGTGCTGCCTGAACAAATGAAATTGAAACTTCACAATGAATATCGCTGCCTTTGCGCTGGAATATTTTATGATGCTTAATGTTGATGTAAACGTATAAATCACCAGATTTGCCGCCATTATCACCGGCATTGCCACCACCGCGAACTCTAATCCTATTGCCATTATCAATTCCTTTTGGAATGTTGAGAGAAATTTCACGAGTAGCATTAACTTTACCGTTACCATGACAATGATTGCAAGGTGTTTTGATAATTTTACCTTTGCCGTGACAACTTTTGCAGGTCTTGACAGTGTGGAATTGACCGAATAAAGTTCTCGTAATTGTTTGTTGTTGACCGGTGCCGTGACAATCAGGACAAGTTTCAAAGTCAGTGCCACCATTACCTTGACAGTGAGAGCAAGTTTCCTGTCGAGGCACCTTTATTGAAATTTCTTTACCAAAGGCGGCTTCTTCAAGTTCAATGGTGAGATCATAACGCAAATCAGTACCACGAGTTGGATTGTTGACAGTCTGCTTTTGACGATTGCGACCGAGAATAATGTCAATGAAGTCAGGAGGAAAAGGAAAATCCTCAGTGGGTGGCGGTTTAGGGCGACTTCTTTCTTCTTTGATAGAATCGTAAGCAGCGTTAATTTCTTTCATTTTTTCTTCAGCTTGTTTTTTCTTATCTTCAGAAGCGGTAGCAAAATTATCAGGGTGGTAATTTTTAGCAAGTTTTTTGTAAGCCTTTTTGATTTGCTCATCAGTAGCATTGTGATTTACGCCCAAAATTTCGTAAGAATCGTTCACTTATATCACCACTTTCACAATCGTTTTTTATACAACGAGCAAAAATATCATTGAAGTCAAAGTTAATGCCATAAAAAGCGAAAGCGTCGGCATCAACATCTAAAATGTTTTCTTCAGGCGGATAGCGACAATAATATTCTCTATAGATACGATGTGTAAGATCATCACCGCCAACTGCACGGAAGAAATCAAATTGTTGACAATAACGAACTTCACGGCGAGTAAAAATTTTAATATCCTTGATACTGTCGAAATAACCCAAATCTGCAATACGTTTTTGAATCACAGTAAAGTTGAATTGAAGATACCCCTCAAAACCTTTTTTTAATTTTTCATCATCGTAATAAGAATCAGAGATAACAACAATTTGGTCTCTTGTTTCTTCATCATTGTGCATAAGAATAGGAAGACTTCGATCGTCAAATTGATAGACAAATTGTAAATCCCAGTTAGTTTTTAAATTTTCTTTGACAGTTTTGAAAATCAAATTGCGAATAAAATCATCATCAATGATAAGAGAACGAATTTTTTTGCTGATAAAATTAAACAAAAAGACACCCCCAAAAGAAGAAAAAATTGGAGAGCTAGGAGTTGCCCTAACTCTCCCAAAGTTATTATTTACAGGCGTTGATGATGTTTCTGGCAATGGGCAAAATATCCTCAACAGTCTCATTGAAACTGTGAGAAGGCATTGGATTTCCCCAGTGGTCAAAATTGAATTGCTTATCGAAAACCTTTTGAATGATTTTGGCGAGAGAATGAGCATCAAGTTTTTCAACAAAGCGTGCAGCAAGCATGATTTTTCTAACTTCAGGATCATACTCATCAACAGGACAAATCCACATAAGATCGGCAGGATCCCATTGGTTAAGGTAATGTCTCAAAACGTCTTTTCGCAAAATCATAATTTTTCACCTCATTAGAATTTATAAGAATCATCGAAAATTTTTTGGGCAACTTTGAAGCAGTCGCTTTTATAGAAATTACCGTCGAATTGCTTTCCGAATATGTCAGCGATAACTTTAGCGAGACCTTCGATGTCGTTTTTCTTGACATAATCGCATTTATCAAAGATCATATCGACTTCGCGCTCATACTCATCGAAATATCCACAAATAATACCCATTGGATCCCATTCATTGATATTTTTTTGAATGGCATAGTAATTAAGTTTCAAAATAAACTCCTCCTAAACGCCGCCCACCCTCCACTATCAAAATCAATATTCAGTTTTCAAGGTACAGTTTTATTTTTTGCGCTCTTTGAAATCCTTATCAAGATTATTTTTCCAGTTATCACTAATGAAATTGCTATTCATAAAACAACACATAGCGTCACCAATAGCACTGTAAGAGTGAGAAATACCTTTGTGGTCATTGTGGAAGTTAGCAGCACGCTCACGACTGATTCCAATATTTCCAGCGGTTTCAATAGCGTCAATATTTGCGCCCAAGAATATGAACTCCCAGCCTTTTTCTTTTTGAGCTTCAACCATTTTGCGAATTTGCTGGTAGCTGTAAATAATGCTGGCATTTTCCATACCGTCAGTAGTAATGCAGAAGAGCGTTTTATCAGGTCTATCTTCTTCGCGGGCGTACTTGTGAATATTTTTGATGTGTTTGATAGATTTGCCAATCGCGTCAAGCAGGGCGGTAGAACCGCGCACCCAATAATCTCTGTCGGTCATAGGTTTAATTTCAGTAAGAGGAATGCGATCGTGAATCACCTCAGTCTCGTGGTCAAAGAGGATTGTTGAAATGAGAGCTTCTCCCTCAGAGTTATTTTGTCTGCTTCGATGTCCCACGGAGATTTATTATACTCCGCGAGCATTATAAGCCCTTCCTCTTTGGTAGCCGTATATCCGATGTTTATGTATATCGGATAGCCTTTTTCGTTGAACCCGTTTGTCTTTCTCACAGCCCACGGATTCCGCCTGTTTCCGGACAGATGTACTACCGTACCGAAACCGTTAGGATTTTTCATAAAATTCCTCCTTGACAGCTCCGGCGCAAAGTGATATAATTATATTGTAGGTTATCGCTTCACACC
>CALFJB010000023.1 GCA_937877565.1 uncultured Selenomonadales bacterium | reverse complement strand
ATAAAGTCTTATTTTTTAAAATGTGTCAGTAAGGCTAATGTTATGCCGTCTTTGACCAGGAATGAGATTCGCGGCTGTAACTGTATGCTGAACGATCCGACAAAATGAAGTTTGATGCGCCGTTTTGTCCCTTGATTGTAAGTGATTCTCCACCCGACATATTAAGTACAAAATCGTGACCAATTTCACCGGCTGAAACAATATCGCTCAAAGAAACGTTGTATAAATCAATTTTATCCGTCGAAACGCTATTGTAAATTGTGTCGTTGCCTTCGTGGACGCCGTAATAGAAAGTATTGGAACCTTCTCCGCCGTAAAGTAAATCGTTGCCACCTTTGCCGCCCCATAAAGCGTCGTTGCCCTTACCTGCATGAATTTCATTGTTGCTTGAATTGCCGAAGAGTTCATTATTTCCATTTGAATTCGAGGCGTCAATTTTGTTAATGTTGTCATACAAAACGCCCGCCGAGCCGTCAAGATGAACCGTTACAGAATCGTATGAAGCCACACTCAAAACGTTGGAATATGAACCGCCGCTGTAATAATTTACGCCTTCTTCGTAAGTGAAATAATTTGATTTTTCTTTATAACCGAGTTTCGCGTAGGAAACATTTTGTCCATCCGTCGAATATTGGAAAATTTCATTTTCGGAACTGCTTATCTGCGCTTGGAAAGAAGTTCCGTTAGCCATATGAAAATCTACATAACCGTCGTAACGGCTGAAGGAACTGATATTTGTGTTTACAAAATTCATAACGCTGCTTTCAGAGTGATAATTTTGCAGATAACCGCTGCGCGTACCGACATCGTAAAAAGTACTTGCCGAATAACTTCTGCTTTCAGAATAGCTGTTGTTGTAATAATATCCGCCGAAATTGCGCGAATGGGGATTAGTCCTCCTGCTGTATCCTCCAATATACTCGTGTTCGTAGCTGTAGTTGTAACCGTAATTATAATAACCGCTCATTTAAAAAACCTCCTCAAAATTAACTTTTTTAACTCTATCATCTTGAGGAAATTTTAAGCAGGTTAGATTAAGAACAAATTAAATTAGAATTATTGTTGCATTAAAAATTCTTCGCGAAATTCACTAAATCTATCTTCCATTATCGATTCTCGCATTTTTTCCATAAATTTTTGCAAAAATCTTAAATTATGCAACGTCAATAATCTTAATCCAAAAATTTCTTTCGCTCGTACTAAATGCCGAATGTACGCTCGCGTGAAATTTTTTTTGCAACCATAACAATCGCAATTTTCTTCAATTACTCTAAAATCTTCCGTAAATTCAGCATTTTTCATCACTAATCTTCCACGTTTTGCTGTTTTTGTCGATACCATCGCCATTCCATTTCGCGCTACTCTCGTCGCAAATACGCAATCAAACATATCTACACCGCGTTTTACTCCTTCTATTAAATAATTCGGCGTCCCTACTCCCATTAAATATCGCGCTTTATTTTCCGGCAAATTTTTTGTCGATACTTCCAACATTTTATAAAAAATTTCTTCAGGTTCGCCGACACTTAATCCGCCTATCGCACAACCTTCAAAATCTAATTTCGCTATAAATTTTGCACTTTCTTCACGTAAATCTTCATACATTCCGCCTTGACATATTCCAAAAATTGCTTGATTTTCACTTTTTGCTAATAAACTTCGTTCAGCCCAACGATGCGTCCTTTCTGTAGAATTTTTCGCATATTTATAATCAACGCCGTACGGTATGCATTCGTCAAATGCCATTGATATATCCGATCCAAATTTTTTTTGCGTTTCTATCGAAATTTCAGGCGATAAAAATTTTTTTGATCCGTCAATATGCGAATTAAAAATTACTCCTTCTTCTGAAATTTTTCTTATTTTTTCCGCATTTTTTCTACAAGAGCCTGAAAGAAAATCTCTAAAATCTCCAATTAAAATATGATTTCAAAATTTGACTTTTTTAAATTTTGGTCTGATAATATAAAGAATAGAGAATGTAAAAAAAGAGGCTCATATGAAAGAGAAAAAAATAAAAGCACCCAAACCGCCCGAAGTCAAAAAAGAAAAGCCTGCAAAGGTCAAGCTTGAAAAAAATAAATTCTCGGAATCACTTGCGTTTAAATTTGAGCGCGCTATTTTTATTCTTCTCGTCATTTTTTTCTCTGCACTTGTCTTCATTTTAAATTTCACAATCAGCCGGGACAGCATCAAATCATATTCAAATACATTCAACGCACTTTCTGAACGAAGCTCCACCGCCCTCACCTACTGGCTCGAAGGCTACTTTAAAGACTTGCGTGTCTTCACAAAGAACGAAATTTTCCTTGAAGGCGATGTCGAGCGAGTGTATGAGTATATCGTCGAAAATCCCACTTTGATTGGCGATGATTTTGAATATGTCGGCGTGTGCGGTCTTGACGGAATCCTGTACACTTCAAACGAAGAAGAATTCAGCGTACGGCACACCGAATATTTCAATGACATCATCGAAAAAGGAATGGGTTCCAGCATCACAAATCCAGAAAAATCCCTGCAAACGGGCGAATATGTTTTTTATGTCGCGCTTCCTGCCGTCAATGAAAATGGCTCTCTCTTTGGGCTTTTTATGGGCGCGCTCACCGTTGATAATGTTCAAACAGAAATTTCAAAAATCGCGGTTGGCGAAGAAGGTTTTGCATTCGTTTTGGACGGGAATGGCACCACAATCGCCTATCCCGAAGAAGACGAAATAATGAAGAACATCTCCCACATGGAAGACGAAAGCACGGGCTTGATTGGATTTGCAGAGCTTGCCGAAAACATGGTCATGGGGAATAACGATGTCGCGAAAATCTTAAACAAAAACACCAACCAGACAGACTATGTGTTCTACTATCCGATTTACAGCACAAACTGGTCACTCGGACTTTCCCTGCCCGAAAAGGAAGTGCTTGCTTCAGCGCGTAAAAGTGGCTATAACATCGCGGGATTCAGCATCATCATCGCAATTCTTCTCATCATCTTTATCGCCATATATATGAAGATTTTGCTCAAACCGTTGCTGCTTCTCAATCACTCAATCAAAGAAATTGCAAAAGGCGACGCTGATTTAACAAAACGGCTTGAAATCAAGTCAAAAGATGAAATCGGTGGCGTTGTGCGCGGGTTCAACACCTTTATCGAAAATTTGCGGCAGATTATCAGTGAAGTCAAAAATTCAAAAAACACATTGCAATCCGTTGACAATAATTTGCAGCTCACCACAAAGGCAACAAGCATTTCAATCGATCAAATTTCCGCCGACATGAGCGATGTTTCTGCCCAGATTGACAGCCAGAGCCAGAGCGTTGAACAAACGGTCGGTTCCGTTACGCAGATTGCAAAAAATATCGAAAGCCTCAACAGTTTGATTGAAAGCCAGTCAAATGGTGTAAATCAGGCAAGTGCCGCCGTAGAGCAAATGCTTGGCAATATCATTTCCGTCTCAAAATCAACCGAAAAAATGGCTTCTGCCTTTACCCAACTCGAAGAAATCACAAAGAACGGCATCCAAAAGCAAAATGTCGTAAACGAGCAGCTTGCCACCATCGAAGAGCAGAGCCACACGCTCATGCAGGCAAACAAAACAATCAGCAAAATCGCAAACGAAACGAATATTCTTGCAATGAACGCGGCAATTGAGGCGGCTCATGCGGGCGAAGCGGGAGCAGGATTCTCGGTCGTTGCGGACGAAATCCGAAATCTTTCTGAAACATCTGCCATGCAGTCAAAAGTTATCGGAGCGGAGCTTAAAAAGATTCAGGACGCAATCATAACGGTCGTTGCAAGTTCAGAAGAGGCAAAAGAGGCGTTCAATTCGGTCGGGTCAAATATCCAGTCAACAGACCAGCTCGTCCGTCAGATTCGTGGCGCAATGGAAGAAAGTGAAGTCGGAAGCCACCAAATCACTGATGCGCTCAAAATGATGAACGACTC
>CALFJB010000022.1 GCA_937877565.1 uncultured Selenomonadales bacterium | reverse complement strand
AAACAGCCGCCCATAACGCCATCACGGCGTTAAGCGCGGCGGGGCGCACGTCCTGTGCGCCCATTTTCGTTACATATTAAAAAATAAAGGAAGATTTCAAATGTTACCTGAAAAAAATAAAAATTATGAAATAGAAATTAGCGGGCTTGGCACAAACGGCGAAGGCGTCGGCAAGTTTGAAGATTTTACAATTTTTGTTGAGGGCGCACTTCCAACTGAAAAAATTTTGGCTGAAATTGTCGAAGTCAAAAAAAATTACGCCGTTGGAAAATTGCTAAAAATCCTGCGCGAAAGTTCGGAACGCGTCAAGCCGTTTTGTCCAATTTATGAAGAGTGCGGCGGCTGTCAACTTCAGCATTTGAGTTACGCGGCGCAATTAGTTTGGAAACGTCAGCAGGTTGTAGACGCAGTTGAAAGAATTGGGAAAATTCACGGTGTAGAAATTTTTGATACTATTGGGATGAAAAATCCCCTGCGCTACCGAAATAAAATGCAATTTCCCGTCGGAAAAAATTTGGCGGTCGGTTGCTACGCTCGCGGCAGTCATAAAATTATTGATACTGATTCTTGTATGATTCAAAAAGAATTGGCGGACAAAGTTTTAATCGGCGTCAAAAAAATTTTGAAAAAGTTTAACGTTACACCATACGACGAAGACAGCCATAAAGGAATTTTGCGCCACGTTATGAGCCGCGTTGGTTTTAACGGCGAATTGATGATTGTACTTGTTACCGCCGTTAAAAATTTGCCCAATGAAAAAAGTATCGTAAAGGCGATTCGCTCGGAAATTCCCGAAATTTCGACGATTCAACAGAATATCCAAACTTTCCATAACAATGTTATTTTGGGGCGTGAAACTAAAATTCTTTTCGGCAAGCCAACTATCAAAGATAAAATTGGCAACCTTGAATTTAACATTTCGGCGCGTTCGTTTTTTCAAGTGAACACTACGCAAGCCGAAATTTTGTATAAAACTGCGAAAAATTTTGCGGAGCTTACAGGCAAAGAAATTTTGATTGACGCTTATTGCGGCACGGGGACGATTGGGCTTTTTATGGCGAAAAATGCTTACAAAGTTTTTGGAATTGAAATTGTACGAGAGGCGATTGACGACGCCAAAAAAAATGCACATGAAAATAAAATTCGCAACGCCGAATTTATTGTTGGGGACGTTGTAAAAATTTTGCCGCGCCTTGAAACTTATGCAGATGTTGTAGTTATAGATCCGCCGCGTGCCGGTTGCGATAAAAAAGTTTTGGAAACTTTCGCCGAAATGAAACCTGCGCGAATAGTTTATGTATCGTGCAACCCTGCAACTTTGGCGCGGGACTTGGCGATTTTATCAGAATTAGGATACACTGCAAAAAAAATTCAGCCGGTGGATATGTTTCCTTTCAGTTCGCACGTTGAAGCCGTCGCGCAGATTGTAAAAAAATAAAATTTTTAGGAGAGATAGAAATAGGCAAAGAAAATGTAGCATCACCTCACACTGTGAAAAAATTTGAGCTGATTGAATCTTATGTAAGTTCATGGATATATAAATTGCTAGGTTATTCGTACTGCAAAGATGTTGTATTTATTGACTGTATGTGCAACAACGGAATTTATAAAGATTTAAACGAAAATTTAACACATGGCACACCTATTCGGGTTTCAAAAATTATTTCAGATGCAATGAAAAAATTTCCCGACAAAAAAGCGGTTCTATATTTCAATGACTTTGATAATGAAAACATTGACGAACTTAGAAAACATTTACCGGAAGATACAAATAATTTTCAAATTAAATTAAGCGTCGGAGATGGCAACGATTTATTAAGAAAATTAAAGCCGGAACTTTTAGAGAAGAAAAATTTAAATTACCTGCTTTTTTACGATCCTTTTAAAGCGGCAATAGATTGGGATGCACTTTCGCCGTATTTTTTCGGATGGGGCGAAGTCATACTTAATCACATGGTTTCAGATACTGAAAGAGCCGTGAAATCTGCAACGCGGTTTGAAACAATAAAAAAATATGAACAAACTTATTTGACGGCGATTGAAAATTTAGTCAATCTTCAGGGCGATAAAAATGCTTACAACAATCTGATTGAAAAAATAATTAAAGATTTACAAAGTAATTCAAATCGTGAATATTACCTTGTATCTGTTCCGTTTTTCATAAAAACAAACTCTCGTATCTATAACATAATTTTTTTCACAAAAAACGAACAGGGCTTCAAACTTTTCAAAAAAACCGCATGGAAAATTTTTGGCGGGAAGTCTTCAAATCAAAATACTCACGGCAAAGAAAATCAAATGACGCTTGATTTTGAAATAGACTCTGAAGATAAACAATGTTATTATGTCAGTGATATTGCAGATTATATTTTTAAAACTTTCAAAGACAGAAAAAATGTTCCGTTCAAAGAAATTTGGGATTTAATTGAAAAGCATCCTATTTTTCCCTGTGAAGGTTACAAAAAAGAAATATTAAAAGATTTACGGCTGAAAGATTGTCAGGTGCACAAAAACAGCATAGATTTTTTTGAGGTGAAATTGTGGAAGAAATAACACGCAAAACTATGCTTTATAAAACGGGCGTAGAATACGGCGATTATACTATGAATCACATTTTGGGTTGTTCGCACGGTTGCAAATACCCTTGTTATGCTTTTTTGATGAAAAAAAGATTCGGGCAGATTAATTCTTACGACGATTGGATTAAACCTAAAATTGTTTCAAATACGCTTGAAATTTTAGAAAAAGAAATTCCGCGCCTTAAAAATAAAATTAAGTCTGTGCAACTTTGTTTTGCAACCGATCCTTTTATGTACGAATACGAAGAAATTGCAAAAATAAGTTTGGCGGCGATTAAGAAATTAAACGACGCGGAAATTAAATGTACCGTGTTGACTAAAGGAATTTTGCCGTTTGAATTGGCTGGACTCTTCAAAGAAAATGAGTACGGAATTTCTTTAATTTCACTGAATGAAAGTTACAGAAAAAAATTTGAACCCGGCGCGGCGGAATATTCTTTGCGAATTGAATCACTGAAAAAATTGCACGACGCCGGTTGTAAAACGTGGATAAGTATGGAACCGTATCCGACGCCCAATTTTATTGAACAAGACATTTTGAAAATTTTGGAAGCCGTTAAATTTACGAATAAAATTATTTTTGGAAGAACCAATTACAATAGGGAAGTTTCGGCTTTTCCGAAACACAAAGAATTTTATAACGATTGTGCAAATCAGGTTATCGAATTTTGCAAAAGTCATACCATTGATTATCACATTAAAGCAGGAACGATAACTTAAATTTTAGGAGAGATAGAAATGCAATACAAATGCAAAATGACAGTCATTGACAAAAAAGTTTTTCCAGATTTACAGGAAAAATATTTGGCAGACCCAAATTCCGGCGCGTGTCCATTTTATCAAGTTGGTGCGGAATATCTTTTTGAACGTTACGGCGATGAAGATACATTTTGGACGCAAGGCAAAGGGGCACATTGTTCGGAGGCGTGGGATTGTTTCAGCAGATATGTTTACGCGGCGTTGCAAGGCGGCTCAATTATGCGCGGCTGGACTAATGACGAACATATAATGATAGCTTGTTGCAATGACGGCACACGCCCCGTAATTTTCAAGATTGAACGCCTTGACTATAAAGTTTTGTACGTCAACGCCAATCTTGACGAACAAAATAAAATTGTTGCCGCGCTGAAAAATATCGACGGCGTAACAAATGCAATTTACCGCACTGATAAAAACTTTACCGAAATTTTTATGGACAGAAATAACGAAGTCAGCGACGAAAAAATTTCAGTTGCTGTTAAATCTGCCGGTAATTTTGACATTCAAAGAATAGATTGACTTTGCAGGAAAATTAATCCTTTCGGCAAATATAATCTTCAGAAAAATAATGACGGAGGGAAATTTTTATGTTAAGGTCTTGCGACGTAGATAATTTGCGTCCCGGTATGAAAGTCGGGCGCGATGTTAAAGATTTCGGCGGCAAGGTAATTCTCAAACAAGATACAATTCTCAACGCTAAGAAAATTAACAGCCTGATTGGCTATAATATTTTTTCGGTCTACATTGACGAAGTGGAAGAAAAACCTGTCGTAAAAATCGCAAATCCAAACGGCATGATTGACGCAGATTATCTGGAAAATTACGAAAACACTTACAAAAAAATTCAAGATTTATTTTACAAGGTCGGGCAAGGCGGCGATTTTGATATTCCTCTGCTTGATTCGGTTGTTGAAAATGAAAATCTCGATAAACTTTGCGATAACAAAATTGCTGTCAGACAAATTCATAATATGACGCGCACGGGCGATTATACAATTCATCACGCAACGAACGTTGGAATTTTGGCAGGACTTTTTGCTAAATGGTTACGTTATCCACGTCAAAATATGCGTGAGCTTGTTATGTCCGGAATTTTAACAGAAATTGGAAAAACTAAAGTACCTAAGCCAATTTTGAATAAAAAAGGCAAGTTGGAGCCGGATGAACTTTTGGCAGTTCAACGCCACGTCGATTACGGCTACGATATGTTGAAATTTACGCCGCTGAAAGAATTTCCAAACGTTTTATTGGGCGTTCTGCATCATCATGAACGTATTGACGGCACAGGCTATCCTAATCATTTGAAAGGCAAACAAATCAGCGACTACGGCAAAATTTTGGCTTTTCTGGATATTTATGACGCAATGGCGGCTAACCGTTCCTACGCTAAAAGAAATTCGCCTTTCGATATTTTTAAAGTTTTAAACGGCGATATTCAAAAAGGTAAATTGGATCCGCGTTTTGGAATTTTGTTTATGCGGCACTTGCGGACTTCGCTAAAAGATTGTTGGGTAGGTTTAAGCGACGGGCAACGCGCTAAAATTGTTTTGCTTGATCCAAATGAAGTTACCTCTCAACCTATTGTACAGACGCCGCAAAATAAATTTATCGACTTGAATAAAGCGGAAGATTTAAAAGTTGAAGTACTTTTGACGGCTGAAGAAGTCTGATTTTAGGTTTTAGCGGTTAGGTTTTAGGTGTTAGGTGTTAAATTAAGTGCGTTCATTTATCGAATTTGAATAAAAAATAAATCTAATTTTCACGGTGTTAGCGATTGGATATTGGGAATCCCTAAAACCTAGTATCTAAAACCTAATACCTAATTTTTTTGGAGGGATTATGGATAGAAAATTTGAAGTTGTA
Source organism: uncultured Selenomonadales bacterium (assembly GCA_937877565.1). Taxonomy (GTDB): domain Bacteria; phylum Bacillota; class Negativicutes; order Selenomonadales; family Selenomonadaceae; genus Quinella. The sequence goes on along the minus strand of CALFJB010000022.1, from coordinate 51,057 downwards.
GCACCATTTCAGCCGACGGGCGATCAGCCTCAAGCGATAGAAAATCTTGCTGAAGGTCTTGAAAATGGACTTGTCGCGCAGGTTTTACTTGGCGCAACGGGTACGGGCAAAACTTACACAATCGCAAAAGTTATTGAAAAAATTCAGTGTCCAACTTTGGTTATCGCCCATAATAAAACGCTTGCCGCGCAACTTGCCGCCGAATTTAAAAGTTTCTTCCCAAAAAATTACGTTGGCTATTTTGTCAGCTACTACGATTATTATCAGCCGGAGGCGTACCTGCCCGCAACTGATACTTACATTGAAAAAGACGCCTCAATTAACGACGAAATAGATCAAATGCGCCATTCTGCAACCTGCGCACTTTTTGAACGAAATGACGTTATCATAGTTGCCAGCGTTTCTTGCATTTATGGTTTAGGTTCGCCGGAAAATTATTTTAAAATGTTGTTGCATTTGTACAAGGGACAAATAATTTTGCGCGAAGAAATTTTAAAGCGGCTTGTAGGTATTCGCTACGAAAGAAACGATATTATAATTGAACGCGGCAAATTTAGAGTGCGCGGCGACGTTATCGAAGTTACGCCCGCCGGTTACAACGGACGCGCCATTAGAATTGAACTTTTCGGCGATGAAGTCGAAAAACTTACAGAATTTGAAATTTTGACGGGAAAAATTTTGGGCGTTCGTGATGAGATTTTTATTTTTCCTGCGTCTCACTATGTGGCAGATGAAACAGACCTTGAACGCGCTGAAAAAAATATTCGTGAAGAATTGCGGCAACAAGTTGAATTTTTTAATTCTGAACATAAATTAATTGAGGCACAAAGAATTGAACAACGCACGAATTTTGATTTAGAAATGATTCGAGAAATGGGCTACTGTTCTGGGATTGAAAATTATTCACGCCACTTGACGGGCAGAAACGCAGGCGAGCCGCCTGATACTTTGATTGATTATTTTCCAAAAAATTTTTTAACTATAATTGACGAGTCGCACGTTACAATCCCGCAAATTCGTGCAATGTACAACGGAGACAAGGCAAGAAAAAGCGTACTGATTGAAAATGGATTCAGATTGCCGAGTGCGCGGGATAATCGCCCGTTGACTTTTGACGAATTTAATAATAAAATTTTGCAGATAATTTATGTTTCAGCGACGCCCGCCGAATATGAAATTTCAGAATCCGGCAACACCGTTGAACAGATTATTCGTCCGACGGGTTTACTTGATCCTGAAGTTGAAGTTCGCCCGCTTGAAAATCAAGTTGACGATTTAATTTCAGAAATTAACCAACGCGCCAAAGTCAATGAAAGAGTTTTGGTTACGACGCTGACAAAAAAATTTGCTGAAGAATTAACTGACTACTTGAAAAATGCTGGTATTCGTGTAAAATATCTACATTCTGACGTTGTAACGATTGAACGCGCCGAAATTATTCACGACTTACGCGCCGGAAAATTCGATGTGCTTGTTGGAATAAATCTTTTGCGCGAAGGCTTAGATATGCCGGAAGTTTCACTTGTTGCCATTCTTAACGCAGATAAAGAAGGTTTTTTGCGCTCTACAACTTCGCTGATTCAAACTATTGGACGCGCCGCCCGTAATGCTAACGGCAAAGTTATTCTTTACGCCGAAAATGTTACTGATTCAATGCAACGCGCTATTGATGAAACTGAACGCCGCCGCAAAATTCAGCAAGCGTACAATAAAAAGAATCACATTCAGCCAAAGACGATTGAAAAACCTGTTGCGCCGTTAATTGAATTGCCGCTTAAAAAATCTGAAAAAAATAAATCAAAGCCGACAAGCGAACTTTTGAAAAAATTAACTGCGCCGCAACGCAAAACTTTAATCAAAAATTTAACGGCACAAATGCAAGCGGCGTCAAGGGCGTTGGAATTTGAACGCGCCGCCGAATTGCGGGATATTATTCTAAAATTGGAAGATAACTTGTAAGGAGTTAGAAAATTTCTTACTAATCATTACTGGGGCGTCTTGAAGAAGTAAAAAAAACGGCGGTCACGGATGACCGCCGCCGAATATTGATTCAAGGATTGAATCATATTCGGAATAAAGAGCACTTTCTTTTGGTACTTGCAAGGCGACGAGTAGGAGCGTTGCTCCTTTCGCTAAAGAGCACGCCGCTAAAGAGCGCGCCACACCGCGCATGCTAACGCAACCGCGCATGCTCTGGAAAAGAAAAGTACATTTAAAAATTAAATTTGATATATGTTACAAAAAATTATTCAACAGCATCTACTTACTACTAAAAAAGGAGATTTAAAAATGGAAATTAAAAAGGAACTCAACGGCACAACTTTAACAGTGCAAATTATTGGCAGATTGGACGCCTCAAACGCGCAGGAGCTTACAAACGAACTTAACGCCTCACTTGACGGCGTGAAAGATTTAATTTTTGACTTCGCAAATTTGAAATACATTGCGTCGGCGGGACTTCGTGCGCTTTTAATGGCTCAAAAACGTATGAACAAGCAAGGCAGTATGAAACTTTGCCACGTCGATGAAACCGTTATGGAAGTTTTGGAAATGACAGGCTTTGCAGATTTAATGACGATTGAAAATTAATTTTTCACTGGAGAAATTGAAATGGAAAAATTGACAATCGAAGCAACGGTTGAAAATTTGGCAACAGTTACAGAATTTATAACTTCGTCACTTGAAGAAAAAAATTGCTCAATGAAAACGATTATGCAAATGGAACTTGTCATTGAAGAAATTTTCGTAAATGTGGCAAGTTACGCTTACCGCCCAAATGTTGGAAATGTCACAATCTGCAAGGAATTTGATAATCAGTCAATTACAATCAGTTTCATTGACAGCGGCGTTGATTATAATCCACTTGAACACGAAGACCCCGACACGAACGCCGAAATTGAAGATAGAGATATTGGCGGACTTGGAATCTTTTTGGTAAAGAAAAACGTTGATGAAATTTCCTACGAACGCAAGGACGGACAAAATATTTTAACTATAAAGAAAAATTTTTAGTTTACCGACCGCAACGGAAAATTTTCCGGCGGCGGTTTTTAAATTTCTTTTTGAAATGAGGTGATGAAAATCAAAAAAAGTATTACCGAAAAAATAATTTTCGACGTTGTTATGGCGTTAGTAATTCTTAGTATTTTGCTAAGCTATATGGGATATATGGAATTTACCGTTGCGATTAAAGATCAATATGAAGACAGCGCACTTAGAACGGCGCGGACGGCTATAACTTTTGCAGACGTTGAAAAAATTCCCGAATACAACGACAAGGATACTGACGGCGAATTTTATCCCGAAACTATGGAACTTGTGAAAGAATGGCAAAATTTGGTTGACACGCAAGGCGTAACTTTTACATATATTTTCCAGCCCAATGTTGAAAAAAATTATAATGAAATACGCTTTGTTTTGAGTGTCATGAACTCCACCGCCAAATCTACACATTTTTTCACGGGACATACAATGGAAACCGAAAACGAAGAATATCGACAAGCCTACCAAGATATTTACGAAAACAAAAAAGAATATGTCTCGAAGTTTTTTTATGATGAGCTGAATAACGTTGACGGTTTTGTAACGGTTATGTTGCCGATGAAAGATTCTGCGGGCGAAGTTAAAGGAATTTTAGGCGTAACCAGACCAATGGAAGATTTACGCTATTTCAGTAAATTGTATTTGCATGATATGCTTATTGCAACCGCGCTAATTTCGTTTCTGATAATTTTCATCTACAGCACGTACCTAAATAAAACCGTTGTAACTCCAATTAAAACACTTTCTGACGGCGTGCGGGAAATTGCAAGCGGCGACTTGGATAAAAAGATTGACATTAAAACCGGCGACGAAGTTGAACATCTTGCAATTTGTTTTAATGCAATGACTGACGAACTGCAAGAATATATGAAAAATCTTACAAAAGTTACGGCTGACAAAGAAAGAATCGCCACAGAATTAAACGTTGCAAAAGATATTCAACTTGGAATGTTGCCGCACGATTTTAATTTTGGCAGGGAAGATTTTGAGATTTTCGCAACTACAAACGCGGCAAAAATGGTTGGCGGCGATTTTTACGATTTTTATCTTTTGGATGAAAATCATTTGGTTATAACGGTTGCCGACGTTTCCGGCAAAGGTATTCCCGCGTCGTTGTTTATGGTTATCTCAAAAACTGTGTTGAAAAATTTTGCAACCTTCGCTACAACTCCTGACGACTACGCGGCGGTTGTCTCCTGCGCGAATGATCAACTTTGTCAAGGCAACGAAGAAATGATGTTTGTTACGGTATTTTTCGGCGTTTTGGAAATTGACAGCGGCAGATTTATTTATGTCAATGGCGGACACAATCCACCCGTTATTTACCACAGCGCGGATAATCATTGCGAATTTTTGAACGTCAAGAAAAATTTTGTACTTGGCGGAATGGAAGATGTACCGTATCAACAGCAGGAAATTATTTTGGAAAAGGGCGATTTACTTTTTGCATATACCGACGGCGTAAACGAGGCAATGAATGAACAAAACGAAGAATATACTTCCGAGCGTCTGTTAGAATTTATGAACGCTACGAATTGTCGCGCAGATTTGAAAGACTTATTGGCGGCGGTAAAAGCTGACGTATCAAAACACGTTGGCGCGGCTGAACAATCTGACGATATTACTATGATGGCTCTTCGCCGAAATTAAATTTAAAAATTTGAACCCGTAACCGAATAAGGTTGCGGCTTTTTTATTGCAGAAAATTTTTCAAAGTCATTGAATTTCAAATTATGATTTGATAAAATTTGAATAACTTGTACAAGGAAAAATTTTTTAGCGGAGCGGTTAAAAATGGCAAAGAAAAAAATTGCGGCAGTAGTAATTTTACTGTTGCTGATAGGCGGCGGAATTTTTTACTTCAACAATTCGGCAAAAGTTGAGGCTGAAAAAGCGAACGAAATAAAATTGTCGGGAAATGTAGACGTGCGGGAAGTAAATTTGGCGTTTAGGCAAAGTGACAGAATTTCAGAAATTTTGGCAGAGGAAGGCGACGCGGTACAGGCAGGACAAATTTTGGCGCGGCTTGACAATCGAGATTTAAAATTACAAATGGCAAAAATAAAATCACAAATTCAAACGCAGGAAGTTGTTTTACTGAAATTGAAAAACGGCACACGCCCTGAAGATATTGCACAATACGCGGCGAAAGTTGAAACGGCACAATCTGCGGCTGACACTGCCGAGCAACACTATTTGAAAATAAAACAGGTTTACGAATCGACGGACGGCGGCGCAATTACCCTTGACGAATTGGAAACGGCAAGATTAAATTTTGTCGGGAAAAATTCAGCAGTCGAAGAGGCGCGGCAGGCTTACAATTTGGCGGTAGCAGGTACGCGCTACGAAGATATTCAAGAGGCTGAAGGACAACTGCAAATTCTGCGCGACGAATTGGCACGGCAAGAATTTTTGTTGACGCAATACGAATTAGTTTCACCAACGGCGGGCGTAATTCGCTCCAGACTGTTGGAAGTCGGAGATATGGCGTCATCTGCCACGCCAATTTTTAAAATTTCCCTCAATGACAAAAAGTGGGTACGTGCCTACATAAACGAAACGGACTTAGGCAAAATTTTTGAAGGGCAAACTGCGAAAATTTTTATTGATTCATTTCCAAACGAAAATTTAACCGGGCAAATTGGCTACATTTCGGCAACTGCAGAATTTACGCCAAAAACCGTGCAAACTGACGAATTGCGAACCGCGCTTGTATATGAAATTCGCGTTTACGTCAATGACGAAAAAAATATTTTACGAATGGGGATGCCCGCAACCGTCAGGATTGATTTAAAATGAGCGAAAAAATTATTTCAGCCGAAAACTTGACTAAGAAATTTAAAAATCTTGTAGCACTGGACGCAATAAATTTTGAAGTCGAAAAAGGCAACTTGACGGCGATAATCGGTCCCGACGGCGCAGGCAAAACTACTTTGATGAGGTTAATTGCGGGTTTGATTGTTCCAACTTCAGGAAATTTGAAAGTTCTAGGAAAAAATGTTTTTGGCAATGAACAGGCGATACAAGAAAAAATTTCGTACCTGCCGCAAAAATTCGGTCTGTACGAAGATTTAAGCATTGAAGAAAATATGACGCTGTACGCAGATTTACACGGCGTGGAAAAAAATTTGCGGCGTGAAAGATTTTCGCACTTGCTGGAAATGACGGGATTAACGCCATTTACAAAAAGATTGGCGGGCAAACTTTCCGGCGGTATGAAACAAAAATTGGGGCTTGCCTGTACTCTGGTGCGTTCGCCGGAAATTTTACTATTGGACGAGCCGACAGTTGGAGTTGATCCGCTGTCACGGCGGGAACTTTGGGAAATTGTCAAGCAACTTGTAGCCGAAGAAAATTTGAGCGTAGTAGTCAATACGGCGTATATGGACGAGGCGGAATTCTGCGAAAAAGTTTTTGTAATGAATCACGGCAAAATTTTAAAATTCGGTACGCCTTCAGAAATTAAAGCCGTTGCCGAAAATCGCTGTTACAGAATTAAAACGCCGCCGAATATGCCGACACGAATTTTGCAAAGTATTCTGATGGACGATAAAGAAAACGTGATTGACTCCGTACCTGAAGGAAATTTTGTAAGATTTATTGGCGCGGCAAATCTTGACGAAAAATTTTTCAGTAAAAAATTAAATTTGTCCGTCGAAAAAATTTCTGAACGCCTTGAAGACGGTTTTATGATTCTGTTGCACGACGATGAAAAAAATAAAAATCCTGCCGTTGCAAATTTGAAAAAACTTTCGCTTGACGATAAATATTTTTTGTCAAATGAAATTGATATTGAAGTTAAAAATTTGCTGAAAAAATTCGGCGATTTCACGGCGGTTGACAAAACAAGCTTTGAAGTTCACAAGGGCGAAGTTTTCGGCTTACTTGGTCCAAACGGCGCGGGCAAAACTACAACTTTCAGAATGTTATGCGGGCTTTTACCTTTAACTGACGGCTTTTTGAGTGTTGCCGGTGTAAATTTGCGAACGGCGCGGACTGAAGCGCGGGCGAATATCGGCTACGTCGCGCAGAAATTTTCATTGTACGGAAATTTGACGGTTGAGGAAAATTTAAATTTTTTCGGCGGCGCGTATGGTTTAAGCGGCAAAATTTTAAGTAGCAGAATTTCAGAAGTATTGCAGGAATTTCATTTGGACGGACACGAAAACGACGCGGCGGGCGATTTACCCGGCGGCTACAAGCAAAGATTATCAATGGCGGCGGCACTTTTACATCAGCCAAAAATTTTATTTCTTGACGAGCCGACAAGCGGAATTGATCCATTGGCGCGGCGGGATTTTTGGCGGCAAATAACTGATTTATCAGTTAAAGGCACAACGATTATTATTACAACGCACTTTATGGAAGAGGCGGAATACTGCGATAGAATGATGATTCAAGATCACGGAAAACTTTTGACGATTGGAACGCCTCAAGAAATTAGAAAAAATTTTGGCGGAGAAAATTCCACGATGAACGAAATTTTTATAAAGATTGTCGAAAATTCCAGAGGTGGCGGCAAATGAATTTTTTGAGACGATTAACCGCGCTTGTCAAAAAAGAATTTCTGCAGTTAATTCGTGACAACAGCTCCATTTTAATTGGCGCGGTACTGCCGTTGGTTTTAATTTTAATTATGGGCTACGGAATTTCGCTTGATGTAAAAAATGTTCCTGTTGCGGTAGTTATGGAAGATTTTTCACCAACTGCCAAAAATGCTGTAAGTTTTTTGGACGGCTCTGAATATTTTTCGCCGCGTTACGTCCGCACTTTCGACGAAGGAAAAAATTTAATGCAAACGCGGGAAGTTGACGCAATTATAGTTGTGCCTGTGGACTTCACAAAAAATTTAGCCAACCGCACGGCAAAAATTCAAGTGATACTTTACGGCGTCAACAATACGACGGCGACGGCGGCTAAAGGCTACATTGAGGCGGGAATAAGCAGTTACAACGCGCAATTTTACGGCGGCAACATTTCAAGCGGCGTTGTCACGGTTGAAAACAGAATTTGGTTTAATGACGCCAATTCAAGCACGTGGTATTTTGTACCGGGCTTGATAATGCTAATTTCAACGTTGGTGGGAATATTTTTAACTGCGTTGGTAATGGCGCGGGAATGGGAACGCGGCACGCTTGAATCAATTTTTGTAACGCCGGTAAAAATTTTTGAAATATTGCTGTCAAAAATCATACCTTATTTTTGCGTGGCAATGTTCGGATTTTTACTTTGTCTGTTGGCGGCGCGGTATCTTTATGAAATTCCGTTGCACGGTTCAATTTTGGTTTTATTTTTTGCGACGATTTTATATTTGTTCGTGGCGTTGGGAATTGGGCTGACAATTTCAACAGTTACGAAAAGTCAATTTTTATCGTGTCAAGTTGCGTTGATTGTGGGATTTATGCCGTCGTTAATGTTGACTGGATTTATTTTCGATTTGCACAGTGCGCCGGATTGGGTAAATAAAATTGGGCACGTCCTGCCGCCGACTTATTATTTGGAATTGCTGAAAAGTTTGTTTTTGGCGGGAAATAATGGGGAATTGATTTTCAAAAACTGCACGATTTTAATTTTGTACGCGGTATTTTTTATGGGAATTGCGCTGAAAATTACGCGGAAAAGGATTGAATGACTGATGAAAATATTTTTATGGCGGCTGAAAATGATAATTCGCAAAGAATTTTTATCGACGATGAAAGACCCGAAAACTAAGGCGATTTTAATTGCGCCGGTAATTGTTCAAAGTATGATTTTCGGCTACGTGGCAAGTTACGATTTAAATAATGTACCCTACGCGCTTTTAGATTTAAGCCACAGCCGAGAATCTTCCGAGCTTGTTGCAAAGATTGACGGCAACACGGCTTTTGAAAGAGTGCGGACGCTTGCAAATTCAACCGAAATTGCGGAAGTTATCGACGCGGGCGAAGTGCTTTTAGTTGTTACAATTCCGCCGAATTTTTCGCAAAGTCTTTTGAAAGAAAAAGCCGCGCCAATTCAAGTTATAACTGACGGGCGAAACACTATGACGGCGTCGCTTGCGTCAAGTTACGTTGGGCAAATTGTAGGAAATTTTAACGCCGTGCGAAATCCAAAATTAAACGCCGTAACGGTTGAAACTGTTTCGTGGTACAATCCAAATTTGGAAACGCGCTGGAATTTTTTACCCGTGCTGATGATTATGCTAAGTTTGGTACAAGTTTTAATGTTGAGCGGGCTGTCAGTGGCGCGGGAACGCGAACAAGGAACATTTGACCAACTTTTGGTAACGCCGTTATCGCCGTTGCAAATTTTAATTGGTAAAGCGGTTGCGCCCGTTGTCATTGGAATTTTTCAAGCCACGTTAGTTTTGATAATCTGCCAATTTTGGTTTAAAATCCCGTTCGCAGGAGATTTTTTTTCGCTGTACTTGACGTTGTTTGTATTTATTTTAACCTGCGTGGGAATTGGGCTTTCAATTTCGGCAATTTCGCAGACAATGCAACAGGTTATGGTTTACTGTTTCGTTTTGTTAATGCCGATGGTTTTACTTTCGGGAATGGCAACGCCGGTTGAAAATATGCCGGAATTTTTGCAAACAGTCACATATGCAAATCCAATGCGTTTTGCGTTGGATTCAGTGCGGCGGATTTATTTGGAAGGTTGCACAATTTCTGACGTTGCATTTAATTTTGTACCAATGCTGACAGTTGCGGCGATAACTTTACCCGTTGCCGCGTACCTTTTCAGAAATAATATCGAATAGGAGAAATTTCAATGTATCAAAATCGAATTGTTAAGCCCGTGCGAAAAACGCGGGACGACGGCAAGGAACGTCAAGCCGCCATTATCGAAACTGCCGGAAAATTAATTGCAAAACAAGGTTACGATAAAACTACAAGCAAGCAAATTTGTCAGGAACTGGGAATAAATTTGGCGGCGGTAAATTATCATTTTGACAGCCGAGAAAAACTTTATCTTGAAGTTTTGCGGCAAGTTTACACTTACCTTTTGAGCGTAACCGAATTAAACGAATTGGAAGAAAAAAATTTAACTGCCGAAGAAAAAATTGAAAAATTATTAAACCTGCTTGAAAACGCGGTTAAACAGGAAAGTAACTGGAAAATTCGAGTTTGGCTTAGAGAAATACTTTCGCCGTCAGAATTTGCGAAAAAAATTGTTACTGAAGAAGTTTTGCCGAAATTAAATTTGATGTTGAGAATTTTCAGCGAATACACGAACCGACCTGCCAACGATCCAAAAACTTTTGCATTGATGATAGGAGCGTTTGCGCCGTTTTTCTGGATGCTTTTATTTCAACGCGAAGAAGTCAGCGCAATTCGTGAAGTCATTCCCGTAAATTATGAAAAAGAAAAAATCTTAGCCGAAATAAAAAATTTTGTATTAACCGGCTTGAAACAATTTAAAGCGTAAACTAAAAAACCGCAACCTGCGATTTGCAAGTTACGGCTTTTTTTGTAGGTGTGGAAAAATTTTTTATACGAGACCTTGAGCAGTCATAGCCTCTGCAACTTTCTTAAAGCCTGCGATATTTGCGCCCATAACCAAGTTATCAGGATCGCCAAATTCTTCAGCGTTTTTCTTTGTATTTTGGTAAATATTTTTCATAATATCTTTGAGTTTGTTGTCAACTTCTTCAAAAGTCCAGTGCAAACGTTCGGAGTTTTGGCTCATTTCGAGAGCTGAAACTGCAACGCCGCCCGCGTTTGCCGCCTTTGCCGGTGCAAACAAAACTTTATTTTTGAGGAAGTAGTCAATAGCCTCAAGCGTTGAAGGCATATTTGCGCCTTCGCCGACAACTTTACAGCCATTCGCAACAAGGCGTTTTGCTGATTCCAAATCAATTTCACTTTGAGTCGCGCAGGGAAGAGCAATATCACATTTAACATCCCAAACGCCTCTGCAACCTTCGTGATATTCTGCCGAAGGATGAACGCTTTCATATTCGTAAATTCTGCCTCTGTCAACTTCTTTGATACGTTTGACAGTAACAAAATCAATACCGTTAGGATCGTAAATATAGCCGTTAGAATCGGAGCAAGTAACAACTTTTGCGCCAAATTCTTGAGCTTTTTGAATTGCGTATGTAGCAACATTGCCCGCGCCGGAAATTACAACTGTTTTACCTTGCAAGCTAATATCTTTAGCATCAAGCATATTTTTGACAAAGTACAACAAGCCGTAACCTGTAGCCTCTGTACGAGTCAAAGAACCGCCGTAAGTTAAACCTTTACCTGTCAAAACTGCGCTGTCGTAAGCGTCACGAATACGCTTATACTGTCCAAACAGATAACCAATTTCACGACCGCCAACGCCAATATCGCCCGCCGGTACGTCAACATGAGGTCCAATGTGTCTGTAAAGTTCCGTCATAAACGCTTGGCAGAATTTCATAACTTCGTTATCAGATTTGCCTTTAGGATCGAAATCAGAGCCGCCTTTGCCGCCGCCAATAGGTAAACCTGTCAAAGAATTTTTGAAAACCTGTTCAAACGCCAAAAACTTCAAAATGCTAAGGTTTACGCTGGGATGAAAACGCAAGCCGCCTTTGTACGGTCCAATAGCTGAATTCATCTGCACACGGTAGCCACGATTTACATGAGTAATATTTTTATCGTCCTGCCACGCAACGCGGAAAGTAATAACGCGTTCCGGCTCAACAATACGCTCCAAAAGTTTCTGCTCCTTGTACTGGGGATTTTTTTCAAGGAATGGAACTATTGAAGTTAAAACTTCCTTAACCGTGTTTTGAAATTCAACCTGATCGGGGTCACGCTTCTTAATCAAATTAAGTATATCTTCAACGTAATTTTGCATTTCAGACATTTTAAAATCCTCCTTTAACTGGAATGAATTTTAACATAATATAATTTTTTTGTATAGTACCCTTAACAAAGTACACTGTATACATAAATTATTAGGTGTTAGGTTTTAGCTGTTAGGTTTTAGGAATTTGAAATTTTTTTAACTCAAATATAATTCAGATAAGTTTTTAAGTGTTGACACTTGAAAATTTTTCTATTTTTTTATACTATTCGACGCAGTTAAATTTCAAATTTGCGTACTGTTCAGACAAAAATTTGACAGTTACGGTAAAAACTAATTGAGGTATTTTTATGAGAAAATTTTTTTACGGTACAATTTTTTTAATTTGCGCGGCGATTCTTTTTACAGGTTGCGGCACTGAAACTAAAATTACTTCGCTAAAGGACTTGGAAAAAGGCAGATTGGCAGTTTGGTCAGTCAGTGCAATTACTACAATGGTGCAAGAAAAATTCCCGGACGCCAAATTTTTTTACATTGATTCGGTTGGCGATATGGTACAAACTCTCAATCAAAATAAAATCGACGCCTTTTTCATAGAAAAAAGCAGAGCCAATTCAATGCAAGCCGAAGGAATTAAAATTGATTATTTGCCGGAGCCCGTCGGCAAACTTCGTATTGGCTACATATTCACTAAAAATGAAAAAGGGCGTTATCTTTGCGATCAGATGAATGAATTTCTGAAAAAATTAACTGACAGCGGCGAACTTGATAAACTCAAAGATAAATGGTTTACCGACAATTTGACTAAAAAACAAACTTATGAAAAATCCGAACTCACCGGCGAAAACGGTACTTTAAAAATGTTGAGTGAGGCTAGTGCATTTCCCTACAGCTACATTCAAGATGGCGAAGTTACCGGCTATGAAGTTGAGCTGATTGATAAATTTTGCGCCGAATACGGCTACAATTACGAAATTGAAATTGTAGATTTTGGCGTAATGATTGGCAATGTCAATTTAGGCAGGGCTGATGTTGGAATTGCGGCAATGCAATATACTGAAGAGCGCGGCGAACAATTTTTATTTTCAGAGCCGACTCAATGGGACGAATGTATAGCTGTTATAAAAAAATCAGCTGATAATTCCAAAAAAACTTTGAGCGATTTTAAAAATTCCAGGATAGGTTGTTGGCCTGAATGTGGCTACGAAGTTTTGGCAAGAAAAATTTTGCCTGACGCGCAGTACGTTTACATTGATACGCTGGGCGATCTGGTACTCAACCTCAAGCAAAATAAAATTGATTCGTTCGTACTTGGCAAGGTTTACGCAGATAATTTGATTAGTAGCGGCGTTGAAGTTGAATACCTTGACGAAAGTTTTGGCGAAATATCGACGGCGTTTATGTTTACAAAATCTGCCAAAGGTGAAAAACTTCAAAGTCAAATGAATGAATTTCTGAAAAAATTAACTGACGGCGGCGAACTTGACAACCTCAAAGAAAAATGGTTTACAGGCGGCGAAGAAAAGCGCGTTTTTGAAAAAAATAAACTTAGCGGCGAAAACGGCACTTTGATTATCGAAACAGACGCCATAAGCGGTCCATACGTTTATCTGAAAGAAAACGAAGTTACCGGCTATGAAATTGAGCTGATTGATAAATTTTGCGCAGAATACGGCTACAATTACGAAATTAAAATTACAGAATTTGAAACAATGCTTGGCGATATAAATTTGGGCAAAGGTGATATTGGAGTAGATGCGATTGAATATAAGCCGGAGCGCGGAGAAAATATGCTTTTCTCAAATCCAAATAACGTTGACCAATGTATTTTGATTGTAAATTCAAATTCCGCAGATGATGAAAGTTTTTTGTCAACAATCGAAAAAAAACTTGTTGCGACTTTGATAACTGAAAATCGCTGGCAAATGATTCTGGACGGAATAAAAATTACTTTGATTATAACAATCTTTGCAATAATTTTTGGAACGCTGGCAGGTTTTGCAATTTTCATGGTTTATCGTGAAAAAAATCCTACGCTGAATAAAATTATTGACAAAATGATAAGAATAATGCAGGGGCTGCCGCAAATGATTTTACTGATGTTTTTCTACTACGTCATATTTGGCAGCGTCGAAATTAACAGTGCGATTGTAGCTGTAATTGTTTTTTCGATACTGTTGAGCGTGGCAGTTTTCATAATGCTTAAAAGCGGCACTGAAAGCATACCGAAAGGACAAATGGAGGCGGCACTTGCATTGGGATTTTCGGATCGAAAAGCATTTTTAAAATTTATTTTGCCGCAAGTCACAGTAATTTTTTTCCCGACTTATCAAAAAACAGTCGTTGAGCTTTTGCTGTCAACTTCAATAGTTGGATATATCGCCGTTCAAGATTTAACAAAAATGGGCGACTTGATACGCGCAAGAACTTTTGATGCGTTTGTGCCTTTGATAGTAGTTTCAGCGATTTATTTTGTGCTGTCATGGTTGTTGTTGAAATTGACTGACAAAATTTTAACGAAAATTGATCCGAAAAATCGTAAACGCGAAGAAATTTTAAAGGATGTGGATTTATGAGCGAAGTTTTAATAAAAATTGAGAATCTTACAAAAAGCTATGGAAATGTCACGCCTTTAAAAAATGTGAATCTGGAAATTAACAAAGGCGATATAATTGCGGTAATTGGACCGAGCGGCACCGGCAAATCTACGCTTTTACGCTGTGTCAATCGACTTGAAAAACCTACCGGCGGCAAAATTTTTTTTCACAATGAAGACATTACAGATAAAAATTGCAGGCTTGATATTGTGCGCCAAAAAATTGGAATGATATTTCAATCGTTTAACTTGTTCGCCAATATGACGGTTATTGAAAATATTATGGTTGCGCCGATGGAATTGCGCAGAATGAATAAACAGGCGGCTTACGACAACGCAAAAAATCTTTTAAAAAGTGTCGGCTTGCTGAATAAATCTTTTAACTATCCCAACGAATTGAGCGGCGGGCAACAACAACGTATCGCAATAGTTAGAGCGTTGGCAATGGAGCCGGAAATAATTTTGTTTGACGAACCGACAAGCGCACTTGATCCAACAATGATTGGCGAAGTTGAATCCGTAATAAAAAAAGTTTCGCAAACCGGCACAACAATGATGATTGTTACTCACGGAATGGACTTTGCAAAAGAAATTTCAAATAGAGTGTTGTATATGGACGAAGGCGGAATATATGAAGACGGTACGCCGCAACAAATTTTTGACAATCCCAAACGAGATAAAACGCGCCAATTTATCAAACGCCTGAAAGTTTTGGAATTGACAATTACTTCGCACGACTTCGACTTTTTAGAAATTAATACGCTGATAGAAGAATTTGCAATAAAAAATGACATTGCGCCTAAAATGCGCAACGCCTTACTTTCATTGTTTGAAGAATTGTGCTTGCAGATAATTTTACCTGTTCTGGACAATCCAAAGATAAAAATTTTAATCGAATATTCAAAAGCTGATGAAAGCAGTACATTTAACATAAAGTACAACGGCAAAAAATTTGACATTAACGACACGACAAACGATATTGCCTTGAGTATCGTTAAAGGCAGAGCGTCAAATTTTGAATACCAATTTGTTGACGACAACGAACTTTCAAATAATCTGAAGTTTAAGGTAATTTCAAAATAGAATAAATCATTCAACACTACCTGATAAATGGCGCGTAACTAAAATTTCTGCAACAATTCCATCAACAGGAACAGGCGGCACTTGCATTGAAGTTGGCAAGATTTTTCGCCAGCCGCGCGGAGGATTTTTTTTCCAATATAAACGCCGCGCCTCTTCGGTTGTATGCTTTTCGTCTACAACTTTTACTTCAAGATTCAAGCCGCGTAAAATTTTTTCGGCGTTTTTGTGCGTTGTACCGTCGCCTAAAATTGCAAGCTGTATATTAAACTGCGCGACAAGTTTTTTTATAACTGTTTCAAAGTCAGCAGTTTCAATAACTTCTTCAAATAAAATTTCGGCAGACGAATTTAAAACCGCCACGCCGCATTTGTCACGACCTGGATCTATTCCAATAATATTCATTTTAACACCTATGCAATAAACCGCGTTTCATCCGTTATTTTTTTCTCTGATCTACTTTGATATTGAGGCGCAAAGGTCCAAAAGATTTAACATTTTCACGGGCGCGGGCAATAAGTGTAACGTTGCCGCGAGCTTTTTCCAGTTCGTCAATTAAATCATAAAGTTGAGTACCTTCCAAAACGCCAACACTTCCAGTAATTGGATCGGGCAAAACTCCTCTTTCAACTGCCGCATGATTTACTTCAGTTAAAAATTCACGGACAATATTTTCAGCGTCAAGGGAATTTTTAATTTCGTATTTGTGAGAGTAAATGTATTCGCCCGCGCTGAATACGTCTTCATTTGGATAAAGTGCCAAACTTGTACGAATTGGTTCACCGCGTACCAAATTTCCCGCCGCCGTGATTCTAACAACAACGTCCTTTTTGTTTGTGGAAATGGACGATACAGCACTTTGAAACTCCGGCTGATAAACCCAAAGTGAATTATCAATATCTTCCCCGAAACGTTCGCTGATATTTTTTGAGGCGGCGTCGGCAAGTCTGTTTAAATCGTTTGAAACGTCTTCAGCACTGCGATTTCCAACGATAACCGCGCTTGCCAAAACTTCGCCTGCTCTGAAAATTATATCGCCTTCACGTATTGCAATTAAACCTTCGCGCAAGTTTTTAGTATGTTCTTCAAGCGCGGCGTTGACGTTTGAAAGTTTTTCGTTATCGGCAGTCAAATTTGTATTTGAATCGTTGAGTTCGCTGTTTTTAGTTTCAAGTTCGGAATTTGCGGCAGAAAGATTTTTATTGGTGCTTGTCAATTTTTCGTTGGCACCGGAAAGACTTTCATTTTGAGAAAGGAGCTGATTTTTTTCAATTTCAAGGCGTTCATTACCAGCGCGGAGTCGTTCAGATTCTTTTTCAAGTTGTTGCTGTTCGATTTTCAAGCCGGAAATTTCATCACGTGCGTTATCAAGTTCGGCGTCGGCGCGTTCGTATTCGCTTTGAAGCGTCTCTAAATCTTTTGTGGCAACTTCAAGCGCGGAACGAGTGGAGGCAATGGCGGCGTTCAATTCTTCCATACCAAAAAGCGCGGTACGAACGTCTTCAGAAACAACTGTCATTGTGCCGATTGAAAGACCGGTTATCAAAGCACCGGTTAAAACGGTAATAATCATTGAAGTATGGCGCGGGCGCAATCCAAAAATCGAAAGGCGTTTTTTGCCAATTTTTGTACCGAGTTTATCGCCAATAAAAGCGATCACGCCGCCTGTTACAATCATAACAACAATCAAAATTACACCGTGCATAAAAAGTCTCCTTTAACTGAAAAATCGCCGACAGAAAAACCTGCGGCGATGGGAAAATTTCAAATTTAAGTTGGTCGGAACGACGAGATTTGAACTCACGACCCCTACCACCCCAAGGTAGTGCTCTCCCAAACTGAGCTACGTCCCGAATGCTTGTGTACTATAGCATAAAACTTTTTAAATTGCAAGTAAAATTTTAATTTGCTTTTTAAAAGTGTGTGGCGTATTATTAAAAAAAATTTTTGGAGTTGAAATTTTGCATCAGTATTTATTTTACATTGGGGATTTTCCAATTAGGTCTTACGGCGTGATTTTATCTTGTTCAATAATTTTGGCGGTAGGAGTTGGATATTTTTTTGCCAAAGTTGACGGGCGCGGCTACGAAGAATTTGTTATAGATATTGGAATGGTGGGCGGCTTTTTCGGACTTTTGGGCGCGAGACTTTGGGACGTTTTTTTCTTTGACTGGAATTACTATCAGAATCACTTGACAGAAATTTTGAACGTATGGCAAGGCGGTATGGCGGTTCAAGGCGGAATAATTTTGGGCGTCATCAGCGGTGGGATTTATGCAAAGTCAAAAAATTTGGACGTGATACATTTGGCTGATATTTTGGCACCGGCAATAGTTTTGGGGCAAGCGTTGGGGCGTTGTGCAAATTTATTAAACGGCGATGCTTTTGGCGCACCTACCGGCGGAAATTTTGGGATAATTTATCCAGAAACAACTTTAGCTTATCGAACTTACGGCGCACAACCGCTTTTCCCTGCTGAAGTTTGGGAATGTCAGTTAGACGTGGTAATTTTTGCGTTGTTGTTGATTTTTCGCTGTACCAATTACAAGCGCGGGCAATGTTTTTGTTTGTATGTGATGCTGTACGCAGTTGCAAGATTTTTACTTGAAAATCTGCGCGGCGATTATTTAGATTTAGCGTTTGGAATTTTGAAAAGTGCGCAAATGACGAGCGTTATTGCGTTTGTAATTGCGGCAGGCGCGTTCATTTACTTTGGGAGGAAAAAACTTGATACAG
Organism: uncultured Selenomonadales bacterium; assembly: GCA_937877565.1. Classification (GTDB taxonomy): domain Bacteria; phylum Bacillota; class Negativicutes; order Selenomonadales; family Selenomonadaceae; genus Quinella. The sequence goes on along the minus strand of CALFJB010000022.1, from coordinate 32,840 downwards.
AAAAATAAAACGGCGTTGCAAAAGGCAACAGATTTATTATCACGGCAGGATCAGAGCGAAAAAATTTTGAGGCAAAAATTATTGGCGCGTAAGTACGAAGAATCAGAAATTGACGACGCCATTAACAAGTTAAAAAAATATAGTTATCTGAATGACGAGGAAACCTGCGCGAGGCTTTTTGAAAGTTTGTACAGTGAAGAAAAATTGAGCATCAAGCAAATTCAAATGAAATTGATTCAGCGCGGTTACAATTCGGATTTTGTAGAAAATTTAATTCCTGCTGACACATACGAACACGAATATAACGCCGCCTTAAAAATCGCTACGAAAAAATTTGCCGGTAAAATTTCTACAGATTTAAAATTCAAGCAAAAAATTTGGCAACATTTGGCGTCGAAAGGTTTTAATTCTGAAATTATTTCCGACGTTATCAAAAAAATTTTAAATGACGACAGGGATTAAAACTTCTTCCAAAATTTCTGATAAAAAATTTGCCGCCGTCAATTCGGTTAAATCTGCCAAAAAATTTTCCACGTTTTCCGACTCAATTAAAATATTTATTGTAACGTCCGCCGCGTATTCTGAATTTTCGACGCGGATTTTTTTATTGCGTAAAAAATTTTCAACCTGCGCTAAAAATGGATATTCAATCGTTACGGCAATTTTTTTAAACGTCGTCATCTGTACTATTTTAGAATTTGAAATTCCAAGCGCGGCAGTATGTGAATAAGCACGAATCAAGCCACCCGCGCCAAGTTTAATTCCGCCGAAATATCGCGTAACGACAACCGCAATATTTGTAATTTCATTCTTTTTAATGGCGTCAAGAATAGGGTTGCCTGCAGTGCCGCCGGGTTCGCCGTCGTCGTTAGATTTTTGTTTGTCGCCGTTTTCGCCCAATATCCACGCCGAACAATTATGCGTTGCGTCGAAATATTTTTTCTTAATTTCTGCAACAAATTCTCGCGCCGCGTCTTCAGTTTCAATGTGCTTGACGTGCGATATAAATACAGATTTTTTAATTTCGTATTCGGCGGTAAAAACTTCGCCGTCTTCAATAGTTTTAAAATTTTTCATCGTTCAACACCTTCTCCTGGTACAACCAAAATTTCACGAATTGCCGCAACTTCCGTAGCTGTAAATAATCCTGCGGGCGATTCTCTAATTGTTATATCTTTAATGGCGCGGTTGAGACTTTTTAAATCTTTAAAATTTTCGGGAGCTGCCGCCTTTCTTACCGCCGAAATTGTTTTAGTCTGCGCGTCCACATAGGCGCGAGTTTTCTTTATAATTTCCCAAATCAATTCCGAACATTCCAAACTTAAATCAGCCGGAACTTTAAACGAGTGGATTTTAGCCTGTTCGTCCAGTGCGTCAAGCTCCAATTCTTCCAACTGTTCATAAGTCGAAAACTCATAAATTTCGGCAGTCTTCAAACTTTCAACAATGCTGTAAAAAAGTTGCCAATTTCTGTCCAAGTGTTCAATATCTTTCTGATAGGCGGCGTACCAATCGCTAAAAATTTTTTGCTGTTGCCGAATATTTTCAATTTCAGTACGGCTTATCACTTCCTGTTGACTCCGCTGAATTTGTATGACTGCCGACGCGCAAAACACAATTACCAAAACTGAACACAAACATATAAAAATTTTTCGGTTCGGTAAAAATTTATAAAGCGCAACCATTGCGGCGGCGGCTAGCATAAGAATTAAATACAACATTTAAATTCCCCAATCTTACATTTCAATTTAAATCAGTTTTAATTTTCAGACGTTCAACCCAATTTTAGACTTCAAAAAATGTTTTGACAAGAAAACCGGCTTCAATAAAAAAAATTTCATTCTAAAATTTGACAAAACAAATTTAAAAGTGTATACTGCAGAAACTACGGAGAGGTGTCCGAGCGGTTGAAGGTGACGGTCTTGAAAACCGTTGTACGGAAACGTACCGTGGGTTCGAATCCCACCCTCTCCGCCATTTTTTTTGCCAAAATTTTCTTTACAGAATTTAATTTCAGAAATGCATACATTTTTTTTTCAGAAATATAGTTATTGCCCGTAAATTGAATTGACTTTTTGCCTGCAGAATTTTACAATTACTGCAGATTTTTTTTACTTTTTTTAAGGAGGGTCAAACGTGTTTTTTTCAAAAAAGAAATTATTATCTACAGCAATTATATTGACATTATCCACAGCAATATTTACCGGTTGCGGCGACGAACAAGCTCAACAACAACCGCAATCAACTAAACAACAAGTAAAAGTTATGAAAGTGGTACAACGAGACACGCCAATTTCTAGTGAATACGCAGGACATTTGGTCGGAACAGATGAAGTAAAAGTGCAGTCGAAAGTTTCCGGCAATGTTGTAGAAAAATTTGTAGTTGGAGGACAATTTGTACAGGCAGGACAATTACTATTTAAAATCGATGACAGGCAATATCAATCGCAGGTAATGGCGGCGAAGGCGTCTTTGGCGCAGGCTGAAATTAACTTTCAAAATGCGCAAATAGATTTACAGCGTGACGAAATGTTATTTAAAGAAAATGCAATAGCCGAACAAACCGTAACCACTCAAGCCGCGCTTGTTAAGGCTTACGATGCGGCAGTTGGCGCGGCTGAAGCAAATTTAAAATTGGCAATGGAAAATTTGGCAGATACTGAAATTTATGCTCCAATGCCCGGACAACTCGGCGTTGATGATGTGGCTATTGGTACGTTCGTTGGCGCAGGTACTACAACTTTGGTTACAATCGGTTCACTGGATCCAATTTTTGCACAGTTTTCAATCAGCGAAAACGAATATTTGAAATTTATGACAGTTCAAGCAATGCAGTCACAACATAATCCAATGCACGTTACAATTACACTTTCTGACGGCAGAGAATATCCCTACGAAGGGCGCGTTGTCGAAACTGACAGAGAATTGGCAAATAATACCGGCTCTTTGATTATGAAGGCGATTTTCCCGAATCCCGGCGGCGTGTTGATGCCCGGAATGTTCGCCCGTGTAAAACTTAGCGGCGAAACTATTCCAAATGCTATTTTAGTTCCTCAACGTGCAGTGCAACAACTTTTGGATAAATCTTTTGTAATGTGCGTCGGTTCGGACGGAAAATCTATTGCAAAGCCGGTTGAACTTGCTCAACAGGTCGGAAGTTATTATGTTGTAACAAGCGGCGTAACGGCTCAAGATACAATCGTTGTTGAAGGTTTAACAAATCTGCGCGAAGGCGTCGAATTGGCACTTACTGAAGTTACAGCCGGCGAAATGGGCTTTACGCTTGCAAATATTACAACGCCTTATCAAACAGAAACAATTAACAGAGCTACAAGCAATAATCCAAACGCTCCCGGCAATATTAATCAGTAAGGGGGCGGCTTGAGTGGCAAAATTTTTCATTCACAGACCAATTTTCGCAATAGTTATTTCGCTGATAATTGTATTGGTCGGAGTTTTGGCGGGTATTCAGTTGCCAATAGCGCAGTACCCGCAAATTTCGCCGCCAACAATTTCAGTTAGTACAAGCTACACCGGCGCAAATGCCGAAGTTGTCAACGAAACTATCGCGCAGGTTATAGAAAATCAAGTAAACGGTACTCAAGGTATGGATTATATGAGTTCCAACTCTGACGATACGGGGCGTTATAGTCTTTCGGTTGTCTTTGAAGTTGGTACTGATGGCGATATGGACTCTGTTAAAGTTCAAAATAATGTTGCCGTTGCAAATCCATCTTTGCCAAGTTCGGTACAATCTGTAGGCGTTACAACTCGTAAGGCGTCAAATGATATGGCGATGATGCTTTCAATGTATTCGCCGGATGGCAGATACGACCGCGCCTTTATGAAAAATTACGCAGATATTTATTTTATGGACGAAGTAAAGCGCGTTAATGGCGTTGGTGACGTTAATATTTTTGGTTCAGATTATTCAATGAGAATTTGGCTGAATCCTGACAAATTGGCGGAATTGGATTTGACAGTTGCCGCCGTCGTGAATGCAATTAACGAACAGAATCAACAAGCCGCCGCCGGTACTATTGGCGCAATGCCTTTAGCAGCAGGACAGGAAAAACAGTACACCGGCAAACTTCAAGGGCGTTTGGCTACGATTGAAGAATTTGAAAATATTATTTTGAAGTCTGACGGCAAGGGCGGCTTCGTCTATATGAAAGATGTTGCACGAATTGAAACGGGGCAAAAAGCTTATAATATCGTCAGCAAATTTAATGGACATCCCGCAATAGGTTTTGGTATTCAGCTTACTTCAGACGCTAACGCAATGACTACAATAGCTGAAGTCAAAAAGATTATCGAACGTGAAAAAGAAAAACTGCCGCCCGGCTTAGAGGTCGCGCAGGTTTTCGACTCAACAGATTATATCCGTGAATCAATCGAAGAAGTTTTTCATACCTTCGTTGAGGCGTTGGCATTAGTTGTTATTGTTATCTTTGTATTTTTACAAAGTTGGCGTGCAACTATAATTCCGTTGTTGGCTGTGCCTGTATCGTTAATTGGAACGTTCGCAAGTTTTATTTTGCTGGGATTTTCAATAAACACGCTGACACTTTTTGCAATGGTTTTGGCAATAGGTTTGGTCGTTGACGATGCTATAGTTGTTATTGAAAACGTTGAACACCATATGGAAGAAGGATTGGAGCCGGTAGACGCAACCGAACGCGCAATGGACGAAGTACAAGGACCGGTTGTAGCTATAGCGTTTGTATTGGCGGCGGTTTTCGTACCCGTTGCATTTTTGGGCGGTATGACGGGCGTTTTGTATCGTCAATTTGCTTTAACAATCGCAATTTCAATGGCGTTATCTGCGTTCGTAGCGTTGACTTTGACGCCTGCACTTTGTGCAATGATTTTAAAACCTCACGATCCCAATAAAAAGCAAGGTATTTTTGATAAAGCGTTTGGCGCGTTTAATCGTTGGTTTGAACGTACCAAAAACGGTTATGTAAATTTTGTTGCAGGATTTATTAAACGTTCTGCATTGGCGTTTGTATGTATGGCGGTTATTTGTATTTTGACGGGCTGGATTTATATGCGGTTGCCTTCAACATTTGTACCTGATGAAGATCAAGGCTTTTTTATGACTTCGGTTAGTTTGCCTGAAGGTACTTCAATGAATCACACGCAAGAAACGATTGACAGACTTGCAGGGCACGTTATGAAGGAAATGCCGGGACTTCAGGCTTGTATGTTTATGACGGGCTTTGACGTTATGTCATTCGGTTCAAAACCTAACGCGGGCTTAATTGTTTGCAGTCTTGAATCGTGGAGCAAGCGCGATGTTTCAGTTGATGATTGTATTGGGGTAATGTTTGGATTGGGCGCGAAATATGCCCCTGAAGCGCAGGTTATTGCCTTTAATATGCCTGCATTGCCGGGCTTAGGTACGGTCGGCGGCTGGAGTTTGCAACTTCAAGATATGGCAGGACACACTAACGAAGAATTAAATGAACTTGCTCAAAAAATTGTAGCAAAGGCAAATCAACGCCCTGAATTGCAAGGCGTCCGCACAACTTTTAATATTGCATCTCCTACTGTTGAATATGACATTGACAGAGAAAAAGTAAAAATGCTTGGCGTAAGTTTGAGCGACGTTTTCACGGCGTTGCAAGTCAATTTTGGCGGTATGCAGGTTAATGACTTCAACCAATTTGGACGCACATATAAAGTTATGTTGCAGTCAGATATTTTGTACCGCTCGGAGGCTGATTCTGCGAAATTTATCTTTGTAAAAGGTGACGACGGGCAGTTAATACCGCTTGACACTTTAATTACTTCAAAACTTAGTACAGGACCTACCCAAATTTCAAGATTTAACGGCACTCGTGCAATACAATTTCAAGGCAACGCGGCGCAAGGTTATTCATCGGGGCAAGCTATGAACGCTATTGAAGAAGTTGTACGCGAAGAGGCGGGCAGCTCGTTTGGTATTGAATGGTCTGGACAATCCCGCGAAGAAAGAAAAGCCGCAAGTTCAACAATGCAAGTTTTGGCGTTGGCGTTGGTATTTGTATTCTTGATGCTTGCCGCGCTTTACGAAAGTTGGACAGTACCATTTGCAGTTTTGTTGACAGTACCAACAGGAATTTTGGGCGCGGTTGCGTCTGAATGGGGCTTGTCCATGATTTATGGAATGATGGGCGTACAAAAAGCGGGTTTGCAGGACAGCGTTTATATGCAAATTGGCGTTATTATGATAATTGGATTGGCGGCAAAAAATGCAATTTTGATTGTTGAATTTGCAAAAGTGCGCGTTGACAGAGGAATGAAACCAATTAAGGCGGCACTTGAGGCGGCGGGCTTGCGTCTTCGCCCAATTTTGATGACTTCGTTGGCGTTTATAATCGGTTGCTTGCCGTTGGCAATGGCAGTTGGCGCAGGTTCAGCGGCTAGAAACGGTATGGGCGTGGCAGTTGTCGGCGGAATGTTATTTGCAACTTCGCTGGGAATTTTCTTGATTCCTGTATTTTTCGTAATTGTTGAATGGGTTGCAGAAAAACTCGGTATTATGAAACAGGATCGCCGCAAATCTTCAATCGACTATATGTAAAATTTATATGAAAAAAATTATTTGAAATTAAACCGCCCGTCCTTTGCCGCTGAATTTTAGAAAATTTGGAGCGTGCGGTAAACTACGCGCCGCCAAAAGCGGCTCACACGGTTGGAGCGTGCGTTGACTTAGCGGCGGACGGGCGAAAGCGTCTTTCTTTGGTACTTTCTTTTGACAATCGAAAAGAAAGTACATACACGAATAAAAAAAAACTTAGCTACAACGAATAAAGCACATTCAGAATAAAAAGTATAAATTGATGCAAAGGAGAAAAATTCTCTATGAACACCGCAGAGGGCGGAAACAAAAATTTAAACAAATATTTATCGCCATTAAATGTATGGGCGTTGGCGTTTGGCTGTGCAGTCGGCTGGGGCGCGTTCGTTATGCCGGGTACAACATTCTTGCCGGTTGCCGGCCCTGTTGGAACTGCAATAGGAATGGCAATAGGCGCGGGAATTATGCTACTGATTGGCTACAACTACCACTTTATGATGAATCAGTACCCCGATGCGGGCGGTACTTACTCCTACGCAAAAAAAACTTTAGGATATGATCACGGCTTTTTAAGCGCGTGGTTTTTAATTTTGGTTTATGTTGCGATAACGTGGGCTAATGCTACCGCCCTGCCAATTATTTTTAGAAATTTTTTGGGCGATACTTTTCAATTCGGCTTTCATTACAACATTGCCGGTTACGAAGTTTATTTTGGCGAAACGCTGTTATCATTGACTGCACTTTGGATTTTGGGCGCGGTCTGTATTCGTGGCGGCAAAGTTGCGGCTTACGTTCAAACAATCGCCGCTTGCGTACTTTTTTGCGGTGTGCTGATTATTTTCGGCGCAATTATTTCAAGCGGCGTAAATATTTTTGACATTCAGCCGCCGTTCAATCCAAACAAAAATTCATTTGCGGCGATTTTCGGTATTGTAGTTTTAGCTCCGTGGGCGTTCGTAGGTTTTGAATCTGTTTCGCAGTCTGCAGAGGGTTTTAAATTTTCGATTAAAAAAACTTTCGCAGTATTATTTTTTGCGGTCGTGGCAAGTGCTACGGTTTATGTTGCTTTAACTTTTATTGCGGTTTCTGTAATGCCGCCGGATTATTGGAATTGGCTTGAATATATCGACGACTTAAGCCATTTGAAAGGCTTTGAAGGTGTGCCGACGCTTAACGCCGTTCATACAGTTTTGGGCGATTGGGGAATGAATTTGCTGATTGTAACGGTAATTTGCGCCGCTGTCACGGGAATTGTTGGAAATTACATTGCGGCAAGCCGTTTGATTTTCGCCATTGCAAGAGATGATTTACTGCCCGCGTGGTTCTGCAAATTAAATAAATTCGGCAACCCGCAAAATGCAATTCTGTTTGTAATGGGAATTTCGCTGATAATTCCGTTTTTGGGACGCACGGCAATTAACTGGATTATCGACGTGAACACAATCGGCGCAACAATCGACTACACCTATACTTCAGTTGTAACTTTCATAACTGCGCGACGGCTTGAAAATTTAAAGGCGAAAATTACCGGCGGCGTTGGCTGTATCGTGTCGATAATGTTTTTCTTGTACTTCCTCGTTCCAAGTTTCTGGATTGTCGATTCAATGTCAACCGAATCATATTTAATTTTGATTGGCTGGAGTATTTTTGGATTCGGCTTTTTCAGATATATGCTTTACAAAGACACTCAAAAACGTTTCGGCAAGTCAACGGTTGTTTGGATTGTAACAATGTTTCTGATATTTTTTGCGTCAATGTTATGGCTGCGCGAAGCTACGCACGCAACAACGCGGCAAGTTTTAACCAATTTGAGCGGCTACTACGTTGCAGAATTTAGAGAACAAGGCGTAAAATTTAACCGCAGGGCGCAAGCTGATTCTGAATACTACCTTGAAAATCAAATGAACATCGTTAATTTGTCTTTGAGAAATTATAATCTTTTGCAAATGACTTTGATAACGATCACGCTTTTTATAATGTTCAGCATTTACAGTTTACTGACAACTCGTGAGAAAAAAGCCGAAGTCGAAAAAATTCAAGCTGAACGCAGCAGTAAGGCAAAAAGTAATTTTCTTTCAAATATGAGCCACGATATACGCACGCCAATGAACGCAATTATCGGCTACACAACTTTAATCAAAAAAGAAAAAGATTTATCGCCGCTTGTCAAAGATTATCTGAATAAAATTGAGACGTCGAATAAACATTTACTGGCGTTAATCAATGACGTTTTGGATATGAGCCGAATTGAAAGCGGCAAAATGGAATTGGATATACAAAAATCAAATATCGTTAAGGCGTTGGACGAAGTGCGGGATTTATTTTCAACGCAAATGGAAACGAAGAAAATTAAATATACCGTCGATACTTCCAATGTGCAGAATAAAATTGTAATGTGCGACACGCCGCGCCTTAATCGTGTTTTGTTGAATTTAATCAGCAACGCTTTTAAGTTTACGCCGGAAGGCGGCTCGGTTACGGTTACACTTTCGCAACTCGGCTTGAAAGATGAAAAAGCTGGAATGTACGAATTGCGCGTAAAAGATAGCGGTATGGGAATGAGTCCTGAATTTGCGGCAACGGTTTTTGAGGCTTATACCCGCGATAAAAACGTTTCAAAAATTCAAGGCACGGGCTTAGGAATGGCGATAACCAAAAGTATTGTTGACTTGATGGGCGGAAATATCAGCGTCAAAACGGAACTTGGCAAAGGTACTGAATTTATCGTAAATGTTGACTTGCCAATTTTGGACGAAGACCCGCCTGAAGATGAAAATATTTTCGGCGAAAATTTCAGCGGCGATATTGATTTTACGAAAATTAAATTGCTCCTTGTTGAGGATAATGAAGTTAATCGAGAAATTGCAACGCTGATTTTAACGGAATTTGGCTTTCAACTTGACACGGCTGAAAATGGAAAAATTGCCGTCAAAAAAGTTGCAAACTCTAAGCCCGGTGATTATGATGCGGTTTTAATGGATATTCAAATGCCGGTTATGAACGGCTACGAGGCAACCGCCGCCATTCGTAAACTTGAAAATAAAAAACTTGCTGACATTCCAATAATCGCAATGACTGCAAATGCTTTTTCTGAAGATATTCAACGTGCTAAGGCGGCGGGAATGAATAGCCATATTGCAAAGCCGATTGATATTCCACAGATGATTTCAACGCTTACAGAAGTTTTAAAATAGGTGTTAGCGGCTAGCCGTTAGCGGTTAGGTAATTGAACGACAGCTAACCCATAAAAAAGGAGGTGCTAAAATGAAAAAATTTCTAATGCTGATAATTTTAACTTTGACGTTAAGCGGCTGCATCACGGAGGCAGGAAACTATCAGCATTTAACGCAGGAAGACGCTACAAAAATTATGCAAACTGAAAAAAATTTTATAATTCTGGACGTGCGAACGCAGGAAGAATACGACAAAAAACACATTCCAAACGCGGTACTTTTGCCGATTGAAGAATTGCGAAAGGGCAAATTTGAATTGCTCCCTGATAAAAATCAAAAAATTTTAGTTTACTGTTGGACGGGGCGTCGCGCAGAAGATTCAGCAAAAATTTTGGCTGAACACGGTTATAAAAATGTTTACGACTTTGGCGGGCTTGTAGATTGGAACGGCAAAGTTGAAGGTACTGATATAGATGGTTAGTTACTGATCATCTGAAAACTGAAAGGAGAAAATTTTTTATGGAAAAAGACACCGACAAAAAAGAAGCTCTTGCGGCGGCACTGAAACAGATTGAAAAACAATTCGGCAAAGGCGCAATTATGAAATGGGGCGATGTCGGCAACATTGATGTAAAAACCATTTCGACGGGAATTTTGCCGCTGGATGTTGCACTTGGAATTGGAGGACTGCCACGCGGCAGAATTATTGAAATTTACGGTCCTGAAGCCGGCGGAAAAACTACGGTAACTTTGCATATGATAGCCGAAGTCCAAAGACAAGGCGGCACGGCGGCTTTTATCGACGCTGAACACGCGCTTGATCCCGTTTACGCCAAAAAATTGGGCGTCAACCTTGATGAACTTTTGGTAGCTCAACCAAGTACCGGCGAAGAAGGTTTAGATATTGCTGATTCGCTGATTAGCAGCGGCGCGGTTGATATTGTTGTAATTGACTCTGTAGCCGCGCTTGTACCGAAGGCGGAAATTGAAGGCGAAATGGGCGATGCCGTTGTTGGCGTCCACGCACGAATGATGAGTAAGGCAATGCGTAAACTTACCGCCGTTATCGGCAAAACTGAAACTATTGCCGTATTTATAAATCAAATTCGTGAAAAAGTCGGGGTACTGTTTGGCAGTCCTGAAACTACGCCCGGCGGCAGAGCGTTAAAATTTTTCTCGACAATTCGCCTTGAAGTTAGAAAAGGTGAGGCGATTAAACAAGGCACGGAAGTTATCGGCAACCGCGTAAAAATCAAAGTTGCAAAAAATAAAGTTGCTCCGCCGTTCAAAAACGCCGAATTTGATTTACTTTACGGCACAGGTTATTCACGTGTCGGCGGAATTTTGGATATGGGCGTTGAGGCTGAAATTGTTACAAAGTCCGGCGCGTTTTATTCTTACAACGGTACGAAACTTGGACAGGGTAGAGAAAACTCTAAAAAATTCCTTACCGAAAATCCCGAAATTACAAGCGAAATTGAAAGTAAAATTCGTGAGGCGATTCTGAAGAAAGATATTCACTTTGAAACGTCCGACGAAACTGAAACTGAAGAAACTTTTGAAGATTAATTTTATATCCACACAAATTAAAAAGCCGTCAATTATGGCGGCTTATTTTTTTATCCAAAAAATTTTTCAATTCGTCTAAAGTAATTTCAAAATCAGCGGCGTTTTCAGGAACTTTGGCGATTATTGTAATTTAAAATTATCCCGCGTACCGAAATTATAATTGGCAAAAAAAATTACCGCTCCAGTGGCGGCTTTTTTATTTACCTTCCCATAACTAACGAAAAGGGATTGAAACTAAATTTTGGCGAATCAACGTACAAAGCTTGAACCTTGATATTAACCGCGTGAACAATCATTCCGGTTGTATATTCAATGGCTTCCCGAATCATCGCCTGCGTCTGCTCAATCAGCGTTGGAATATGGTTGCCATAACTCAAAACTACTTCGCAGGAAATTTGCAAGCCGCGATCTTCCTCATCTTTGAAAATGTGTTCAACGGTTACGCGGCGAACATTTTTTATAAACTCCCGCGCCTTGATAATTTTTTCAACAATCGAATAAACAACCGTATCATCAATAATCAATTTTCCGTAGTAGCTGAAAACGGGGCGCACAATAGATTTTTCGCCAAGTTTACGCCGCCTGACTCCCGAACGTTTGAACAAAGTTTGCAACGGGTCAATCAAATAACCTGAAAAGTGCGTTTTTAGTTCAATCGTCGGAACAGGAATAATATGTTTACCTTCCTTGAGGCGGTGGAACTGCGCCAAATCCATTTCTGCGCGTGATGCAATATCTTCAATACGAATGATTAGCTGAATTGACGGAAGTTTTAAAGTTTTGGCGATTTTATGAACCATATTTTCAGAAGTGCCGATGATTAAAATTCTGTGCGGCTGAATTTTGCGAATTGCTTCGCGGACTTGTTCAGCATGTCCCGGCAAAACGAAAATTGCGCGGCGAACTGCCATAATTTTACTTTTTTCAGTTTTTGCGGATTCACCGGCGATAATATGTCCGTCCTTGATTAAAATTCCATCGTCAATAATGGCGTCTGCGTTATGTTCCTGCGCAACTTGCAAGGCGCGATGACTTTTACCCGTGCCGCTAGGTCCAACTAAGGCGATAACGTCCATTGCTGCAATTCCTTTCAAATTTTAATCTTTTAAACCGAGCTCATAAATTTTTTTAGCCAAGTCGTCGGCAATAGTAAATTCTCCAAGTTCTTTTACAAATCTTGAGGTTGCGCCATGATAATCACTGCCGCCGACTACCAAAAGGTTATATTTTTCTGCCAAACTTAAATATTTTTGAATGTCTTGTGGCTGATGATTGGGATAAAAAACATCTAAGCCGTCAACTTTTTGGCAGATAGTTTCAACAAGAAAATCATCTTCCACCAATTTTGGGTGGGCAAGGATAGCCTGCCCACCTGCTTGGTGAATGACATCAACAATTTCTTCGACTTCAGGAAAATAACGCGGCGCGTAAGCGGGTTTATCTTTTCCCAGCATTTTTTCAAACGCTTCACGAACGGTTTTAAATTCGCCTTTTTTAACCAATGCCCGCGCAATATGAAATCTGCCGATTGAGCGACTTGAACCCGCCGCTTGCAAAACGTCTGCTTCACGAATGTTATATTTATTGTTCTGCAAATTTTGAACCATTTCGCTAAAACGTGTCCATCTAGCTTCAGAAATTTCATTTATCATATCAGAAAGTGCGCCGTTATAAATGTCAATGTTGTAGCCTACTATGTGAACGTCATGTTCTGCGTTGTTCGCGCTGAATTCTACGCCGGGAACAATTTTAATTCCCTTGTCAGGATAAATTCCATTTTCGTAAAGATATTTTACGCCGTCAACCGTGTCATGGTCGGTTATTGCAAAATATACCAGTCCGATATTTTTAGCCATTGCAACAAGTTCTTCGGGAGAGTTTGAACCGTCCGAAAAAATTGTATGAGTATGCAAGTCGCTCGGCATTTATTTTCCCTCCGAAAAAACTTAGCGCGGCTCTACAATAAGTTTTATTGCTGTGCGCTCGTTTCCGTCAATTTCAATATCCGTAAATGCAGGAATACAAACCAAGTCCAAGCCTGAAGGCACGACGAATCCACGCGCAATGGCAATAGCTTTTACAGCCTGATTGAGTGCTCCTGCACCAATCGCCTGCATTTCTGCGCTGCCACTTTCACGAATTACGCCTGCCAATGCACCAGCCACTGAATTTGGATTAGATTTAGCCGATACTTTTAGTACTTCCATGAAAAATTCACCCTTCCACAGCAAATAATATTTTTTTGTTTGCCATTTCAGATAATAATTCTGCAAATAAGGTTAAATTCCTTTACTTTGGGGCTAAAATTGATACAATTTCATAACAATTATTTAATAAAAATGCAGCCGTTTCAAATTTCGCAATTAAAAAATTTTATTCAGTAAGACGGCGTATTCTTTCAATATTTTTGAGTTGGTTAGTTGCGTCGTCAATTTCTAAAATAACGCCGGAATAAATGCACTTGCCGTTTTCCGGCACAGTAAATTTTCCTTTTCGACAAGAAATAAATTGCTCGACAATACTTTCAATATCAAGCCCAATCACAGAATCATAAATTCCGACCATTCCCAAATCTGTAATGTAGCCCGTACATTGCGGCAAAATTCTTTCATCAGCCGTTTGAACGTGCGTATGAGTTCCAACAACCGCCGTAACTTTACCGTCTAAAAAATAACCTAAAGAAATTTTTTCTGAAGTTGCCTCCGCGTGGAAGTCAACCAAAATTATATCGCAGTCATTTTTAATTTGTTCGACAATTTTTTCAGCGCAAATAAAAGGGCAGTCCATAGCTTGCATAAAAGTCCGCCCCATAACATTTATCACGCCAATATTTTTTGCGCGGTATGGAAAAATACAAAAACCGTTGCCGGGCGTACCTTCCGGAAAATTTGCAGGGCGCAATAAAAACGGCTCTCTGTCGATAATTTCCAAAATTTCCCTGTTGCTCCAAACGTGGTTGCCGGTCGTGATAATATCCGCGCCGCCGCTTAAAAGTTCGTTAAACGTGGCTATTGTCAAGCCGTGCCCGTGCGCGGCGTTTTCGCCGTTCGCAACCACTATATCAATATTTTTTTCGGCTTTAATTTTTGGCGTCAATTCTGCAAAAGTCCTTCTGCCTGCGCGACCAAATATATCGCCGACCATTAATATTTTCATGTAACTTCCTTTCAAAATTTTTAATATTTTTATAGAAAAAAATTTAGGGCGTGTTGAATGAGTGGCAAAAAACGGCGGTCACGGATGACCGCCGCCGAATATTGATTAACTAAAGAGCACGCCTTGCTACGCAAGCCGCGCAAGGATTGAATCATATTCGGAAAGAGCACTTTCTTTTGGTACTTGCAATGCGACGAGTAGGAGCATTGCTCCTTTCGCTAAAGAGCACGCCGCTAAAGAGCGCGCCACACCGCGCATGCTAACGCAACCGCGCATGCTCCGGAAAAGAAAAGTACATTTAATGTAAAAAGTAAAAATTAAATTTTATCAGTATTGACAACTACCATAAAAAAATTATTCAACATCCCCCTAACGATTATAAATTACAACGCGTTCTTGCTCACGGACGCCGACAAGTTTACCTTCAACGCGCAACTGTCTGATATTACTCAAAAACTGTTCAAGATAATCTTCCTGCTCCATCAAATATTCTTCGTCCGGAATCGGGCTGTCTACGTCTTCAATCAATTTATCGCCAAAATAATTTGCCGCCATTTCAGTAAGCAATGAAAGTTCACGACAAGTTAAAGTTGCCATATCCCGCCGCACATTCAAAAAATATGTGCCGTAAATTCCTTCGACGTTCAATTCAATCGACGCGCCATATAAATTTTCTAAGTAGTGTAAAGTCTCCACTGATTCAGCAACGTATTTCAAAAAGCCCTCAAAGTCATCGTGAGAAAACTTTCCGCTCAATGCAAAGGAGAGCTCAAGCATATCGTCCTTTGAATCGTAGGTTACAGATTGTATAGTTGGATACACCACAAGAATTGATGCCAATAGGCGACTGGCGTCGGGGTTAGGTTTTTTCTCCCGTTTGAAGAAATCGAACATCTCAAGACCTCCTTTGTTTGTGTTTACGAAAAAGCGAGGGTGAAATTTTTCCCTCGCTATATGTCAAAATTATTTTGCGTAATCAACCACGCGGGTTTCTCTAATAATCGTAGCTTTAATTTGCCCGGGATATTCCAAATCTTTTTCAATTCGTTTGACAATATCGTGAGCCAATGCAACGGCTTCCAGATCGTCAATTTTATCCGGCTTGACCATAACGCGAATTTCTCTGCCGGCTTGAATCGCAAAACAACGTTCAACGCCGTCAAATGATTCTGCAATTTCTTCAAGCATTTTCAGGCGTTTCAGATACATTTCAAGACTTTCACGACGTGCGCCGGGACGTGCCGCCGAAACTGCATCAGCCGCCGCAACCAGTACCGCCTCAACTGTCAACGGTTCGCAGTCGCCGTGATGCGCGGCAATGGCGTTTATAACATTTTTATTTTCGCGGTAACGTTTCGCCAAATCTGCGCCTATTGTTACGTGCGGTCCTTCAACTTCATGATCTACAGCTTTTCCAATATCGTGTAAAAGTCCTGCGCGTTTTGCCAAATTCACGTCAACGCCCAATTCGCTTGCCATAATTCCTGCAAGCTGTGCAACTTCGATTGAGTGATTCAAAACATTTTGCCCGTAACTTGTGCGATATTTCAGCCTGCCCAAAAGTTTAACCAATTCGGGATGAATACCATGAACGCCAACTTGGAAAGTTGCTTGTTCGCCGGTTTCCTTCATTCGGTTTTCAACTTCTTTTTGAGCCTTTTCAACCATTTCTTCAATTCGCGCAGGATGTATTCTGCCGTCTGAAATTAATCTTTCCAACGCAACGCGGGCAATTTCACGGCGCACGGGATCAAATCCTGAAAGAATGACTGCCTCCGGCGTATCGTCAATTATTAAATCAATGCCGGTTAGAGTTTCAAGCGCACGAATATTTCTGCCTTCGCGTCCAATGATTCTGCCTTTCATATCATCGCTTGGCAGTGCCACGACTGAAACGGTAGTTTCTGCCACGTGATCCGCTGCCGAGCGTTGAATTGCAAGACTCAAAATATCACGCGCTTTTTTGTCCGCTTCATCTTTAATTTGCGCCTCATATTCTTTTATTCGCAAGGCTTTATCATGTTTTAGATTTTCCTCAACTTCAGCCATTAGAATATTTCTGGCTTCTTCCCGTGACAGCGCGGCAACGCGTTCCAGTTCGGCGTTTTCTTTTTCTTGCATTGAATCAAGTTCAGCTTGAGTTTCATTGAGTCGGGCTTCTTTTTTGTTAAGTTGTTGCTCCTTCTTTTCCAGAGAATCCATTTTTTTATCAAGGTTTTCTTCTTTTTGAACGACGCGTTTTTCTTGCCGCGCAAGTTCGCCGCGTCTTTCTTTGGTATCTCGATCCAATTCTTGGCGCATTCTATGAATTTCTTCTTTTGCCTCAAGGATGGATTCTTTTTTTTCAGCGTTGCTTTTTTCTTGAGCTTCAGCGATTATTCGGCGGGCTTCTTCTTCAGCAGATCCAATTTGTGCTTCTGCAGTACGTTTACGCGCAGTGTAGCCTCCTACTGCTCCCAAAATTATTGCAACGATCGCTACTGAAATTGTAATAAGTATAACCTGCACCCCCTAACTTTCAAATTTTTTTAGAAAAATCAGAGGGCGAAACTTGCCAATACTCAAAAAAATTCTCGTTAAAATTCTATCAGTTTTTCAATCATAGGTAAATCGCCTCACAATTTATATTAAACCGTCAAAATTCTCAACGTAGAAATTCAGCAACCAATTCAGCCGCCGAAATTGAGGGCTTGTCAAGTTTTCCCTCAAGATTCCCCGCTGCAATTTTCACAGCAAAAAACAGGTTATGTACTCACACCGTACCGCAATATTTTATATATTGCTTGCCATTCTGTCAAATAAAAAATGACGCTATTTTTTTGCGTCATCTTCAGTTTTTATTTTTATTTTTTATGTACTTTCTTTTTCCGGAGCAAAAAAGAAAGTACCAAAGAAAAGTGCTCTTTACGGCGCGTCAGGATTTCTTAAGGTTGAGTAATTCATACTCTTCCCCTCTATCCTAGTACTTCGTAACTTCAACTTACTAGCTCTATCTGAAATCAATGACGCGCCTTTATTTACAGATATTTAAATTTTATTTATTTGCCGCTTCCAATTTTGCAAAAAACTTTTCCGGCAGTCGAATTATTTTGCCGGTTACAGCGTCAGTAAAAACGTTGCGGCTAAATCCTTCAACCAAAATTTTTTCGTCGCCAATTTTTCTGATTTTATATTCAAATTCCCATTTAACCTTAGTCATTGCGGCAGGTATAATTTCAAGCTCCAATTCGTCGTCAAATTTTGCAGGACTGTGATATTTCGCCTGTATCTCAACTATTGGAAATACAATCCCGTCGTTCATCATTTCGTTTAAATCAATTCCGAGACTGCGCAAAAATTCAACGCGCCCCGTTTCAAACCAGCGAATATAATTTGAATGGTGGACGACGCCCATTAAATCAGTATCGTAAAAATTTACACGCAAATTCATTTTCAATTTATCACCGCCTAAAATTCTATTCCGCGTTGCGCTTTTATTCCGTGTTGGTACGGATGTTTTATCAATTTCATTTCCGTTACCAAGTCCGCCGCGTCGATTAATTTTTCTGTGGCGTCTCTGCCCGTGAAAACTAAATGCAATTCCGGCGGGCGAATTTTCAGCAAGTTTAACATTTCGTCTTCAGTGATTAAGCCGAATTTTACCGCGTAGTTTATTTCGTCCAAAATTATTAAATCCCATTTGCCGGAAATTATTTCTTCATGCGCAATTTTCAAAGTTTCTTGAGCCGCCGCTTTATGTTCGTTAATATCGCCGCTTTTTGTAAAACCTAAACCACACTGACGAATTTCAATTTGCAAAAGTTTCAGCGCGTCCAATTCGCCGTAAGTTTGTCCACCTTTGATAAATTGTAAAATCAAAACTTTCAAACCCGCGCCAAATGCTCTAAGTGCAAGCCCCAACGCCGCTGTAGTTTTGCCTTTACCTTCGCCCGTGTGAACAATAATTAATCCTTGCGTCATTCGCTTGCCTCCTTAACGCGCGGCATTGAAATTTTTAAAGCGTCGCGCAAATTTTCTACCGGCAATAAATTTACATTCGGCGGCGACTTTGAAATTTCGGCAAAATTTTTTTTCGGCAGAATAATATTTGTAAATCCCATTCTAACAGATTCATCAACACGTTGCCGCGCCTTACTGACTGCGCGAATTTCGCCGCTCAATCCGACTTCGCCGAAAATTACACATTGCGGCAAAAGTTTTCTATTTGCAAAACTGGAGGCAAGCGCAACCGTCATTGGCAAATCTGTTGCAGGTTCATCAATTTTTATTCCGCCCGCCGTTTTCATATAAACATCGCAACTGCCAATCGCCAAATGCAAACGCTTTTCTAAAACTGCAAGCAACAGTTGAATTTTTTTCACGTCAACAGAATCACTTGTACGACGCGGCGGCATAAATGGAGTTGGTGCAACTAACGCTTGAATTTCAACTAAAAGCGGGCGCGTACCTTCAACCGTCGGTACAATCACACTGCCAATATCGTCAGCTTTATCCGGCAAAAATAATTTTGAGGCGTCGGGAACGTCAACAAGTCCGCTGTCTCTCATTTCAAAAAGTCCAATTTCTGAAGTTGCGCCGAAACGATTTTTTATAGCCCGCAAAACTCTAAAATCTGCGCTGCGTTCGCCTTCAAAAAATAAAACCGTGTCAACTATATGTTCAAGCACGCGCGGACCTGCTAAATTGCCGTCCTTCGTAACGTGCCCAATTATAAAAGTTGTAACGGCGTGACTTTTTGACAGACGCATTAAAGCCGCTGAACATTCTCTGACTTGCGAAACACTTCCGGGCGCACTTTCAATATCAGATTTATAAATTGTTTGAATTGAATCGACAATCAGCAATTCAGGTTTAACTTTTTCGACGTGCTGATTAATTCGCTCCAAATTATTTTCCGCACAAATGAAAAGTTCGTCTGCAAGCGCGTTTAATCTTTCGGCACGCATACGAATTTGGCGGGAGCTTTCTTCGCCGGTAACATACAAAACGCGGCGATTATTTTTTGCAATGTACGCGCAAATTTTCAAAGTCAAACTGGATTTTCCAACGCCGGGATCTCCTGCAATTAAAATTATTGCGCCCGGAATTAAACCGCCGCCCAAAACTCTATCCAATTCGCCACTGCCCGTTGAAAAGCGCGGCAATTCTGTTAAATCAACTTCAGCAATTCGGCGCGGCGTTTCATAAGCGGTTGTAAGGGCGTGTTTGGGATTAACTTCGACTTCCTCAACAAATTCTTCAACAAGCGTATTCCATTTGCCGCAAGTCGGACACTTGCCGAGCCATTTAACAGATTCTGCGCCACATTCTTGGCAAACAAATTTTTTTTTCTTAGCCATTGAATCTCCTACAAAAATTTTAATATTGTATACGTCGGCAATTTGTAACCGTGCTTATCAGACAAAAAAACTTCCGCATTCAAAAAATCAACCTTTTCAACAAATCCCGCGTCGATTAATTTTTCTTTTACAAAATTATAATTTGCCATTATGAAAAAAATTTTTTTACCGCGCGATTTTTGAATTGCAGAAATTAATTTTTCAAGGTCTTTTGAAGAATAAGCGACAATAAATTCTTCGCTGTCCTTAACCATAAAAATTCCTTTTATAGTGTCAACATTGTCTGAAGTAACAAAAAAAGCGCGTTCCTTGCCGGAAAATCTTGCTGAAAAATTTATTCGCAAGTCTTGACATTCGATGTAAATTTTTTTAATAATCTTGTAGAAATTTTCTATAAGCTCCAAATCGAACCACGGACTTTTTATAAAGTAACTGAAAAAAAGTTTATCGTATGGATTTTTCATATCAAAACCAAGTGCAACACTTCCGGCGTAGTGATAAATTTTTTCCAAAATGGTACCGTCGGAAAGGCGTTTTTCAATTTCCACGAATGAATTAAATTCCGGCGGCAATTTGCGATATGTCCTGAAGAAAAAATTATTCAAAATATCCTGATCAAAGCAGTTACATTCCGGATTGTCTGCAAGCCATTGAATACCTTTATAAAAAAAATCGTCCTCAAGTTTTTCAAGATTTATCACAATAACGCCCGCGCAAAAATAATCAGGAATGCTGACTTTGCCGGAATTTATTAAAAATTTATCAATTAACATGTATCTTTGAGAGGCGTACAATTCCGGCACGGCGGCTATTGGATAACGTTTCATTGAAAATTCCCAAAGTCTGGCAATATCCAAATTTATAACCGTATCTGAATCAAGGTAAATGATTTTTGAAACGTCATCGCCGAAAAAATTTTTATCAATCATCAGCCGGTAAAAAGTTCCGATGCTGAATCTGGATTCAAAAACGTTGTCCAATTTTTCGCACAGATATTTTATTTTTTCCGGACAAATTTTATCGAAGTTGTAAAATTTTATAGTTTGGTTATATTTTTCGGCGACAGCTTGAAATCTTTGGCGATTAACATCAGTCAAAGTATCATCGTGGAAAATATGCACGGTAACTTTTTCTTTGGTGTTTTCAAACATTGAAAGAATTGAAGTGCCGGTAAATTTGGAGTAATGCCCTGTTTTGTCGTACAAGCCGTAACAAACGTGAATCATATTAACGCGCCTCCAATCTTTTAAAGTGCTTCAATCATCGGAAAAGAAAAATCTTCCTTATCGTAGCCCGGAATAAAGACAGTTGCATTAATAAAATGTTCAAATTCTTTAAATCCTGCGCGAGTCAGATAATTTTTTATTGTATCGTAGTCGTCCACCATTATAAAAAAAACTTTTTTATCTTTGCCTTTGTTCATTGCCTTTACAAGCGGTTCAAGCGAACTGTTTTCATCAACTACAACAAATTCTTCATTGCCGTTTCCGACGAATCTTTTTATTGGCTCCAAAAGTGAAGTGAATGTAAAAAAGACGCGCTTTTTGCCGTTCATCAGGAGAGAAACTTGAAATGCAAAAATTTTTCCTTGATTGTTTATTTGGTTTGTAACTTGATAAATTCGTTCAAAGATATTTAAATTAAACCACGCCGTCTTAGAAAAATATTTCAAGAAAAGTTTGTTATGTTCGCTATCCGTATCCATCCCCAAATAGCCGCGTCCGGCGTAATGATAAATTTTTTGGTAAATAATATTTTGATCCAGTGCCTTGCAAATATTTATAAAGGCGTTGAATTTTCCGGGCAGTTTCAAATAATTCTTTGAGAAAAAATAATTCAAAATATCTTGGTCGGGACATTCGCAACTTTGATTACTTGATAGCCAATTTATTCCGTCATAAAAAAAATTTTTGCCAATTTTATCAAAGTTCAATACAACGACGCCGGAGCAAAGATAATCTTCAACTTTAACTTTTCCGGTAGTTATTACATATTTTCCAGGCTGCATATAACCGCGCGTGGCTTCAATTTCCGGAACGGCGGCTATTGCATAATCTTCAATATTATAATTCCAAAGTTCGGCAATATCCAAATTTACAACTGTATCTGAATCTAAGTAAATTATTTTTGAAACGTCATTGCCAAAAAGATTTTTATCAATCATCAGCCGGAAAAATGCTCCAACTGTAAATCTTGAATCCACATAATCAGAAACTTTTTCGCGCAGGTACTGAATTTTTTCAGGACAAATTTTATCGAAGTTGTAAAACTTTACCGCTTGATTATAATTTTCTGCAATTTGACTAAAATTATTTAAATTTTCCGGCGTCAAAGTGTTGTCGTGGAAAATGTGAACGGTAACTTTTTCTTTGGTATTTTCAAAAATCGAAGTTATAGAAGTGCCGGTATACTTTGAGTAAAGCCCGTCTTTATCGTACAAGCCGTAACAAACGTGAATCATTAAATTCGCTCCTTTCGTTTTAAAGTGCCTCAACAAACAAGTAAGAAAAATCTTCAGCATCGAAATTTGGAATAAAAGTTGAGGCGTCAATAAAATGTTCAAATTCTTCAAATCCTGCGCGAATCAGATGATTTTTTATTGCGTCGTAGTCTTCCACTATTATAAAAAAAACTTTTTTATTTTTGCTTTTTTTCATAGCCTGTACGAGAGTTTTCAAAGAATCGTTTTCATTGACAGCGATAAATTCTTCAGCGTCATTGACAGCGAAAAAATTTTTTATAGGCGTGGCAAGCGGTTTTAAAGTAAAAAAGGCGCGTCTTTTTCCGTTCATTATGGTAGAGACTTGAAAACCTAAAATTTTTTTTTCGTAGTACATTTTTTTTGTAGCTTCATAAATTCCTACAAAAATATTTTCATTGAACCAAGGAGTTTTTACAAAATTTTTCAAGAAAAGTTTGTTATGTGCAATTTCTAAACTCATTCCGAGACAACCGCGCCCCGCGTAGTGATAAATTTTATTACTGACAACGTTGCCTTCAACTGCCTTATCAGGATTTATAAAGGCGTTGAATTTTCCGGGCAGTTTCAAATAATTCTTTGAGAAAAAATAATTCAAAATATCTTGGTCGAAACATTCGCAGCTAGAGTTATCAGCAAGCCATTGAACGCCCTTATAAAAAAAATCATCCTCAAGTTTTTCAAGATTTATCATAATGATGCCCGCGCAAAGATAATCTTTAACTGCAACTTTTTCGGTTTTAATTAAATATTTGTCAGCTATCATATAACCGCGCGTGGCTTCAATTTCCGGAACGGCGGCTATTGCGTAATTTTCAATATTATAATTCCAAAGTTCCGCAATATCCAAATTAACAACTGTATCTGAATCAAGGTAAATTATTTTTGAAACGTCATCGCCGAAAAAATTTCTGTCAATCATCAGCCGGTAAAAAGTTCCAATGCTGAATCTTGTTTCAAAAACACTGCTCAATTTTTCGTGCATAAATTCAATTTTTTCAGGGCGAATTTTATCGAAGTTGTAAAACTTTACCGCTTGATTGTAACTTTCTGCAATTCGACTGAAATTATTTAAATTTTCCGGCGTCAAAGTATTGTCGTGGAAAATATGCACGGTAACTTTTTCTTTGGTATTTTCAAAAACTGAAAGCATAGAAGTGCCGGTGTATTTTGAGTAAGTTCCTTTTTTGTCGTACAAGCCGTAGCAAACGTGAATCATTGAAAAAGCTCCTTTCATTCGCCAATAATTCTAACTTCCGGCGATAAAGTAACGCCGTGAACTTCTTTAACGCGGCGTCTGACTTCCTCAATTAAATTTAAAACGTCCGCCGCAGTTGCATTTCCAACATTGACGACAAAGCCCGCGTGTTTTTCTGAAACCATCGCACCGCCTACTCTTAAACCTTTCAAGCCCGTTTGATCTATCAAAGTTCCGGCAAAGTAACCTTTTGGACGTTTAAAAGTACTGCCTGCGCTCGGAAGTTCGAGAGGCTGTTTACTTTCGCGTTTTTGTGTAAAGTCCGCCATTTTATTTTTAATTTCGTCAGAATTTCCTTGAGTTAAATTTAATTCAACTTCGCAAATTGCAAAGCCGTTAGTTTGAAAAATACTTTGGCGATAACCCAAATCTAAACTTTCGCCGCTGAAAGTTTTTAATTCGCCTATAGGAGAAACTGCCGTAACCTGCGCGATAACATTTTTCATTTCGCCATCATAAGCTCCCGCGTTCATAAAAACTGCGCCGCCAATACTGCCGGGAATACCAACTGCAAATTCCATACCGCACAAATTATTTTCCGCCGCAAAATTTGAAACGTCTTTGAGTTTTGCGCCCGCGCCCGCAATAATTTTTGTACCTTCACAGCGAATGTTGCCAAAAAATTTGTCGCTGAATTTGACAACCGCGCCTCTAATTCCATTATCAAGCACCAAAACATTTGAGCCGTTGCCAAGAATCGTACAGGGAATTTTAAACTCTTCAATCAATTTGAAAATAGCGGCTACTTCCTGCACATTCGACGGAAAAATTAAAACGTCTGCCGCGCCCCCAATTTTAAAAGTGGTATGCTCCGTCATTGGCGCGTTAAATATAAATTGTTCCCGGCTCAAAATTTCGGCTAGTTTTTTTCCAAATGATTCTTCCAAATTCATATCCTCCAATTCTCGGCAAATTTCAATCAGCGGTAACTCCAACTGAAAATATCACGAAGTTTAATTTTTAGATCGGGAAAAATTGACGGCGAAATTTCAAATTTTGTTGCGGCTTTTTCTTCTTCCGGAAGGTCTTTAAATTCGTCATCGTCATAACAGGTATATTCATAGTCAAGCTCAAATTTTCCTTCACACAAAATGTGAGCATAAATAATTCTCATAAGCGGGTCGATAATCCAATATTCTTTAACGCCAAATTTTTCATAAGTGTCTTTTTTTACGGTTAAATCATTTTTTCTTGTGGAACGTGAAAGTACTTCAACAACCAAATCCGGCGCACCGTAAATCGCTTTATTGGAACTCATAATATCTTTATTTCCTTCAGTTATAACAACTAAATCCGGCTTGTAAATGCTACCGTCAGGAAAATGTACATCAACATGATCTGCAAAAACATAACCATTTTTGTTTTGACGAAAATAATTTCTGAACTCAAAAACAAGTTCAACAACGTTACTGCTATGAAAAAGATTAGCCGAAGGAGCCATAATTTTTTCACCTCCAATAATTTCGTAAGTCGGATATAAAATTCTCTCGTTAAAAACTGTGTTAGCCGCGTTTAACATTGCAATTCACCTCTAAAAAAATAAGTCAATACAAATCAAAAATATTATGCAAATTAATTTTAATTTCGGGGAAAATTGACGGCGAAATTTCAAATTTGACTTCGGCGCGTTCATCTTCGGCAAGCTCTTCAATTTCATCTTCATCATAGCAAATATATTCTTCGTCCAATTCAAATTTTCCATCGCGCAGAATGTAAGCATCAATAGTTTTTCTGAAAGGATCGACAATCCAATATTCTTTAACGCCAAATTTTTCATAAGTATCTTTTTTTACGGTTAAATCTTTTTTCATCGTGGAACGTGAAAGAACTTCAACGACCATATCAGGGACGCCGTTAATTGATTTTTGCCAATCAATAATATTTTTATTTTCTGCAGTTACAACAACTAAATCAGGTTTATAAACGCTGTCGTTATCAAAATGAACGTCTACATTATCAGTAAAAACATAGCCATTTTTATGCTGACGAAAATAAGTTTTAAATTCAAAAGCAATTTCAACAATAGTGTTGCTGTGGTAAGTATTAGCCGAAGGAGCCATAATTTTTTTACCTCCAATAATTTCGTAAGTTGGGTACAAAATTCTCTCGTTGAAAATTTTGTTAGCTGCGTTTAACATTGAAAGTCATCTCCCTTCCAAAAAAAATTTTTATAAATCAAAGATTTTAAAACATCAAATTTTTATTGCTTCCCAAGAATCTATAACCTGAAAATTTTTGTACTTGTCAGTTGAATTGAAGAAATTATTAATTTCTTTGCCGTTATCAAAAACTGCGATACTGTCCAAATTCACGCCGTCAAAATTTTTCTCAAGGAAATATTTCAGATATTTTATTTTTTGAGGATTAAGCCCCATATATCTTGCGGCGACACAATCAACCGCCAAAAGATTTTCTCCTGCAATAATTGAGTTTGCAAATTTACTTGTCGGGCAAAAAGGTCCTTTGCCTTCGCCCGCAATAATTCCATCAATGACGCTGAAATATTTTCTGGGTTTAAGCATCATACCCAAATATAAATCTGCAACCATACGCCAAATAGTATCATTGCCGAACCACGCGCCGCGATGAGTAACTTTAGCATTCTGCG
The DNA here is from genome assembly GCA_937877565.1 of uncultured Selenomonadales bacterium. Classification (GTDB taxonomy): domain Bacteria; phylum Bacillota; class Negativicutes; order Selenomonadales; family Selenomonadaceae; genus Quinella. The sequence goes on along the minus strand of CALFJB010000022.1, from coordinate 6,693 downwards.
CGGCGTCGAAAGATTCTTTATTTGGGTATTCGTCGCCGCCAATTTCAGGATAACCAACTTGCCAATGTACAAGCTGATTTTTATTTGTAATGCTGCCAACAAGTCCTTTAAGGTTCAGCGTTGCACCAACTTTTTGATGAGTTTTCAATTTCGGAATGGAAATATAAACGTCGGCATCGTACAAACTTTTTGAAAAAGTGTAAAGCTGATTTTCGCCGGTATGTGCAGCAATAGTTTCTTCGCGTTCATTGAAAACGCCACGAAAATTTTTTGGATCAATTCCATACAGTAAAGATTTTTTGCCGATATTAACTTCAACATTGCCTCTATCGTCTCCACTTTGTGCAACCATAAGATTTTTCTTGCCGTAATTTTTTAAATCATCACAGACAAGCGGGCGCAAATCTTTAATCGTCAATAAACCGGCGTATTTCTTTTCAAGTTTGCGAATTTCGGTAAAATTCATCAATTCTTCAAAATCTGCGTCAATCGAAGGATTATCGCCCAAAATAATTTCGCCTTCGCCTTCCAACGCCTTTGCAACAAAATCTACAACCATTTCAATAACCGCAGGATGAGTTATGACGCAGTACAAATTATCTTTGTGCGGGCAGGATTCACGCCACCTTGAGGCAACCCAATTCGGTTTAATGAAAACAGAATCGCCGCGCTTTACAATTCCCAATTCTTTGAAAGGATTGTCGCTTGTACAACCCAAATTTTGAAAAGCTTGACTGATTGACGCTCGAACAGTTTCAAGCCTATAATTATCAGCGTGCGTAATTGCAACTTTATTCATTGTCTTCACCCTCAATTAAATTTAAAAATTTTTCCAAGCACCATACCATCCATTTTTGGTTACCTGACATATTATCTGTACAATGTGGAATAAATTCACGTCTTGCAGGACCTTTCCAATTTTCAAACCATTCATTAACAGGGCGCGGCATTGGAATTTTGGGCGGGATATTTTCATTGGGATAAAGTTTTTTGTACGCCTCACGAATTAAATATTTTGATTCACCACCACGAATACGAGCATAATCAATCGGCGTTGCAAGATACGTTTTTGAATATGGACCAACAAATTTAATTCCGGCACAATCGCAAGCATTGTTGTAAGTTCCCAACGCCTCCTGACGAAAATATTTGTTAATAAAATCGTGTCCGTCTATACGCCCGTCTTTTTCAAATTCGTAAAAAGGTTTAAGCGGCAGTTGAGGATTTTTCAAAACTTTGTAAGGCATAATATAGGAATATCTTTCGACAAATTCACCAAAAAGCCAATCTTTCGCCAAAAGTCCATCCATTCCGCCAAAAATAATATCTGCGTTTTCGCCAAAAATAAATTTTTTAAATCCATCAGCCGCCGCGCGTTTCGCCGCAATATAAATTTGCGTTTCAATCGAATGTACCGGCGCACCTTTGAGTTTCATTAAATCATTGATAACTGATTCAACGTCGTTCCAATGAACATTAATAACTTTATTTTTTAGTTTGCACTTTTCGGCGTAGTAGGCGGCGCGTTCGGATTCGTCCAAAACTTTTTTACCGTCAACTATACATCTGAAAGTATAAGTTTTTCCGCCCTTAGGCATAAAATACGCCAAAATTGCGCTGTCAATTCCGCCGCTAAGTGCAAGAGCCGCGCCTCCGTCTGAAGTTGCTTTTTTTATTTCAGATTCAAGAAATTCAATTAATTCATCTGCAGTTTTTATTGGCGCACGTTCAAAAGATAAATCGATGAGCTGATGAGGCATCCCAAAATCTTTTTCAGCATCGTAAATGTAGCGGTACATTAAATAGGAACTCATGCAAAAATTTTTGTCTGTCATAAATTTTCGCCCCTAAGTTTTAAAAGTGTCTGATTTATCAAAGTGGAGCTGGTACCTTTTGTATAAGGAAAATAAACTATTCTGACACCGACGGCTTTAAATTTTTCTTCCAAGTCCTGCCAACGTTCAGATTTATACCAGTCATCGCCAACAAAAAGTACGTCGAAATGTAATTTTTTCCACGTTTCAAATTTATCAATATTTTCTTGAGGAATTGCCGCATCAACGTATTTGATACTACGTACAATTTCAATTCGTTCTTCAAAAGGTATGACAGCTTTTTTATTTTTGTAGCTCACAAGTTCATCAACCGTTACACCAACAATTAATTTATCGCAAAGCCCTTTGGCGTTTTTCAACAAATTCAAATGTCCAATATGAAAAAGATCGTAAACGCCCGTAGTATATCCAATTACCATAAAAAACAACTCGATTCTTTAAAAAATTTTACAGTATGGACTTTTGAAAGTATTCTGTATAGGGAATATCTACGCTACAATCTTTCATGTGTCCGTAGGATATAATAAGTTTCTTCCAATCGCCATAATCAACTTTCAAAATTTCATCGTAATTTACGGGAATAGGAATTTTAATTTTTTCAAAAGGTACGTAAGCTAAATTTTTAAAATCTTTAGTTTGGTAAATTCGATTGTCCATTGTTATGTGTCTGACATTTGGAGAATCGAAAAAATTTTTATTCAAGAATTCTTCAACGAAACTGCCTTTTTGTCTGTAAGTAAGATTCAAGAAATTTTTTATAAGATTGAAATCGACTCCGGGAAAATCTTTTTCTACATCAATATTTTGTAAACCCTTAGGGAAAATCGATGCTATAACTAACAATCTGCTTATTTGATAAATCACCACTTGTTTATTGTTAAAGAAAGGCGGCGCAGGATCTAATGGAAAAATATCAATCCAAATTCCTTGATTAACATTTTTTCGATACTGTATTTCAATCATTGTAGTGCGATTGTCTCTAATTTTTAACCACGGACAAAAAGGCCAATATCCGCAATATTTATGTTCATCTTTAGCAGTAAGTAAAGGCAAATTGGATTCTTCCGGTAGATTTTTGTTGTCGTCTTCGTCACGATAATCGTACCACGCATCTAAAGAATACGGCTCTTTAATTTCCTCTTTGGCAACTTGTTTAAATTTTTCATAGTCAGGACGGAGCATAATTAAATCAACGTCATCATCCCAAGGAATAAAACCACCATGACGAACTGCGCCAAGCAATGTTCCGCCATAAGCGAACCATTTAATATTGTGTTTTTCACAAATACGCGCAAATTCATTTATCAAGCCAATTTGGACATTCCACAATTTTTTTCTTTGTGAAGTAACCAAAAAGCCGCTGCGCATTTCGTCGGTATTAATATTTTCTACAAATTCTTCGCCGTTAAAATTGTTAGTAACGTTGGTATTAACAGGATTTTTCTTTTTAATTTTTCGCAAAATTTTCGCTCCTTTCAAGTGTTAATAACCGCGCCGGTAGACGCTGAATTTTTAGACAATCTACGCGGCGCGGCGTTTATAATTAGGCGTTGACGACTGCGCCTGTTGAAGCTGAAGTAGTAAGTTTTGCGTAACGTGCAAGATAACCGGTTTTAATTTTCGGTTCAGGTTTAACCCATTCTGCGCGACGTTTTGCCAATTCTTCGTCAGAAACTTCAAGCTCAAGTTTTCTGTTTGGAATGTCAATAGAAATAATATCGCCGTCATGAATTAAAGCGATTGTGCCGCCTTCCATAGCCTCCGGCGAAATGTGACCAATACACGCGCCTTGACTTGCTCCTGAAAATCTGCCGTCAGTAATTAAACCAACTTTTAAACCTGCGCCGGTAATTGCGGCAGTTGGATTTAACATTTCTTGCATACCGGGACCACCTTTAGGTCCTTCGTAGCGAATAACTACAACGTCGCCATCGTGAATTTCGCCCGCCATAATTGCGTTAATCGCCGTTTCTTCGCTGTCGTAACATTTAGCTTTACCTTTGTAAACGAGCATATCTTCACTGACAGCGGACGCTTTAACAACCGCACAATCAGGACAAATATTGCCGTGTAAAATTGCAATTCCGCCGGTAGGTCTGTAAGGATTTTCGACAGTATGAATAACGTCGGGGCGTTCAATTTTTGCTTCAGAAATTCTTTCAGCCATTGAACCTGTAACAGTCAGCGCGTCAAGATGAATTAAATCTTTCTTTGAAAGTTCAGCCATAACTGCAGAAATTCCGCCCGCCTCGTCTAAGTCTTGCATATGATGAGTACCGGCAGGACTCAATTTTGTAATGTATGGAGTGCGTGCAGAAATTTCGTCGAAAAGTTCAGCAGGGATTTTAATTCCGCACTCATTGGCAATGGCGGTTAAATGCAAAACTGTATTTGAACTGCCGCCAATTCCCATATCAACCGTAATTGCGTTTTCAAACGCTTTAAGCGTCAAAATATCACGCGGGCGAATATCTTCTTCAATTAAATCCATAACAACTTGACCGGCAAGTTTCGCCAAAATTAATCTTGCGCCATTGTACGCGGCGGGAATTGTACCGTTACCGGGCAAAGCCATTCCCAACGCCTCACTCAAACAATTCATAGTATTAGCCGTGAAAAGTCCTGCACAACTGCCGCAACCGGGACAAGCTTTACTTTCCAATTCCGCCATTTCTTCTTTCGTCATTTGACCGGCTGCGAATTTGCCTGCCGCCTCAAAACATTGACTGACACTGACGTTTTTTCCGTGAAAACGACCTGCCAACATTGGACCGCCGCTGACGATAACCGCAGGAATATTTAAACGCGCCGCCGCCATTAACATACCAGGAACGACTTTATCGCAGTTCGGAATTAAAATTAAGCCGTCAAAGCCGCTAGCCATTGTCACAGCCTCAATCGAATCTGCAATAAGTTCACGGCTTGCCAAAGAATATTTCATGCCGGTATGTCCCATTGCAATACCGTCACAAACGCCAATAGCCGGAAATTCGATAGGTGTACCGCCCGCCGCCGCGACGCCGAGTTTTGCCGCCTCTGTGATAGATTTTAAGTGCATATGACCTGGAATAATTTCATTGAAAGAATTGCAAACGCCAATCAGCGGCTTTTTGAGTTCTTCGGGACCGAATCCATTTGCATGAAATAACGAACGGTGGGCGCAACGCGTTGCACCTTTTTTTACAATATCACTTTTCATTTTATAGCCTCCAAATTTCAATTTAAGTTTTAAACGAAAAAATTTTAGCGCATTTCTTTTATATGTGCAAGCCGAAAAAGTTTTGACCTTATCGACGCAGTAAGCTATAATGTTAAAAAAATTTTGGGAGGTTTTATCATGAGTGAAATTAAAAATCCAAGCGTTTTTGAAGTAGGAAATCCCCTGCCGGAAAAGTTTAGTAAATATTTTATTGGACAAGCATATTTGAATCCGTTGACTGACAAAGGCGGCGCAATTCATAATGTAACTTTTTCGCCTGCTTGCAGAAATAATTGGCACATTCATCACAAAGGCGGACAAATTTTACTTGTAACAGGCGGGCGCGGTTGGTATCAGGAATGGGGCAAAGCTCCTCAAGCATTAAAGCCCGGCGACGTTGTAAATATTGCGCCGGAAGTTAAACATTGGCACGGCGCAGCGGCTGACAGTTGGTTTTCACATTTGGCGGTAGAAATTCCCGCTGAAAATTCTTCAAATGAATGGCTTGAACCTGTTGACGACGAACAGTATTCTAAATTAGGTTAGAATAAAATTATCAAAAATTGGAGCGGGCGCAATGTTCAACAATAAAAAATTATTGCGTGGAATTTTAGCGGCGGCGATTGGCAGCAGTTTATTTTTGCCGTCAGTAACTTCAGCCGAGATTAAAATTTACACCGGCGAAGACGAATATTTTATAAATAATTTTGAGACGCCGGACATTGTCAAACAAGAAAATCAACTTGTTAAATTTACAGATCGAGTCGCGCAGGTTAAACTTTCAAAGGCTGAAGAAAAAATTAGAGAGGATTTTAACGAAGAAGATAGAATTTTCATATCGAACGCAAAACTTGAGGAAGGTAACCGCTTAAATCTGATAATTGCAGATTGGGCGTATGAAGAGGCGGTAAAATGTTGGACGGAGGCTATTGCACTCAATCCGAATAATTATCTTGCTTATGAGGCACGCGGTTACTATTATTTGTGGATTTCAAAGCAATATGAAAAGTCGATAAAAGATTTTACAAATGCAATTCGTTTAAATCCAACGGCAGAAAATTATTATTATCGTGGCAAGGGGTATCTTTTCACAGATAAAAGAAAAAAGGCGCAGCAAGACTTTGAATCAGCTTTAAAAATTTCTCCAAAGTATTCTGAACCTTACGGCGAACTTGCGTACATTTATGCAACGAGCGGCGAACGAAAAAATCTTCAAAAGGCGATAGATTTTGCCAACGAAGCTGTAACATTTGATGATAGAAATTGGCGGGCGTATTACAGTCGCGGGCTTGCCTTATTTGCAATGGATGAATTTGAAAGCGCACTTGCCGACGCACAAACTGCATTACGTTGGGGTTGCGGCGACGCCTACCAACTTATTGGCGATTGTTATGCAAAACTGGGTTTAATTGAAGACGCTGAAAAATATTGGGAACTTGCAAAAGATCCTCCTGCGTTTGGCTAATTGAAAATAAAAAAATAATGACTGGAACTTTTGGCGCGTCATAGGTTTCAGATAGAGGGGAAGACTAGGAAAAAGGAAGATTAGGATAGAGGGGAAGATTAGCCTTTACGTCAACCCCGAGAAACCCTGACGCGCCATTAAAGCGTTTCTTTGGTACTTTCTTTTCGCGACTGAAAAGAAAGTACATATAAAAA
>CALFJB010000021.1 GCA_937877565.1 uncultured Selenomonadales bacterium | reverse complement strand
TTTCTTTCTTTTGGGCGGGTTTTCTTTCTTTGCGCCAAAGAAAGAAAAGCCGTTTAAAAAAATCTAAATTACGAATTTGTAAAAACATTATAAGGAAATAAAATTTTTGCAAGAAAAAATTTATTTGTAGAAGTATATAACAAAAAGTTTTGTGAGCTATAATCAAACTTAAGAAAATAAAAAAATATTTTTCCCGCCAAGTAGTCTGAAAACATTGACAAAATTTTATTTGAGTGTAATATATTTGTATACAATAACAGGAATGGGCGGGTGTGTAATGTGAAAAACTTAAAGTTAATCCTAACAGGTATTCTCGTAGTTCTATTCTCGGTCGTTGCTGCCGGTTGCGGCGACGATCAACAAGTTTCAGTTGTGGAACAATCCAATAAACCTAGTGGAGCAAATTCCAACGGCGAAAATCAGTACAAAATTTACCTCATTACAATGGATTTGGTTGACGATTTTTGGAAGTCAATCGATAAAGGTTGCCGTCAAGCCGTCGAAGAAATTGGCGGAATTGACTATAAATGGATTGGCCCAGATTTAAACGAAGACGGACCGCAAATGGAATGTATAGATCAAGCAGTTGCTGAAGGTGCAAACGCTATTCTGCTTGCATCCAGTTCACCGCGTGGAGTTATTCCGGCATTGGAAAAAGCCGCCGCCGCCGGTGTTAAAATCGTTTATGTTGATAATCCATCTGAATTTGATCATGTTGCATTTTTGGCAACAGATAACGAAGCCGCAGGCGTTACCGCCGGTGAAACTTTGAAAAAAGGACTTGCAGACGCGGGAATTACTTCCGGAACTATTGGCGTTACTGCCAATAAATCCAATGTAACAAGTACCGAACTTAGAACTAAAGGTTTTCGTCAAGCTTTTGAAGGTACAGACTTTGTACTTACTGAAACTTTCTACGCTGAAGACGACAACCAATCTTTGAAAGATTTTGCTGCTGCTCATCCCGAATACGTTGCATTTTTCGGATCAAATGAACGTACTGCACGCGCCATTGGCGAACAAATGCGCGAATCAGGCTCCAAGCAAATGGTTATGGGTTTTGATACTTCAGATTCAGTTTTAACTTTGCTCCATGACGGTTACCTCTATGCAACTATTCAACAAAAACCGGAAGTCATGGGACACGACGGAATTAAAACCGCCGTTGAGGCTTTAAAAGGAACTTTTACCGAAAATAACAAGAGAATTGATACAGGCGTTGTGGTTTTATTCAGAGATTCAGTCTAAGGTGTAACAAATGAAATATAGTACAAAACTTTTGATTGCGAATTGTGTACCAATACTCGTATTTGCAATAATCTCATTGGCGATTGGCTTTGTACAATTTCAATCAAGTATTTATGACGAAAAGCGCGGGCAATTAAAATCTACGGCACTTGCGGCAATGGCGTTATACTCCAGTCACGGTTACGGCGATTACGCAAGAAAAGCTGATGGCAACGTTTGGCGCGGTATGAATTTTAATGTTTCGCTTGAAACTTCGGTTGTTGACGATTTGAAGGAACAAACCGGCGCGGATATTACTTTCTTTTTTGAAGATACGCCGGAAATGACTTCCATTTTTGATGCTAACGGTTCGCGCTTCGTAAAAACTGATGCCATTGATCAAATTTACGAGTATACTTTAAAAGAAGGTGCGCAAATTTGGTGTCCGACTACAAATATTAACGGCAGCCCTTGCCATGCTTATATAATACCAATTCTTCAAGAAAGTAACGGGAAAATCGCCGGCGCACTTATGGCGTCGCAGTCTACCAAAGGCTTTGAAAGTATTATCCATAGTTACGTTGCTATAACTCTCTTAGTAGCAGGGATAGTTTTGGGCATAGCGTTTGCTTTTATTCGTTGGTACGTCGATCGCGTTTCAAAAGAATTCTACGAAGTTTCAGACAAGAGCAAGCACGATTTGTTGACGGGCTTATACAATAAACGCTCCTTTGAAGAGGAAGTTCAAAAAACTATCGACAATCAGCCGCCGGAAGAAGTTTCCGTACTTTTAATTTTTGACTTCGATAATTTTAAAACTATAAATGATACTTACGGTCACGCAATAGGCGACGAAGTTTTAAAAGCATTCGGCAACGTTTTGGGGCGTGCCTTCCGCACTCATGACATTATCGGACGTATTGGCGGCGATGAATTTATGGTTTATATGCCGCAAATGTTAGCTGAACATTTGAAACGCCCTGACGAAATTTCACAGGAAATTTTAAACGAGCTTGCAGGAATGGAAATTGGTCCCGCCAAACATTTTTCTTGCAGTATCGGTATTGGCACTGATTCAAAAGGTTACAACTTCCAGACACTTTACAAGTTGGCGGACAAGGCTCTTTATCAATCCAAAGAAAACGGAAAAGCTTGTTATGTTCGCTACTCTTCGGACGATGTCATAATTGACGACTAAATTTTTATCGACAATATAAAAAATTTGCGGCGAATAGCCGCTTTTTTTGTTGCAGGAAAAATTTTTTGTTCGTGGAATTTTTTTATAAAAATTTGCGTAGATTTTTTCCGGTGAAACTGTGTAACTATCAGCACTGAAAAAATTTCGTCAAAAATTACAAAAAATTTTTAAGGAGTGATAGTTAATGAATTCAGCGCAAAAAGCTAGGAAAGCCGGAATTTTTCTGATTGTCGTTTTCATTGTGAGCGGAATTGTACTAATGTACAAAGGAAACGACGCAACAATTTTAGCTGTCGAAAAGAAAGACAGCATTTTAACGGCGGAGCAAATAAAATTGGCGTTCGATTCAGTCGGCGGCAGAATGATTAATGAAGCCGTGCGCGAAGGGCAAAACGTTCAAGCCGGTGATTTGATAATGGAAATTGATTCAACTGATACAGATTTATCTATTGAAAAATTGAAAACGCAAATTGCCCAACTTGACGCGCAAATTAAATCGACTTCCGGCAGTATGAATGTAAATTTGTTCAAAGTCTCAAACGACGAGCAACAATCTTTCAGACAGATTGACGCTCAACGCGCCGCCTTAAATTCGGCTCAAGCAACTTTGAAAAACGCCGAAATTGACTACAATCGCAAATTAACTTTGGTAAGTGAAGGCGCAATAGCAAAGGCGCAACTTGACGATGCAACGATGGCTTTAAATGTGGCGCGGGCAAATGTTCAGAATCAGCAACAACAACTTGAAAGACTTTTGGCGGGAAGTGTCGATACAGGCGTTACAAATTCTTTAAATTTGCCGACAATCGCGCAGGAACGCGCCGCCGCTCAAAACGTCGAAAACGATATTGCCGCCCTTAATCAGTCAAAAAAATCTTTGGAAATTCAACTTAAAGAATTGGAAATTGCAAAAAGCCGCTTGAAATTATACGCGCCTGAAGATGGAAAAATTATTAGCGTTTTAAGCAAGCAGGGCGAAATGATTTCCCCAAATGTTCCCGTAGTTTTACTGGAAACGCGCAGAATTTATTATGATATTTACGTTTCTGAAGAACAAGCCGTAAACCTGCGCGAAGGCGACGAAATTATTTGCCGCACAATCGCTGACGATAAAAAAATTACCGGTACAATCAGACTTTTAACGCAAGCTCCCGGTTTTGCAGATTTAAAACAATCCCGCGAAAAAGGGCAAGCTGATTTATCGGCGTTTCAAGTCAGAATTTACATTTCGCCGGACAGTGATGTTTTGGCAGGGCAAACTGTCAGAGTTGACTTCGACTAGGTGAATGTTATGGGCTTTAAAAAATCTTTATTGGACGAAGTGAAATTTCTTTTCAGCGGCAAAGGTATGCCCTACGAAAAAGTTTGCATAATGGTTGCAATGGTTATCAGCGTGGTTTTGTCGGTTATGCTTGCCGGAAATTTCAGCAAAGATGCGCCTGTTGCAGTCATTGACTTGGACAACTCCCGCTACAGCCGCGAATTGATAACTAAAATTGACGCGTCGGAATATATGAAAGTTACGAGCATTTTAAATTCTCCCGTGAATCCTGAAACACTCTGCTACCGCGATCAAGTTGTTGCAGTGATTTATCTGCCGCAGGGACTTGAAAAAAATCGTTACAGCGGCGACGCCGCGCCTATTGGAATTTTTTATGACAATAGCAACACCGCGCAAACTGCAGATATTAAAGAGGCGATGCCGGAAATAGTGGCTATTGATAACGCAATGGCAAGCGGTGGAAGTTCCGGCGGTTTGACTTTGAACAGCAGAAATTTGTTTAATCCTGCCGGTTCAACTTCCAACACTCAAACGCAAGGATTTTTATTTTTCTTCGGCGCAATGTTTTTCACATTTGCAACAATAGGAATGGTGCCGCGCCTTCGCCTTTCAAAAAGATATGAACGAATTTTAAAAAACGGTACGCCCTTCGACTTAATAGCGCGGCTGATTCCATACGTTTTTTGTCTGGTAGTTTCAATGTTTTTGGGATTGGCAGTGCTTAGAGTTTGGGGCGATTTAGTCTTTTCCGGTCGGCTGATAGAATTTTTAATCATTGAATTGTTAATGGCAATAACAATCGGAATGATCAGCGTATTTATGGGCTGGACGGCGGCAAATCCCGGCGTTGCGTCAAGCCGAATGATTTTATTTATACCGGGCGGCTTTATATTTGGCGGTGTAACTTCGCCACTTGACCATTTATCAGGTTGGGTAGTAAGTTTGGCGCACATTTTCCCTTTGACGTGGCAATTTCATTTTACGCGGGATATAATTCAACGCGGCGCAAGTTTACCGGCCATAAGTTCGGAAATTGGAGCATTTTTAGTTTACATTGGAATTGTAGCAATTTTATTCAGTTTGAGGTTTGAAAAAAGCCGCGCCGAATTTTTAACTGAAACTGTTGAAGAAAAAGTTCCTGAAACTCCTGAAGAGCCGAATCTGCAACATATTTTGATACCAACTGACGGCTCGGGGCAAGCTTTTAAGGCGGCGTTGGAAGGTATAAAAGTCGCCGAACGTCATGGCGCAAAAGTAACTTTGCTGATGTGCGTTGAATTGGACAAAGAAATTTCAGCATTTGAACAAGTCAGCTTGAGCGGCTACATTCCTGCTGAATTGAACGCGGCGGCTTATAATTTTTTGTCTGAATTAATGGAAGAAGTTATACCGCGTCATATTAAGGCAAAAATTCGCGTGGAAATTGGCGATCCCGGCGAAACTATTATTGACGTGGCGCAGTATGAAAATTGCGATATGATTATAATGGGTTCAAAAGGTTTTGGCGGCTTCAACAAAGATGAAATTGGCAGCGTTGCAAATTACGTAAAAGAAAATTCTGAATGTCCTGTAATGTTGGTTGAAGGTTTACCTGATGATTGGGCGGACGGTCAAAATTTTCAGTTTCAAAAATGAATAATTAATTGGCGGTTGACAGCCGCCTTTTTTGTTGCAAAAAATTATTTAACCTGCAACGCGGAGATTATTAGTAAATATAAAAATTTTCGGCAGTTTACGCTCTTTTTTTTCATTGCAGGATATAATTGAATTATGCAGAATATATTTAACTGAAGAATATATTTTAGCCGTTCTAATGTTTGCTTTTATAATGAAAGGGAGTTTTAATTTTGAAAGCACTTACTAAGAAAATCTTAATCGCAAGCGTAGCGGTTGGCGTAATGACGCCATTCGTGACGGGGGGGGGGGGAGTTTCTGCTGAAGAAGCTTCCAATAATAATGTAACTGTAACTGAATCTAATGTAGACTCTTCAAGAGATTCATATGGTAATATTATTGCAGGAACGTCAGATGATGCCGATGCCTCAAACAATACTTTAACGGTTTCAAATGCTAATGCCGGTGGTTCGCATGTAAATGCAGGACAAACTTGGAGTGACACAGCAAATGCTGATAATAATGCAACGACAGTAACAAATGTAACAAATATTTCATTTTTGCACGGTGGATACGCTCCCAGCAGTAGCGGAAGTGCAAGTTATAATACCGTTTACGTTTACGGTGGAGACATATATCACATTCATGCAGGACACACAGGCACAGGTGTTTCAAATTATAATAAGGTTTATTTTTATGACGGCACTGTCAGCGACCTTACAGGCGCAGGATATGGATCTAACGGTGAAGCGAATTATAATGAACTCAATATTTATAACGGAACCTTAAACGGTCTTACTCAAGGCGGATACATCATAGACAGTGGTAACGCTATTGGAAATAAAGTAAATATTTACGGCGGTACAATTAGCGGAAACATTTATGGCGGTTATGTAGGTACAAGCGGTACTGTCGCCAACAATGAAATAAATGTTTATAACAATCCTGATTTAAGTAATGCAAATTTATACGCCGGTTATCTTGGCGGCAATACTAATCTTTATGGCTCCGGAAATGTGCTTAAATTTCATACTTCAGAAATTACCGCAAAAAATATTGGCGGTTTTGATTCATTAGACTTTTATCTCCCTACAACAACTGTGAACGGCACGAACATTTTAACTTTGACTGATTCTTCAGGTACAGATTTAAGCAATACTGTTTTAAATGTATATAAAGACGGCACAGTACCTTTAACTGCCGGAAGTAGTGTATATTTGGTTACGAATAATAACGGCGGTTTAAACGTTTCTAATGTAACTACAAGCGGCAGACTTTATCAGGGCGTTTCTTTAGAATATCCAATGAGTTTAATTCCAATAACAGATTCAAGCGGCAAGACTGTTTCTATGCAGGCGTATTTTGGAACGCCGATAATTCCTCAAGGAACTAAGGCATTTAGTCAGGGGCAAGTTGCCAATCATCAACTTTCAAATATTATGAACGATAAAATGGTTGATTGGTTGCCGCCAATAGACTTTGACGAACTTGAAGAAGGGCAAGAAGACAGCGACGATCCGCCCGCACCGCCTGAAGTTATTGAGCCTAAAGGCTACGAAATTTTTATGAACATGGGCTTTGCCAAACTCAAAACTAAAACCGGAGATAATTCAGAAGTTGAAACTAAAGGGCAAAACTACGACTTAGGCGCGGCTCGTGTCTTGCAACAAGGTTCAGGTCCATTGTATATTGCGCCGGTTTTTCAATACGGGCAGGGCGATTATGATACATATTTGCCGAGTGGTATTCACGGACAAGGCAAAAATAAATTTTTTATGGGCGGAATTATCGCCCGCAAAATGAACAACAACGGCTTTTATTATGAAGGAAGTTTTCGCGGCGGCAAAGCCAAAAATGATTTTTATTCGGATGATTTTAAATTGAATGGTGAACCTGTTCGCGTTTCCTACAATACTTCAGCACCGGTTTTTGCAGGACACATTAAACTTGGTAAAAATATGCGGCTTAACAAAAATAATTTGTTAGATATTTACGGAATTTATTTTTATACTCGTCAAAACGGCGTCGGCGCAGACTTATCAACCGGCGAACATTACGACTTCAGCTCTTCCACAAGTCATCGCGTTAAAATCGGTTACAGATTGACGACGCGTACAAGTAAAATCAGCAGAATTTATACTGAAATGGCTTACCAATATGAAAGATGCTCGGATATTTCGGCAACCTACGCCAATTTGAGTACGCCGCAAGTTGGCGACAGAGGCTCAAGCGGTATGTTTCAAGTTGGTTGGTTGATTAAACCAAGTGCCAAAGTGCCGCTTATGCTTGATTTAAATGCAACCGGCTGGGTAGGTCATCAACGCGGCTTGACTGCTGCCGTAAAATTCAAAAGAGCTTTCTAAACGAAATTATATTTGACGAATAAAATTTTTGAGGCGGTTAATAGCCGCCTTTTTTAATTTTCAATTTTTATTAACTTTTTTTATTGCCGCCAAAAGATTTTTGTTATAAAATAAACTTCGATTTTTGAATTGAAGGGAGTATCTTGTAAAATTATGGAGCAAAAAAAAGAAGGCTCACTGGCGGGATTTTTAGTCCCGTCAATCGTTGGAATAATTCTTTTTATGATTCCCATACAGTACGACGACAAATGGACAATCGTTGTAAAAATAATTGCTGATATGATTAGCAATGCCATTGGCGATTTTTTACCGCTACTTTGTCTGTGTATCGTTACACTTTCGGCTGTACTGGGAGTTATTTTTTTGGGTAAACCGAATTTCATTGCCACTTATCCAATAGTTGCAAATACTTTTTCAACAACTGCAGTTTGGGTAGTCATCAGAATTATTGGCGCGGTTTTCTTATGGCTGACGTATTTGGGAATTGGTACGGACGAAGAAAACGGAGGAATAATTTCAATGATAACTTCGCCTGACAACGGCGGCTTTGTCTTGAATGATTTATTAACCGTGTTAGTTGTAATATTTTTATTGGCAGGATTGTTATTGCCGTTACTGTTGGACTTTGGACTTTTGGAATTTATAGGCGCAATGCTAACAAAAATAATGCGCCCGGTGTTTACAATTCCCGGACGTGCGGCGGTTGACTGTATAACGTCTTGGATCGGCGACGGTACTTTAGGCGTTATGCTGACTGCTAATCAGTACGAAGGCGGCTATTATTCAAAACGTGAGGCGGCGATTATTTCGACGACGTTTTCAGCCGTTTCGATAACTTTTTCAATCGTTGTACTCGCGCAGGTTGACTTAATGGAATATTTCGGCGCGTACTATCTTTTAATCTGTTTAATTGGTGTTGTCTGCGCGTTGATTATTCCCAGAATCCCGCCGCTGTCATTGAAAAAAGATGAGTACTTGGTTGAAGGTAAGGCAATGGGCGAAACTTTGCCGGAAGGTTACACTTCGTCTTTTCAATACGGGCTTGCACTTGCCAAACAGCGCGTCGGCGAACATTGCGGCTTTTCGCAATTTATGGAAAATGCTTTTAAAAACGCCGCCGGTATGTGGTTTGGAGTTTTGCCGGTCGTAATGTGCATTGGTACGCTTGCATTAGTTTTGGCGAATCATACAACAATTTTTGACACGTTAGGCGCACCATTTTTGCCGCTTTTAAATATGTTAGACGTACCGCAGGCGGCGGAAGTTTCAAAGACAATGATTGTCGGTTTTACTGATATGTTTACTCCGTCAATTATCGCCGCAAAAACTATTACTGTACCAATGTCAAAATTTATTGTTGCTGTAATTTCAGTTACGCAGTTGATTTATCTTTCAGAAGTTGGCGGCTTGATTCTCGGTTCAAAAATCCCCGTGAATTTGCCGGAACTTTTCATTTTATTCTTGGAGCGTACAATTATCAGCATTTTAATTGCCGCTCCTGCCGCGCATATTATTTTTAGTTAGGAAATAGGAAACAGACTTTAGGAAACAGTTTTTTTAATCTGTATCCTGTTTCCTGTCAGCTGTTTCCTAAAAATCGACCGAAGGGAGATTTTAATTTGGAAGGATCAGCAATTTCATTACTTCCGCCAATAATCACAATCGTATTGGCACTTTTGACGAAGGAAGTATATTTTTCGTTAATCATCGGAATATTTTCCGGCGCAATGCTTTTCACTGACGGAGACTTTTTGCAGTCAATCATAAAATTTTTTGAAATAATGGCTGGCAAAGTCGGCGGCAACGTAAATATTTTGGCGTTTTTGGTAATTTTGGGAATTTTGGTAGCCGCTATTACAAAGTCCGGCGCAACTCGTGCTTATGGCGAATGGGCGCGGCGCGTCATTTCAGGTAAAAAATCTGCAATGGGCTTGACTGCGTTTTTGGGTATTTTAATTTTTATCGACGATTATTTTAACTGCTTGACTGTTGGAACGGTTATGCGTCCCGTAACAGACAAATTTAAAATTGCCCGCGCAAAATTGGCGTACATTATCGACGCAACCGCCGCGCCAATTTGTATTATTGCGCCCGTTTCAAGTTGGGCGGCGGCTGTAGGTTCATCACTTCCTGAAGGTTCAGATATTGACGGCTTTCAACTTTTTTTGGAAACAATTCCATTTAATCTGTACGCAATTTTGACAATGGCTTTTATGATTTTTATAATTGTCAGTGACAGAGATTTTGCGACGATGGGTAAAGCCGTAAAAGAATTTAAAATCCCTGACGAATACAAGGACACTGCCGCCACTGAACAAAATACCGGCGGCAACGGTAAAATTATTGATTTAGTTTTGCCGCTCGTAGTTTTAATAATTTCCTGCGTTTACGGTATGTTGTACACCGGCGGAATTAACGACGGCAAAAGTATAGCTGACGCCTTCGCAGATTGTGACGCTTCAGCCGCACTTGCATTGGGTAGTTTTATCGCTTTAATTTTCATTGCAATTTTATATTTGCCACGCGGCGTTATTAAATTCAGTGAGTTTTGCGAATGTTTCGCGCAGGGCTTTAAAGCAATGGTTCCCGCAATTTTTATTTTATGTTTGGCGTGGACACTTTCCGGCGTTTGCGGCAAAGATTATCTGAATTTGGGCGGCTATGTTGGAATGATGGTACACGATAACGCGCAAATTGCAGTTTTCTTGCCGGTGATATTTTTCTTGGTGGCGATTGGACTTGCCTTTGCGACGGGTACAAGTTGGGGAACATTCGGGATTTTAATTCCAATAGCAATGGCGGTAATAAATTTGACGCCGGAGACTTATCAAATGTTAGTGCTTTGCATAGCGGCGATTTTATCCGGCGCAGTTGGCGGAGATCACGCCTCGCCAATTTCTGACACAACTATTTTAGCGTCGGCGGGCGCACAATGTAACCATCTTGAACACGTTGAAACGCAAGTGCCATATGTTTTGACAGTTTCGGCTTGTTGCGTGGTAGGATTTTTAGTTGACGGCTTTACTCAAAATGGCTGGTTAGGACTTGGAGTAAGTTTTGCCTGTCTTTGCGGCGTTATGTTTTTTATAAAAATGAAAGTTCCGGCGAACGCTTAATTAAAATTTTGTAAAAATATTGAGCCTGTACACTCGCGCAGGATTT
>CALFJB010000020.1 GCA_937877565.1 uncultured Selenomonadales bacterium | reverse complement strand
TTTTGAAACAGAATGCAGAGTCTATACTTGGACGCTTAGGTATACCTATGTCAACTGCTGTTGATATGTTTTTGAACCAAATTGTTTTAGTTGGAGGTATTCCTTTTGCAGTAACATTGCCTAGTTCCTCCGAGAGTAATGTTACAGAAGGATAGTTTTGAAGATAGAATAAAAACAACTTCGAGTTATCCAAGACAAATTGATTCATTGTTTCATATTCAGAAAAGATTTGAGGATGAAAATTATTCAGATGAAGTTCAAGCCGCAAAGAAAAAATCTTTAGATAATCTTTTAGAGTTGCGGGACAGATACAATAAAGCACGTGAAAATAACGAACTTTCAGCTGATGAAAAGACGTTGAAAAAAATTGATACCGAATTGCCAAAAATCATAAATCGCGTACAACAGCGGAAATATTCTGCGATAAAAGGTTACAGCGAATTGAAAAAGTTGCTTGACGGCGTGATTGATACAAAAATTAGTACAAGCGATGAGGTTGAAAAACTTGCACGTGAAGCGTTGAAAAAGGCAGGATTGGAAGGAAAATTTTCAAACGATAAAAATTTTAAAGCTGAAATTTATGACAAAAACAATAAAACTGTATTGTTAAAAAAAGATGACGAATCTGATAGCTTGTCAGAAGATACGCGGCAGGGTATTAGTACTTTAAGGAAAATTTTTAATGCAAAAGCCAAATTGGAATTGGGCAAAGTTCATAGCAGTTACGGATTTCAAAACGAAAATGACGCACTGATTTTTAAAACTGCACTTGATATTTATTTTGACAACAAAGGAGTAGCGAAAAATGAGCAAGGAGAATTGGGGCAGAGCGGAAGCGTTGATGACGGACATAGAAACGTGGAATCCGAATTACGCGAAGGAACTTCAGAAAACATTGGGCAAGAAAGGCGCGATACGTCATCTGAAGAAAATTTTGGACAACAACGACAAAACAAAGTTGGAACTTCAGAAAACGATAATGGAACAAATGCCGAAGGCGAACGACCCGTATCAGTACAGAGTGCAGGAACTTCAAGCGCAAGAGATAGCGCAGGAAATGGCACACGAGGAAATACGGGCGCTGTACAATCCACCGACGACGCCGGACGAGGAAGTAGAGGAATTTCTTCAAATGTTGAGAGCGTAGAATTTTCGGGACAAAATTTCCAAATCACGAACGACAGCGGCATTGGCGAAGGCGGCTTGAAAACTAAGTTCAAACAAAATTATGACGCCATAAAACTTTTGAAACAACTTGAAAGTGAAAATAGAAAAGCAACGCCGAGTGAACAGGAAATTTTATCGAAGTTTAACGGCTGGGGAACTTTGGCGAGCGCGTTTACAAAAAAAGAAGATTGGCAGAAACAAGCCGAACAGTTGAAAGAAATCTTGACGGAAGAAGAATATAAATCAGCGCTAAGTGTAACAACAAACGCTTTTTACACTTCTCCTGAAATTGCGCGGGCAATTTGGAAAGGTTTACAACGTCTGGGCTTTAAAGGCGGCAGAATTTTAGATCCGTCAATGGGTAGCGGAATATTTTTTGGCTCAATGCCTGCTGAAATTATGGCGAAAAGTGAATTGACGGGCGTCGAACTTGACAGCTTATCAGGCAGAATCGCGCAACAACTGTATCAAAAAGCCGCCATTGACATAATGCCTTTTCAAGACAGATTTATGCCGAATAATTATTACGACCTTGCAATTACCAACGTACCTTTTGAGGAAACAAGAATTTATTCAGACAAACAGTACAGCAAGCAAGGCTATATGCTTCACAATTATTTTTTTGCAAAGGCGATTGATAAAGTAAGACCGGGCGGTTTAATTGCGTTTATCACGAGTACAGGGACAATGCAGGCGCAGGATGAACAGGCTAAACGCCTTCGTGGAGAATTGAACGGCAAGGCAGATTTAATAGCGGCGTTTAAACTTCCGAGCCAAACTTTTGACAAAAATGCGGGTACACAAGTTACGACGGACATTTTAATTTTGCAGAAACGTCTTGACCCTACAAAACCTTCCGAATACGCGCAAAATTGGCGTGAAATGTCAGTAACTTTTACCAATAACAGCAATATTTTTGTTCCAATAAATGAATATTTCAAAGAACATTCGGAACATATGATTGGTACTCCGATTGTTGAAAAGACAAAGTACAATTCCGAACGGTTGGGACTTGACGGCAAAGGGCTTGACATTGCAAAAGAATTGTCTGCGCTTATGGAAAATCTTCCCGAAAATATTTATACGCCGATTCAGCATAACCCGCAGGATTCATTGAAAAATACTTTTGCGGTGATGTCTGCAGAAAATCAGCGCGAAGGAAGTTTTATCGAAAAGGACAGAAGAGTTTTTCAATTTGTCGACGGCGATTTGGCAGAAGTTCCGAAGGCTAAACGAGAAATTGTAAAAGATTTTGTGAAATTGGAAAAAACGCTGGATAATCTTTTAAAAGCGCAATTATCGCCAAAAACTACGGACGCGGAACTTTCACAACTTCGTGAAACGTTGAATAAAAATTACGATGACTTTGTAAAAAAGCACGGCTACTTAAATGCACCGAAAAATATAAAACTGCTTGGAGAAGACCCGAATTTTGGAAAAGTAGCGTCGATTGAAAAATATAAAGACGACAAGAAAAATAAAGTGGTATCGGCAAATAAAGCCGATATTTTTTATAAGCGAACGGCAAGCCCGTTTGAAACGGTAAATTCTGTGGATAATGCGCTGGACGCAATGAGATTGTCACTTTCAAGACGCGCCACTGTCGATATGGATTATATGATGAAGTTGACAGGGAAAAATTCTGTGGAACTTGAAAAAGAATTGGGCAATTTGATTTATAAAAATCCGCGAACAAATTTGACAGAAACGGCGGAAGAATATTTGTCGGGCAATGTGCGCGAAAAGTTGCAGTTTGCAAGAGAGGCGGCAAAAATAATCCCGAGTTCAAAAGAAATGTTGAAGCGCTTGAAAAAGTTATGCCGGTCGATTTAACCGAAGATGAAATTTATCCGCATATAGGCGCGAATTGGATTGACGAAAAATATATTTATGACTTCGTGGAACACTTAGTTGGCGAATCGGAAAATTTAAAAATTACGCGCGACCCGTATACAGGACAGTGGAAAGTAAAAGGTTATATTCCTCAGCAAAAGAACGTGTTGTGGCGAGTTATGAAGGGTGCAGATGAAAAGGCAAGTTTTACAAAACTTTTGGAAGGCGCATTGAATCATCATTACCCGACAATGACTTCAAATAAAGTTCAGTTGAAAGAACAAATGGCGGAAGCGCGTGACAAAATAGATAAAATTTCGGAGGAGTTTGAGAAGTGGATTTTTGCCGATGAAAAGCGCAAGGCAGATTTGATTAAAACTTACAACGAAAAATTTAACAGCGAAGTTGAAAGGGCTTACGACGGTTCACATTTAGAATTGAACGGCTTAAACGACGAAGTAAGAAAAAAACTTTATTCACATCAGAAGAACGCAATATGGCGGCTTTTGCAAGGAAGAAACACTTTGCTTGCTCATTGTGTGGGCGCGGGAAAAACTTGGGAAATGATTGTCGGCGCAATGGAAATGAAAAGAATAGGTATGATTCACAAGCCGCTTTTTGCTGTACCGAACAATACGGTAAAGCAATTTGAAGAAGATTTTAGGCAGGCTTATTCGGACGCCAACATTTTGGTTTTAACTTCGGATAATTTAAAAGAATTAAAAACTACAGAAAGTACTGCAAAAGAAACTGAAACTGAAAAAAATGTCAGACTTGCAAAACGCAGAAGAACACTTTCACAAATTGCAACCGGCGATTGGGACGCAATTATTATCTCGCATAATCTTTTTGAACGCCTGCCGATGTCTTTTGAAGGTATGCTGAAATATTCACGTGACGGAGAAAAAATCTTGCAAGCGGAAATTATTCAAATGACGGCGGAATCTACGGCAGACATAAAAGACCCGCAAAAAGTTATCAATGCGGCAATGGAAAGGCTTAAGAAAAAATATAACCTTGACAGCAATGAAGTCATAATGCCGTTTGAAGAATTGGGTATAGATCAGATATTCGTTGACGAATCAGATTTATTTAAAAATCTGGGATTTGAGACAAGCAACTACAATCCTTCAGACCCTAATCCTGAAAATCGCGTTGTAGGAGTAAGCACAGCGGACGCAAAAAGGTCGCAAGATTTATACACAAAGGCACGTTGGCTTTCAGCACAGAGAAACGGCGGAGGTTTATGTTTCTCAAGCGGCACTCCCATTTCCAATACATTAAATGAGATATTTACGATTACGCGTTATCTCAATCCCGAATATTTGGCAGAAAACGGCTGGACAAATTTTGACAGTTGGGCGAATCATTTTGGAGAACCTAAGCCGACGATAGAGGCAAATTCTGCCGGTGAATTTGTACAAAAACGGCGTCTTAACCTTACGAATCTTCCTGCGCTGATAAAAGGTTTTCGGAAATTTGCTGATATAAAAATGATTGAAGATTTACCGCATTTGCTTGAAAATCGCCCGAAACTAAAAAACGGCAAGCGTACGGTAATAACCATTGAACCTACTGACGCTTTTAACGAATACAAAAAAGAATTGTTAGAACGCAACGAAGCTTTACATAAAGCCAAAACAAAAGCAGAACGCGATGAACTTAACGACAACCATTTAAAAATAGTTGGCGATTTTCGCAAGGCGTCATTGGATATGCGCTTGATTGACCCTTCGTACACGGAAGAAGAAGCTGGCGGAAAAATTAACGCTGTTTGTGATTCAGTTTTTGCAAAGTTCAACGAAACGACGGACGTTAAGGGTACGCAAGTTGTATTTCTGGATTTATCCACGCCAAAAGCGAAAAAAGTAAAAGCTAACGGCGAAGAAGAATCAGATTTCGACGCAGAAACAACGGCAGAGGAAGTTACGGTTTACGACAGAATAAAAAAAGGCTTGATTCAACGCGGCATACCTGCGAATCAAATTGCGTTTGTTCACGACGTAAAGAAAAATGATTTACAGAAACTTTTTGACAAAGTAGATGAAGGAGAAATTCGCGTAATAATCGGCTCAACGGCAAAAATGGGCGCGGGTACAAATTTCCAAAAACATTTAGTAGCGTTACATCACGTAGATTGCGCGTGGCGACCGCGTGACATTGAACAGCGCGAAGGTAGAATTTTGCGCGTAGGCAATTTGAACAGGGAAGTTGAAATTTTTACCTACGTGACAAAAGGAAGTTACGATGCCATTAACTGGGATTTAATCTCGAAAAAGCAAGCGATGATAGATTCATTAATGCGCGGAGACCCGACAATTACGGAAATTGAAGACATAAGCGACATAGCGGCGGATTATAAATCGATAGCGGCAACCGGCGACGATAATCCTTTGCAAAAAGAAATGCGCGAATTGGAAGAAAAAATTTTACGTTTAAAATCTTCGCAGAATACATTTTTAAAGAATCAGAAATACGCGCAAAACCGAGCCGCGATACTTAGGCAAAAAGAAATTCCTGCGATTGAGCGACGCATAAAAAATTTGCAGGCGGACATTAAAGATATTAAAAACCTTAATCTTACCGGCGATAATTTTCAAGTAAAAATCGGCGATGCAATTTATACAAAGTTCAGCGACGCTAAAATTGCATTTGAAAAAACTGTCAACAATGTTAAAAATCTATCCTCTGAAAAAATTGGTGAAATAGGCGGCTTTAATATTAATGCGCGGGCAGAATTTACGCAGGCATTGCGCGACGGAGTTTTGGAGACAATAGGCAAACACGTTCACTTGACGCTTGAGAAAAATGGAAGTTATGGCGTTGAAAGTTCATTAGAATCAATCAGAAATTTTATCGGCAGTAATAAAGGTACAAGCATTTTTAAATTGCTGGAAAAAGAACAATCTAAACTTGCAAAATTAAACGCGGAATTGACAGGACTTAACGAACAAATCAAACAAACTTTCGACAAGCAGGAAGAACTTGACGCGGCAGAAAAAAGATTGTCCGAAGTTCAACAACAACTTTCAGAAAAACGTTTCGACAATGAAAATATCTCTGCTGAAAATAAAAACGTAGATATTCAATCGAATGTTGAAAAAAATTATCCCGATGAAATTAAAGGAGATAAAGTAAGCGAGATAGTTTACGATTCATTAGCCCAAGATAAAGTTATAGCTCTTAAAGTCATAAACGCAATCCAAAACGCTTTGAAACAAACACATTCTGCAGAAACAATTCAAGGCGCAATCAAAGATTCTCTTCTTTCGTTGAATGTTTCTAAAAAATATGCAGAAAAAAATTCTGTGGCACTCGTTGAAAAAATTAAAAATGAAATTGATTTGATAACTGCGAATACTTTAGCCGAACTTGAAGAAAGTTTTCAAAAAATCACATATAAGGAAGATAAAGACGGCAATAAAATTTTTTACATTGGCAGGAAAAAAGCAACTTGGATTGACGTTAATAATTTTGCGAAGAAAATAAATAAACAAAGAGCAACTTTTATTTTTGACGAGTTCGCTAAAACAAACAATGTCCAATATGCCGACAACGATGACGCGCCTGAAATCAAAACTCAAATTATCGGCGAAAAATACGGATTTATGCACAACGACCAAAATATGGTAGAAAGTATCCGCAAATTTAACAGTCTTGAAGATGCGATAAAATGTGCGCGTTATGTTTATCAAAAACATTCTTCATTATTGAACTATTATCATAAAAAAATTGAGGTGCGGGATAAAAACGGTAACCTTGCTTTTAAAATAAATACAGATACTGTTTACGAAGGAAAAGAAACAGCATATACTGACGAAGCTAAAAAGATTGTAGCCGAACTTGACGTTGAAAAATCTGCCGAAGAAAATGAAATTGTCACGCCTACTGAAAATGCTACTGAAGAAAATTCGCCAATTCAAAAATTAGCTGATGATGAAAAAAATCTTTCAAATGAGACAGAAAATTTAACTGATATAAACGAAGTTGCTATAAGCAAAGAAAAACTTAATGAACTTTTTGAAAACGTTAATGTTACTGATGAATTTTCAAAACTTCAAAATACAAAACCGTTATTTGTTTCAAATGATATTTCTCAAAATGTGCAAGAAGGACAACTTAAAAAAGCCGCGATTGACGCTTTCACAGAAAAATATCCTGAAGGCGTTGAAGTTGATACAAGTATAGGTGAAGTTAAAATTTCACGTCGGAGCATTAGAGAAAGTTTAGCGCATTCAATTTACAATGCAAAAGCAGACGCCGTACTTAGTTTGCCCGAAGGAATAAAAAATGCCGCTTATATCGGCAAATTACAAGATTTTGAAGGAAAAGGAATTGTCAATCATTATTTCGCGTACCCGATACAATATGACGGTGAAAAACATTATGTATTTTGCCGCGTAAGGGAACAACCTTTTGAAGAACGCAGATTTTATATTCACGATATTTTTTCAGATAAAGAAATAACTGAAAAGAGCAACACCCTTTCACAAACCCAGCCTCCTGCAAATGGACAGGTACAACTGAGAGGTGTCGCCCTTTACCGCGCAATATTAACAAATTTCTTTGCGCAAGGCAACATTGATAATTTGAAAAAATCTGCTAAAGAAAATCCTTTTGAAGGAATGAATTTTAAAAAGCTAACCTATAAACGTGACAGAAACGGCAGACCTATTTGCTACGTCAACGGCAAGCGCGTCAGCAAATATGAGTATTTGGAAGCCGGACGCGAAATGATTTCAAAAAAAAGTGACATTATTATTGAAAAGTTTGAAAATGCAACAAATATAAAATCGGGAGAAAAAGATTCCGACGATGCTGTAATAATTCATTTTCCAGAAGGAATTTCTAGTTACAAATATTTTAGCACTTGGGAAGACGCCATTAAATGCGCCCGCTATCTCTACAATAATTTTACGGGAATTGAATCAGTTGGTGTTGGCAATAGATACAGCGAATATTTTGTAGTGGGCAAAGACGGCGAAAAAGTTTTAGAAGATTGGTTTAAAGATGTATTAGACGGTACATACAAAAAGAAAATTCTTGAAGAATTCGGCAAACTTTCACAGACAGGCAACGGCAGTACGGCGATAATTAATCTTGTTGACGATAGAAATTTAACCGACCAACAAAAACTTTTACGGCAATTTGGAAAAACAATCGGAGCTAACGTCGTATTCTTCAGCAATTACAACAAAGATTTTCACGGAGCATACAAAGGCAACACGATTTATCTTAACGTCAATTCGGCACGTTCATTAACTTTAACTTTTGCTCACGAACTTTTTCACTTTTTGAAGGCGAACAATCCAAAACTTTTCAGCGAAATGGCGAAGGCGGCAGGACTTACCGAAACTCAACTCTCAAATTATCTTGCCGAGACGAAACGTACCGACGTTAAAGAAAATGTAGACGTTACCGAAGAAATTATTGCTGATTCAATGCAAAAAATTTTAAACCGCGTGGCAAAGAAAAATCCAAATTTAATTCAAAGATTTTTTGCGTGGTTGAAGGATACTTTCCAAAAGTTTAAAGATATTTTCCAAAATCCGAAAGGAAAGTTGACGCGCGGACAATATGCGAAAATGGCTGATGTGTTCGGCAAAATGGCAACGACACTTACGGACGCGGACGGTAAAAAAATATTTCGCTACAACAATCGGACACATAACCTTGAACTTGCAAACGGCGAATCACTTGAAAGTTTGCTTGATGATACAGAAAATGAAGGCTCTGAAAATCAGGGCTTTTTTAATTTGGACGGTTTATCACTTGCAGGGGCAAAATTTTCACGTACAGGCGAAGATGACACGGCAGGAACTTTTGAAGAAAATGACGAAATAAGCCAAAAAGTTTTTGAGAAATATCTCAACGAAGGCATAATGAAAATGGTACGCGATACCGTAGAAAAAGAAATCGGCGAACACGTAGACTTTTCAAAGATGAATGATCCTGTTGCACGTGATAAAGCGCGGGACAGCTTGCCTTCAATTCGTAAAATGTTGATATGGTATAATCAAGCCGAAATAAAAAATAATCCTGCGTACAAAAATCGTTTAGCTACTAGAATTGAATATGCGCGGAGGTGCTTTGACGATGATGAACGAATCAGAACTGAATCTGTTAGAAAGATTGATGGAGACTCACGACAGGGACGAGAGTATAGAAATAGCGCGCAAACTCTTTCCAGAAATGCCGATGAACAAATTGAAAGAAGTGGTAGACGAATCACTAGCGGGTTATCGCGAAACGTCGGCGGCGAAGTAAGCGGCGCAAGGAAACATTTTCTTAAACTTTATGAAGAAGTTCAAAACGAAAACAGACGCTCTGAAAATAAAAATCAGGGCGTTATTAATTTGACAAATGCTAAATTTTCAATAGGCAGTAGCGATAATTCGCAAAGTTCAAATGACAATTCAAGCGAAGGATTATTTTCAAAAATTAAAAATTTACTTACCGGCAGACCGAATCAGCAAAATGAACGTTTCCGCAAACATATCAAAACTTTGCTTGAAAAAGTAGCAGGCGTGAAAATTGCCGCAGGACATATGAATAACGGTCTGGACATTGTGGTTAAAGACGTTGAAAAAGTTATACGCACGAATCGCGCTTACGATTGGCAAAATTTACTTCCTGCAGTAGGTCAAAAAGTTGCCGCCATTCTCAAATTAAATTCAACCGTCGAAATGGGTAACTACATTTCAGATTGGCTTTTAACAGGTGCACTCAACAACACTTCTGCGGAGGCTAAAAATTTTGAAAAGGCACTTCGTGATAACCCCGAAATACGCGAAAATCTTTTGGAAATTCAATCTGCCTTTACTAAATGGCGAAATATGACGCCTTCTGAACGCATACAGGCTACGATTGAGTTTGAAAGACCGAAACCAACTTTAGGCGAAAGATTTAAAATTGCGAAAAAGGAAGGTTATCAACAATTTTTTGAAGAACTTGAGCCGGTAAACGATTTGGTTAAACAGTGGGAGAAAATCACAGGCAAAAAACTTGCAGACGCCGTCAATCCATATTCACTTTTGAGAA
The DNA here is from genome assembly GCA_937877565.1 of uncultured Selenomonadales bacterium. Taxonomy (GTDB): domain Bacteria; phylum Bacillota; class Negativicutes; order Selenomonadales; family Selenomonadaceae; genus Quinella. Next base: position 2,152 of record CALFJB010000020.1, on the reverse strand, counting down.
ATTATCGCGGCATTGCAGGCAGAGCAAAACTTTTAATCGAAGGTGACGAATCGGCGATAAATGCGCTTAAACAAATATTTCCAAATATGAAATGGGACGGCTTTAAAACCATAAAAATGATTTTGTCCGATATTGGCGCGTTGGAAAATGAACAGATACGCAGAGAATTTTCAGATTTTTGCGAAGCCAAACACGTCAAAGATATGTTCAACAAAAATCGCGAAATTCAAGCGTCAATAAAAAAAGTTCAAGACAGAATTGCCGAACTTGAAGAAATGAAAAATCAATATGCTGATGCCAAACGAATTAAAGATTTGGACAAGCGCATTAAACAGAATCAAGAAAAACTTAAAAATTTGGAAGAAAGTATTTACGCTACTCCTTATGACGAAACAACTTGCGACGCGATGATAAAAAATTACAGCGCAAAGTATGACACTGCGCAAAAAGATTTGGTGAAATTTTCAAATGCAACGTTGACAATTTTGAAAAACAGCGGCGTTATTAGTGAAACGACGTATTTCAATATGTTGCGCGGTTGGAAAAATTATGTGCCAATGCATCGCGTCTTTGATGAAAACGAAGATATAAAATTCGGCGATAGTTTGAAAAAAGCGCAAGGTTCAAGCCGTGATACCATTGACCCGCTACAATCGATTATTCGCAACACGTATGATTATATTCGCCGCGCTGAAAAGAATGAGGCAAAACTTATGCTGGCAAGTATGGCGCGAACTGGCGGCGTTGGTATGTTGGTTGAAGAAGTTGACGGTAAACAGCCTGATGATAAAACCACAATTATGTTTCTTGAAAACGGCGTGAAAAAATATTTGCAGACAGACGTTGCGGTAGTTCGTGCAGTAAATAATATGACGATTCCACAAATGGATTGGTTCATAAGATTTTTAAGAATAGGTACAAACCTTCTAAGAAATTTTGCAACCGTTTTCAATCCTGCGTTTGCGGCAAGAAATTTGGTACGCGATTATCAAGACGCTGTTATTTACAGCAAATACGGTTTTTTCTCGCCAATGGATTTTGTACGCGGCTTTATTCACGCAGTAAAGCAAGACGACGTTTACGCGGAATGGATGGCGGCGGGCGGCGCTCAAGCAAGTTTTTGGAGCGTTGACAGAGATTATACCGAAGCGTCGATAAGAAATTTGACGAAACGCGGTTTAAAAAAATACACGTCGTTAAATGGATTTATGGATTTATTTTCGCGTTTGGGTGAATGGTCGGAACTCGGCACAAGAATAGGATATTTTGAATTAAAAAAAGATTTGGAAGTACCTTTATGATTATGAGTTCCTTTTGCATAAACTTTACTAGCAGTTAAATGACAGAAAGCTTTACAATTTTTATTTTCACAATATATAACAATACCTGAGTCTTTATCAACATTTTTTATTATATAAGATTGAATACAATACCTATAATTTTTCAAAATATGTATATATTTGAATTTAGCTGGCTTTATATTGCTTTCAGCATCAGTATTATCATCAATTGAATTATCATCCTTTATCTCAATAACAAGATTATTTTTATCGTTATTATTATTTATTTCTTTATTAGAGAACTTCTCATTTAAATATTTTAACAATAATAATATTATATCATCTATACACTTATAATTTTGGATTATTTCTCTGAGTATTTGGCATAATTCTTTATTTTCTTCTTTTTCTATGGAAATATTATTTTTTATTTTGATAATGATATTTATTATATCAGAGAAAGAATATTTAGATATGCTAGATACTTTTGGGAATACTTTTCGCGTGGGAATAGGTGCTGAAGCTATTAAAGAACTATTACAAAAAGTTGATGTCAAAGCTGAAGTAGAAATGCTGCGTGAAGAACTAAAAAATGCTGGTGGTCAAAAATGGCTGAAAGTAATAAAAAAACTAGAAATCATGGAATCATTTTTAATCTCTGGAAATAAACCTGAGTGGATGATTTTAGAAGCTTTGCCCGTAATTCCACCAGATTTACGTCCGATGGTTAGATTAGATGGTGGACGTTTTGCCACATCTGATCTAAATGATTTATATCGACGTGTCATAAACAGAAATAATAGATTAAAAAAATTACTTGATTTAGGTGCTCCAGATATTATCGTACGTAATGAAAAAAGAATGCTACAAGA
>CALFJB010000019.1 GCA_937877565.1 uncultured Selenomonadales bacterium | reverse complement strand
TTCGCTTTTCGTCTACTGACCTTTTTACAGTCAGCTTGTGTTTAAATGAAACGCCTTCAGCCAATTCACCTGTACCTGATTTTATATCGCTCACGCCGTTTTCATTTTTTATCAGGTTTACAATATTGCCATCAGTTAAAGTAGTGCCGCCCGGTACTATCGCTGTAATATCTGTATTTGAAACATCGGTTTTTACGCCACCAGTCAAAGTTAAAATCGTGTCGCCATTTACTGTATTTTTCGGCAAGTAGAAATTTATATTTTGAAAGTCGTAGATATTTTGCGCGGTTAATCCTTTGGTATAAATATTTAAAGTATTATCTGAACTGGTACCCTCTGGAGCATAACCGCCATATAAATTTGCCGATTTTAAATCAGGACTGCCATAAATATTTATAGAATTGTCTGCAACCGTACCACTACCTGCAATATAACCGCCGTAAATTTCAGAATCAGTGATTGTACCGCCGGTTATTGTTACTATGTTATTTGTTGCATTTTGAGCGTTTAAGCAGTATCCGCCGTAAATTTTGTAATTTGTAATTGTGCCGCCGTTTATTTCAACGCTGTTACCTTTTATTCCAATGCTGTTACCTTCCGTTGTTTCGGCATAACCATAACCGCCGCAAAGTTCGCCTTTTCTGTCCCATGGGCACCAAATATTACCGCCATTTATAATTACAGAGTTATTCGTTGCGATGTCAGATACACTGCCGCCATGAATATAGCCTGCATTTATATTTCCGCCGTTAATTTTGATTGTGTTATTTGTTGCGATTGATCCGTTATTTGCAATCGTATGGCTTATATCGCCGCCGCTAATTTCAACGGTGTTGCCGCTTGAAGTGCCGTTGTGCACGTTGCCGCCATGAACATATACAACAGATCCGCCACTAATATTAACTTTGTTATTTGTTGCGTCTCCGTCATAGCTATCGCCTCCATAAACAATAACTATTTCGCCTGCGCTGATATTCACTTCGTTTGCGTTTGTTGACTCAAACCCTTCACCACCACAAACAAAGACATTATTTAAATTACCACCTGTTATATTTACTTTGTTGTTATTAGCAAATTTGGCACGACCTCCAACAACCCAATAGGTACCCAAAACAAAAAGTTCAGAACTCAAATTTGAAGGCGTAACATTACCGCCGGTTATATTTACTGTATTATTTTCGGCGTTACCGATATATGAAGCCCCGCCTATAACTTCGCCGTCAATGGTTCCACCGCTGATATTGGCTGTGTTTCCTGTAACATTACCATAGTAAGAAAAACCTGCCTCAACAACTGCAATAGTTCCGCCCGTAATATTCGCTATATTGTTTGTAGCATTTCCATTGGTACTTGCACCGCCGTTTACAACTTCGCTAATTGTACCGCCGTTAATATTTACAGTATTATTTGAGGCTAAAACATTTACCGAGCCGCCGCCGTCAACATCATTAAAAGTACCATCGTTAATTGTCGTAGTATTGCCTGTAGCTTCACCATATGTAGAGTAACCGCCTTTAACGTGTTGAATAGTCCCTGCATTGATAGTTACAGTATTATTTGTGGCGTTACCTTGATAAGCACTTCCTCCAATAAGTCCTTCGCTTGTAATATTTCCATTTGTAATGCTTACTCTGTTATTGGTTGCATCTTCTGCACCACGACCGCCAATAATATTACTTGCAGTTATCGTTCCTGCCGAAATATTTACCTCATTATTATTGGCTGTGCCGGAATCGCTGTCATTCGATATATAACCGCCGACAATATCACCTGATGTAGTAACAGTGCCGCCCTTTATATTTACCTTGTTGCCTTGAACCAAATTATTTGAAAACGCGCCGTAAATGTGATCTAAATTTACTGTACCGCTGTTAATGTTTACAACGTTATCATAAGCCGCATCATTTGCGTTGCCTGCCGCAATATGTGCGGAAGTGTTATCAATATCGCCGTTCACATTTATTACATTTTCAGTTGCAGTTGGGGAATATCCGCCGTGAATGAAAAAATATTCCGTCGGAAAAGTTACACCCTGCCCAATGTTTACAACGTTACCTAGTGCAAGTGCGTTTGTATTTGCTCCAAAAAATGATCCGAAGTCTAAAAAAGTTCCGCCGTTAAGATTCAAGGTATTGTAAGAGGCGTAACCGTTTGGAGAATATACACCGCCAAGAATACTGCCTTGAAGTGTTCCGCCGTTAATAGTAAAAATATTGTTACTGAAACTTGTTGCACCGGCAGTAGCACCCCAAATTGTCCCCCAAGTATTTGTAAGAGGATTGGTAAAGGTGTAAGTTGTACCGTTAATTGAGTAGTTGCCTTCATTTATGATAACTTCATTATTTTCGGCAGCTGAAGGTGGATTATATTCAGCGTGGGCAATTTTGAATACCCCTCCCCCACGTCGCAAATGGCGTTATTACGCCAACCGCTACGCTTGCCAATAAAATCTTCTTCGTTATTGCTTTCAAATTGATAACCTCCTAAAAAATTCAAAGCAACATTAAAATAACAATAAATTATTCTGCCAGTGCAAATTTTTTCCTGCAATAAAAAAGAGCGGATTTAACCGCTCCAAAGTTTTTAAATTAAAGTCCCAAATAGGCGCGTTGTTCGTCAGTCAAAGTGTCAATTTTAACGCCGATTGAATCAAGTTTAATTTCGGCAATTTTTGTATTAATTTCTTCAGGCATAAGATAAACTTTATTTTGAAGTTTTGCATGATTGTGGAGAATGTGGGCGCAACTGAAAAATTGTACTGCAAAGCTTAAATCCATAATTTCTGCAGGATGACCATCGCCGGAGGCAAGATTTACAAGCCGACCTTCTGCCAAAAGATAAATTTTTCTGCCGTCAGGTTGTAAAAATTCTTCGATATTGTGTCTAACAGTTTTTCTGCTGATTGACATTTTTTCAAGTTGCGGAATATTAATTTCAACGTCGAAATGTCCACTATTGGCAAGTACCGCGCCGTTTTTCATAACTGCAAAATGTTCAGCCGTGATAACGTCTTTATCACCTGTAAGCGTCAAGAAAATATCGCCGACCTTCGCCGCCTCTGCCATTGGCATAACTCTGAAACCGTCAAACACTGCCTCAATCGCTTTAATTGGATCAACTTCAGTAACAATGACATTTGCGCCGAGACCTTTGGCACGCATTGCGCCGCCTTTGCCGCACCAACCGTAACCGGCAATGACAACATTTTTACCGGCAACAACTAAATTTGTTGTCCTCATAATTCCGTCCCAAGTAGATTGTCCCGTGCCGTAGCGATTATCAAACAAATATTTACAATAAGCGTCATTCGCCGCAATCATCGGAAAAGGAAGTTCGCCGCGCTTTTCAAGGGCGCGTAAACGATAAACGCCCGTTGTAGTTTCTTCACTGCCGCCCAAAATTTTGGGAATTATTTCACGGTGTTTAGTCAAAAGTAAATTTACAAAGTCTCCGCCATCGTCAATAAAAATATCCGGCTCAAATTCTATGGCGCGTTCAATAAAGTTATCGTACTCTTCAGCCGTGCAAGCGTGTTTCGCAAAAACTGTAATACCGTCTTCAACCAACGCGGCGGCTACGTCGTCTTGAGTTGAAAGAGGATTGCAGCCCGTCAAAACAACTTCTGCGCCTGCAGATTTAAAAACTTCCGCCATATAAGCCGTCTTCGCCTCGACGTGCAACGCCATTGAAATTTTTTTACCGGCGAACGGTTTACTCTGCGAAAATTCTTTTTCAATCGCCGCCATTACCGGCATAAAATTTTTTACCCAGTTAATTTTGTCGTGTCCACTTGGAGCAAGTGCCATATCTTTTACTATTGAGTTCAAATAAATCTTCCTTTCTAATGTTCATAACCTAATTTTTTTGCATTATCAAAATCAGATTGAGCCAATTTATTGTATCCCCAAGATTCATAAATTTTACCGCGCTTGTAATAAGCTTCGGCTACATCAATTATATTATGTTTCTCGGGGTTTTCTATGACATCGGAATATAAAGAAACTTTCGGATCTTCATAAAAATAACGTTTAAACCAATTTAAATCGCGTTTTGCTAATTCGTCATACTCCCAAAATTTATAAATTTCGCCACGTTTACGATAGGCTTCAGCTATATCTCTATAGCTGTAACCGCCAGAATAATTCTTTTCTATTATTTCTGTGTATTTTAAAACTTCCGGGTCTTTGGATATTAACTCTTCCGCCTCGTAATTTTTAAACCAATTTATATCGCGCTCCGCCAATTTATAATAGTTCCACGATTCATAAATTTTAGCGCGTTTTCTATGTGCTTCAGCCACCTCTTTATGGCTGTAATTACCAGAATAAGCATTCTCTATTATTTCAGTGTATTTTGCAACTTCAGGAGCCTGCTGTATTAATCTTTGAGCAATATTATAATCCTCCTCGCTACGTTTCCAATCTTCCAAAATACGAAAACATTCACTTCGCCCAAAATACACCCTGAAATTATTTGGATTAAGCTTGATAGCCATTGTAAAATCTGCGACAGCCAATTCATAATCTTGCAATTCTTGATAACATTTGCCACGCTTGAAATAACCTTTAAAATTATCCGGGTGCTTTTTTATAAAGCGGTTAAACTTTTTGACAGATTCTTTTAATTCGGCAGTATCGGCAATTATTGCACGCATAAGCCAAAATTTATGAAGATAAATATTAACCCAAGGAGCAAATTTGTAAGCTTTTTCGTAGTCTTCCAAAGCTTTTGGATAATGTCGGTAATTTCTCGTTGAATAAGCGAGATAATAATACGCTACGGGATTATACGGGCAAATTTCAAGTGCTTTTGAATAATTTTCAATGGCAAGTTCATACTCCGAAATGTAAAAATAAACCCAGCCCAAATTCATATAGGCGCGAAGACAATCCGGCTTAATTTTTACGGCTCTATTAAAATCCTCAATCGCCATTTTTGAATAATTAAGTTTTTCTTCGGGTTCATATTTAAGAGATTCAACATCTATAAAATAATAGTGACCAACCCCCAATATATTAAAATAAATCTGTCCACGAAGATTATAAATTTCAGCCGTTTCCGAAGAATTAGGATTTTGTTCAATTAGTTCCGTTAAATAATTTAGCAACTCCTCAAGATTATATTTTTTCAATGAATTTTCATCAAGCGTCAAATTTGAATTGATTTTGAGCGTACCGAAATCATAAGCTGATTTACCAATAGTTAAATTTGTAGCTAATTTTAACGGACAAAGTTCAAACTTTGGGAGGTAAAATCCTTTTTCATCCGATTTATAAATTTTTGAACAAGGACAAGAATCCCAAATGGTAGCATGCTCAACCATAATTTCACAAGGAGAAATAATCCTGCCTTCATACCACGAACCTATATCATTTTGAATTGCAATTTGGAAATTTTCCACAGCCGCTTTATAATTTTTCAATCTGAAATTTGCAACTCCGCATTCGTATTCTTCGTAACGTCCCAAAAGAGTAATTGCTTTTTTATAATCTTTTTCCGCCGAATCGTAGTCTTTTAAATCGTAGTAAATATTAGCGCGGTAAAAATAATAATAACCAACTTCATGACATTTGGATTTTTCGGCTAAATTTATTGCGTCGGTTATAGATTTTATTGCTGATTGATAATCGCCATTCTCAAGAAAAATTTTACTATCTTGAAACTTTTTTTCAAAAAAATTTTCTACAGCGTCAGCATCTGCCAAAAATATTTCCTCCTTATTGTTTGTAACCGAGATTTTCAGCAGTAGTATAATCTGCGCGAGCATTTGGCAGGTCTTTTAATTCTTCGTAGCAACGCCCACGCCAAACATATACATCTGCATAATTTGGATTTATTTCAATCGCCTTGCTAAAATATGGAATTGCCTTTTTATAATTTTCCATTGAAACATAAGTAAGCCCAAGATTGGCATGTGCGTCAAAATAATTGGGATTGAGTTTTATAGCGGTATTTAAATCTTGAATCGCCTTGTCTTTTTGCTCCAAAAGTGAATAGGCAAGCGCACGGTTATTATAATGTTCGGCGTTATCGGGATTTATTTTTATTGCGCGGTTAAAATCTTCAATCGCCTTTTCGTATTCCTGACAAATTTTGCCGTAAATCCAGCCTCTGTTTGCAAAAATTCCTTCGTCGCCGTAGCCCGCTTTAATCGCCTTTGTATAGTCGGTAAGTGCCTGCTTGTATTTGTCAGTATAAAAATAGGCGTCGCCGCGATAAGCATAAACCTCTTCGTATTTCGATTTATCAAGACTCAAAACGCGGTTGTAGTCGCTGATGGCTTTTCGATAATTTTTCATATTAAAATAAATTTCTGCGCGTAAATAATAAGCGTCAACGTTATTTGGATCTTCGGAAATAATTTTTGTACAAAAATCTAAAACTTTTTCGTCAGGTTCACCTTCAATAAGTGAACGCACCATATCAACTTTTTCTTCGCTTGAAAGTCCCAAACTTTTCACCTCCTATTCAGTATAGCCCATTTTTTTTGCAGTGGCAAAATCTTTTTGAGCATTTTTGTTATCGCCCAAAAGTTTATAAATATTGCCGCGTTGTGCATAAGTTTCAGCGTCATTGGGATTTAATTCAATCGACTTGTTAAAATCTTTGAGCGCGGCTTTATAATCTTTCAGCGCGGTATAAACTTCGCCGCGCAGGGAATACGATTCATAATAAGTTGGATCGACTTTTATTGCGGTGTTTAAATCCTTCAACGCAGAATCCATTTTGCCTGAAACGTAGTAACCGGCGGAACGCTTCACGTAAAATTTAACGTTGTTTGGCTGAAGTGAAATTGCCTTGTCAAAATCTTTCATACCGAGATTAAAATTTTGGACAGCGAAATAAACCGTTCCGCGATTGTAATAAGCCGTTGCGTCATTGGGATTTACTTGAATTGCTTTATTAAAATCTTCCAACGCCGCGTTGAAATTTTTCATTTCAAAATTAATTTTGCCGCGATTGTTGTAGGCAAAATGATTCGGCGCAATTTCTATAGATTTATTGAAGTCGTCAAGTGCTTTTTGATTTTCGTGAAGTTCGTTGTACGCCGTGCCTCTGTCAAAATAGCCGTAAGCATTGCGCGGGAAAATATTTATTGCATCAGTGAAAGATTGTACCGCCTGCTGAAAATTTTCGGCGGCGCAAAAATTCAATCCTTCCTGCAATTTCTGATAGAATGTAAAAACTTTATCCTTCTGAACAAAATCCTGTTTGGCTTGTTCTTGCGTAATTGTACCGGCGGCAAGTTGCGATTTTAAATCAGCAATAGTTGCTTCTTGTTTGGCGTTTTCTTGGCGCAAATTTTCCATTTGAGAATTAATTTGGCGGCGTTGCTCAATACTTTTATTCAGCCATTTATCCATATTGTCAGAATCAATTTCGGCTTTAATTGTGACGTGAATTAAAATTCCCTTGCCGTCAGCAACAACATCTTGATTAAATTTCACGTCTAAAATTTTCATAATGCCGCTTGAAATGGTAATAATTTCGTCGTTCAGCAAATCAAAATTTTTCATATGTGAATAACTTTCAAGGTAAATTCCGGCTTGTTCCTGCGCGTTTTGTTCTGCACGATTTTTGGCGCGTTGTTTGGCAACTTCCGGCGTCTCAAAGTCATTCATCAAATATTCGCCTTCGCCGATATAAGTTTGAACTTCAGCGTTTGCAGTTGGAAAAATTAAAAAACTGCCGCCAATTATTAAAGCCGCCATTGCGCGGAAAAATTTTTTCTTGTTAATCATAAAATCACCTCAAATTTTTTCATGATGTACAACGTCAAAATGCAACGGCGTTACAGAAATAAAACCATTTTGAACTGCAAAAATATCTGTACCTTCGCTTTTATCAATGTCGTAAACTTCGCCGCGTATCTCAAAAAAATTCTTGCCATTTTCGGTAGTGCAAATAAAAGCATTTTTATAATCACGTTTGCCAAGTCGTGCAGATTTAAATTCAGGTTTACCTGCGCGAAATTTTTTTGGAAAATTTAAATTATCAAAGAAAATTTCGCCGCCCTGCATTTTTTCAGCAAAATATTTCGCCGAAATTTCTGCCACTTCATCAAATGTAAGCGTAGAATTTTTTACAAGTGAAACTGCAAGCACGGGAATATCATGCAAAAATCCTTCCAACGCGCCGCCGACCGTTCCGGAATACAAAACATCTGTAGCCAAATTTGCGCCGTCATTTATTCCAGAAATTACCGCAGAAATTTTTTCATTTTTAGCAATTTCTTCAAGATAAAATTTGACGCAGTCAGTAGGAGTGCCGTCAATCGCCCACGCCTCAATTTCATTTTCTACGCGCCAATATTCAATTTTTTTCCAAACTGTAAAAGCGTGAGCCATTCCGCTTTGTTGACGCGCAGGAGCCACTATCGCCACTTCAAAATTTTTATTCAACGCCCGCGCCATTGCCCAAAGTCCTTTGCTGTCTATTCCGTCGTCATTTGTTAATAAAATTTTCATAGCCACACGCTCCACAAATTTTTTTCAATTATATCAAACGAACGCCAAAAAAAATACCCCTTTTTCTAGGGGTTAGGTTTTAGCTTTTAGGTGTTAGGGATTTGAAAAATTTTTAGATTCTTCACCGTGTAATTTTATTTAGACGTTAAAATTTATGGCGTCAAGAATTTTTTCAAAGTCTTCAGCAGTTTCAGCACGATTAAAATTTTTCCGCAAATCTGCGCCGCCGCGAAGTCCTTTAGTGTACCAAGCCGCATGAGCCCGCATTTCTCTAACTGCTACATTTTCGCCTTTAAATTCGATTAACTTTTCAAAGTGGCGTTTCATAACTTTCACACGTTCATTTAAATTTGGCGGAGAAACTTTTTCGCCGGTAAGAAAATATTTCAGCAACGCGCCAATTATAAACGGGTTGCCCTGCGCGGCACGTCCAATCATCACGCCATCAGCATTTGTAATTTCTAAAATTTTATCCAGTGAATCAAAATCTTTCACGTCGCCATTTGCAATTACTGGAATTTTAACGGCGGCTTTAACTTTTGCAATTTCTTCCCAATTCGCCGAGCCGCTGTAAAATTGTTGCCGCGTCCGCCCGTGAACTGCAATAAAATCAACGCCGGAATTTTCGGCAACTTTCGCAATTTCTACCGCGTTAATATTTTCATCAAAGCCCAAACGAATTTTCACACTGAACGGAATTTTTACGGCTTTTCTAATCGCAGATAAAATTTCGCCAACAATTTTTGGATTCTGCATAAGTGCCGAGCCTTCGCCGTTTTTAACAATCTTTGGTGCGGGACAACCTAAATTAAAATCTATAACTGCCGCCGTTCCCAATTCTTCAACAAATTTAGCCGCGTCCGCGCAAATTTCAGGATTAGAGCCAAAAAGTTGAATTGCTACAGGTCTTTCGCCTTCCGAAGTTTTCAGCATTTCCAAAGTTTTTTCGTTGCGATAATGAATGCCGTTGCAACTTACCATTTCTGAAAACATCAGCAAATTTTTTCTGTAAGTTTCTTCTACAAGTTCCCGCACGATTATTCTAAAAGCTGAATCCGTAACGCCCGCCATTGGTGCCAAAAATATTGGCGTTTTAAAAATTTCTTTAACTGTCATTATTTTCCTCAATAAAATTTTTATCAGTATTAAATTTTTACCGAATGTTGAAAAAAATATATCTGCGTGCTAGAATAACAAAAAATAGAGAAATATTCAAGGAGAGTGACACGAAATGAGAATTGGGCATGTTGCAATGTACGTCAACGATATGGAACGTGAACGCGATTTTTTTGTTAAATATTTTGGCGCAAAAACCAGCTCCAAGTACAGCAATTTTCAAACAAATTTTAGTAACTATTGGTTGACTTTCGACAACAACACCGAACTTGAAATTATGCAACGCGAAGGCATGATTGATCCGCCCAAAGGGGCTTATCGCACGGGCTATCATCATATCGCAATTACCGTTATGGACAGAAAAGAAGTTGACGACCTTACCCGACGCCTTGAAAAGGACGGCTACCAAGTTGCAAAAGGCGCACGTATGACCGGCGATAAACGCTATGAAAGTGTCGTACTCGACCCTGAAGGAAACGAAATTGAAATTATTGCTGAAGGTATTTTTGACGTTAAATAAAATTTTTTCTGAAATAAAAAAAGCTGTCACACTTACGAAAAGTGCGGCAGTTTTTTTAGTTTAAGCTTTATTTCTTTCGTACAGGGCGCGAAGTCCCGACAAAGTCAAAAAATGATCTATCTTGTCAATGGTTTTAGATTCTTTGGCAATCATTTTGGCAAGCCCGCCCGTTGCAATAACTTTGGCGTTCCAATCTTCGCCCATTTCTGCGCGAATACGTCGCACAATTTCATCAACCTGCCCGACGTAGCCATAAATAATTCCGGCTTGCATACCTGTTATAGTGTTGTGACAAATAATATTTTTCGGCGGTACAAGTTCAATTCGTGGAAGTTTAGCAGTTGAACTAACTAAAGAATCAGCCGCTGAAACAATTCCGGGCGCAATTACGCCGCCTAAAAAATCGCCGTTTTCAGCCACAACATCAATCGTCGTTGCCGTTCCAATGTCAATTACTATCAAAGGTCCGCCGTAATGTTCAAACGCGCCGACAACATTTACAATTCTATCTGCGCCAATAGCGCGGGGATTTTCATAGTTTATTTTAATTCCTGTTTTAATTCCGGGACCGACTACAAGCGGCTTAATTTTAAAATAGCGTTCGCACATTTTTACAAACGGCACCAAAAGTTGAGGCACGACCGACGAAATAATTATATCGCGCACATCGTTAATACTTACGCCTTGATAACGAAATAAATCATTTATCAACATTCCGTATTCGTCGCCGGTTTTTTGGCTGTCCGTCGAAACGCGCCAATGTTTCATCAAGTTTTTGCCTTCGTAAGTCCCCATAACGATATTACTGTTGCCAATGTCAATTACAAGTAGCATTTACGCGCCGCCTTTCAATTTCGCCACGTCAACCCAACCGGCAGATTTTATATATTTTTCCAATTCGTCAATTTGAAGTTTAACCACGCTTTTATCATTGCCCGCCGCAGGATAGACAAAATCAAAACGTTTCAAAGATTCATCTAAAAAAATTTCCACGCCGTCATTAACTGCAAATGGACAAGTGCCGCCGACCGCGTGACCAATATATTTTTCAACTTCATCAACGGGAATCATACTTGGACGCTTTTTAAATTGCGCCTTAAATTTTTTGTTGTCCAAATTCATATCGCCGCTTAACAAAATTAAAATTGGCTTTTTATCAACGAAAACAGAAATAGTTTTTGCAATTCTGCCAACTTCACAATTTAAAACTTCCGCCGCCTGTTGTGAAGTTGCCGTTAATTCTTCAAATTCGATAACTCTTTCAGGTTCGCCAATTTCTGCAAAATATTTTTTGACTTTTTCAATCGCCAAATTTTTAACCTCCAAATTTTATCAAATTAAAAATTTCGTCTGCGCGATGAATAATAATTTTTGCGCCGCTTTCAATCAGTTCACTTTCAGGGCGAAATCCCCACGTTACACCGACTGCCAAAAATCCTGCGTTAATCGCAGTTTCAATATCAACTGAAGTATCGCCGAAATATGCAACTTCATTTGGAGCAACGCCAATATTTTTTGCAATTTCCAACGCTCGCGCAGGATTCGGCTTTTTGGCGTCGCCTATAACTTCAGCAAATTTTATCGTTGGAAAAATTTTTTCGGCAAGTTCAACGGCGGCAAAATGTTGCTTATTCGTGCAAATTGCAACTGGAATATTTTTTTCATTCATCGCGGTTAAAAGTTCGACAATTCCCGCGTATGGCTTAGTTTTATTCGTCAAATGGCGTTCGTAGCATCCGTTGTAATATTCCAGTGCAGAATTTATAAAATTTTCGTCCGTAGTTTCAAGGGCGCGTTCCATTAACTTTCTTGCACCGTTGCCGACAAAAATTCTAACTTCGTCAATCGTGCGGCGCGGCAAATTGTAATGTTCCAACATTTCATTGACGCTGTCAGTTAAATCTTCAAGCGTATCTGTCAAAGTCCCGTCCATATCAAAAATTGCGGCTTTGTAAATCAAATTCATCACCTCCAAAATTTTTCAAGAATAAATTTAAACGCCCTGTATTTGCGCTAAAATCGTCTACAAGGCGTCTTCAAAGTCTTTCACAAGGTTTTATACTAAAATCAAAATTGAACGCCTTAAAATCGAATTTTTTAAGAATCTAATTTTTTTGCCAAAAGTTCATTAACCATTTGAGGATTAGCCTTGCCCTTTGTAGCCTTCATAATTTGCCCGACAAGCGAACCAATAGCCTTTTTCTTGCCTGCGCGATATTCTTCAACGGCTTTCTGATTGTTCGCAATTACTTCATCAACAATTTTTTCAATCGCCGAAGTGTCAGTAATTTGCACTAAGCCTTTATCTTTTACAATTTTTTCAGGTGAATCTGCAGACTTCCACATTTCAACAAAAACAGTTTTGGCAATTTTGCCGCTGATTGTACCTTTTTGAATCAGTAAAATCATTTCGGCAAGGCGTTTGGCATCAACAGGCGAATTTTCGATTGTCAAATTTTCGGCGTTAAGATTTTTTGAAAGATCGCTCATAATCCAGTTGGCGGCAAGTTTGGCGTCCGCGCCGTTCGCTACAACTGTATCAAAGTATTCAGCCATTGCGCGGGAACTTGTAATAATTCCGGCGTCGTATTCAGATAAACCTAAATCATTTATCAAGCGGGCGCGGCGGGCGTCCGGCAATTCCGGCAAAGATTTTCTGAAGTTTTCAATTTCTTCATCAGTAGTAATAATTGGCGGCAAATCCGGCTCCGGCATATATCTATAATCGTGCGCGTCTTCTTTACTGCGCATTGATTGAGTAATTCCCTTTTCAGGATTCCACGTGCGCGTTTCTTGAATAATTTTGCCGCCGTCGTCCAAAACTTCAGCTTGTCTTTCAATTTCGTAGTTAATCGCATCTTCCAACGCCTTAAAAGAATTGATATTTTTCATTTCGGTACGAGTGCCGAGTTTATCACTTCCAACGGGACGCAGTGAAACGTTAATATCTGCGCGAAGGTTGCCTTCTTCCATTCGGCAATTTGAAACGTCGATATATTCAAGGATTGATTTAATTTTTTCCATATAAGCGCGGGCTTCAGCCGCCGAGTGCATATCAGGTTCAGAAACAATTTCAATCAACGGTACGCCCGTGCGGTTGTAGTCAACATTCGACGTTGCAGAATCTTTAATTGTCGTGCCGCTGTGTACCAATTTGCCCGCGTCTTCTTCCATATGAATACGAGTTAAGCGAACAATTTTTCTTTCGCCGTCAACTTCAATTTCAACTTGTCCTTCGTAGGCAATGGGTAAATCGTACTGCGAAGTTTGCCAATTTTTCGGCAGATCGGGATAATAATAATTTTTTCTGTCAAATTTGCTGTACTTGTTAATTTTGCAGTTTGTAGCAAGTCCCGCTTTAATTGCAAATTCTACAACGCGCTTGTTAATCGTCGGCAAAACGCCGGGAAGTCCCAAACATACGGGACAAGTATGAGTATTTTGTTCTGCGCCAAAAGTCGTCGCGCAGCCGCAAAAAATTTTCGTTGCAGTCTTCAATTCGCTGTGAATTTCAAGACCTATTACAGGTTCATATTTCAATTTAATTTCCTCCCAAATTTTTTGTCATAATTCGTTACTTTTGTAAGCAAAAAAATTTTCGTAAAAATAACTGGCGTCAAGTCCTTTCATAAAAATTTCTCTGTCGTCAACTTTATCAGTCAACGCGGCGGCTAAAACTTTTTTTATTTCGACGTCGTTAATTGGGCTACGCTCCATTGCTTGCAGATATTTATTTTTGTCAACGCGACTCCAGTCAACCACTTTGCCAATTTCAACTTTTAAAATGTGATCCAGCCAAATTCTCATACTTCGCCCGTTGCCTTCGCGGAAAGGGTGCGCCACATTCATTTCAACATACTTTTCGATTATTTCATTGAAATTTGACTGTGTCATTTTTTCGACGCTTGCAACTGCCTCACGAAGATACAGCGCGGACGCAAAACGAAAATTGCCTTTGCTGATATTTTCGTCGCGCAGTTTTCCCGCAAAATAGTAAATATCTTCAAATATTTTTTGGTGAATTTTTGACAGCGTATCAAAAGTTCCTGCTGTATGTTTTTTGAAAAAATCGCCGCTCCAAAGTTCAATCGCTTTTTGTTTGCTGATTTTTTCCTCAAGCCGCGCCAATTCTACCTGATTTTCAATATTAAATTTATTTTTCAGCGTCAACGTTTTACCTCCGCGCACTTCAGCCGCTTAAAGTTGATTGTACCAATTTTTAAATTTTAAAATTCTGTCCTCCGTATCAATCCCGTTATCTTGATTAATTTTAAGCCGGTCAATCAAATTTCCGGTTTCAATTTCTTTGATAACGTAAGCATCGTTTTCACATTCAATAAAATATTTTTCAAATTCCAGCCTCATTAACGTTGAATTATAATGATTTTTAAAAGTTTCGGCGTCAACTGCGGCGCGTAAAAATGGCAGATATGCTTTTTCAGATTTTCTTTGCTCCGTCCACAGCGCAGAAAACATATACGGCGCGGCTTGAAAATCTTCCCAAATATATTTACCGTACCGCGCAGGACGAAATTCTTTGTACTTAATGTAATAGTAGTTCCACTCAAAAAAACTTTCCTTTTCGCAATTTCTCAAATATTCGTCAATCGTCTTTCTAAGAAAATCATCAGTGAAATTTTCCTGCTCCTCAAGAAAATCCCTCAATGTATTTTTTGTATCTTCAAAGTGTTCATTTTTCAAATTAAGATGAAAAAGATTTTGCCACGAACGAGAAAATTTTGAGCCGAATTGATAAAGCTTTTTTCGATTTTGAAAATAATCGCTCTTGCCCAAAAGTGTACAGTCAATTAAATCATAATCGCACTTGAAAAGCGAAATAAACCGCTTGAAATTTTGCGGCGCGTCCAGCCCAATAATTGCAATTTGCCCGTACAAAAGATAATGATCTTCCAATTCAAAAAGCGATTCTGCAAGCTCGGAATTTTCCTGCGTCCATTCCAATTTTAGTTTCTCTTCCTGAATTTGAACAGCATTAAAATTTTGCTTATTGTTCAAATTTAAAAACTTCCCAAATTTTATAATTTGTTCAACCTGCTGTAAAAGTGTACTCATTGCCGATTCACGAATTTCATCTTCAGAATTGCCAATAAGATTGTTTACAATACGAATTCTGCGGCGAAAATCTGAATCTTGAATGGTATTTTTATTTCGCAGATAAATTAAAAACGCGTACAGCATTAAAAATTTTCCAAGTTTGCCGTCATACAATTTCAAACAATCCGCAAAAAAATTTCCGTCCGTCTTCATTTGAAAATATCCTACAAACTTACCGGCGGCGTGTTTCGGAAATTTATCCATCTTACTGCCAATTAAAACCCTGTCGCCAAAAAATTTATATGTATCGCCGCACTCGCACCAACATTCAAAATTTTTCTTGAGTTCGGCAATTTTATTTTTAACGTTGCCGCTAAAAAATTCATCCAGCAAAACAAAAAAATCTCTGTCTTTCTTTGGAATACCGCCGCTTTTATAAATTTCTAAGTCGCACAGAAAACGAAAATAATTTAAAAAATAATCGTCAACCAAATAACTTTCATTGCGTACAGCAACTTTCCAAAGCATATCAGTCCATTCACGGTCAATTCTCAAAATTATTTTCTTTGAAAGTTCCGCGTCAATATCATCAAGCCGCCGCTTAAATTCCGCCTTGAAATGTTCAAAGTCGGTAAGTTGCTTGCCGCGTGAATTCATCGTGATATAAATTTCATCAGTAAGCCCCAAATTTTCAATCGGCAAAAAATAAAATTCAATGTTCGCCAATTTCTGCCAAAGATTTTTCACGGAATGAAATTTTTCGTTAATGGCGTCAATCATTGTGAGCATTGCGCTAATTGTCGGGTCTTTTCGCCAACTCAACGAAAACCAAGATTGATCTGCAATTTCTTCAGATAAATTTTGTTCAATAGATTTCGGCGTAAATTTAATTAATTCTTTACAAAATATACGTGAATCGGGGCGCGTCTCGTAGGAAAAATTTTTCAAAAAACCTGTTTCATCTGCAGGAATATTTTCTTTTTTTGAGGCGTACCAATAAAGCAAAAATAAAGTTGTCAAGCGTTGCTGCCCGTCAAGCGGCGTAAGATTTCCATTTTTATCTAAATCGCCGTAAACAAAGTCCAGTTTTATATTTTTCCCGTTCACAGCGTTAAAAAGTGCATCCAAAAATTTGTGGCGAATTCGATTTACTTTAAGATTCTTTCGCCCCTGCGCGTAGTCGCGTTGAATACTCGGAATTGTAATAGTTTTTACGGCTCCCGCAAAAATATTTATAAAATTATACGGCAAAATATCATCTCCTAAAGTTCGACCGGCTCGGACAAATAATTTTTGAGTACTTCATTAATTGCCGCAATATAAGCCTGCATATCTTGCAACGACCAACAATTAATTTGATTCTGCTGTGACTTGGTGTAATACTTCAAAAAAACTCTGATTGTACAAAGCGGTATAAATTCGGCGTGAAGATCCATTTCGATAATTTTATTTCGCTTAACGTCAAAAGTAGAATTGCCTAGCGCAGAATTTTCACTGCATTGAATCAACGCCAAATTTGCAATAGAATCTATATGCGCCTCAATATTTTTATCAGTCGGAAAAATTTTTAAAACTTCTTCCTGCACTCTTTCAAAACGTTCCCGCGAAAAATCTTTAAGCTTCAAAAGTTTTTCAATTTGTTCAATGAGCGCGGAATTTTTATCTGTCTGATTTTCCAGAAATTCTTTATGAAGTTCAAGCCAACTCCGCCAAAATTTTTGATTGTATCGAATATCAGATTTTACGGCGTGGATATGTTCCAAACTCCATGAAGTTTCTTTATCCTTGCAATGTTTAAATTTGCTGAAAGAAAACCAATGCGCCGCTGTTCCGGTAGCGTTTTTACGTGAAGATTCAACATTGAACAGAAATAGCAACCGCCGAATTTTTTCGCTGTCTTCGCTGTACGTCCAATCAGAATAACTTTTGCCGCCGTCCGGCTTGATACTTTCTTTAATGAGCGCGTCAAGCCGCGCAGAAAAACCGCTCGTAGTTTTGTTTTTGGACTCTTTGTAAATTTCGTTTAAACTTTTGTAGCCGGACGCAATCAGATAACCAATTTTGTGATAAAAATCCAAATACTCATGCCAATTTTTTAAAAGCAAAAATGTTTGACGAATTTTCTGCTCCCAAATTTCAGTTAAATCTTGCGTCTGTCTCAACTTATCGAAATAAAAAAATGTAAAATACTCGTCGCGTTCAGTTTCTTTTTTGTCGGCTATTAAATCCAAAATTAAATCAATGTGCGTCTGATAATCTTCCGGCGCGTTATTTGTAAGAAATCCCCACAATGATTCGTTGTGCAATTCTCTTTCAAGGTTATCCCATTGCAGGGCAATTTCATTTTGCTTTTTGATATTTATATTTGGATTATTTTTACTAAGGAACATTGCCTTGACAAGTTCGGAATTGGTAAGCGAAATTTTACCAATGTTTAAGCGCGTAAAAAGTGCCGCGCCGTCTTCCGAGTTGTCAACTTCGTACCAAATAATTTTTACATTGTCGGCGAATAAAGTTTTAATGGCAGTCATTGCGTTAAAAGGATCTTTAGTACTGTTAAACCAATTTTTTATCGCTTCATAGGCGTTTGAGAGAAAATAATAATCAATGTTTTCAGTTTTAGAATTTTTGTCAATGTTCAATAAAAATTTTGCAGAGTTTGGGCGCGTCTGATATTCAAGAGAAAATTTTAAATCTCCGAATGCCTCGCCTATCTTTTGAAACATATAGTTATAAATTAAAAATAACGTTGTAAGCCGCTGTTGCCCGTCAATAACTTCAAAGTCGTAGCCTTTTTCGATTTTTGGTTTAGAAATTGAAGCATTGCCCGCGTCGTCAACTGTTACAATATCGTTGCCGTTCAAATTTCTAACTACGATTGGCTGCAAGCAATAATTTCTAGAGGCTTGCCCGCCAATACCTTTTAAATCGTAGACATCATTTAACAAGCGCACTACTTCTTTTTCAGTCCAACGATAACCGCGCTGATAATCCGGAACAAAAAATTTTCCGACAATATCATTAACAAAAAGCGTTGTCAATTTCGCCATTAAATCACCTCAAATTTATTCATTTATCAAACGGACAATCCAGCTAATCCATTGCTTTATAGTGGATGCCCTGCGCTCGTAAGTATTTGTACTTTCAATTTTGTAAAGAGCGGACTTTTCCATAATTTGAAAAATTTCTTTGATACTTGGAATTTCGCCGCGTTCAAAATATTTTTTCAAAGTGTCAGCAAAAACTTTGTGCGACAAAATGCACTTGCAGTAAGAAAGTTGCCTTTGCTTAAAACCTAAATTCAAAATTTTTTTGCCAAAATCTGTAATGCTGTATTTTCCGGAGTTTGATTTTTGTACCAAATTCAAATACATTGCCGCCCGCGTGTAATAACCTGTTTGCCGTGCGTTGAAGTCGTAGTTTTCGGTAATTTCATCGTCGGTTAATTCGTTTTTGTTTAAAAGCTCACAAAGATTTATTACGCGCTCAAAACTGTTTGCCTGTGGAAATGGAATTTGCGGCTCGGGTTTAATTTCAATTTCGCGCAGGATATTTTGAATTTCTTCAAGATTTATCGTCGTATCTTCAACCGAATAATTTTTCTGTTTAATCAGTCTCAAAGAATTATAATTCTGCGGATTTTCAAATTTGTATTCATACAGGCGATAAATCCCATTTGAATACACAAAAAATATTGTCTTAACAGGCTTGGTAATTTTTTCCCGCCACATTCGATAAGGATAATACAACTGACGAATTAAAAAATCTTCGGAAATTTCGCGTTTCGCCTCAAATATCGCCAAATATTTTACTCCTTCATAAGCCGCATCAATTTCAATCTGCGAATTTTGAACTTGCAAATTGTATGACGAATTATTTTTGTGATTGTCAATTTTAAAATTGAAATTGCCGGAACTCATTCGACCTGCAACGGTAGGAATAATATTTTCGTCTTCGATAAAATCAGCGATAATTCCCGACGCAAACGCAACATTTAAGGCTATTGTTTCACTAAAAATATTTTCGCAGTCCAAACTTTGAATATAATTCGGCAAAGAAAATTTGAAAATTTTTTCGTTCACAGTTTCAAATTCGTGGTAGCAGTCAAAATTTCCAATGACGTATTCGCCGCGTGTAATTGGCAAAATAGATAATTTATTATCACTAAAAATTTTTGGCAGATTATTTTTGTGATCAAATTTCGCCATTAGGCGCGGTTCTCTAAATTCTTTTATTTGTTCAGCAGAAATTTCAAAAATTTCATCTTGTTTAACACAATTCAGAATATCGTACTTTTTGAAAAGTTTTTGCCACGCAGTTTCATTTTTATTTTCAGCCATAATTTCTAATCACAACCTCTTCAACATCGCCGCGCTTGCTTGCCACAGAATTAACGGCACGTTTCGCCTTTACCGTCGTTATATTGTAATTGGCGTAAATTTCACGAATAAAATCAGTTGATGAATTTGACAACATAAATTTAATTTTGCGTTCGTTCAAATCGTCGCAACAATTACGAAGTTTAATTTGATCTTCACGGCTGAAACCACCCTTGACGTAGCCGGTAAAATTCGCAGTATCTGAAACTGGATCGTAAGGCGGATCAAGATAGACAAAAGTTTTGGGCGTTATAGAATTCAAAACTTCAGAATAATCCAGCGAAGTAATTGTCATATCTGCGCGGTTAAAATATTTGCTGACGGCTTTTAAAACCGGCGCATTAACAATATTTGGATTTTTATAACTGCCAAAGGGCGTATTAAATTCTCCGGCGTTGTTCACACGATACAAGCCGTTAAAACAAGTTTTATTCAGATAAATTATTCTTGCAGCGCGTTCAATTTCTGACAAAGCCGCGTATTTAATTTTGTCTCTGTCTAAATCTCGGACGGCGTAAAAAGTTTCGGCATCATTTTTGTAATTTGAAAGTGCGTCAATTAAATTTTCCACGTCGTCACGAATTACTTCATAAACCAAAATTAAATTTGCGTTAATGTCATTTATGAAAGCTTTTCGCGGTTGAAGATTAAAAAGCATTGCGCCGCCGCCCAAAAATGGCTCGCAGTAATCATTGATATTTTTTTTTGGCAACATTGGAGTTAGAGTTTGTAAAAGTTGCCGCTTGCCGCCGACCCACTTTAAAACGGGCATTACAAGATCATTTTTAGCCATTTTTTAAAACTCCAAAACACTGCCCGCCGCAAAATCAGCGCGAAGTTTTTCGCCGGTGCAATGGCAAAGACAAAAATTTTCCACGCCAAAATCTTCAAGCCGTGCAAAAATTTTCATATCGTCAGAATGAATCCCTCCTATCACGGTTTTTATTGGCAAGTCCAAACGTTTTTGTACAGTCGAAACAATATTTAAAATTCCAACGTGCGAACAGCCGACAACTACCGCCACGCCGTCGCCTTCGCGCAGTACCAAACAAATTTCATCGTCGAAATTGTCAGCAATTTTATCTTCGCCGCGTACAAATTTTTCAGGTATTTCAAATTTATAGCGCGTGTCAAAATTTCCAATCAGCCAAGCATTTTCATCAAGCTCCAAAATGTCATCGCAAATTTTCTGCTCAATCTTCCAACGCGCCAAATCTTGAAAAGTAAATCCCGCGCCGCGATATTTATAACCGTCAGCATTTTTTGAATCAGCAGTTTTTGAAAATTTTTCCTGCCAAAAATTTCTGCCGGTATAAATTTTTTTAATATTGGCACGTTTTAAAAGCGAAGGAAAGCCGCCCGCGTGGTCGTAGTGTGAATGACTTATTACAACAAAATTAATTCCATGCAAGTCAACGCCCATTTTTAAAGCATTTTTCCACGCAATATCAGTTTGCCCGCAGTCAAAAATAAATTTCAGTGCGGACGTCTCAATATAAAAAGATAAACCGTGCTCACTTTCCAAATTGGAGCCATCCAAAACTTTATCTTCAACCAAAACTTTTAAACTAATCATTTTGATTGCTCATAGGTAAACGCCGCCCGCAAAATTGTTTCTTCGTCAAGCGGTTTTCCAATTAACTGCAAGCCAATGGGCAAATTTTCTTTTGTAAAGCCGCAAGGAATGGAAATTGCGGGAATACCTGCCAAATTTACGGGAACGGTACAAACATCTTGCAGGTACATTTTCAAAGGATCGTTAGCCATTTCGCCAATTTTAAAAGCGGCAGTCGGCGCAGTCGGTGCAAGTACCACGTCAACATTTTTAAAAGCGTCGGTAAAATCTTTCTGAATCAGCGTGCGAACTTTCAACGCCTTCAAATAATAAGCGTCGTAATAGCCCGCGCTAAGTGCGTAATTTCCAATCATTATGCGGCGTTTAACTTCCGCGCCAAATTTTTCAGTGCGCGTATTCGTCATCATTTCCACAACGTCCGCGCCGTCAACACGTGCGCCATAACTTACGCCGTCATAGCGTTCAAGGTTAGTTGCCGCCTCCGCAGGCGCAATTAAATAATAAGTTGCAATGGCAAATTCGGTGTGAGGCAAAGAAATTTCTACAATCTGCGCTCCAAGTTTTTCAAAAATTTTTGTAGCAGAAATAACGGCGTCTTCAACTTCCTTATCCATACCGCTGACAAAATATTCTTTCGGCAAGCCAATTTTTAAATTTTTCACGTCATTAACCAAACTTTTTGTAAAGTCGGGGACGGCGGCTGAAGTTGAAGTAGAATCCATTTCATCAAGTCCGCAAATTGCATTTAAAACCGTCGCGCAGTCTGTAACGTCTTTTGTAAGCGGGCCAATTTGATCAAGTGAAGACGCAAACGCAACAAGCCCGTAACGAGAAACGCGCCCGTAAGTCGGCTTGAATCCAACGACGCCGCAATAACTTGCAGGCTGACGAATTGAGCCGCCTGTATCACTGCCCAAAGTGAAAATTGCTTCGCTTGCCGCAACCGCCGCCGCACTGCCGCCGGAACTGCCGCCGGGTACTCTTTCCAAATTGTGGGGATTTTTTGTAACGTGATAAGCCGAATTTTCGGTACTTCCGCCCATTGCAAATTCATCCATATTCACTTTGCCGAGCATTACAACATTTTGAGAATTTAATTTTTGCATAACCGTTGCATCATACGGCGGCACAAAATTTTCAAGAATCTTTGAGGCGCAAGTAGTTTTAACGCCCTTTGTGCAAATGTTATCTTTAATCGCGCAGGGAATACCTTCAAGCGGCGCAATTTCTTCACCGCGTGAAATTTTTTCGTCAACAAGTTTTGCAGTTTCCAACGCTTGATTTTTGGTAATTTCCAAATACGCGCCAATTTCCGGCTCTTTTTCGTCGATACGTTCAAATAAATTTTTAGCAAGTTCTGACGCGCTGATTTCTTTTGCGGTCAACATTTCGTGCAATTCGTGCGCGGTTTTTTCGTACAGTTTCAAATTCTATTCCTCCAATACACGCGGTACTTTAAAATAGCCGTCCTCTTTCAAGGGCGCGTTTGAAAGTGCCAATTCTCTGTCAAGCGACGGTTTAACTTTATCTTCACGAAAAACATTTTGCATCGGCAGGGCGTAAGTTGTCGGCTCAATGTCCGCCGTGTCGATTGAGTTTAAATTTTCCACGTAGGTTAAAATATCGTTGAGATTTTTCAAAACGGTTGCCTTTTCTTCGTCACGAATTTTGAGGCGCGACAAAGATGCAACGCTTTTAATATCGTCTTCAGTTACTTTCATTTCAAAGCCTCCTTTAAAATTACCCGCAAATTTTACCACAATTAAAACGCAAAAAAAATAGCGGATTTAACCGCCGCTAAAATTTTATATTGCCATTAAAATTTATTTATTTTTAACAGTTGAATCATTTTCCGCTTTATGAATATCTGCGCTTAAATCCTGCGCGAGTTTTAATTTTTGAAAATTTTTCTTGTTCGGAAGTTTCAAATTGAAATTGTCGGTTTTATCAAATTCCGCCGTGCCGGTTGCAACTTCCAATTCTAAAACGTGTCCGCCAACAGTTTTATCATCTGAAACAAAATGGAAATGCCATCCGACGGAATTTAAGCCGCTCATATACGGCGGGCAGTAAAGCCCAACGATTGTACCTGTAGCATTTTCCAAAGTCATTTCTTTTTGCGTGGCGTCTAACGCTTGTACCAAAGTTGGATAAGGCGGTTTTTGTCCTTCCTCACTGCGAACGGTAATTTTTTTGAAAGTTGCAGGAATTTTCACCATGTAAAAAGCATTTGCGCCGCGCTTTTCGACGAGTGCATTAAATTTAGTTTCCAGTGATTTTTTGCTGACAATGTTTTTGAGTTTAACAGAAAAATCTTTTTCAAAAAATGTCACGTTTGAAAAAGGAATTGTAACTTTGTCATCGACGACGTTAATTTTTAAATCCTGATTGGCGCGGTAAACTACGCCGTCAAGCATAATCAATTCTCCGTCAAGACCTTCAAAAGTTCCAATTCCAATATCGCCCAATTTTTTCAATTCGCCAACAGTAACGCTGCCGTCAAAATGCCCCAACGCCAAAGATTGTAAAAGTGCAATTTGATTAATCGTTTCACGTTCAACAGACACTGCGGGCGCGGCACTTGCAACGCCATTCAACAAAAACGCTCCCGCCAATGCTGAAATACCTAAAAACTTTTTCATTAAAAAGCCTCCTTCAAATTTGCCTATAAATTTTATCACAAAAAAACAAGCCGTCAATTAAAACGGCTTTTAAATTTTATGATGCTAACATTCTTTCGCCAATACTGCCAATGCGAATTTCGCCAATACTGAAATGAGTTTGCCGAATTGAATCGCGCAAATTTGAAACGTAGTCCCGAAAATCTTCGGCGGCGTCCGCCTCTGAAAAATAAAATCTCATATCAAGTTGGTTGCCTTCGTAGACGCGGAAAATCAATTCAGCCGCGCCAATATTGTCCGTCAAAACGCAAATTCTAAGCCACGTTTCCTTTTTATCTGCGCCGGTATCAGGGTCTTTGGTATTTTCGTCGTAAATGCTTAGATAGGTAGGATAGCTTGTGGAATTTTCGCCCAAATAAATTGGAACCATCATTTGAAAGGAGCGTTGATTTTGTACGGTGGTATTGTCGCTGTTTGAGTAATTTCTCATAACGTTAGCGAAGTCTGAAACTGCGCGACCTGCCTTTTTAAAGGCGCGTGGCGTCATTTTTGAAGACAAATTCGCCATATCGCAAAGTTGCATAAAAGCCCAAAGGCGCGGCAAGTCCGGCAATTTGTGTTGTACTGCGGCTTGTTGCACGACGGACGGAACATTTTGCTGACAAAGGCGCAATAAATTTTGTAAGTGCCGCGCCTCCGCCTCCGGCATCATTTTTTGCGTATTGTTTACAAAATTTTGTAACAGTGTTGAATCGTGTTGCGTCATTTGCGAATTTTTCATTAAAAGTTGTGCAAGGCTTTTCATTGTATCCATAGTTTGCTGATTGTTTTGCAAAGGTTGCTTGAGCAAAAGATTTTTGGCGTCCTGCATTTGATTTTTTAAATCTTGTTGCTTGGAAACAAAATTTTGGTCAAGCTGTGGCACTCCCTCGCGCAGGAATGTTGAATTTTGAGTTTGTGAAGTTTGTTGAGTTTGATTCTGCGATTGAGAATTTGTTTGAGCTTGATTTGAGTTTTGTTGAGTTTGATTTAAGTTTTGCGGCTGTGAATTTGATTGAGATTGATTCAAATTTTGCTGTGGCTGATTTAAGTTTTGAGATTGTGAATTTGATTGAGGTTGATTTAAATTTTGTTGAGCTTGATTTTGATTTTGAGGTTGCTGATTCTGCGTTTGATTTTCAGATTGTGAATTTTGCAGAAGTTGGTTTAAATTTTGTTGGGATTGATTCAAATTTTGCTGTGGTTGATTTAAGTTTTGAGGCTGTGAATTTGATTGAGGTTGATTTAAATTTTGTTGAGTTTGATTTTGATTCTGCGTCTGCTGATTTTGTGCTTGTTGATTTGGATTTTCCGGCTGTAAATTTTGTTGAGCCGCTGAATTTTGGGCGGCTTGTTGTTTAGGCAAATTTGCATAAGGATCATCAAGTTGCCGGTACATAGAATTTAAAAGCCGCTGTGTCGGTGTGGGCGTCGGGCGTTGTTGAGTTTGTTGCTGTGTTTGTTGTTGAGTTTGTTGCTGCGTTGCGGAATTTGTGGAAGTTGGACGCGGCATAAAAAATTTTACCAACTGATTTAAAAATTGCATACCTTCAGATTGTTGCGGCTGTGAAGTTGTCAAAGTTGTTGGTTGTGCAAGCTGCGAAAGAATTTCATACAAGGCTTGCGGTAGTTGTTCCGGGTTTTTGTGATCGATTAATTCAAACGCAGATTTTGACATTAAAACCGGCTCAAAAATGTTACCTCCGCTTTCTGAAACGATTAAATTTTTAAACTGTGTCAACAAAGTTTTAGTTTCGTCGCTAAGTTCCATAGAAAAACCTTTGTCGGCAAGTGCGCCGATTTGAGCCAACATTCGCGCTAAAATCATTAATTGATCGTTAGAAAATCTTTGGCTTTCAATGGTACTGCCAATACCTTGAGACAGCGTGGCATCGATTGAAAAAGATTGTTGCAAAATGTTTCTGACAACTTGCCCAATGTCTGACGGCAATTTTTCAAGTCCAAATTTTTCTTGCGAAGAAATTTTTGAAAGTGTACCGGCTAAGTCTTCAATGGCAGTTTGTAAAGCTACAGTAGTTTGAGGTCGAAAACCATCAGTAGCTCCCGTGCCGCGCCGTTGTATACCTTCAGCTTCGCTTGTCGGTCGTTGTGGTGCTACAGGCTGTACGCCTATTGCTCCGGCGTTTATTGGCATTATCTCAACTCCTTTTAATTGTAAGTTTAATTAAAATTTTTTCTAAATTGAGTAATACCGGCGCACAGGACGTGCGCCGCGCCGCGCTTAACGCCGTGATGGCGTTATGTGCGGCTGTTTCTTTCTTTTGGTAGGGTTTTCTTTCTTTGCGCCAAAGAAAGAAAAGCCGATTCAATAAAATATAAAAAAATTTAAAAGCCAAAGAATGAATTTAAATTTAAAGCGGCAAAGTTATTTGTAACATATCTTTGACGGGGCTAAAAGTGCGGCGGTGAATGTCAGTAAAACCAAAGTTTTTTATAGCGTCCAAATGTTCCTTAGTGCCATAGCCGCGATTTTTTTCAAAGCCATAGCGTGGATAAATTTTGCTCCAATCGTCGGCAAGTCTGTCACGAGTAACCTTTGCGATAATCGACGCGGCGGCAATGCTTGCAGAAAGTGCATCGCCGTGAATTATTGATTGATGCGGAATATTTTTAAAATAAATTTCCATTGCGTCAATTAAAACAAAATCCGGCTGAACATTCAAAGCGGCTACAGCTTTTTTCATGCCTTTCAAAGTTGCGCGGTAAACGTTTAGCTTGTCAATTTCTTCGACACTGACAGCGATACTTGAAACGCTAATGGCGTTGTAAACAATTTCATCGTAAAGTTTATCTCGAATTTTCGGAGAAAGTTTTTTGGAATCGTCAAGGCGTTCAAGGTAAAAATTTGGCGGCAAAATAACCGCGCCAACTATAACCGGTCCTACAAGTGAGCCGCGTCCCGCTTCGTCAACGCCCGTAATTAATTTATAACCTTGATTATAAATTTGGTTTTCATATTGGTAAAGTTTTTTGAGGCGCACTCGTTCAGCGTCGGGATTTATTTTTCTTATCGTCATTTCAACACCGCTCATTAATTTTTTTCTGATTATATCACATATTAACAAAAAAATCCCCGTTTTGACATTGCGGCGGCGTCATTGTATAATTGCCAAAAAATATTTTTGAAAATTTTTGCGCCGTCAAAGAAAGGCGGCGCGTTTGGCGTAATGGCAAATTTTTTTACAGGAAGGGAAATTTAATTGGACGTAAAACAAAAAATTATCGACGCGGTAAAATCTGCGGCTGAATCTGCAATTTCTGACGGCGTTTTAAAATCTACAGGAGACTTGCCGGAAATTTCTTTGGAAGTGCCGCCGAAAAAAGAATTTGGCGACTTTTCAACAAATTTTGCAATGCAGTCAGCTAAAATTTTTCATGCCGCTCCAAAAAAAATTGCTGAAGAAATTAAAAATCGAATTGCGGCAGATTGGCTTGAAAAAATCGAAATTGCGGGCGCAGGCTTTATGAATTTTTATCTGAAGTCAGACGTAATTTACGGCGAACTGAAAAATATTTACGACGGCTTAGAAAATTTTGGGCAACTTCCCAACAAAAAAAATATTCCCATTCAAATTGAGTACGTCAGCGCAAATCCTACGGGACTTTTGCACGTTGGACACGGACGCGGCGCAGCGGCAGGTTCAGCCATTGTAAATATTTTACGCGCGGCAGGTTTTAACGTTGAAAGTGAATATTATATTAACGACGCCGGAAATCAAATGGAAAATTTGGCAAAGTCCGTAAACGCCCGCTACTTGGAACTTTTGGGGCAGAAAGTTGAATTTCCTGAAAACGGTTACCACGCGGTTGACATTATCGACACTGCAAAAAAAATTGTCGAACGCGACGGCGATAAATATTTGAATCTTCCCGAAGATGAACGCCTCAAAATTCTTGAAAATTTAGCCTACGCCGATAAACTTGCCGAGCTTAAGAAAGATTTATCAAATTTCAAAGTTGAGTTTGATAAATGGTACAGTGAAAGAACTTTGCACCCGGATAAAATTAACGACGCTGTAAAAGTTTTGAGGGAACGCGGCGAAATTTACGAAAAGGACGGCGCACTTTGGCTCAATTCGACGAAATACGGCGACGACAAAGACCGCGTTGTAGTCCGTGAAAACGGCGTACCAACTTATTTGGCGGCTGACATTGCCTATCACAAAGATAAATTTGAGCGCGGTTTTAGCCAACTGATAAATCTTTGGGGCGCAGATCATCACGGCTACATTTGCCGCGTTAAAGCCGCTATGTCTGCACTTGGTTTTAACGCTGACAATCTAAAAATTTTGCTCCTGCAAATGGTTTCACTTTATCGCGGCGGTGAACTTGTTAAAATGTCGAAACGTACCGGCGAAAGTATTACCCTGCGCGAATTAATGGAAGAAGTTGGCACGGACGCGGCAAGATATTTCTTTTTAATGCGTTCAATCGACAGCCAACTTGATTTTGACTTAGACTTGGCGAAAAAGCAAAGTTCAGAAAATCCCGTTTATTACATTCAGTACGCGCACGCCCGAATTTGCAGTATTTTTAGACAGGCTGAAGAAAATAATTTGAAGTTGATTGACGCGCCGAAATTTTCAATGATGACGACTGCCGCCGAAATTGACTTGATTAACAAAATTTTTGAATACCCTGACGAAATTGAAAAGGCGGCGGCTGAATTTGCACCGCAGAAAATAGCGCGTTACGCTTACGATTTAGCGGCGCAATTTCACAGCTTTTATCGTGACTGCAGAATTTTGGGCGTTGATGAAGATTTAGCAAAGGCGCGTTTGGCGTTGGTAAAAATTACCGCACATACAATCAAGCACGCGCTTAATTTGTTGGGTGTTTCCGCTCCAACTTCAATGTAAAAATTTTTGGAGGTTTAATAATGGCAAAAAAATTTGAAGATATGACGGAAGTTGACTTGGCGTATCAAATTTTGAACGACGCCGGCAAAGATAATCCAATTTACTACAAAGATTTAATTTTGGATATTCTCAAAAAGAAAAATAAGTCCACGCAAAACGAGGCGGCGGCAATTTCTGAAGTGTACACTATGATTAATATGGACAGCCGCTTTCAGTACAACCCCGAAAAGAAAAAGTGGGGGCTTACCGAATGGGATCCGCCGGAAGTTAAAAAACGTCGTGCGGCTAAGTTGCAAATGGATAAATCAGAAGAAGAATAGGCAAATTTAAGGCGAAAGGTAGTTTTTTCCAATGTCTAAATATATTTTCGTGACAGGCGGCGTTGTTTCGTCGCTCGGCAAAGGTATAACTGCGGCGGCACTCGGCAGACTCTTAAAAAGTCGCGGTCTCAAAGTTACAATTCAAAAGTTTGACCCCTACATAAATATTGATCCCGGCACTATGAGTCCCTACCAACATGGCGAAGTTTTTGTTACCGAAGACGGCGCGGAAACTGATTTAGACTTGGGACACTACGAAAGATTTATTGATATTAATCTGACGAAAAATTCAAATACGACGACGGGCAAAATTTATTGGTCGGTATTGAACAAGGAACGCAAAGGCGATTATCTCGGCTCGACGGTGCAAGTTATTCCGCACGTTACTAACGAAATTAAATCTCGAATTTACGCCGTTGCGGAAGCTGATAAAGCGGACGTTGTAATTACTGAAGTTGGCGGCACGGTCGGCGATATTGAATCTTTGCCATTTCTTGAGGCAATTCGTCAAGTCAAAAAAGAAGTTGGCAAAAATGACGCGCTTTATATTCACGTTACTTTATTGCCATACATTGGTGCGGCGGGCGAACTCAAAACTAAACCAACTCAACACAGCGTTAAAGAATTGCGTTCGATTGGTATTCAGCCGGATATTTTAGTTTGTCGTACCGAACAAGAAATTTCCCGCGCAATGAAAAAGAAAATCGCACTTTTCTGCGACGTTGACGAAGACGCGGTTATAGAAAATCGCACGGCGTCAACAATTTATGAAGTTCCTTTGATTATGCAAAATGAAGGGCTTGATAAAATTGTTTTGGAGAAATTGAATTTGCCGCAGTCTCCCGCAAAAATGGAAGTTTGGGCGCGTATGGTTTACAAAATTAAAAATCCTGCGCGAAAGATAAAAATTGCGGTAGTTGGAAAATATGTTGAACTTCCCGACGCTTATATTTCGGTTGTTGAGGCGTTGCACCACGCGGGAATTGATAACTCTGCCGCCGTCAATGTTAAATTTGTGAACGCAGAAAAAATTGAATCGCCGGAAGTTGACTTGGAAGAAATTTTTAGCGGTTGTAAAGGTATTCTTGTACCGGGCGGTTTTGGCGATAGAGGAATTGAAGGCAAGATTAAAGCGATAACTTTTGCCCGTGAAAAGAAAATTCCGTTTCTCGGCTTGTGTTTAGGTATGCAATGCGCGGTTATCGAATTTGCCAGAAATATTTGCAACTTCGACGATGCCAATTCAACTGAATTTAATGATGAAACCGAAAATCCCGTTATTGCGCTGATGGATTCTCAATTAAAAGTTATCAACAAAGGCGGTACAATGCGGCTCGGCGCGTATCCTTGCAAAGTTACGCCAAATACTTTTACTGCGGCGGCTTATTTCGGCGACAATGAAATTTCCGAAATTCACGAACGCCACCGCCATAGATTTGAATTTAATAACAAGTACCGTGGAATTTTTGCTGAAAAAGGAATGGTTATTGCGGGCGTTTTGCCTGATGATAGTTTGGTTGAAATTGTCGAATTGGATAAAAATTTGCATCCGTGGTTTGTCGGCTGTCAATTTCATCCTGAATTAAAATCCCGTCCGAATCATCCGCACCCGCTTTTTAGGGCGTTTGTAAGTGCCGCGCTCCAACTTCAGGAAAATAAATAATGTTTGAAAAGTTTTGGCGGGACAATCTCAAAGAAATTCAAGAAAATAAAATTCGATTTGCGGCAGTTTGCATTTGTTTTGTATTGGCGGTAATTTTATTTTTGACTGATGACAGCGGCGACGAAATTATTTTAACTGAAAATCCCGCGCCGGTTGAAACGACTGAAAATGTTGACGCCGGTACAAAAATTATCACGGTTCAAAATTCTGCCGTTCCCAACTTCAACGAAAATATAAAAATTGTACTCGGTGCCAATTCTGATAATTTAGTTGTTCATGATCCTTTTAAAGTTCCGCCAAAAGAAAAAATTGAGCTGCCGTCTGAACTCCCGCCTGTAATTATTTCGCCGCCTGTCAAACAAATTCCAAATTTGCCGACTGAAAAATTTTTTCTGCGCGGAATTGCTATTGTTGGCAACAATAAATCCGCACTAATTCAAAAAATTTCTGACAATGATAAATCTGAAGAAAATTTAATTTTGGGAATTGGCGACACTCTCAACGGCAAAAGAATTTTCGATATTGCTACTGATTCTGTAATTTTTGAAGACGGCGAAACTTTGTACTTAGAAATTAATAATTAGGGATTAGGTTTTAGCGGTTTTTATCAAAAAAAGCCCGTCCTGTGCCGCCGTTAAAAATTAAAGTTGGCGCGTGCGGTAAACTACGCGCCGCCTCTGGCGGCACACATATTAGGAGCGTACTTGAACCCAAGCGGCGGACGGGCGACGATTTTTCTTTGGTACTTTCTTTGTAGCTCGGACAAAGAAAGTACATTTAAAAATATAAAAAATTTAAAAGCTTATTCAAATTTTAAAAAACTTTTAAAACCTAAAAAAGGTGATGCTCTATGGAGCAACTGATAGCCAATATTTTTTGTATGGCGGCGGTTTCAATTCTCCTGCACAAACAGCTGACAGTTTTTAATGAAACAGCCTTGCCAAAAACTTTCACGCAAATTCTAATAATTCAGCTTGCGTACTTTTTAACTTGCGCGGCAGGTTTTTTTATTGTTGAAAATAAATTTGTAGAAATTTTAAGTTGGGGAATATTGGCGGCGTGCGCGTTCAAAATTTTTTTGTATTTGAAACTTTACGAAAAAGAATTTTCACGGCAGCCGAAAATATTTTTGCCGTTCCCGCTATTATTTTTAATTTGTATAATTTTGAAATTGCCAATATCTTTAGGCTTGACGTTGGCAGATATTTTTATTTTCGTCAACTACACTGAAAGTTTAACGGCTAAAAAATTTTCCAAACTTGAAAAAGAAAAACTTGAGGCTGAAGAAAAATCCCGCGCCAAAACTGCTTTTTTGTCCAGTATGAGCCACGATATACGAACGCCGATGAACGCAATTATTGGTTTTACAGATTTGGCAATGAAAGATGTTAATGACGCCGAAAAAGTTACAGATTATCTTTCAAAAATTAAGGCGTCCAGCAGTCATTTACTTTCACTGATTAACGACGTTTTGGAAATGTCAAGGATTGAAAGTGGCAAGATTGAGCTTGATGAATCGCTTTGCAGTTTACCGAAAATTTTGCACGATTTAAACACAATTATAGTTGGACAAGCGGAGGCTAAACAGCAGGAACTTTTTATGGACGCGGTAGGCGTTACGAACGAAAATATTATTTGTGACAAATTGAGGCTGAATCAAATTTTGTTAAATCTTTTATCGAACGCAATTAAATATACTCAAGCCGGAGGAAAAATTTTTGTAAAAATTTCTCAAATTGAAGGTGCGCCGGAAGGTTACGGCAATTATGAAATTCGCGTCAAAGATAACGGTATGGGAATGACGCCGGAATTTGCCGCCACGATTTTTGAGGCGTTCACTCGTGAAAAAAATCCTACTATTGGCGAAATTCAAGGTACCGGGCTCGGAATGGCAATTACCAAAAGGATTGTCAATTTAATGCGCGGAACGATTGAAGTTGTGACTGCGCCCGGCGAAGGTTCAGAATTTATTGTAAAGGCAACTTTCAAACTTGCGCAGGACGACGATAAAGATTTTAGCATTTCCGAATTGAAAGGGATTCACGCGCTTGTAGTTGATGATGACTTTGACGCTTGCGACGGCGTTGCAAAAATGCTGTCAACTTTTGGAATGGTTCCAAGTTGGACTTTAAGCGGCAGAGAGGCTGTACTTCGTGCCAAACATTCCGGCGAAGTTGGTGAAAAATTCGGCTTGTACGTCATAGATTGGAAACTTCCGGACTTAGGCGGGCTTGAAGTTGTAAGACAAATTCGGCGGCTTGTCGGTGAAAAGCCGGTTGTAATTTTAATGACGGCTTACGATTGGGTTTCTGTAAAAGATGAGGCGTTGGAGGCGGGCGTTAATTCCTTTTGCAATAAGCCGGTTTTTCGTTCCGAACTTCATCAAACTTTGTTAAATACCGTCGGGCGGCAACTTCAAAAAGAAAAGCGCAATGACGATATTTCAGACCTTGCCGGTAAAAAAATTTTGCTGGTTGATGATATTGATGTAAACCGTGAAATTGCGACGGCAATTTTGGAAATGAGCGGCTTTGAAGTTGAAACTGCGATAAATGGCGAAGATGCTGTAGAAACGTTGAAGAAAAAAGGTTACGGTTATTTTGACGTTGTTTTAATGGATGTGCAAATGCCGGTGATGAACGGCTACGAGGCCACAAGAGCGATCCGCGCTTTGGAGAATCCCGCGCTTGCGAATATACCCATTGTCGCCATGACCGCCAATGCCTTCACTGAGGACATACAGGCGGCAAAAGAGGCAGGCATGAACGCCCATGTCGCAAAACCGATTGACGTGGCAAACCTGATGGAAACCTTGACCGAACTATTACGTTGACACCGACTCAAAGAGGCACTGAATGGGTGTGCCGGTTGGAGGATCATTATGAAATGGAACACGAAAATCAAGCGATTCACGGCGCTCCTGCTGTGTCTTGCCCTGGCCGTACTCTGTGTTGGGCCGATTACTGCATCTGCGGACGATGGCGCGCAAAAGACGGTACGGGTAGGCTGGTTTGATTCTGCCTTTCATACCATCGACCAGTTCGGACGAAGATCCGGCTACGCCTATGAGTACCAGCAGAAAATCGCCGCGTATTCCGGGTGGAATTACGAGTATGTGACCGGAAGCTGGCCGGAGCTGTATCAAATGCTGGCGGATGGGGAGCTGGATCTTTTGTCGGATGTCTCCTACACGCCGGAACGCTCGGAGCTCATGCTGTTTTCCGCCCTGCCCATGCCCCAGATCGAATGGAGCGAGCGGAACCTGAGCTACTGCCTCTGCGCCTTCCCGCTGGTGGGGGCGGTGATCGGCCTGGCGCTGTGGCTGTGGTGGCTGCTGGGCGAGGCGCTGGGACTGGGCACGCTGCTGTACGCCGCGGGGCTGACGCTGATCCCGGTGCTGCTGTCCGGCGGCATCCATCTGGACGGCTTCTGCGACACGGGGGACGCCCTGTCCAGCCACGCTCCGGCGGAAAAAAA
>CALFJB010000018.1 GCA_937877565.1 uncultured Selenomonadales bacterium | reverse complement strand
AAAGCGTTCTTTTGGTACTTTTCTTTCGCGACTGAAAGAAAAGTACATATAAAAATAAAAATAAAATTTAACTTTCCATTGAAGAATAAATTTCATTAACCAACTTCAAATCTTCTTGAGTATCGACGCCGACAAATTTACAATCGCTGATGATGACGCGAATTTTATAACCGTTTTCAAGGGCGCGTAACTGTTCAAGCGATTCAGTTTGTTCAAGCGGCGTTGACTCCATTTTTGCATAGTTTAACAAAAAATTTCTGCGGTAAGCATAAATTCCAATATGCTTGTAAACTTTGGAATTGCCAACATTGCGCGGGTACGGAATCAGCGAACGTGAAAAATACAGCGCGTTATTATTTTTGTCGAAAATAACTTTAACATTGTTGGGATTTTTCATTTCGTCTTCGTCAGAAAGTTCAGTTGCAACCGTCGCCATTTGCAAATTTTCATCGTTCAAAAATTCAGAAACAAGCTCATCAATTAAACTCGGCTCAATCAAAGGTTCATCGCCCTGCACATTTACAATTAAATCAGCATCAGAAAATTTTTCGGCAACTTCAGCAAGTCTGTCAGTACCGGTTTTATGGTCGGCACGTGTCATTATCGCCTTGCCGGAATTTTTTTCAACCGCGTCAAAAATTCTTTCGTCGTCGGTGGCTACAATCACTTCAGAAATTTTTTTTGCAAGTTTGGCGCGTTCATAAACTCTGATAATCATCGGCTTGCCGCAAATATCTTTCAGCGGTTTACCCGGCAAGCGCGTTGAGGCGTACCGCGCAGGAATTACACAAATTGCTTTCAAATTTTTCATCTCAATTCTTTTTGTTTGATTATATTTCATTGCTGAATTTGTTTCAAGATTTTTTTGTGCAAATTCCAATAGAAACTGCTATAATTAAAAACCTGAAAGAATAAATTTAACCACGTTCCCAGAAGGATGAATTTAATGGAAAATCAATCGCCTAATCTAAAAAAGTCAGGATTTTTTGAAGAAAAAAGCAATACGCTATTCTTGTTATTTTCGATACCTGCAATTTTATCAGTGATTTTTTTAATTTTGTACTTTTACCTTGCCGGTGCGTTCAATCCAAATCCAAAAGTTGAAATTCAGCCCAAAAATACCTTTACAAAAACTTTGCACGTTGTAACGGATATGGACTACGCGCCATACTCTTATATTGACGAAAACGGCAATTACGCCGGCTTTGATGTTGAATTGATTAACGAAATTGCAAACCGCCTGCAGATGAATTTGGATCTAAAATTGGTGGACTGGAAAACCGCCAACAAAATTTTCGACGAAGGCGGCGCAGATGTCAATATGAATATTGATTCTTATTTAATTATTGGCAACCCAAAAGTTATTTCGACAATCCCGACGACTGAAAAGCAATATGTAATTTACGGGCGAAATAGTATTTCATCAGTTGCTGAATTGTACGGGCGGCGCGTTGCCTCCTTGCACAAAGTACCGGGCTTAGGGCTTGACGATGAAATTTCTTACGTCGATTCTTACGAAAAAATTTTTACCGCGCTGAAAAATGGCGAATACGAATTTGCAATTTGTCCAATTCAAGTTGGCAATGAATTTCTTGAAAAATTCCAGCTGTACGACGTTCACCCAAGTTACGCCGTTACGCACGTTTACGGCTCAATGGTTTTGCAGCCTAAAGATACAGTACTGCGCGTAAACATTAACGCTACACTGATTCAAATGCAACAGGAAGGTAGAATTGACGAGCTTAACCGCAAATGGATTAGTCAGCATTATGAAAATATGACTTTTATAGAAATGATTGAAAGTCGCCCGTGGCTTGCCGCCGGTATTATAATTTCTGTCATTGTAGTTTTTCTGCTGATAGTTTATGTTTTTTTCCAGTATCGCAATTCAAAAATCGAACGCGCTCATAATATTCAACTGCGCGAAAATCTTGACATTATTCAACTTCAAAAAGAAACGCTTAAACAAAAGCAAGAAGAATTGGTTGAGGCGAAAAATCGCGCCGAAGAAAACAGCAAGGCGAAAACTACTTTTCTTTTCAATATTTCGCACGATATTAGAACGCCTATGAACGCAATTATTGGTTACGTCAATCTTTCAAAAGATTTACATAAATACTGCGAAAATTGTACGCTTGTGCATTGCCCTCAAAATATTCCGGCTAAAACTTATGATTTTCTTAAAAAAATTGACGCCTCCAGTCAGCATTTACTTTCGCTGATAAATGACGTTTTGGAAATGAGCCGAATCGAAAACGGCAAAATGGAATTGGAAAATGCGCCGGTAAATATCAGAAAAGTTTTTACCGATGTTAGGGATATGTTCGCAACTCAAATGGATACTAAGGGAATTGATTTTTCTGTTGATACTTCAAAAATTCAAAATAAATTTGTTATTTGCGACGAAAACCGCCTTAACCGCGTACTTTTGAATTTAATCAGCAACGCTTTTAAATTTACGCCAAAGGGCGGCAAAATTTCAGTTTCGTTGGTGCAGAAAAATGACGGCTCGGAATTTTTTGGAGATTATGAAATTCGCGTCAAAGATACGGGAATTGGAATGAGCGAAGAATTCGCCCAAAAAGTTTTTGAGGCGTTTGAACGTGAAAGAAGCTCCACTGTCAGCAAAATTCAAGGTACAGGTCTTGGAATGGCGATAACCAAAAGCATTGTCGATTTAATGAACGGCGATATTAAAGTTGTGACGAAACTGGATCACGGCACGGAATTTATTATAAATGTTCGCTACGAATTGACGGACGAAATTGCGGACGAAGAAACTGACGTACAGGAAATTGATTTTACGAACAAAAAACTTTTGCTGGTTGAAGATATTGAAGTTAATAGAGAAATTGCGATAATGATTTTGGAAGGCGCGGGCTTTACCGTAGACTTTGCAACGAACGGCAAAGAGGCGTTTGAAAAAGTTGCAAACTCTAAGCCCGGCGACTTCGACGCGGTTTTAATGGATATTCAAATGCCAATAATGAACGGCTACGAGGCAACCGCCGCCATTCGTAAAATTGAAAATCCCGCGCTTGCAAATATTCCAATTATCGCAATGACTGCAAACGCTTTCAGCGAAGATGTAAAAACCGCGTTAAATGCCGGTATGAACGGACATATTGCAAAGCCGATTGATATTCCACAGATGATGGAAGTTTTGGCGGAAGTTTTGAAATAAAAAAGCCGCCGCCATTTCAGCGACGGAAAAAATTATATTGAGAAATTAATTAAAGAGTTCGGAAAATTTTTGAACGAGCTCTTCTTTTTTTGCCATAACGTCAGAATAATTAATTTTAATTCCCGTATCTAAGGCAACTTCCGGCGCGGGCAAATTATATTTTTCCGGCATTTGAATATCACGACGTACAGGAACAGTGCCGGAATTGGCTATCATTTGTTGCGCCTCTTGCGACAAAATATAATCGACGAATTTTTTTGCCATTTCGGTATTTGGACCGTCTTTCAGAATTGCAACGGGACCTGGAACCATCAACAATTCTTTTGGATAAACCAGTTGCAACGGCGAACCTTTATCAATTTTTGCGGCGGTAATGTAGTCAACGCCTAAGCAGGCAACTAATTCGCCGGTTGCCGTGTCGTCAACAACTCTGCCGGAACCTTTGCTTTTAATTGCGCCATTTTCGCGCAGGCGTTCAAGATATTCCCAACCAAATTGCTTTTCCAAAAGTGCCATGCTCATAAAAGCCGTGCCGGAAAGTGCAGGGTCGGCAATTCCAAAGGCATCTCTGTAAATTGGATCTACCGCCAATTCTTCCCATTCTTTTGGAGCCATTGGAACTTTTTCGGTATTTATGACAATTCCCAAAGTTCCCAAACGTGCCGCAGTAAATGAGCCGTCGTAGTCGTCAAACGGGTTTAAAAGTTCATCAAAGTTTGACGGTTGATATTGTAAAAGCATACCTTTATTTTTCATTTCGTAAAAATCAGGTACTTCGCTTGTCCAAATAATATCAGCTAACATTTGCCCGCTTTGACGTTCAGCCTCAAGTTTCGCCATAATTTTACCCGCGCCTGCAGATTGATAATCAATTTCTACGCCGGGATTCTGTTTCTTAAAGCCGTCGATAATCCCGCCAATAAGCGATTCTTTCATTGAAGTATAAATAACCAGTTTGTTTCCTTTGTTAGCCGCTTGTTGATCTCCGCAACCTCCGGCAATTACAGTTAAACTTAAAATCAATAACAGTGTAAAAATTTTTTTGTACATAAAACCACTCCTTAACGTTTACCTAATTTTTCGCTCAAACGGCGGCGCAATTCGTTTTGAAATTCTTTTGCACCCGCTTGAAATTTTACCTCAACACAAATAACAAAAATTGGAATGTTCCAATTTGACTTTGCAAAGTCGGCAGGAATTTTAACGGCGTCTTTTTCAGTTATAACAATGGATTCTGCGCCGAGTGCGTCCGCCTGCTGTAAAACGTCCTGCATTTCTTTAACGGTGTATTCGTGATGATCTGGATAACGAATACTTTCTAAAATTTCCGCGCCCAAATCTCTAAGCGTTTGTTCAAAGGATGCAGGGTTGCCAATAGCCGAAACTGCAACAATATTTTTGCCGGAAATACTTTCGACGCTTACGCCTTCGCTAGCCAAATCTATAAACCATTCTG
Organism: uncultured Selenomonadales bacterium; assembly: GCA_937877565.1. GTDB lineage: Bacteria > Bacillota > Negativicutes > Selenomonadales > Selenomonadaceae > Quinella. Next base: position 113,340 of record CALFJB010000018.1, on the reverse strand, counting down.
CCAACGGTATAAAGCAACGCGGCTGATGAATACTTTCAACAATTTTTGCATCGGCGTTGTATTTGTGAACAGTTTCTCTAATGTATTCGCCCGCGCCCGCCTCCGCTTGATCAACTTTTGTAATTAGGCAAACGTCCGCGCGGCTGATATGTGACATTGATTCGCGCAGAGTGCCACGCGGTAATAAATGCCCGTTGCCAAAAACGTTTACCGCGTCAACCAACAAAATATCCATATCGCGTATCAGTTGCCAATGTTGATAGCCGTCGTCCAAAATTGCCACTTCCGCGCCGAAATGTTCAATGGCGTATTTGCCTGTAACTGCACGATTTGCGCCAATTAAAACAGGAACGTTCGGCAAATGCTTAGCCAACATATAAGCTTCATCGCCCGCCTCCGCCGCGTCCATATGTAAATTTTTGCCGTCAGAAACAATTCCAACTTCGCCATGCCATTTTGAACGGTAACCACGATTTAAAATTACAACTTTATAGCCCATATCTCGAATATCTTTTGCAAGGCGTTGAGCGGTAGGAGTTTTGCCCGTTCCGCCGACCGTGATATTTCCCAAACTGATAACAAAACAATTTAATTTTTCTTTGCCGGAAATTCCAATTTTGTAACTTAAAAGCCGCAAATTAACAAGTTGTTCATAGACAAGCGAAAAAATATAACAAATTCCCAAAATCAACGTCATAAAAATTCCGTCAGATTCTTTGCTGTGAATCAGATAGATAAAATATGTACGCAGGTTTTCAATTTTTTGAGTAGTGCGCGGATGGCGGGCGTTTTCTTTCGCCTCGTAAGAAGTTAAAACTTTTCGCAAAAGTACGGCAGATTTTCTAGCCGCGCCGCGATTTTCTAAAACAATTTTTAAAGTTTCGTCCTCAAGTTGTTTACGGCGTTTGGCGTCGTCGAAAAGTTTTTTAGTTTGTTCAACAAGTTCTTCAGGACTGTTTACGGTAATGCAAGCATTGCGATTTGTAAAAAGGGCGTGCGTATCTTTGAAATTTTCCATATGATGCCCAACGATAATTGCTTTGCCGTGTGCCGCCGGTTCCAAAATATTATGCCCGCCGTGCGTTACCAAACTGCCGCCAACATAAATTACATCACCAATAGAATAAATCTGCCCAAGTTCGCCGATTGTGTCCAAAACTATAACGTCTTCACCGGCGGGCGGGCGTTTCTGTAATTCGGTACGAGTTCCAACTTTAAAACCTGCGCGACTGCAAATGCTGATAACTTCACGAGTGCGCAAAAGTTCACGCGGCGCAATTACAAGCCGTGCATTTTTATGAGTTTCACGGACAGCCTTAAAAGCTTGTAAAACATAATCCTCTTCGCCGCGATGAGTACTGCCCGCCAAAAAAATTCCTTCGGCGTCTTTCAAGCCCATATCGTTTAAAATTTTTTCCCGTTCCTCTGGCGTTACGTCGGTATAAGTTTGATCAAATTTAGTGTTGCCTGTAACAGTAACCAAATTTTCAGGTGCGCCGAGTTGCTTAATATAATTGGCGTCAATTTGCGACTGCATTGCAAAAAATTTAACCGTGCCAATCATATCAGTTAAAATCGAAAACATATATTTATAACGGCGGACGCTTTTTTCAGAAATTCGCCCGTTCACCATCATAACGGGGATATGCATTTGACGCGCCGTCATAAAAAAGTTTGGCCAAAGTTCAGTTTCAACATTTAAAAAAATTCTGGGATGGATTCTGCGCAAAACTGACGCCGCCACAAACGGTAAATCCAACGGAAAATAAATTATACTGTCCGCGTCTTTGATGATTCTGTTCGCCATTTCGTAGCCGGAAGTTGTGACGACCGAAACTAAAATTGGCGACTTTGGAAATTCTTTGCGAAATTCTTTAATAAGCGGGCTTGTTGCGACAATTTCGCCGACTGATGCCGCGTGTACCCAAATACAATTTTTTTTCGCTACGGGATCAAGTGCGCCGTCAGGAAAAATTCCCAAACTTTGTTTTATTCTTTCGACGAATCCTTTTTCACGAATTGAACGAATTGCAAACACCGGAATTATTATAATCACGACTAAAATTGCCGCGAGGTTGTAGAGCAGTTGCATACACGCGCCCCTTTTTTGGATTTTAGGAAGTTTATTAACTCCTTTTGTGAATTTTATCAAGCCATTGCCAAATTTTCAACTGAATTTGCGCCAAATCTCCAACGCGCCGAATTATCGCAGTATCATAAATATTGGGGTTGCCGATAACTTCAGCCGTCAAAACAATTTCCTTTGCATTGCCCAAATTCAAAGTTAATTCGTTATCGCCGCTGAAAATTTCGTTTAAAACAGTTTCGTCGTTTGCAGTGGCGGTAATTTTAACCGGCTCCTCAACGTGAAACCTGTACAAATTCAGAGAAATTTTTTCAACTTCGTAGGGAACATCATAACGGTAGAAGAAATTTTTACCTGCCGCCAATTTAATGAACGGCAAAATTTTTCTAAGCGGCTCAACATTTGCAAAAAATTCAATTTCGGCAATTCCAAAATCTGCGCTGCCTTCGATAACTTGAATTTCTGCGCGACGTACAAAAATTTTTTCCACGTCGATAATCAGCGGGCGACCTTGACTCGGCAAAATGTTTTCAAATTCTTGAATATTATCTAAAGAAAATCCCGCCTTGTCAATGTGATTTTCTAATTCTAAACGAATTTTAATTTTTGCCGCGTTTTCGTCAAAAGTGTTGCCGTAAATTTTAATCTGCTGAACTTGTACGGCGTCCACCCATTCCAACTTCAAAATTTTTTTAGCGTCGTCAATTTCAGGTTGCCAACATTCGCCGAAAATTTTAAAATCGCAAACTTTTTCAGCCGCGCCACTGCTTGCAGTAACTTCTGCGCTAAAAATTTGATTATCTGTGCGCCGTTCAAAGAAAATTTCATCAGAATTTAAAATTCTAAGTGGCGAAAATTTTTTAGACTTGTAAGCGAAAATCGCCGCTGCTAAAGTATTATGCTTTAACAAAGTATTTCTGCAATGTTCAGGAACGGGAAAACGCACGCGCTCCGCCCAATTATAATTTGCACAGTCAATTAAATCAAAGTCGTAATTGTCAGTTGTGCCAAATTTTGGACGCTTGACAGATAATAAATTTGGCGCGTAAAAATCAGGCGGCGCGTTTAAAGCGGTTGCATTGGCAAGTTTTTTGTAAATTTCAGGGCGATAATTTTTTTGCTCAATTAAAATTTCGCCCATAACTTTTTCAAATTCGGCAGATAATTTTTTATGTTCAGCTGAATCATAATCGACGCAAAAAATTATATTGGCGCGAAGTTCCAAAATGACTTGCTTTAAATTTTTGACGAAAATAATTTTATCTTCAGTAACGCCCAAAATTTTCAGCGCGGTAAGATTTTCAGCCGTCGATTTTTTTTCATTCGTGTAAGCAATAAAAATTTCAGCACGTGCCGCCGTGAAATTTAAAATCGTATTTCCGGCAATTAAAATTTCGTCGCCGAATTTTTCTGCCAAAATTAAAATTCTTGTTCCGAAATACAGCCTGTCAAAAAACGAATTGCCCACCGTTTCAAGTTCCTCTTCGTAGGTAAAATCGTCGCACATTTCCAGACCGGCGTCAATTTCTGATTTTGAAATTTTGTTCACGTAAATTATCACCTTTTTAAAATTTTTACGATATAAATAAAAAAATTGGAGGTAATTAAATTGACTATTGCGGAATTTGAAGAAAAATATTATTTGCACGATAGCAGCATTGAAAAAATTGAATACGACGCCGCCAATAAAAAACTCGTGATGACAATATGTTTTTGTTTTTGGATGCAAAGTTGGTACAACCAAAACGAATTGCCTAACGGTTATATTTCTGTAACTTTTGAAAATGTTTCACTTTACGAATATGAAGACCACGAAATTACAGAAATTTTGAGTGATTTAGATACTGAAATTAGAAATACAAAAGTTGACGCCGCCGGAACGCTTTTTATTTTTATGTGGGAATACGTCAGCAAAATTGATGATGATATTTATCCCTTAATCAAAATTAAAGCCGAAAATGTAACGGTAAAAGAAATTTCAAGATATACGCCTTAAAATTCTTTTTTACTGCCGCTTAATCCTGCAAAAAATTTTTAACTTTGCCGTTCGATATGTTATAATACGTGAAAATTTTTTGAAAGGCAGGGCTAAATTTGAAATTTTTTGAGAAAGTGGCGGCGGGCGTACTAAGTTTTACTGTAATGTTAGGCGCGGCAAATACAGAGGCGGCGACTCCAAAAGTAGAAAAACGAGTTGCGATAAATTCTGCAAGCCGCTTAATGACTTATTACGAGAATAATAAAAAAATTGCAGTGTACCCGTTGGGACTTGGCAAAACTTACACGCCAACGCCCGTTGGATATTTTAAAATTTTGGAAAAAGTTATAAATCCAACGTGGATAGATCCTTCTGATCCTGAATATGAAGTTCCCTCCGGTCCCGGCAATCCTTTAGGTTATCGCTGGATGCAAATTCGCGGCAATTATGGTATTCACGGCACTAATCGCCCTGAAAGTATTGGCGGCTACGTTTCAAACGGCTGTATTCGTATGCTTGAAAAAGACGTTGAGGAACTTTACAAAATGGTTGACGTTGGAACGCCGGTTGACATAACTTATAACCGCGTTGTAGTTGAAAAAGTTGAAGATGGCAACGTTGCATATTGGATTTATCCCGACGGCTACGGCTGGCAAAATATTGATGTTGATTATGTAAATCGTTGGCTTGAACCTTACGGCGTTGCACCTTTTGAAAGTGATTCAAGCATTGAAGAAAAAATTCAAACTTCCGACGGGCAACCAACTTACATTGGCAAGCCGTATAATATCGAAGTGAACGGCAGACGAATTGACGCAGTTAAAGCCAACGGCAAAGATTTTTTTGCAAAGGCGGTTGTTCGTGACGATATAAATTATTTGCCGGTCGTACCAATCGCTATGGCACTTCGTACAAAATTAGAATGGCGCGAAGGTGAGGCAACTTTAAAAACAAAATACGGCACTGTTACAGGAATTTTGAAAAAAAATCAAATTTACTGCAACGCTGACGACGCAATTATTTTACTGAACATTGACGGCGGACTCCAAAACGTTTCAGATAAACCTGAAGACGGCAAAATTTTTAAATTCTACACCGCCAACAATCCACTTGATAAACCGGCGAAACCTGAAAAAAAATCTAAAACTAAAAAAGCTGACAAAAATAAAACCGCTGAAATAAAAGCCGATGATAAAAAATCTGACGAAATTAAATCTGACAAAAAAGCTAAAAAAGACAAGAAATCCAAAAAAGATAAAAAGTCCAAAGATAAAAAAGTTAAAGACAAGAAAACTAAAGATACTAAATCCAAAGACAAAAAATCTGACGAAAAGTAAGCAGGTATTGAAATGGAAAAATTTGTAATTATTGACGGCAGCAGTATTTTTTACCGTTCGTTTTATGCTATGCCGAATTTGACTGCGCCAAGTGGCGAACCGACCGGCGCAATTACGGGATTTGCAAACGTCATTGTAAAACTTCTGCGCGAGTTTAATCCAACTTACGCGGCTATTGCGCTTGACACTTCCAGAAAAACTTTTCGCACTGAAATTTTTGCAGACTACAAGGGCGGACGCGCCAAAACTCCCGACGAGTTAATTTCTCAAATTGCAATGCTTGAGGAATTTGCTGAAGTAATGGGGATTAAAACTTTAGCCGCGCCGAATTTTGAGGCAGATGACATTATTGGAACTTTGGCGGCGCAGGCGTCAGAAAATTTTGCGGTTGACATTGTGACGGGCGACAGGGACGCCTTCCAACTGATTAACAAAAATACCCGCGTACTTTTTGCAAAAAATACCAACTTGGAAATTTACGACGAAGAAAAATTTGTTTCAGAATTTGGATTTGCGCCGCCGTTGCTTGTCGATTATAAAGGCTTGAGCGGCGATAGTTCAGATAATATTCCCGGTATTAGAGGAATTGGCGAAAAGACGGCTACAAAACTTTTGCAGGAATTTGGGACGCTTGAAAATATTCTTGCGAACGCCGAAAAAATTTCCTCTAAAAAATTTCGTGAGGCAGTGCAAAATAATTCTGAAATTGCAAAACTTAGTAAAAAATTGGCGCAGATTGTCTTCAACGTGCCGAATATAAACTTTGTCGCGCAGGAGTTTAAAATTTCTCCGAATTTGGCGCGGGTTGATGAATTTTGCAGCCGCTATTCTTTGAAGGTTGCCAAAAAACGTATCCACGAAATTTACGATTCTGAAGTAAATCTTTTCGGCGATTTTTCAGTTGAAACGGCTGAAGATTTTTTGGAAGTGCCCAAAGTTTCTGAAACTGACTATGATAAAATTTTTGCCGCCGGAAGTTTGGCGATTGTTGGAAATTTCGTTAAGGTTGGCGAAGAAATTTTTGAAGTTGACGCCAATAAAATTTTTGCCGAGTACAAAGGAAAAATTTTTGTCCACAATCTGAAAAAAATCCTGCGCGAAGTTCAAATTGAAGATACTGCAAAATTTTTTGACGTGGAATTAGCCGCGTATCTTTTATATCCAGAACGTGAAAATTATTCCTGCGCCGAATTGTTGACGCTTGAATTTGAATTGAGTTTGAAAGAAAATTCGCCCGCCGCTGAAGTTACCGCGCTTGAAAAATTGGGCAAATTGTACGCTGAAAAACTTGACGCGGCTGAACTTTCAAAACTTTACTTTGAAATTGAATTGCCGCTTACTGAAGTTTTGGCGAAAATGGAATTACGCGGCGTTTATGTGGACACTGCCCGCCTTGATGAAAAATCTGCTGAAATTGAAAATCGTATCGCCGCCATTGAAAAAAATATTTACGCACTTGCCGACGAAAAATTTAATATCAATTCGCCCAAACAACTTGCAGAAATTCTTTTTGAAAAGTTAAAATTGCCAATCGTTACTCAAACGAAGAAAAAAACTAAAAGCGGCGTTTCTACCAACGCTGAAGTTTTGGAAAATCTGCGCGGGATTCATCCAATCATTGATGAAATTTTAAATTTCCGCACTTTGACAAAATTAAAATCTACGTACCTTGACGGGATTAAAACGCTGATAAATCCTGTAACTTGCCGCGTTCACACGAATTTTAATCAAACTGTCACGGCAACGGGCAGACTTTCCAGCTCCGATCCAAATTTGCAAAATATTCCCGTGCGTACCGAAGAAGGCAGAGAAATTCGTTCGCTTTTTGAACCGGGCAACGGCTACGATTTTTTATTTAGTGCTGATTATTCACAGATTGAGTTAAGACTTTTGGCGCATATGTCAGACGACGAAAATTTAATTGCGGCGTTTTTGAGCGGCGAAGATATTCACGCAAGGACGGCGGCGGAAGTTTTCGGCGTTTCTATTGATAACATAACGCCGGAATTGAGGCGAAAAGCTAAGGCGGTAAATTTCGGCATTGTTTACGGTATAAGCGATTACGGCTTGTCAAGAGATTTAAAAATTTCCAGAAAGGAAGCCGCCGAATATATTTCTCTGTACTTTGAACGTTATCCCAAAGTTAAAAATTTTCTTGACGACACAATTAAACAGGCGCACGAAAACGGCTATGTTACCACGATGTTTGGACGCCGCCGCTTTTTGCCAATGATTAAAAGCCCCAATTTTCATCAGCGCGGGCTTGCCGAAAGAATGGCAATGAATACGCCAATTCAAGGGAGCGCGGCTGACATTATCAAAATTGCAATGATTAACGCCGAAAAAAATTTGCGCGGGCTTGAAAGTCGAATTATTTTGCAAGTACACGATGAATTGGTTATTGAGACGAAAGAAAACGAAATAGCACAGGTTGAAAAAATTGTTCGCGCCGCAATGGAAAACGTGACAACTTTGAAAGTGCCGCTCGTTGTAGATTGTCATTACGGCAAAAATTGGAGTGAGGCAAAATGAAAAATTCTACCGTAGAAAAAATTTCTGAATTGATTGAACGTTATCCCGCGCTTGAAATTTGCAGAAATGATTTAAATTTAGCCGTCGAAAAAATCTGCAAAAGTTTTCGCGCAGGTAACAAACTTTTAATTTGCGGCAATGGCGGCAGTGCGTCAGATTCTTTACACATTGTCGGCGAACTTATGAAAGGTTTTATTTTGCCGCGCAAAATTGAAGATTTTAATAAAAATTTTGTTGAGGATGCAGAAAAACTTTTTCCTGACGATATAGATTATTTCAAAAAAAATTTACAGTGCGCGTTGCCCGCAATTTCTTTAGTTAGCGAAAGTGCGTTAAATACCGCCGTTGCAAACGATAACGCGGCAGATTTAATTTTTGCTCAACAAGTTTTGGGACTAGGCAAGCGCGGCGATATTCTTTTTGCCATTTCGACTTCCGGCAATTCGGCAAATGTTTTGTACGCGACAAAAGTTGCAAAAGTTTTGGGACTTGAAATAATTTCTTTGACGGGTAAAAGCGGCAGCAAACTCAAAAATATTTCAGACGTGACAATTTGTGCGCCTGCCACTGAAACTTTTAAGATTCAAGAATTGCATTTGCCAATTTACCACGCTATTTGCATTGCGGTTGAAAATGAATTTTTTGGCTGAAATATTTCATTATGTTTAAAGGTGTTAAATAAAAAAATAAATCATTATCGTTTGTTTGGCGCGTCATAGTTTTCAGATAGAGAGGAAGAGTTGAAGTTACGAGAAACTAAGATAGAGGGGAAGAGTAGGCATTACGTCAACCCCGAGAAAACCTGACGCGCCATTAAAAGCGTTTCTTTGGTACTTTCTTTTCGCGACTGAAAAGAAAGTACATTTAAAAAATAGAAAAAATTAAAAATTAAAATTCCCTGCGTTGGCGGGATTTTTTTATGTACATTTTTTCTAAAACTGATATAATATTTCAGAATATTTAAGAAGGGGAGAACTTCAAATGAGCGAAACCCGGCAACTTTTTAAGCTTAAGGATTTACGCGGCAGACTTTCAGAAAAAAATTATAAAATGACGCCGCAACGCAAAGAAATTCTTCAAGTTTTTATTGACAGCAACGAAGACAAACATTTAAGCGCGGAAGAAGTTTACGAACTTTTGAAACAAAAAGAATTTGACTTCGGACTTGCAACGGTTTACCGCAATGTTGAACTTTTGAACACACTTGGAATTTTGAACAGAATCGACTTTGGCGACGGACGCGCCCGCTACGAGCTTAACGCGGCTAATCCTCAACTTCATCAGCATCATCATTTAATTTGCTTGAATTGCAAAAAAATTATCGAATTTGAAGAAGATTTACTTGACGATTTAGAAAACTTTATTGCCAAAAAATCCGGCTTTCAAATTCTCAACCACGAAGTAAAATTTTTCGGCTATTGTTCAGATTGTAAAAATAAGGTGAAACAATGAAAATAAAAAATTTTAAACTTAACAACGATAATCAAGTTATTGTGAAAATTATCGGCGAAGTTTTACGCGCCTTTCATATCGAAGAGGCAAACGACTATGAGCCGGTCGATTATGACAAATTTGAAATTTCAAACTCAATGCACGAAAATGTTGTAAAAACGAAATTGACTGTAGGTAAAGATCGCTACGAAAAAACTTTTACCGCGTCTGAAAGTATCAATCCAAATGAAAGGCGCGGCGCAGAAATTCATCGACTGGTTAAAAAAAATCTGTACAAAATTTTGACAAACGATTTGAAACTTGAGGGCGTGCCTTATGGAATTATGCACGGCGTCCGCCCAACAAAAATTATTCATCGTTGGTTGCGCGGCGGTTTTGCGGTTACAAGTCATGGCGTCATTGACAGAGACAGAATTGCCCGCCGCCTTAGCACAGATTATCTTGCAAGCTACAACAAGTCACATCTTTTAACTGAAGTTGCAATTCGCCAAATTCCAATTTTAAATTCCGGCGACGATAAAACTATTGGCGTTTATGTTGGAATACCTTTCTGCGTGACGCGCTGTCTTTATTGTTCGTTCCCGTCAACTATTCTGCCAAGTGATGACAAAGTTGCAGAATTTATGAAGGCGTTGACGAAGGATATAAACGCGGCAGCGGCTGAAATTAAAAATTACGGCTTCAAAGTCCAAAGTATTTATATTGGCGGCGGAACTCCTACCGCGTTGCCTGATGTTTTTTTCCGTGAAATGATGGAAAGAGTTACAGCGGCTTTTTACAGCTCCAGCGTTGAAGAATTTACCGTAGAATGTGGACGCCCCGATACAATCACAAGTAAAAAAGTTGCCGTTTTAACTGAATTTCACGTTACCCGCGTCAGCGTCAATCCTCAATCTATGCAGCAAAAAACTTTAAACAGGATTGGGCGTCAACATTCGGCGCAACAAGTTACATTGGCTTATAAAAAATTGCGTGCGATGGGAAAATTTCAAATTAATATGGATTTAATTTTGGGACTGCCCGGCGAAACTATCAACGACGTAAAAGACAGCTTGGAAAAAGTTTTGGCGTTAAATCCTGAAGATATAACTTTGCACGCGTTGGCGATTAAACGCGGCTCACAACTTCAAACGCAGCTTTCAGATGAAGTGGCTACAATCAAAGATTTTGATTTGCCTGACGACGCGGAAGTTAGAAAGATGGCGGAATTAGCCGAAAAAATGTTACGTGATAAAGGCTACTTGCCGTATTATTTGTATCGTCAAGGCTATATCAGCGGGCAAATTGAAAACGTCGGCTACTGCAAGCCCGGCGCGGAAGGAATTTATAATATTCAAATTATGGATGAACGCCAAACAATTTTAGGCGTTGGCGCGGCGGCAACTACCAAAGTTCCTGATAATGAAAATATGCGCCTTCAAACTTCGTTCAACGCCAAAGATTTGACAACCTATCTGCGCGACGTGCATAAATATATTGAAAATCGCTCCAACACGCTTGCCGAAATTTATAATCCTTCCACAATTTCTGACGCCGAAATTTTTAATCAATTCCTTGATGAAATTGTAGAAATTCCCGACGAAGAACCCGTTGAACCCGTAGACGAAGAAACGGCTGAAGCTGTAGAAGAATTTACCGGAGCGATTGAGGGAACGGCAGAATTTATTGAAGAAAAAATAAAAGCATTAGAGGCGCAAATTAATTCTGCCGATGAAAATTCTGAACCCGTCGAAGAAACGGCTGAATCTGTCGAAGATAAAATAAAAGCATTGGAGGCGCAAATTAATTCTGCCGATGAAAATTCTGAACCCGTCGAAGAAATGGCTGAATCTGTTGAAGATAAAATAAAAGCATTAGAGGCGCAAATTAATTCTGCCGATGAAAATGCTGAATCCGTCGAAGAAACGGCTGAATCTGTTGAAGATAAAATAAAATCACTTGAGACGCAAATTAATTCCGCCGATGAAAATTCTGAACCCGTCGAAGAAACGGCTGAATTTGTTAAAGCAATTGAAGTAGAAATTGAACCTACTGAAGAAAAATTTGAGCCTGTCGAAGATAAATTTGAGCCTGTCGAAGAAAAATTTGAGCCTGTTGAAGAAAAATTTGAACCTGTTGAAGAAAAATTTGAACCCGTTGAAGAAAAATTTGAGCCCGTCGAAGAAAAATTTGAATCTGTAAAAGAAACAACTGAAAATCCTGAAGAAGTTCAGCCTTCCGAAACTAGAAGATTTAGACCAAGACACCGCAGAAATAAAAAATTTTGGCGAAGTTCGGAAGATAATTAATGGCTGAACAGTTGATTAAAATTTTAGCTTAGGAGGAATGAATTTGCTGACAAACGCGCCGAGAGGCACTAAAGATATTTTGCCGGAACAAATTGGAAATTGGCTTTTTATAGAAAATAAAATTCGTACAATTTGCCAAAATTACGGCTATGAAGAAATTCGTACACCAATTTTTGAACATACCGAACTTTTTCAGCGCGGAATTGGCGAAGGTACGGACGTTGTAGATAAAGAAATGTACACCTTCACAGATCGCGGCGGGCGTTCAATAACTTTGCGCCCAGAAAATACCGCGTCCGCCGTTCGTGCTTACTTGCAAAATAAATTGTACGCTACCGGCAATTTGGTGAAACTTTTTTATATTGGTTCAATGTTTCGATACGACAGACCGCAAGCCGGAAGGTTACGCGAATTTCATCAATTCGGCGTTGAGGCGTTGGGCGAACAGAATCCCGCCGTTGACGCAGAAATTATTTTATTGGCGTTGGATTTTCTGAAAAGTTTGGGACTTGACGATTTAAAATTAAAAATTAATACCGTCGGCTGTCCAAAGTGTCGCCCAATCTATCGCCAAAAACTTCAGCACTATTTCAGCGAAAATTTAGAGGAGCTCTGCGACGACTGCAAGCACAGACTTTTAAAAAATCCAATGAGAATTTTGGATTGTAAAATTGACAGCGGCAAAGAAATTGTTGAAGACGCGCCGAAAATTGAAACTTGCCTTTGCGACGAATGCCGCGAACATTTTGCAACGGTACAGAAATATTTGACGGTGGCGGGTGTAAATTTTGAAATTGATCCGCGCCTTGTACGCGGCTTAGATTATTACACGAAAACCGCGTTTGAAATTCAGTACCTGCCATTGGGCGCACAATCTGCAGTTGCAGGCGGCGGAAGGTACGATGGCTTGATTGAAGAAATTGGCGGCAGCCCTACGCCGGGAATTGGATTCGCGGCAGGTATTGAAAGAATTTTAATCGCTCTGGAAAAACAAAATTTGTTACAGGCTGAAAAAAATAATTTCGCCGCTTTTATAGTTGCGGCTGATGAAAAGGCTGAAATTTACAGTTTTAAATTATTAACTGAACTTCGACGCAAAAATATTTCCGTGACAATGGATTTTGCAAAGCGAAGTTTAAAGGCACAGATGAAACAGGCGGCGAAGTCCGGCGCAAAATTCGCCCTGATTATCGGCGAAAACGAAATTAAAAATTCTACCGTGACAATTAAAAATCTTGAAACTTCAGCGCAGGAAACAGTTGCAATTTCTGAAGTTGCAGAAAAAATTTCGTAATAAAAAATAACCGCTACAAAAAACGTAGCGGCTTTTTTATTGAAGAAAAAATTTTATTTAACTTTCGCCAAGTCAAAAATCTTTCACATTTATAAAAAACTTGACTGATTTATAAATTTTGATTAATATCACGAAATAAAAATTGAAATAATTTATGGGAGAGTAAAACCATGAAAAAATTTTTAATTGCATTTATAATTTTAATTTCATTAACCGGAGTCGAAACTTCGGCGGAGGCGAAAGACCCTTATGAAGTTATTCGGCAGGAAGTCAGCTACTATCACAGCGGCGAAAAAGAAATTGCATGGCTGTCAATGGCAATTTTGTACGCGGCGGAGGAATGTCAAATTGATCCGCTACTTATAACGGCGGTAATGGAAACTGAAAGCGCGTTCAGATTTAACGCGGTTAGTCCCGTCGGCGCAGTCGGGTTAATGCAGCTTATGCCGTCAACTGCCAAAATGATTGGCGTTGATCCACATCGTCCACTTGCAAACATTGTCGGCGGCGCAATTTATTTAAAAAATCAGCTGAACAGATTTTCCGGCAATGGAGCTTACGCGCTTAGTTACGCTGTAGCGGCGTATAACGCGGGACCTCAAGCCGTCATCAACGCGGGCGGTATTCCTCATATCGCTGAAACTCAAAATTACGTTGTCAGAGTCGTCAACAATTACAACCGCCTTCAGCAAATGTTACGTGCTTGAAATACAAAAAATTATTTTTTTTAGAAGGTGTTTAATTGAAGACAGTCAAAATTGTAGCCGCAATGTTAATTTTGTTGCTATTTGCCGTGATACATTGGGTCGCGCCGGAATTTCTGCCGGAAATATTTGAACTTTTGCGGCACGGCGACATACAAGAAACGGCGGAATATATAAAAAGTTACGGCGAAATGGCTGTTGTATTCAGTTTTCTGCTCACGCTATTTGTAAACGCGCTGGGCTTTCCACCTGCGATAATTTTTTCAACGGCAAACACGCTGATATTTGGGATTTTTTGGGGAATTGTAATTTCAGTGGCAGCGGAAACGGTCGGCGTTACGATTAGCTTTTTATTGCTAAGATTTTTTTTCCGTGACGCAGCCGCAAAATTAATTTCAAAAAGCACGTTTCTAACTTCGATTGACAAATACAGCTCTCAAAAAGGTTTTATGGTAATGCTGATAGCGCGAATGGTTCCATACATTCCAAGCGGCGTTTTAAATGCAGTGGGCGCGTTGAGTTCGTTAAACCTGCGCGAATATTTTTTGGCGTCATTGGTCGGAAAATTTCCATCAACCGGAATTGAGGCAATAATTGGTCACGATACAATTATGCAACAGGAAGACAACACGCGCATTATTGTAGTTGTAATTTTGGCGATAATTTTAATTGTGGGCGCGTTTTGGTACGAAAGGAAACACGTTAATTGATACTTGAAAAATTTTTGTCGAAGTTTTTTAAAAAGCAAGAAAATCATCAGCCGCAGGACGGTTACAAGCCGTTAGCGGTTAAATTTTTGCGCCAAATTGTAACTGCGGATTCTACAACTTCCCGCGTGATAATGTTTAACACTGATGAAAAACTTTCCAACGTCAAACTTGAATACAAAATGATTGGCGAAGACGTGGCGCAGTTTATCGAATGTAGCGAAGATTTTTTTGAGGAAAATTTTATTTACAGTTGCAGTTTAGAAAATTTAAAGGCGGCAAGTTTGTACAATTTTAGAATAATTTCTGAAGACTGCGCGACGAATTTGCAGAATTTGCGAACGGCGGGCAGTGGCAATTTTCAAATGTTAATTTTCAGTGATTCACAGTGCATAGATTATAGAATTTGGCAGAGGACTGCGACGGTTGCCGCAAAAAATTATCCAGACGCTGAAATTTTCGCAATGAATGGCGATTTAATTGACAACGGGCAAGATTTTAGCCAATGGCGTAAATGGTACGACGCGGCGAATATTTTGTTGAAGGAAAAAATTTTAGTGCCGGTAATGGGTAACCACGAATTTTATAATAAACTCTGGATAAATTGCTTACCGACGGGATTTTTGAAAAATTTTAAATTGCCGCCTAACGGTAACAAAAAATTTGGCGGTTATTTTTATTCGTTTGATTATGGCGCGGCGCACTTTTTTATTTTGAACACGCAATTTTTAGAGTTGGAAAATTTTAAAGCCGGTCTTAGAGACGCGCAGGAATATTTTTTCAGAAATGATGCACGCAATACAAATCGCCGCTGGAAAATCGTTTTAATGCACAAGTCAATTTTTAATCGCCGCCAAAATGATTTTGTTGACGAGGCGAAAAATTATTTTCTGCCGCTTTTTGACGAATTGGAAATAGATTTAGTTTTAACCGGGCATTTGCACACTTACCGCAACGCCGGAAAAATTTTTGAGCAAAAAAAATCTGAACACGGCACGACTTACATTTTGTGCGGACGCGCAGGCGATCAAAATTATACTCACGAGCCGGAAAGTTATATTTGTCTGGACGTTCGCGCAGATTCAATAAATTTAATTGCTCAAACTGTGGGCGGCAAAATTTTAGATAATTTCAAATTTGAAAAATCCGGCAGTTGACGAAATAATTTTTAATGGCTATAATTTCAGTGTAAATGGTTTTGTAAACTGAAAAAGGACAGCCGGTTTGAACCGTCGGCTATCCCCAGAATATAGAAGTAGTTTTGATAACCGCCGTTGGCGGCTTATTTTTTACGTTTCTATTTAAAGAAAACGTCATAGATGATAACCGCGACCTCAACAACTTGAAGTGCCAATTTGGCAATCTCGCATTTAGTCATAGCTATCACCTCCCCTCGCGGGGAAGCCGACAACCAACTGCCTTTTTCTGCGCAGATTATATCAGTTAGTTTTCAGATTGTAAAGATTGACGGAATGAATTAAAATCTTCTCCAAATACAGGAGGAGATTTTTTTGTTATAATAGCGGCAAAAAAGGGGCGTTAAATTTGACTGAAAAACTTTTGGCAGATATGACAACCGGCAATAATATTATTTGGGCGGCTGATGATTATAAAAATTTTCGCGCAGAATCTGAAATTTATCCCGCGCAGATAAATTTGATAAAGCCGCGCTTTGAAAAAGTTCGTACCGAACAAAAACGCCGTACCAAAAACCGCGCCGAAATTTTTACGCCGTCTTGGATTTGCAACCTGCAAAACAATCTGATTGACGAAAAATATTTTGGCAGGGCAAATGTTTTTAACACGGCTGAAAATCAAACTTGGACGCCTAACACGGAAAAAATTTTCTTCGGCGAAAAAAATTGGCAGGATTATATTTTACAAAAACGGCTTGAAATAACTTGCGGCGAAGCTCCATATTTAGTCAGCCGCTACGATACAGTTACAGGCGCGGCAATTCCTATTGAAAACAGAATCGGCTTGCTTGACAGAAAACTCCGCGTCGTAAATGAAAATACCGACAATCAAACGGATTGGGAAATTTGGGCGGTTAAAGCCGTGCAAAGTTGTTACGGCTATGAATTTCAAGGCGATAATTTATTTTTGGCGCGGCGAAATGTTTTTGAAACTTTCATTGATTATTTTGAAAGGCAGTTTGATAAAAAACCTGCGCGAAAACTTTTAGAGGAAGTGGCAGAAATAATTTGCTGGAATTTGTGGCAAATGGACGGCTTGCAATTTACAATTCCCTTTGCAAAAATTACTACAGGATTATTTGAAAGTTTTCTGCCTGAAAATCAAGTTTATTGCATTGTAAAAGATTGGCAGACGAGCGAAACTTTTTTGTACAAAGATTTATTGAAGGGAGGATTTTAAAGAAATTACGAATAAAAAGCCCGTCCTGTGCCGCTGATTAACAGTAATCTAGGAGCGTGCGGTAAACTACGCGCCGCCTCTGGCGGCACACCTACTAGGAACGTGCAGGAACCCAAGCGGCGGACGGGCGATTAAGCGTCTTTCTTTGGTACTTTCTTTGACGCACACAAAGAAAGTACATTTAAGATAAAAAGTTTTTTGAAAGGAGGAAACCAAATGCAAACATTTGAAGAAAATTTTAAATACAAACTGATTTACATTTTTGAAATTGCAGACGCCGCGCACAGAGGACTTTTGAAAATCGGCGACGCTACGATTAAAACCAATAAATTTTTGCCGCCGAATGATGACGAATTAAAACTAGCCGCCAAAAATCGTATCGACGAATACACGCGCACCGCAGGAATTGACTACAAACTTTTACATACCGAATTAGCCGTAAAAAATAATTCTAAGGCGTTCCGTGATTTTGATGTGCATTACGTTTTGAAACGCTCCGGCTTTAAGCAAAAATCGCCCAACAATACCGGCGGGCGTGAATGGTTCAAAGTCAACCTCGAAGACGCCAAAAAAGCTATCGCCGCCGTTAAGCAGGGCAAAAATACTATCAACGCAACCGCCGCTGAAATTCCCGCAAAAATAATTTTTCGCCCCGAACAAGAAAGTTTTATCAAGGAAACTGTAAAAATTTTTAAGACTGAAAATCGTATGCTCTGGAATGCAAAAATGCGTTTCGGCAAAACTTTATCAGCGTTGGAAGTTGTCAAGCGTTCGCAATTTCAAAAAACTTTAATAATTACCCATCGCCCCGTTGTAAATTCGCAGTGGTTTGAAGACTTCGATAAAATCTTTCATGGCGAAAATAACTTTGCTTACGGCTCAAAAACTCAAGGCGAAAATATCCAAAATCTTTTAAGCGGCAATAAAAATTTTGTCTACTTTGCATCGTTGCAGGATTTGCGCGGCTCCGAAATTACCGGCGGCAACTTCGATAAAAATACTGAAATTTTTAACACAGCGTGGAATTGCTTAATCGTTGATGAGGCGCACGAAGGCACTAAAACCGCACTCGGCGACAGCGTTATAAAAAAGCTTGTCAAGGAAAATACAAAACTGCTTGCACTTAGCGGCACGCCCTTTAACATTATCGAAGACTACAACGACAAAGTTTTGACGTGGGATTATATTATGGAACAACGCGCCAAAACTGATTGGAATATTAAAAATTTCGGCGATTCTAACCCCTACGCAGATTTGCCGGAAATGAAAATTTTTACCTACAATCTCGGCGAAATTCTCAACAATCCTGACTTTTTCGACGACGATAAATCTTTCAACTTTAGGGAATTTTTCCGCGTCAAAAATGAAAAATTCGTCCACGAAAATTTTATTAAACAGTTTCTGGATTTATTGACAGTTACCGATAAAAAAAATAATTACCCCTACTCAAACGAAACTTTCAGAAATATTTTCCGCCATTCGCTCTGGATTATTCCCGGCGTCAAGGAAGGTCGCGCACTTTCTAAACTTTTAAAGCAACATTGGATTTTTAGAAATTTTGAAATTGTAAACGTTGCAGGCGACGGCGACGCTGACGAAGAATCTAAAAACGCGCTCGAAAAAGTTACCAACGCCATTGAAAAAAATGACTACACCATAACTTTATCTTGCGGCAAACTTACCACCGGCGTTACAATTCCTGAATGGTCGGCAGTTTTTATGTTGGCGGGCGGCTATTCTACTTCAGCCTCAAGTTATATGCAAACTATTTTCCGCGTTCAATCGCCTTGCAAAAGTGGCGGCAAGTTCAAAGATATTTGCTACGTTTTTGACTTCGCCCCCGATCGCACGTTAAAAGTTATCGCCGAATATTGCGCCATTAGCGGCGGCAACCGTCAACGCCTAACCGAATTTTTAAATTTCTGCCCCGTCATTGCTTGCGAAGGTTCTAAAATGACGCCGTACAACGCGCCCGCCTTGTTCCAACAGTTAAAACGCGCTCAAGCTGAACGCGCTGTACGTCACGGCTTCGACGATTCTAATTTGTACAATCAAAAACTTTTGCAACTTGATAACCTCGAAATTGAAAAGTTTAACAAACTCAAAGGAATTATCGGCAGTTCTAAGGCGCAGAAAAAATCTAACGAAATTGACATTAACAAGCAAGGCGTTACAGGCGGCAAAACTTCCGGCGATAAAAAACTTAAAGACAGCGAACACGATAAACGCCTTAAACAACGCCGCGACGCTATTTCTATTCTGCGCGGTATTTCTATCAGATTGCCGCTGCTGATTTACGGCGCGGACGTGCCTTTTGAAGACGATTTTACTATTAAAATGTTCCTTGATGATAAAATTGTTGACGCCGAATCGTGGAAGGAATTTATGCCAAAGGGCGTTACCAAAGATTTTTTCAGCGATTTTATCAAATACTACGACGAAGATATTTTCATTGCCGCCGGTAAAAAAATCCGCACCATTGCCAAAAGTGCCGACGCCCTGCCGCCTACCGCCCGCGTTAAAAAAATCGCAGAATTATTTTCCTGTTTCAAAAATCCTGACAAAGAAACCGTGCTGACGCCTTTTAATGTTGTCAATCTGCATTTGAGTTCAGCCTTCGGCGGCTTTGACTTTTTCGACGCAAGCCACAAAAATATTTTGGACGCCCCGCGCTTTGTCAACGTTCAAAATGTTACCGCTAAAACTTTTGCCAATCCCAACGCCAAAATTCTTGAAATAAATTCTAAAACCGGCTTGTATCCGCTCTACGTCGCTTACAGTATCTACCGCGCCCGCCTCAACGATTCTGAACGCGGCTACAGTCTTGAATACCTGCAAAAAATTTGGGCTGATACTCTGCGCGATAATGTTTTTGTCATTTGCAAAACGCCTATGGCTGAAACTATTACCCGCCGCACGCTTGCCGGTTTTTCCAATTTCACTATCAACGCCCGCTACTTCGACGATTTAATTTCCACTCTCAAATCTAATCCCGCGCTTTTCGTCGATTCTGTTCAAAATAAATCCTACTGGAATAAAGGAGTTGGCACGATGAAATTTGATGCCGTTGTTGGCAACCCGCCTTATCAAATTACTTTAGATGGCGGAAATGAAAATTACGCCTCGCCAATTTATCACGAAATTTTAAAAGCTACTTTTAAACTAAATACAAAAGTTTCATTGATTCATCCTGCGCGATGCTTTTTTAATGCCGGTAATACTCCTGAAGATTTTAATAAAGCAATTTTAAACAATAAACATTTAAAAATTATCAAACACGAGCTAAAAAGCAGTAAATTTTTTCCAAATACTGACATTAAAGGCGGAATTACAATTACTTATTACGACCCCGAAGAAGATTTTGGAGCGATTGAAATTTTTATACCATTTGAGGAATTAAAATCCGTTCGTAAAAAAGTTTCTATTGATAACAAAAATTTTTTGCCGTTTAGTGAAATTGTATTTGGGCGAAGTCAATATAGATTAACTCAAAAATTTATTGAAGAAAATCCCAACGCACCATTTATCAAAGAACGGAAGGACGATTTTTTTAAAACCAATGTTTTTGAATATGCGGCAGATTATTTTTTTGACGAAAAACCAAACGACGGCAAGGAATATATTCAAGTTTTGGGATTGATAAAAAATAAACGCTATTTTAAATTTATTCGCGCAGATTATATTGACGTTGGCGAGAATAAAATAAATTTCTACAAATACAAAATTATAATCCCGGAATCTAACGGTTCAGGAGCTATTGGTGAAAAGTTGAGTACTCCGCTTGTCGGCTTGCCGCTTGTCGGCAACACACAGACCTTTATAACGCTCGGAGCGTTCGATACACGCACGGAAGCGGACAATGCCTTAAAATTTGTCAAAACGAAGTTTGCGCGTGCGTTATTGGGCGTATTAAAAGTTACGCAACATAATCCCCCTTCAACGTGGGCTTGCGTCCCTCTGCAAGATTTTACCAACAATTCAGATATAGATTGGTCGCGCTCTATCAGCGAAATAGATTTGCAACTCTATGAGAAATACAACCTCGACGCGGCGGAAATTGCTTTTATTGAGGAAAAAGTGCGGGCGATGGATTGATTTTATTTTTGATACAGTAGTTTTTTGCCAATTTTTCT
Source organism: uncultured Selenomonadales bacterium (assembly GCA_937877565.1). Lineage (GTDB taxonomy): Bacteria > Bacillota > Negativicutes > Selenomonadales > Selenomonadaceae > Quinella. The sequence continues at coordinate 92,453 of CALFJB010000018.1, read as the reverse complement.
GATATGGCTTTTTCTAAATTTTTAACTTTTCTAATACGGCATTTCTTTCATTTTGAAAAAAGAAAGAAACGCCTAGCAAAGAAAGAAAAACTTCCGCGTATGATTCAATCCTTGAATCAACACGCGGCGGCGGTTTACTAAAGAGCACGCTCGCTACGCGACCGCGCATCCGTGACCGCCGTTTTTCGTTTTATTTCAGCTAAAAAAAATTTCCAGTTGACGAAATAAAAATTTCTAGCTATAATTTCAGTGTAAAAAGACTCTAACACTTGCGGCAGAATGAGCCAAGTTGATTCAGATATTGAATTTGTTTGAACGGTTGAAGGTGTTCTGCTTACAGTTTCGATATAACGGTTTTTTGAAAATTGAAAAGTTATCATGGCTAAGTTGATTCAGTCAATCTTTGTCATGGTCATCATCTCCTTTCGATTGACAAACAAAAAAGGCTTGTCGAATTGAGACCCGACTTGCCCCAAGTTTAAATTGTTGTTACTTGCCGCGATATTAGCGGCTTTTTTTGGTCGTTACATTTTAGTTGAACAAACCAATAAGGGACGCGATAAGACCAGCTGTACTGACCGCAAGGTTAATCCAGTCAATCTTTCTCATACGTACCACCCCCTTTCCGGGGGCAAAGCCGTAATCAACAGCCTATGTGATGTAGTATATCAGAATATTTTCAGCTTGTAAAGATTGACTAAATAAATTAAAATCTTCTCCAAAGATTGGAGGAGATTTTTTTAATGTTGAAAAAAGTTTTTATGGCGGCGGTAATGCTTTTTACAGTAATAATGTTTTTAAGTTACGAACCCCCAAAAAATACAGTTGCCGTCGCGCAGGATGTAAGAACGGAGGCAAAAACTATGCAGATTAAAATTTTAATTGGAGAAAAGACTTTTGACGCGGTTTTATATGACAACGCGGCGGCGCGGGCGTTCTATGAAAAATTGCCGCTTAATGTAACAATGACAGAATTTAACGGCAACGAAAAATTTTACAGTTTCGATAAAAATTTGCCGTCGCTGGATAAAAAAGTTGACAATATACGCACGGGCGATTTAATGTTGTGGCTTTCAAATACGGTTGTACTTTTCTATCAAGATTTTTACAGCGGCTACAATTACACGCGGCTTGGGAAAATTAAAAATCCTGAAGGCTTGCTTGACGCCGTTGGAAATGGTAATATTTCTGTAAAGTTTGAAAAATAATTTTGCAGAGGTGGTACAGATGTTTAAATTTTTAATGGCAGTAGTTTTAATGATAATGTTTTTGCCGCTCAACGTTTCAGCGCAAAGTAAAAACATTCAGATTGACGGCGATCACGGCAAATTGGCGGCGGTACTTCAAACGCCGGATGGCTTGTCAAAATATCCAATGGTTATAATCTGTCACGGTTTCACGGCTAAAAAGGAGCAACCGCTTTTAAAATATTTGGCGGACGATTTAGAGGCGGCGGGAATTGCCTCAATTCGCTTTGACTTCAACGGACACGGCGCAAGTGAAGGACGTTTTCAAGATATGACGGTTTTAAATGAAATTGAAGACGCCAAACACGTTTACGAATATGTTCGGGATATGCGCGGCGTTACAAGCGTTTCAATCGCCGGACATTCGCAAGGCGGCGTTGTTACAAGTATGGTTGCCGGTCAACTCGGTAGCGAAAATGTTAAAGCTATTGCGTTAATGGCGGCGGCGGCAGTCCTGCGCGATGACGCAATACGCGGAAATATTTTTACTGAACACTACGATTCAATTAATATTCCTGAATATGTTGAATTAGATCATCGCGGTACAAAAAGATTAGGTCGTAACTACATTAAAACCGCGCAAAGTTTGCCAATTTATGAAACTGCATCAAAATTTGAAGGTTCGGTTTTCATAATTCACGGGCTTGCAGATATTGTTGTTCCGTACACTTACAGCCTGCGTTATCAAGAAATTTATCCCGGCAGTCAGATTGAACTTTTGCCCGGATTCGATCACGGCTTTACACAAGATGAAAAATTGACGGCTAGAAAAGTTGCTGATTTTTTTATTAGTCAGCTTAAATAAAAGGAGGAAAATTTTGTGTCAAAAATTTTAGTAGCGTTTTTTTCGCCGAATCCAGATTCACATCACACCACGCGCAAAGTTGCAGAATTTATCACAGAAATTACCGGCGCAGATACTTATGAAATTAAACCTGCGACGCCGTACACCGAAGAAGATTTAGATTGGGAAAATAAAGAATCCCGTACCACAGTTGAAATGGCGGATACAAAGTCCCGCCCTGAACTTGCAGATAAAAATTCAACCTTTGACGACTACGACGTTATTTATTTGGGCTTTCCAATTTGGTGGTACGTTGCACCGCACATTATTAACAACTTCCTTGAAAGTTACGATTTTTCCGGCAAAACGATTGTAACTTTTGCAACTTCGGACGGAAGCAGTTGGGGCGATACTTTGAAACACTTAAAGCCGAGCAGTCCAAAGGCAAAATTTATCGAAGGCAAAGTTTTTAGAGGAAAAATTAACAAAGAAAATATTACCGACTGGATTAAAACTATAAATTTTTAAGTGGTGAATTTTATGAACAAAATTTTAGTAGCGGTTTTTTCGCCGACAGGTACAACCCGCCAAATTGCAAAACTTATCGCAGAAATTACCGGCGCGGATTCTTACGAAATTAAACCTGCAGAAAAATATACAAGTATGGATTTAGACTGGGACAAACAAAACTCTCGTACAACTAAGGAAATGCAGGATATAAATTCACGCCCTGAACTTGCCGACAAAAACGCCAAAATTGAAAATTACGATACAATTTATTTAGGTTTTCCAATTTGGTGGTACGTTGCCCCGCACATTATTAACACGTTCCTTGAAAGTTACGATTTCAGCGGCAAAACGATTGTAACTTTTGCAACGAGTGGCGGCAGTGGTTTTGGTGATACTTTGAGCTTTTTAGAACACAGTGCGCCGGACGCCAAATTTATTCAAGGGCGCGTATTTCGCGGACGAATTGAAAAAGATACCGTTGCAACGTGGATTAAAACCGTTGATTTTTAAATTTTAGTTAGGCGGTGTTGATTATGAAAAAAATTTTTTCATTGTTGACAGGCTTTTTACTGATTTTACTTGTGGCAGGTTGCGGCGAAGAAAATACTCAAATTGAAAGCAAACCTGATTTTCAACCGCCGGTAAATAAAATTGAAAGAAATGCAGACGATAAAATTTTAATGGCGTATTTTTCCGTTCCTGAAACTGACAATCCAAAAAATATGAATCTTGATGAGGAAAATAGCACCGTTATTGTAGATGGCGAAGTTTTTGGAAATACTCAATACGTCGCGCAGATTATCCAACAAAGTACCGGCGCAAATATTTTCAGAATTGAACCTGTAACGCCGTATCCTACAAATCACGGCGAACTTGAACAAGTTGCAACTAAAGAAAAGCAAAGTAACGCTTTACCGGAAATTTCGGCGAAAATTGAAAACTTCGACAGCTATAAAATAATTTTTGTCGGCTACCCAATTTGGTATGGCGATATGCCGCGTATTTTGTACAGTTTCTTTAAAAGTTACGATTTTTCCGGCAAAACGATTGTGCCTTTCATAACCAGCGGCGGTGCCGGTTTTGCCAATTCAATCAACGAAATTCAATCACTTCAACCCAACGCAAAAGTTATTGAAGGCGGGCTTGCACTCAATCGCAATGTAATTCAAAATTCCGAAGACGACATTAAAAATTGGTTGAAAAATCTGGGCTTTTAAAATGAAACTAAAAATTTTTGCAGATTTTTTGATGTTGGCAGTTTTGTTAATACTGATGCCGTATTCACTGATTGGCGAAAAGCCGCACGAAGTTTTGGGCGTGGCAATGTTCGCCCTGTTCGTACTTCATCAAATTTTAAACAGAAATTGGTACAAATCTTTAACGTCAGGAAAATTTAACAGAGACAGAATTTTAACAGTAGCTGTAAATTTTTTGATACTGATACTGATGATTTTGCAAACGGCAAGCGGTGTGTTGCTGTCAAATTATCTGTTTGTATTTGATTTTTACGAAGGAATAGGAACGGCGCGGCTGATTCATCTTGCAGTTTCGTATTGGCTGTTTATTTTAGTGGCAGTACATTTGGGATTTCACTTTAAATTTTTGAAAACGCAACTGAAAATAAAATCCGTGACGCCGCTAAAAATTTTGGCGGGCGCAGTTTCAATTTATGGAATTTACGCCTTCATAAATCGAAAACTTTTAGATTATATGTTTTTGAAAAGCGAATTTGTATTTTTGGACTTCAGCGAAAATGTAGCGTTCGTCATTGCAGATTTTTTAGCGATACTGATTCTGTTTTCTTGTGTAGGATACAAGATAAAAAATTAAATCCCGTCAAGCGGCGGGATTTTTTTATTGCCAAAAATAATTTCCAATTTAACAAAAAAAGTTGACCCGTATTGCCAAATGTGATAAATTATTAACGCTAAGAAAATAAACTAACACACTCGGAAACGAGCCACAATTATTTTAATCGTTTAAGTCCGCAATATGGGCAGAAGTATTCGCAATGGCAAGATAAAAATTTTCAAGATTGCGGAAAAATACTCAAGCTATCAGACGGCGCATTTGCACAAAAACGGCGTTGAAAAACTCTATAAAGTTCATAGACTGGTAGCACAGGCGTTTATTCCGAATCCCGAAAATCAACCTGTAGTTAATCACAAAGACGGTAATAAATGGAATAACCGCACTGACAATTTGGAATGGGTTGACCAAAAAGAAAACACACTTCACGCAATTAGACTTGGATTGCGGGATTATCATCAACCTAATGTAAAATGTCGTAAATTGACGCCTGAAGACGTGCGTTATATTCGTGAAAATTATAAACGCGGTGATAAAGAATTTGGACAAAATGCATTAGCTCGTAAATTTGGTGTAACAGAAAATGCCATACGCTTAATAATTGAACGTGAAACTTACAGAGACGTTTAAAAAATTTTAATATAACTTGACGCTTTTAAATCCCTGTGATAATATTAGCATAAATCAGTTTGGAGGGATTTTATAAATGAGTAAAATTGCTGTCGTTTACTGGTCGGGAACAGGAAATTCGGAGGCTATGGCTCACGCGGTTGTTGACGCTATAAAATCAGCCGGTGTTGATGTTGACCTTTTTCAAGTAGATGATTTTAACGCTGATGAAATGGCAAATTATACGGCGTTTGCATTTGGTTGTCCTGCGATGGGCGACGAAGTTTTGGAAGAAGATTCATTTGAGCCTTTCTTTGCAGACGCTGAAAGCAAAATTGACGGCGTGCCGGTTTTACTTTTCGGCTCCTATGGTTGGGGCGGCGGCGCGTGGATGGAAGCGTGGGCAGATCGTACCAAAGATGCAGGCGCAAAACTCGTTGGTACTGTTATTGCTGAAAATGCTCCTGACGAAGAAGCTATTGCAAACTGCGAAAAATTTGCGAAGGAATTAGCTAAAGAAGCTTAATTCAAAACTGAATATATTAAAACTAAAAAATGGGCTAGGGAGTTTTCTCTAGTCCTTTTTAGTTTCACAAAAATGAAAATTTAAATTATGAAATACATAATACGCAACTGAAAGATTAGACGCGTCATATTTTAGAGACGAGTGGATAAAGGCTATAGACTAGTGTAGGCGCGTCATAGTTTTCAGATAGAGGGGAAGACTATGAATACTAAGTACTAGGATAGATAATCGAAGTGGGAATACGTTTGCCCTAGAAAACCTGACGCGCCATAGACGCCCTTTCTTTGGTACTTTCTTTGGGCGCAGCAAAGAAAGTACATTTACAACAAATAAAAAAAGTTTAATCGAAGAAATTATTTTTTCAGCTGAAAATATTCTCTGTCCAAAATACTAAGCACAACTAAATCTTCGTAGACGCCATTGACGCAAATGCACTCTCTGCAAATTCCTTCACGTTTTAAGCCGCAACTTTCATATAAATGCAAGGCACGTTCATTGTAAGGTTTACAATCAAGCCAACCGCGATGAAATTTTTTAACTTCAAAACTCCACTGCATTAAAAGTTTTAAACCTTCACGCCCGTAGCCGACGCCTTTTTTGTCAACGATAACATGCCGCCATTCAACACCTAAATTGTCAAGCTCACATAACATAAAATAGCCGACCGCTGCGCCGGTTGCAATTTCTTCTATTATCACGTCCATATTTTGTGAGTTGTCAGAGTTTATAATTTCCGTGTGAAAATCTTCATCGAACGGCACAATAAATTGGATATTCTCCGGCTTGTGCTGAATTTCCATAATAAATTTTAAATCTGTCATTTCTGCGCGACGAAGTCTTAAACGTTCGCCTTCAATCAAAATTTTTTCCATAAAATCCTCCAATAAATTATTTGACACATAAATTTTAAATAAAAGTTTTTGAAAATTATATCGCAAAAGCTATATTCGTTAAATAAAAAAACTCACAGACTTTTCAGTCCATGAGAAAAATTTTTATAAAGCGATTATTTCAATCCTGCCTTTTCGCGCAGAATTTCAACTTTGTCAAGTTTTTCCCAGCTAAAATTATCTCTGCCAAAATGTCCATAAGCTGAAGTTGCTTTATAAATTGGACGGCGTAAATCCAAATTTTTAATTATAGCTGCCGGACGAAGATCGAAATTTTCTTTTATGAGCTTTGAAATAATTTCTTCGTCAACTTTAGCCGTTCCAAAAGTTTCAACAGAAATAGAAATTGGCGCGGCTACACCAATAGCATATGAAAGTTGAATTTCGCATTTGTCGGCAAGTCCTGCCGCTACAATATTTTTAGCAACGTAACGCGCCGCATAAGCCGCGCTCCTGTCAACTTTTGTCGGGTCTTTGCCGCTGAACGCGCCGCCGCCGTGTCTTCCGGCTCCACCATAAGTATCAACGATAATTTTTCTGCCGGTTAAGCCACTATCGCCTTGAGGTCCTCCAATTACAAATTTGCCGGTTGGATTTACAAAATATTTAGTTTCAGCCGTCAACAATTCGGCGGGAACAATCGGCTTGACAACGTATTCAATCATATCTTTTTTAATTTGCTCAAGTGTAACGTCGGGATTGTGTTGCGTAGAAATAACAATCGTATCGACTGCAACGGGCTTGCCGTTTTCATAAATTACGGTTACTTGAGTTTTGCCGTCGGGACGAAGATAATTTAATTCTTTGGTAGACTTGCGAATTTCGGCTAATCTGTAGGCAAGTTTGTGAGCCAAAGAAATTGGGAGCGGCATATATTCCGGCGTTTCATTGCAAGCGTAACCAAACATCATACCTTGATCTCCCGCGCCAATTTCGTTTTCGTCGTCAAAGGCATTGTTGACGCCCTGCGCAATATCCGGCGATTGTTCATCAAGTGAAACTAAAACGCCGACCGTATCAGCGTCAAAGCCGTAAGCCGAATTTGTATAACCAATTTCTCTAACTGCCTCACGAATAATTTTTGCAATGTCAACATAGCAGCTGGTAGAAATTTCGCCTACAACGTGAACTTGACCGGTAGTTACCAAAGTTTCGCAAGCCACGCGCCCCATCGGGTCTTTTTCTAAAATTGCGTCCAAAATGCTGTCAGAAATTCTATCAGCAACTTTATCTGGATGTCCTTCAGTTACTGATTCAGATGTAAATAAAGTTTTTGCCATAAAAAAACCTCCTTTAGATTTTTGAAAGTTATCATATTTAATAAAAGCTGTCAAATTTTTGAATCAAGAAAATTTTTGAGCAATAAAAAACGCCTTCGATAAATTTCGGAGACGTTTTTGGTTTTTTAAGAAAAAATTTTAGAAAAGACCTGTAATAAAACCGTCAGCAGTAATATCGATTTTTTCGGCGGCAGGACGTTTTGGAAGTCCCGGCATAGTTAAAATATTTCCAAGTAACACTACAACAAATCCCGCACCTGCAGAAATTTTTACTTCCCTAACTGTAACGGTAAAATTTTGGGGACGCCCCAATTTCGCCGCGTCATCTGACAAAGAATATTGAGTCTTCGCAATGCAAATTGGCAAATTTGAAAAGCCCAAAGATTCAATTTCAGCAATTTGTTTATCAGCGGCAGGAAGATAATTAACGCCGTCCGCGCCATAAATTTTTGTCGCAACCGCCGAAATTTTTTCCTTGATAGTTTGGTTGTCTTCGTAGGTAAATTTAAAATTAGTTTCAGTATCAAAAACAGATTCAACCGCCTTTGCAAGTTCAATACCGCCCGCGCCGCCTTCTGCAAAAACTTTCGACTGTGCAAATTTTACATTTTTATTCGCGCAGAGTTCGGCAACCGCTTTAATTTCTTCGTCAGTGTCAGTTGGAAAAGCATTTAACGCAACTACCGGCGGTAGTCCAAAACCTTGAATATTTTCGATATGTTTTTCAAGGTTAGCAATTCCAATTTTTAAGGCGTCAACATTCGGAGTTGAAAGATTATCTTTGGCAACGCCGCCATGCATTTTCAAAGCACGAATTGTAGCAACGATAACCACTGCATCAGGTTTCAAGCCGCTTTTTCTGCACTTAATATCCAAAAACTTTTCTGCGCCTAAATCTGCGCCGAATCCAGCCTCTGTAACAACAATATCTGCAAGTTTCAGCGCGTATTTCGTAGCCTGTACAGAGTTGCAACCATGCGCAATATTTGCGAAAGGTCCGCCGTGAATTAAAGCGGGCGTTCCTTCCAAAGTTTGAACTAAGTTAGGTTTAATAGCGTCTTTGAAAAGTAACGCAAGCGAACCCGTAACTTTTAAATCGTTTGCGGTAATTGGTGCGCCGTCGAAGTTGTAAGCTACAATAATTTTTCCAAGTTTTTCTTTTAAATCTTCAAAATCATTCGCAAGGCAAAGAATCGCCATCATTTCAGAGGCAACAGTAATATCAAAGCCACTTTCACGCGGGACGCCGTTAGCCTTGCCGCCCAATCCCACAACAATATTTCTAAGTGCGCGGTCGTTCAAATCTAAAACACGTTTCCAGACAACGCGGCGCACGTCAATTTTTAATTCGTTGCCGTGATGAATATGATTGTCCAAAACTGCCGCCAAAAGATTGTGGGCGGTTGTAATGGCGTGAAAATCTCCCGTGAAGTGCAGGTTAATATCTTCCATTGGTACAACTTGAGCGTAGCCGCCGCCTGCCGCACCGCCTTTAATTCCAAAACAAGGACCAAGTGAAGGTTCGCGCAGTGCAACACAAACTTTTCTGCCAAGTTTATTAAAAGCGTCGGCAAGCCCAATCGAAGTTGTAGTTTTGCCTTCACCGGCGGGCGTTGGAGTTATAGCCGTCATTAAAACTAATTTGCCGTTGGGATTATCTTTGACACGCGCCCAAACGTCTTTAGAAATTTTCGCCTTGTATTTGCCGTAAAGTTCTAAGTCATCAGCAGTAAGATTTAATTTTTCGGCAATGGCGGTAATATTTTTAATTTTCGCCTGTTGTGCAATTTCAACATCGCTTAACATTTAAATTCCTCCAATTTAATTAAATTCGATAACCACTTAAAAAAATCGCCCGTCATCGGTTTCAGAGACTTCGTTTACTTGAAATTACAGGAAAGTTGGAGGAGACGGTTACTTGGAATTTCTACACCTTAAGAAACCCTGACGGGCGTTAAAGCATTTTCTTTTGTTACTTTTCTTTGGGGCGACTGCCAAAGAAAAGTAAATTTAAACTAAAAAATGAAGTTGATTCAAAAAATGAAAATTTAACTAAAAGAAAAAACGCTCCACCTGTAAAGATGAAGCTACAAAAAATTTTCAATCCAAAAAATTATTCAAGTTCGTTAGCATCTTTTGGGGTATGTGGAAGAAATTTTTTGCCACTGAACATACTGGAAACTTCGCCTTCGCCTTCCATAAAATCTGCGCGAAAAACCATGTACATATGCCCAATAGCAAAAAGGATAATCGCCCACGCAACATAATGATGAATATAATGAGCCATCATTTCGCTACCAACAATCATATTAACCCAGCCGAAAAGCATACCGCCTGTACCGTTGGGATTAGCCATGCAGTACATAGCAAAGCCGGTTAAAATTTCAATGACAACCATTGCGTAAAGTGCGGCGTATGAACCTCTTGCAAGCGGGTTTCTCAAAAACGGCGAATGGTGCGGCTTTATCAACATGTAGTGAAGTGCAACCTCAACAGTTTCCGGGTAAAAATGCCCTTCCCAAAAACGCGGGAAAAGTCTGTCGCCTTTGTTGATAATAAAACCGTAAATTCGCAGGATAAATGACGCGCAGAAAATAAACGCAAACAAGAAATGAATATCACGAATTAAATCCATTGAAAAAATTGTGTAAGTCGGCTCGGTCGTCGTAACGTTCATTGGCTTAGTTATTAAAAGTCCAGTCACAAAAAGTACAACGATTGATACAACCATAATCCAGTGGAAAATTCGCAGGAACGGACTAAAAACTTTATACTCCTTTACTTTAACGTCTTTGAAAGGTTTCACGGCGGCTCACCTCCTGTAGGGGTCGGTCGAAAATGCGTTAATTTCTTCGCCTTTAGCGTTGTAAATGTGAGTAGCACAAGCAAGGCACGGATCGAACGAACGGATAACTTTTGCAATTTCAAGCGGCTTGTTAGAGTCTTTAACGTTCGTATCCATCATAGCCAATTCATACGCGCCATGCCCTGCAGTATCGTCACGCGGGCAAGCATTCCATGTTGTCGGTACTAAGCATTGATAATTGTCAATTTTGCCATCTTTGATAACAACCCAATGACTCAAGCCGCCGCGCGGAGCTTCATACAAGCCAACGCCAACACATTCTTTAGGCCAAGTTTCAGGATACCATTTTTCATTGTTCATTGTGGTAGTATCGCCGGTTTTAAGATTCTCAATCAGTTTATCAAAGAAAAATCTGTTGACTTCGGCGGCAACCTGTGCGGCAAGGCAACGGCAAGCAGTACGCCCAACCATTGTAGTCATCCAAACTTCAGGAGCAACGCCCAAAACTTTTGTAACAACGTCAATTTGATCAAGCATCATTTTTTCAGCCCAAGTTGCGTCATTGAGTAAACCTTTTTTAGACTTCGTGTAAATGATAATGTAAGTTGCCAAAGGTCCAACTTCGCAAACTTTGCCGCGCCATTTCGGAGTTTTAAGCCAAGAGTATTTGCCGTTTTCGTCCAAAGTTTCCCAAACTGTAGGCGTACCCGTTTTAGGTCCGGTATATTTAGGCTTTGTGACACCTTCCCACGGGTGCAAATCTTTATGTTCGGGGTATTCATACCAGCCATGCTCAACGCCTTCAGTAACAGTTGTACCGTCTTTCAAGTCGTCTGCAGTCAAATCGTAGAAAGTAGCTTTATCGACGCCGTCAGCAAAATCTTCAACAACGCCCTGCGAACGAATAAGCAAGTTTTTAAAGTAGCCGTCGCCGCCATTTGCAGTGCCTTTGTAACCTGTCAAAGGATAATCGCCAAACGCCATTACGCGCTTTTTGGAAAGTCCGCCGCCGTCAACTTTTCCGGCTTTAACATAAAGGTTGCCAATGGCAATTAAATCCGGCAGATAATAATTGTTAATCAGCACGCGCCCAAAATTAATTGCTCTGTCAACAATCGCAAGTCGCGCAGTATTAACAGGCGCGTTGCCGTCAGTCAAAGAAATTGCACAGGGAACGCCGCCAACTACGTAATGAGGATGAGGATTCTTGCCGCCAAATACTACGTGCGGAGTAACAATTTCGCGTTGCTTATCTAACATTTCAAGATAATGTGCAACTGCCAAAAGATGAACTTCCGGCGGCAAAATTTTATAATCGGGATGATCCCACCATTGCGCGGCGAAAATTCCAAGTTGTCCGCTGTCTACGATAGCTTTAACTTTGCTTTGTACCGTTGCAAAATATTTTGAAGTTGCCGCAGGAAAATCATGCGGGTAAGCTTCAGTTGCAATTTCTGTTGGAACTTTCAAATCAAGACGGTAAGAATTTATTAACGCCGTCTGCAATTCGGCGGTTTTGACGGGGTCGGCAGATAACGCCTCAACCGGGCTTACCCAGTCCAGCGCGTGCAAATGATAAAAATGTATCAAGTGATCTTGTACCGTCAAAGTTGCCGCCATAATATTTCTGATATAATTTGCATTCGTTGGAATTGAAATACCGAGTGCGTCCTCAACTGCACGTACCGAGCAAAGTGCATGCGCCGTTGTACATACGCCGCAAATTCTCTGAATGTACGCCCACGCGTCACGCGGGTCTCTGTCTTTCATAATTAATTCAAGACCGCGCCACGCCGTACCGCTAGAAATTGCGTCGGTTACTTTACCTTCCGGATTTACTTCAACTTCAACGCGCAGATGTCCTTCGATCCTCGTTATGGGATCTACAACAACATGTGCCATTTAAAAATTCCTCCTTCGTTTTAGGGGTTAGGGGTTAGGCTAAAGGGGTTAGGAATTTTTGCCCTCTCTTTCTAACTTTAGCTTTAATTTACTTATCATTGCATTTAACATTTTTCCAACTTCGTTTAAAAGTTCAAATGAAGTTGCCACATCTTTTTCAGATAAATATTCAACAAGAACACAGGCGTTAATTTGAGTATCCAGTTCAAAACAAGAGCCACGTGCCACATTTAGAAAATGAATATATTCACGAGTCGAATCTCGCCCTTTTCCTTCCGCAATATTTGACGCTATAGAAATAACGGCGCGACGCATTTGATCTGAAAGTGCGTAAGTTTCAGTTTTCGGCAAAAGTTTAACCAGTCTATAAATTTCAACAATCAAATTCATAGATTTTTGCCAAACTATCAAATCTTTATGACTATTCATTACCCTAACCACTAACAGCTAACCACTAACCCCTATTCCTCATGCTCTTCTTCAGTTAAATCTTTACGGCTATTTTTCTGAATAATACTGCCCACAGCGTGAGCTCCAACGCCTGCCGCTGTCAAAACTCCTAAAGCTGCGCCAATTTTATCAATATCGCCGAGTTTGCCATATTGCGGCAACCTGTCAGAAAATGGTGCTTCGTCCCAGAAATTTTTATTGGAACAACCAATGCAAGCCGCGCCACTTTGAATAGGATAACTCATACCTTGCCACCAACGCAAATTGCCGCAGGAGTTGTAAGTTTCGGGACCTCTGCAACCGAGTTTGTACAAACACCAACCGGCTTTTGAGCCTGCATCGTCGTAAGTTTCAGCGAACATTCCCGCATCAAAGAACGGGCGGCGATAACAAGTATCATGAATTCTGTTGCCGTAAAATTGTTTTGGACGCCCATCACCATCAAGTGGCGGTAAACTTCCAAATAAAGCAACGTGCATTACAACGCCTGTCATGACTTCAGGAATTGGTGGACAGCCCGGCACATTTACAACCGGCTTACCGCCGACAAAATGAGAAATTCCCGCTGAACCGCTTGGATTTGGTTTCGCCGCTTGAATACCGCCATAAGCCGCGCAACTTCCATAAGCAATAATAGCCGCCGCGCCTTTCGCCGCTTTTTCCAGTAAGTGAGTAAAAGTATGCCCGCCGGACATGCAATAAATACCGCTGTCTTTAGTCGCCACTGCGCCTTCAACGCACAAAATGTATTGCCCGTTGTACTTGTTAATTGTTTCGTCAAGATGTGCCTCAAACGGCGCACCGCAAGCCGCGCTTAACAAGTGGTCGTACTCCAGCGCAATATTCGTTAAAACTAAATCTGACGCCAGAGGTGACGCCGAACGAATGAAAGATTCATCACAGCCTGTACATTCATGCCCGTGAATCCAAATAACTACCGGCAACGGCTTAGTTTCCGCTGCCTCAACTACTTTAGAAAACATATCTGTACTTAAACCCATTAACGAAGTTAAAGCCACACAACCTTTTAAGAAACTACGGCGGCTTAAACCTCTTCGCAGATATGCCTCCCATAAACTTTCACGTTTTTCCAATTTCCGCCCCTCCTAAAAAAATTTTTCGTAAGTCTCAGGGTATTATTTCAAAATTCGCCGCCAATAAGTTTTATCCTGCAAATTTAGGTGTTAGGTTTTAGCGATTAGGTTTTAGGGTTTTGAATTTTTATTACCCAATACTTAAAATTCGATACATTTATTCTAGGTGTTAAAGATTAAAAATTTTTCAAATTCCCCTAGCACCTAACATCTATAACCTAATCCCTAAATATGGAAGTGATTCATCATTTTTTCGGTTAAAGACTTCGCGTCGTCAGTTTTATGTTTCAAAAGATATTCCAGCGTTGTCACGTTAAAAAATGAAGTAATTGGAATGTAGCGATTGTACTTTCTGAAATCGCCCCACTTCATCAATTTTTTATGAAGTTTTTTAATATCGTCGGGCGTGGCGTTGTATTTTTCCAAAATTTTTTTACAGCGAAAATCATTTTTCAGGGCGTCAAAAATTTCTTGAATCAGCGCGGGATTATCTTTATCGTTTTCGTATTTTTCAATGAGTGCAACAGATATTTGAGACATTCGCATAGCGCGGCGCGTCCCAAAAATAAAAATCAGCGTGGCGGCTATTAGAATCATAATAAAAAAATATTGCATTGTTTCACCTTCAATTATTCACAATTTCAGTAAACTGTGATATTATTTTGCAGTAAACGAATTTTCAGAACATTTTATCATAAAGGAAGGTTTTAACAAAATGGAAATTGCGCAAGGGATTTTTTATGGTATTGGAGTCGGTCCCGGCGATCCTGAACTTTTAACAGTCAAGGCGATTAATGCAATTAAAAATTCTGAAGTTATAATCGCTCCAAAGACTGAAAAAAAATCTGACAGCCTTGCACTTACAATCGCTCAACCGTACCTTCGCGCAGATGTTCAAATTGTTTATCAGACTTTTCCAATGGTTAAAAATTTTGAGGATTCGCCGGAAATTTTTTCAGACAACGTGAAAGAAATTTTGTCGTACCTCAACACCGGCAAAAATGTAGGTTTTCTTACACTTGGCGATCCAATGTTTTTCAGTACGTACATTTATATTTTTAAACTGCTGAAAAATCACGGCGTACAAATTGAAACAGTGGCGGGCGTTCCCGCGTTTCTTGCAATCGCCGCAAAAATTGGTTATCCTGTGGCTTACGGCAACGAAATTCTTTCAATCATTCCGGCAACCGCTGACACTAAAAAAATTTCTGCCGCGTTGAAAAGTTCAGATGACGTTGTTTTAATGAAGGTATACAAAAACTTTGGCGAAGTTGCCGAAATTCTAAACAATGAAAATCTGACTGAAAATGCCGTACTTGTAAGCCGTTGCGGTCTGGAAGATGAAAAAATTCTTACTGATTTAAATTCCTGTAAAAATGAAAAACTAAATTACCTTTCGACAATTCTAACACGAAAAGAATAAATCTTGAAAAGATTTTTTCAATAGTGTAAAATTTACCTGCAAAATTTGAAAGGAGGTGTTTACTGTGGCTGAACGTGAAATTAAGTATCGCGGCTTAAAAACTTTTCAAATATTTAATGGCGAGACCAATAGTGTTTGGATTTACGGATTTTACTTAAAACGCGGGACTTATGGAGATCCCGGACCTCAAGCACATATTTTCGTTTATGAAAATGGCTATGAAGGTTATCGCGTTGAAGCCGAAACTATTGGACAGTTCACCGGTCTTTTAGACAAAGACGGCAAAGAAATTTACGAAGACGATATTATTTCTTTTGACGATGGCAAAATTGGTATTGTAGAATTTATGCGCGGTTGTTTTGTCGTAAAATACGGCAAAGATAATATGACACAATCGCTTTATGAAATTCATAATTGGAGCGTTAAAATTTTGGGAAATCGCTTTGAAAATCCTGAATTAATTGACCAAAAATCTATTGCCAAAAATAAAATAGATGACACGCAAACTATTAAAATTTTTGAGTCGATAACCTACGAAAGGAGCGAATAAATGAAGACTCTGATTAGTACTGCCTTAATAGGCTTTATTTTTTTTACAGGTACGGCTCAAGCTTACGACTTGCCGAAAATTCGCGAAGATAAACCAACAACCAAAAAAAAATATACAAATGTAAGCGATTGGACAAGTGCAGAAAATTTTGAACAGAAATTAAAAATTTTGCTTGCAGAAAATGAAAATCTTCCCGCGTCTTCGCCTGAACGAATTAACCGCGATAAAAATTTAATTTTCATCGGCTTTTACAAAGGCAACGCCTATTTTTTGGACAGGTACTCAATTAAAGTTGTCAAAAATGATTCAGACAAAAAAAGTTGGCGTCAACATATTTTTCCTATAAGCTCGAAACTTTCTGCTCAAAATTCAAAGTACACTCAACAAAAATTTTGTCTGCAGGACGGGGAATTTTATAATTCGCTAAAAAATAAGGATAAAATTTCTGAAGTCGAAGACGACGCGGATAAAAAATTTTTGGCGGAATGTTTTAAAGTCGGCTATTATTACGCCTTTAAAAAAGAAATTGACGTTTCCAATATTTTTTGACAAATTTTTAAAGTGATAATATAATTGCCACTATAATTTTTTGTTGGGATTATAACTAAAAACTAATCCCTAGAAATGGCGTTGAGTAAAATATTTTTGACGCGAAATGGCGAGGGAAATTTTGCAACGCGCTTGTAGTTTTTCAAAGAAAGAGGTTTTTGTAATGAGTGAAAATCGCAAGTACAAATTTGAAACATTGCAGTTGCATGCAGGGCAGGAAAGTCCCGACCCCGTGACAGACGCTCGCGCAGTTCCAATTTATCAAACGACTTCATATGTATTTCATAATTTTGACCACGCGGCAGATCGTTTTGGACTTCGTGACGCCGGAAATATTTACGGACGCTTAACAAATCCAACTCAAGACGTTTTGGAACGCAGAATTGCGGCACTTGAAGGCGGCTCGGCGGCGTTGGCATTAGCAAGCGGCGCGGCGGCTGTAACTTATGCAGTGCAAGCATTGGCGCACAAAGGACATCACATAGTTGCCGCAACCACAATTTACGGCGGAACTTTCAACCTTTTTGAACACACTTTGCCGGATTATGGAATTGAAACAACTTTCGTTGATCCTTCAATGGGCGCGGCGGTTTTTGAAAAGGCTATTCAACCCAATACGCAATTAATTTTTATTGAATCAGTTGGCAACCCCAACGCAACTTTGATTGACATTCAAGCCGTTGCTGACGTTGCGCACAAACATAATATCCCGCTTGTCATCGACAACACTTTTGCCACGCCTTATCAAATTCGCCCGTTTGAATACGGCGCAGATATTGTTATTCATTCGGCGACAAAATTTATTGGCGGGCACGGTACAACTTTGGGCGGTATTATCGTCGAAAGTGGCAAATTTGATTGGGAAAAATCCGGCAAATTCAGTTGGCTTGTTGAACCGAATCCAAGTTATCACGGCGTCAGCTTTTATAAAGCATTGGGCGCGGCGGCGTTTGTAACTTATATTCGTGCAATTTTGTTGAGAGATACCGGCGCGGCAATTTCTCCAATCAGCGCGTTTTTACTTTTGCAAGGCGCAGAAACTTTATCACTCCGCGTTGAACGTCACATTGAAAATTCTTTAAAAGTTGTCGAATATCTTTCAAAAAATCCAAAAGTTGACAAAGTCAATCATCCTTCACTGAAAGATCATCCCGACCACAAACTTTATCAAAAATATTTTCCGAACGGCGGAATTTCGATTTTCACATTTGAAATTAAAGGCGGCGCGGACGCGGCTAAAAAATTTATCGACAACTTGAAAATTTTCTCGTTGTTGGCAAATGTTGCCGACGTTAAATCTTTGGTTATACATCCCGCGTCAACAACTCATTCACAAATGACTGAAAGTGAATTACTTGCAAGCGGAATTACTCCCGCCACGATTCGCCTTTCAATCGGCACTGAACACATTGACGATATTATTTCAGATTTAGAGTTAGGTTTTTCTGCTATCTGACAGATTTATATTTTGGTAAACTTCGGCAGGCTTCGGCTTGCTATTTTTTTTGCAGGAAATTTTTAACAAACTGCAGAATACTTTACAAAAATTTTTGAGGAGTGATTAAATTGTTGCATACCTTGCAGAATGACGTTTTAAAAATTACAGTTGCAGACTACGGCGCGGAATTAAAATCTATTACCGGCGTTAAAGACGGCACGGAATATTTGCACGACGGCAACCCGCAATATTGGAAGTACACTTCGCCGGTACTTTTTCCATTCGTCGGCAAAGTTGTAAATAACAAATACCGCGTCGAAGGCAAAGAATACGAATTGCCGCAACATGGCTTTGCCCGCACTTCAGAATTTAATTGTATTCGTGAAACTGAAGATGAAGTTGCTTTTCGCCTGCAATGGAGCGAAGAAACTTTGAAAGTTTACCCGTATAAATTTTCGTTGGAAATTGCGTACATTTTGCGCGATAACAAAGTTGAAGTTATGTGGACGGTTAAAAATCTTGACGACAAGGAAATTTATTTTTCTATTGGCGCACATCCCGCGCTGAAGTGTCCGATTGTTGACGGTGAAAATTTTGACGACTGCTATTTAAAATTTGACGTGGCAGAAAAATCTTCCAGAATTTTACTTGCGGCAAATGGCAACCTTTCACATAATCGAATTGAAACGCTTGACGGCAAAGAATTAAATTTGAGTTACGAACTTTTCAAAGGTGATGCGCTTGTTTTTGACGATTTAAAATCTGATGAAATTTCAATTTGTTCCCGTAAAAGTTCAAAGTCAATTACAATTCGCGCAGAAAAATTCCCGTACATGGGAATTTGGACGCCTGCAAAAGGTGGCGCACCTTTACTTTGCATTGAGCCTTGGCTCGGGCATGCTGACTACGAAGATTTTACCGGCGATTTTTCAGAAAAGGAAGGCATTAACAAAATTGCCGTTGGTGAATCCTTCGACGCGGGCTACACTTTCATTATCAACGAATAAAAAATTTTTCGGCGGGCGGTTAAGCCCGTTTTTTTATTGCAACAAAAAAGAGCCGGAAAATTTCCGACTCCCAAAATTTATAATCAACCTGCCGCGTCAACTTCGGCGTTACGTTTTTCAAAGAAACTTACAAAATCAGCAACCGGCATTGGCTTAGCATTTAAAAAGCCTTGTCCCAAGTAGCAGCCGAGCTCCAATAAAAGATTTTCCTGCTCAACCGTTTCAATACCTTCGCAGATAACTTTCATCTTTAAAGCCTTGCCAAGTTTTATGACGTTGCCGAGAATTTGGCGCATTCTGTAGGAAGTGTCCGCGCCAACTAAAATTAAACGGTCGATTTTCAAAACGTCCATTGGCAAATTGCCGAGCATCGTATAACTGGAATAACCGCTGCCGAAGTCGTCAACTGAAATTGTAAAGCCTAAATCGTGCAAGCCTTTAATAATTTCCTCCGCGCTTTTTATACCGCTTTTTGAATCGAAATCGCCAAAAACTGTTTCGGTAACTTCCAATTCAATCAAACCGCGCGGCAATTTATATTTTTCAACAACGGCTTTCATCTTTTCAAGGTAGCCGTCTTCAGTCATATGCAAACGCGACTGATTAACTGAAATTGGTACAACTTCTTTGCCTGCGTCAAGGCGTTCTCTCTGAAGTTGGCAAGTTTTTTCCAAAAGGTAATGGTCAACTGGAATTACAAAGCCGTTTTGTTCAAAGAGAGGAATAAATTTGCCGGGCGGCATAAATCCCATTTCCGGACTAATCCAACGTACCAACGCTTCAGCTCCGACAATTCGACGGGTGCGAATATCATATTTTGGCTGATACCACGCTTGAAATTCGCCATCTTTAAGGGCTTGTTCCATACGGCTTTCAATCGTATGTTGCATTGTAAGTTGTTCTTCAAGTTTTTCGTCGAAAACATTAACATCGTTGTTGGAATTTTGATGACAAGCCATAACAGCGCGGTCAATAGCCTGTTGTACATAAATCATTCGGCTATAGGCACTGATACCGACGCGGACGCGCAAAACGATTTTAGAATTAACATCCGCCGTTTCCATAAAGCTATACTTCCGAATTGCTTCTTCAGCCCACGCCTTCATACTTTCGAGGCTGTCAGCTTTACAGTAACAAATCAAATGTTCAACGTCGATACCCGCTGCCACGAAAATAACCGGCGCATCTTTTTCAAGATTTTTTGCCATTGACATAAATTGTCTATCAATAATTTTGCGCCCGTATTCTTTCGTAACAGTGGCATTACTAGCCATTGCGAAAACTGCAAAGAAAGTTTGAACGCTGGGATTATCATTTTCAAGATTTTCAAATTCAATAGGTACGTTATGTTCAAGCCAAGGAACATTTGGCAGATTGTATCTTAAATCTGTGTACGCCATATGCTCCACTAAGTCAATATGCTTTTTCTTCATATTGTTGCGATATACAAAGAAACCCGCAATAGCCGCAATT
The DNA here is from genome assembly GCA_937877565.1 of uncultured Selenomonadales bacterium. Lineage (GTDB taxonomy): Bacteria > Bacillota > Negativicutes > Selenomonadales > Selenomonadaceae > Quinella. The sequence goes on along the minus strand of CALFJB010000018.1, from coordinate 72,106 downwards.
AAAATTAACGCCGCTATTAAAACTCTCAATGGATGATGATATAAAATCCATTCGGGAGTAATATTAACTTCAGCTTGCTGATATTTGTTAAGTGAATCACGAATCCAATCAGAATCAATGTGACCAATAGATTTATTGAGAATGAGCCAAAGTTTTGGATCTTCATGTGCATAAACGCCAAAACTTACCGGCTCGGAATAAACCGCCTCTGATGCAGGAGTAAGCATATACGTACCAGAATTTTCAACAACAGAATTTATTGAATTGCGGCGAATGTAGGCAATATCTGCGCGATTTTCAGCAACAGCGGAAAGGGCGGCTTCAGGCGAAGGTACACTCAATCTTCTTTCAGCCGGATAAAGTCCATAAATGAAAGCCTCTGTGTGAAACATTGTATCGATACAGGCAACTGTTAAAGTTGAAATATCTTTTTCTAAATCGCCTTCACGTGTAACGGGAACATAATCCATTGACAGATAAGATTGAGTAGGTTTCATATTGAAATTTTCTGCCCAGCTATAATCGCAAACGGCGTCAGCAACAAAATCAATTTCGCCTTTTTTAATGAGTTCAGAAACTTCATCAACAGAATTTGTCGGTACAATTTCAATTTCAACATTTAATTCTTTTGAAATTTTATTTAAAATGTCGGGAACAAGCCCAATTAATTCGCCCTTTGAATTATGATAGGCGTATGGTTGACGATAAAGAAAAATTGCAGTGCGAAGTTTTTTACGTTCGGCAAGATATTCTTTTTCACTCTTGCTAAGAACCAAAGGCGCACCGTTGACATACAAATATTTCTGATTCAGTTTGTCACGAACATTTGACTGATTTAACAGCATATGATCCATTGCAATGTTTAAACGTTCCCAAAGTCTGGGCTTGTCGTTGGTAACTGAAAGGCGGTAACTTTGTCTGTCAAAAAGAGCAAGAACATTTCCTTCATCGTGATATTTTAATTTTGGTGTAACGTAGCCGTCAATATCGCCGCGTGTGAAGGCGTCGATTAAATCGCTAAGTCTGTGAAAAGTTACAGTTTCATAGGTAAAACCTTCGGCTTGTGCAATGGCGGGTAAAGCAGGAGTGGGATAATTTGACGCCAAAACGCCCAATTTCATTTCAGGTTTAACGCCTTTTGGAGAAACTACAAGCTGCATTGGAAAACGTCCAATAACGTGATCTGTACGGCGGGTATTTGGCAACTGATGATAATCACCGGGCATACCGGGCGCGGCGTCAATTTCGCCTTTTTCCATTGCCTCAAGTAAATCGTCCCAAGTAGCAAATTCTACGTACTCAAAATCGCAGTGCGCGTAATTTGATAAAAATTCCATGTACTCATAGCCGTAGCCAATTTTGTGTCCCGGACGATCTTCTTGTACAAAGCCGGTATTTTTGACGTAGCCGATTTTTACAGTACCAATATTTTTTTCAATTTCGGATTCTGTTAAAACGTCTGAATCTGCCGCCGTTGTTTCAGCAGTTTCACGAACTGCATTTTCTGTAACAGGTGAACCTTCAATGCTTGTACAGAACAAAGCACTTGCTATCAGAAACGCTCCAAAAAAAAATTTTATATTTTTCCTCATTAATTTCCCACCTTTAGTAAACCAAATAATTTTGAAGGTTATTATAACAAAATAAAAAAATTATGCAACATTATATTTTTAGATTGTTCATTTGAAAAAAATTTTCAAGCTTTCAATTCTCAAAATGAGCCGCTTTACAGCGTGAAAACATTCTGATATAATCTGCGCCATAAAGGATTGTCGATGTCGGTTTCCTCTCTTAGTTTTTCTTGGAGAGGAGGTGAGAACGATGACCAAATTTAATTGGGCAACCCTTGCATTGCAAGCGGTTCAGATCGGACTCGCAGTTTACGAGATTTTCTTCAAGTAAACAAAAACGCCGAAATTATCGGCGATTGACCTGAATTTTATTGTATCCCTAAAATGAGGATAGCCGAATTTCCAAATCGACTGTCCTTTTTGTTTTTCCAAAAAATTTTTAATAATGAAATTATAGCTACAAAAAATAAATTCGTCAACTTTCAGAATAAAAATATTGTGAATCGTTGACAAGTTTTTTTTGCTGATATAAAATCATTTACTACCTAAAGAAAAGGAGGCTAAAAGATATGCCGCAATGGGCGTTAGCATTTTTTATATCACTCGGCGTAGTTTTAGTTGTTACTCCTGCAGTAATTTTTTTGGCTGAAAAAACCGGCGCGGTTGATAAACCTGACGCGCGAAAAGTTCATACAAAACCAATACCGCGAATTGGCGGAATTGGAATTTTTTTGGCGTTTACCCTGTCGATTATCACGGTTACAATCATTTCAAATTTTGAAGGTGAAACTTTACGCACAATTAAAGGGCTGATAATTTCAGGCAGTTTGATGTTTTTAGTTGGAATTGTTGACGATTATAAAAATTTACCGGCGAAATTAAAACTTTTGGGACAAATTGGCGCGGCGGCAGTTTTAGTCGTCGGCTTTGATGTAAGAGTTGATTTTATAACAGATCCTTTTGGCGATTATATTTATTTAGAATGGCTGGCAGTACCGGCGACAATTTTTTGGCTTGTCGGCTTGACAAATACGGTAAATTTAATTGACGGCTTGGACGGATTGGCGGCGGGCGTTTCAGGACTTGCCGCAACTACAATTTTACTCGTGGCAATGGGGCAACATTTTTTCTTAATTACGATTTTAACGGCGGCACTTGCGGGCGCGGCTTACGGCTTTTTATTTTACAATACAAATCCTGCAACAATATTCATGGGCGATAGTGGAAGTTTATTTTTGGGATTTATGCTTGCGTCAATTTCGATAATAGGCGCGGTAAAGAGTGCGGCGACGCTTGCTTTAATCGTGCCAATTTTGGCGTTAGGTATTCCAATTCTTGATACAACTTTTGCAATTTTGCGCCGTTATCTCGGCGGGCAACCAATTTTTAAACCGGATAAAGGGCATTTGCATCACAGACTTTTGAAGTTGGGATTCACTCAACGGCAAGCGGTTTTTTTAATGTACGTGATTAGTGCAATGCTCGGATTAAGTGCGATCGCTTTAACTGAAGTCAACAGCCAAATTGCAAGTTTAATTTTGCTTGTGGTTATCGTGTCGATTTTCTACGGCGCAAGAAAGTTGGGAATCCTAACTTTGGTAAACAGGTGATTTTATGAAAAAGTTAAAAGTAATGGCGATATTCGGCACGCGCCCCGAAGCAATTAAAATGGCTCCGGTAGTTTTGGAGCTTTTAAAATTCCCTGAACAAATCGAAACAACCGTAACAGTCACGGCGCAACATAGAGAAATGCTGGATCAAGTTTTAAATTTGTTCAAGATAAAGCCGAATTTCGATTTAAATATAATGGCGCAAGGGCAAACGCTTTTTGACATTACGAGCCGCGCTTTATTAGGCTTACGCGACGTTTTAAGCGAAGTTAAACCTGATATAGTTTTGGTACACGGCGACACAACCACGACTTTTACGGGCGCGTTGGCGGCGTATTATAATCAAATTGCAGTTGGACACGTTGAGGCGGGCTTGCGTACAGGAAATAAATATTCGCCGTATCCTGAAGAAATGAACAGGAAACTTACAGGCGCGTTGACGGATTTTCATTTTGCGCCGACGAATACCGCAAAAAATAATTTGTTAGCTGAAGGCGTTGACGCGGCAAAAATTTTCGTAACGGGCAATACGGTTATCGACGCGCTTTATAAAACCGTTCGCGCAGATTTTAATTTTACGGGCGAACTTGAAAAATTTAATCACACCGACAAAAAAATTATTTTGGTTACGACTCATCGCCGTGAAAATTTGGGCGATCCTTTACGAAACGTTTACAAGGCGTTAAAGAAAATCGTTGAAGAATTTCCCGAAGTTGAAATTATTTTTCCCGTGCATAAAAATCCCAAAGTTAGGGAAGTCGTCAACGAAGAATTGGGCAACCTCGTGCAGGTGCATTTGATTGAGCCGCTTGACTATGAGCCGTTTGCAAATTTGATGAACCGTGCAACTTTAATTTTGACTGACAGTGGCGGTATTCAGGAAGAAGCTCCTTCACTTGGCAAGCCGGTTTTAGTACTGCGCGATACTACTGAACGCCCTGAAGCACTTGAGGCGGGAACTGTAAAATTAATTGGTACGGAAATGGAAAAAGTTTACGGCGCGTCGAAGTTACTTTTGACTGATGAAAACGAATATAAAAAAATGGCGGCGGCAAAAAATCCTTATGGCGACGGACACGCCGCAGAAAGAATTGTTAAAACGCTTTTAAATTTCAAATAAAAAATAGCGGCTGTCAAAAATGGCAAGCCGCTTTAAATTTTTTTATAAAAAATCTTAGATTATGTTTACAAAAATTTTGTAAAAATTGGGCGCACAGGACGTGCGCCCCGCCGCGCTTGCAATGCGACGAATAGGAGCATTGCTCCGCCGTGATGGCGATATAATCTGCGCCAAAGAAAGAAAAGCCGTTTTAAAAAAATCTAAATTAAGAATTTATAAACACGGTCTAAAACCTAAAACCTAATAATTAGCAATGTCCTCAACCTTTGGAACGATAATAATATATTCGCCGTCATGCGATTTTTTCAGCAAGTCAAGCATATAATTTTCTGGAATACTGACGCAGCCGGAAGTTGTCCACTTGCCGACGCTTTTACAATGCAGGAAAATCGCCGCGCCCTTGCCAAAAACTGTAGGATTGATATTAAAGCCAATGTTCATTGCGTATTGGTACTGATAATAATCTGCCAAATGTTCGCCTTCCATTCTGTAGGAAGATTCAACCCACGTATTATAAGTTGAACTCTCGCCGCTCAAATACGAGTTAGGCGTTATTTTTTTGTAAGTCATAGCGGTACCGGGATTATCGCCGAGTCCAAACGAATACAAAATTGGAAAAGCTCCAATAGGTGTTGTGCCGTCGCCTTCGTGTCTGTCGATATTTAAACCGTTGCGCCCGTAGCCGCAATAAGTTTCAAAGTCTTCGTACCATTCGCCGTCAATTTTATTCCAAAGGCTCAAAGTGTGATCGACTACCAAAATAATTTGATCGGTTTTTTGCGCCGTTGCAGAATTTGCCAAAAGATTTTCGGTTTTCATTCTCTCACTGCTCCACGATGAAATAGAATTAATACGCGCCTCTTCTTTTTGTTGAGGCGAAAGTTTATTATAATTTTGTGCAAGTGCTTCTTCCCAGCCGCCGTAAGTTGTATTTGGGAAGGCGATAAATTTTGTGCCGAAATTATTTTGATTTTCATCAATGATTGAATTTCTATCAGCCGTCAATTTGCCGTAAGTGTCAAGCGGAAAATCGCCGACGCTATCGCCCATATAAAGAATCACGTTATAATTTTTTGTCACGGCGTCAAAACGTGCTTGCTTGTCGCTTGTATTAGTTTTGAAAAGCATATGTTTTCTATCAGCTTGCGGAAAGCCTAACTTTGCAAAATTTTTAATCGTGCCTTCTAATTCGGTATCGTCATGGCGGTTGCTGACGTAAAAAATTTCAACGCCTTTTGAGTCAACATATTGCATACAATCAACCGCGCCGGGCATAGCTTGAGCAATAGCCGCGTTACACCAGTCAACCCATTCTTGGCGGTTGTAAGGTCTGCCGCTGTCAACATATGATGCACGATGTGGAGTATTTAACAAAATTGTTTCGTCAACGTCCAAAACTATTGCAAGAGGTTTATCTTTTTTCTTGCGATTTTTAATGGCGTTGTCAACATTTGCTTTAACTGCGTTGTAAGCTTGATAACAAAGAGCGCGGTATTCAGCCGCGTTGTTAATCCACGAAAAGCCCATAACATTTTCATTGTAAATTTTTTGTTGAGCGTAATATTTTGCGGCGTCCGCGTCCAAACGTCTATTTTGTTCTTCCAAAGTTTCTGCCGCGCAGAAATTATTTGCAAATGCAAAACTTAAAGTAAATGCAATCGCCTTTAAAAATTTTTTCTTCATCTTTAAACCTCCTATTAAAAATTTACATTGAAAGTTGCGCGGCGAATAAAACCGCCATTAAAATTAAAAGCGGATGAACGTCGTTAAATTTGCCGGTACAAAGTTTCAAAATGACGTATGATAAAATTCCAATTCCAATTCCGGTTGTGATTGAGTAGGTGAACGGAATTAAAACCAAAGTCAAAAACGCCGGAAAAGCTTCGCTGTAGTCATTCCAATTAATTGTTGCAATGTTTGCGCACATAAAGCAGCCGGTTAAAATAAGCGCAGGTGCAGTAACTGACGGCAGGGAAGAAATTGCCGCCGCCAATGGTTGAAAGAAAAGCATTGCGATAAATAAAGCCGCCGTGACAACTGACGCAAAACCCGTGCGCCCGCCCGCTGAAACGCCTGTACCACTTTCAACATACGCTGAAGTTGGACTCGTACCGAAAAACGCGCCGACGAAACTTGCAACCGAATCAGCTAAAAGTGCGCTTTTTAAATTTGGAAATTGTCCATCTTTGATTAAACCGGCTTGCCGTCCAATTCCCAACATTGTACCCGTTGTATCAAATAAAGTTACCAACAGCAAGGTAAAAATTACCGGCGCAAGCAGTGAAACATCGCCAATTTCTAACTGCATAAATGTTTCATTGAATCCCGTTGGCATTGAAAAAAATTCGTTTGGCAGCTCCCACCAGCCTAAAATTTTTGCAACTATCGCAATTAAAATCATTCCCAAAAATACCGCGCCGTTGACATTTAAAACCATCAGCAACATTGTTATTACAAGCCCAATCATTGTTAAAATAAAAACTTGATCTGAAAAACTGCCAAATGAAACCATCGTAGCTTCAGACGGCATTACTACATGTCCGTTACGAAAACCAATCAGCGCGATAAAAAGTCCAATACCGGCGGCAATGGATTTTTTCAGCGTTTCAGGAATTGAATTTATAAACATTTCACGAAAAGAAGTCATCGACAAAACAATAAAAATTCCTGACGCAATAGCTGCCGCGCCAAATGCTTGTTGCCACGAAACGCCCATTGAAATTATAACCGTGTAAACTAAATAGGCGTTAATTCCGAGACCCGGCGCAATAGCTATTGGATAATTTGCCGCCACGCCCATTATCAGCGTACCTGTAACCGCCGCAATGATTGTGGCAATGTAAACGCCGCCAAAATTTACGCCGCCCGCACTGAAAACAGACGGATTGACGATAACGATATAAACCATTGAAAGAAAAGTTGTAACGCCTGCCAAAATTTCTGTTCGCAGGTTAGTTTTTCTTTCGTCGAATAAAAAATATTTTTTCAGACTTTCCATTTTAATCTCCTATCTAAAAATTTTTTTAAAAACTGTTGTATCGTACCACGCGCAAATTTGGTTGTCAAAGTTTATTTGCATTGCTCCTAAACTAAAAAGCCTGCAAGTATTCTTTACAAATTTTGTAACGTTTTGTATAATTCATTTAATATTTGAGAAATTTTTTTATATTTAGGTAGCAATAAATTTTATTTTGTAATTTTTTGGGAAATATTTTCCTTTGGATATTAAAGCCCTTCCTTCATGGGAAGGGTAATTTAAAATAATGGCATTAAAGGCGCATTGAGAAGGGGTTATTTTTAATGACGCAATTTGACAAACGCAACATCAGTATGATGATGGATTTTTATGAAATGACAATGGCGAATGGTTATTTTGCAACCGGCGGCGAACATTCCCGCGTTGCGTTCGACGTTTTTTACAGACGCAACCCTGATAACGGCGGCTTTTCAATTTTCGCCGGACTTGAACAAATTATTGAATATGTTGAAAATATGCACTTCGATACGGAAGACGTGGAATATTTCCGCGCCCAAAATCTTTTCAGCGAAGAATTTTTAAATTACCTTGCCAATTTCAGATTTCACGGCGATATTTACGCCTTCCCTGAAGGAACGATTATGTATCCAAATGAACCGATTATGACGATTATTGCAGATTTAATTGACGCCCAATTAATTGAAACGGCTATTTTAACACAAATTAATCATCAGTCATTAATTGCAACGAAGGCGCGGCGAATTGTTCGCGCAGCTGATGGCAGATTAGTTTCAGACTTTGGAGCAAGACGCGCTCATAATATGGACGCGGCAACTTACGGGGCGCGTGCGGCTTTTATTGGCGGCGTCGTCGGTACTGCCACAGTTTCTGCCGGTCAACTTTTCAACATTCCAATTAACGGCACAATGGCTCATAGTTGGGTTATGTATTTCAAAAACGAGTTTGAGGCGTTCAAACGTTACGCCGAAGTTTACCCGAAGTCCACAACGCTTTTAGTTGATACTTACGACGTAATTCACAGCGGTATACCGAACGCTATCAAAGTTGCGAAAGAAATTTTGGAACCGGCGGGCAACCGTTTAAAAGGTGTCAGAATTGATTCAGGCGACTTGGCGTATTTGTCCAAACGTGTCAGAAAAATGCTTGACGACTCGGGCTTAAACGATTGTAAAATTGTTGTGTCAAACAGTTTGGACGAATTTACAATTACTTCGCTTTTAAATCAAGGCGCGGAAATAAATAGTTTTGGCGTTGGTGAAAGATTAATTACGGCGAAGTCTGAACCGGTTTTCGGCGCGGTTTATAAAATTGTTGCAGTCGGTAACGGAGATAACTTTGAGCCGCGTATTAAAGTTAGTGAAAACGTTGAAAAAATTACAAATCCCGGCTTGAAAAATGTTTATCGAATTTACGACGAACGCGGACACGCCGTCGCAGATATGATCGCGCTCAATAATGAAAATGTTGACTTGTCGAAGCCTTTCAGATATATTGACCCTGTTAAGCCTTGGAAACAGCGGGAATTTGTAAATTGTTCGGCTAAAAGTCTTTTAAAACTTTACGTAAAAGACGGCAAGCGCGTTGAAACTTTGCCAACGCTGCAGGAAATTAGAAATTATGTAAAAAATCAGCTTGATAACGAAATTTGGCAGGAGGAGCAACGCTTTGAAAATCCTCACCGTCATTATTTGGATATGACGCCGAATTATTACGAAATGAAAATGAATTTGCTTTACAAAACGCGTTCGCAGTTGAACGGATAAAATTGAGAGGAGCGATTAATTTGGCTTCTGAAGAAATAAAAAATTTTGCAATACTCGGTTTCCCCATTGGTCATTCACTTTCGCCGAAAATGCACGAGGCGGTTTTTAGGGCGGCAGGTTTTCCAAATTACAATTACATTCCAATTCCAATTCAAACGGGAAAATTGATGCTTGCGGTTGACGGCTTAAAAGGCTTAGGTTTTCGCGGCGCAAATGTTACAATTCCGCACAAGACTACGATAATGAAATTTGTTGACGCGGTTGATTCTGATGCAATGATTATTGGCGCGGTTAATACGCTTGTTAATGATGGCGGTATGATAACCGGCTACAATACAGACGTTACAGGCTTTTTAAAATCTTTGGCGGAGGCGAAATTTTTGCCTGAAGACTGCAACGCCGTTATATTAGGCGCGGGCGGTGCGGCTCGTGCAATTTTATGGGGACTTTGCAAACGTCGCGCAGGTTACATTACTATTGGCGTTCGTAATCCCAAAAAGGCGCGGACGCTTGAAGATGATTTTTGCGTTTACGGCAATATTGAAGTTATGGATTGGAAAGCTGACGAATTTAAAGAAATTTTACAAGCGGCTGATATTCTGATTAATACAACGCCTTTGGGAATGTATCCGGCAGTTGACGAAATGCCGCCGATTGATTTAAAACTTTTGCCGGAAGGTGCGCTTGTCTATGATATTGTCTACAATCCCGCCAAAACTAAACTTTTGCAGGAGGCTGAAAAACTCGGTTATCCAACTTTAAATGGTTTGAATATGTTACTCTTACAAGGCGAAGAAGCCTACAGACTTTTCACCGGTGAACTTCCCAATCTTGAAGTTATGAAAAAAGTTGTAGAAGTGGAACTCGGATTTAAAATTTAACTTCGATATAAAAATTAAAAAGCCGCCATTTTCGGCGGTAATTTTTTTTATCTTTAATTTTTTTATCTTTAAATCTTCTTTTCTTTTTCCAATGCAAAAAAGAAAGTACCAAAAGAACGCTTTTTAATGGCGCGTCAGGGTTGCAAATTCGACGAATAGGAGAATTTGCTCAATTCGACTTAGAGAGCACGCCTGCTACGCAGCCGCGCAAGGAGAATTTGCTCAATTCGACTTAGAGAGCACGCCTGCTAACGCAGCCGCGCAAGGAGAATTTGCTCGGCTCTATCTGAAAACTATGACGCGCCACTAATACCTAATCCCTAATCCCTAATCCCTAGCCCCTAGCCCCTAATACCTAAAATCTATGACCGCCAAATTTTTCATTTGTTAATTTATTTGAGCTCCATTTCAAATTATTCATAGCGCAGAGCGTCAATAGGATCTAATTTCGCCGCCTTCCTTGCCGGTAACATTCCAAAAAATATTCCCACAAATAGCGAAAATCCAAAACTCACGGCGATACTTAAACTGCTGATAACCGTTTTAAAATTTCCAAATTCAGAAATTGCCTGCGCTACGCCAATTCCTACAAATATTCCAATTATCCCGCCCAAAATACTTATCATCGTTGATTCAATCAAAAATTGTAACATTATACTGTTAAAAGTCGCCCCAATCGCCTTTCTAATTCCAATTTCCCGCGTGCGTTCAGTTACGCTTACCATCATTATATTCATTATTCCAATTCCGCCGACAACCAAAGAAATTCCGGCGATTGCTCCAAGTAGCAAAGTTATCATCGTCGTTGTCTCGTTCATCGTTTCCATTATCGAAGTTAAATTTCTAACGTTAAAATCGTCTTCCGAACCTGCGCGAATTTTATGACGTTGCCGCAAAAGTTTTTCAATGTTTTCTTGCACTTCGTCCATTTTGTCAGCGTCTGAAACTTGTACATTGATACTTCTCACGTAAGTTATACCCATCAATCTTTCTTGCGCCGTAGTCAACGGAACGAGTACAATGTCGTCCTGATCCTGCCCCATACCGGAAGAACCTTTGCTTGCCAAAAGTCCAATAACCGTATAAGGCGCGTTTCCTACACGAATTTTTTTGCCGACGGGATTAACCGTGCCAAAAAGATTTGTTGCAACCGTCGTACCAATAACGGCAACGCGGCTCCTAACGTCTACGTCGTGTTCGCTGAAAAAAATCCCGCTCTGCATTGTCAAAGATTGAATCGCTACATATTCAGGAATGACGCCGTAAACTGAAGTCTGCCAATTTTCGTGACCGGCTACAACTTGATAATTTCCCTGTGCAGTCGGTGAAACATAGTCAATATTTTTGATTTTACTTTTAATTGACTTTGCATCATCATATTTTAAAGTTTGCATTGAACCCGCGCCGCCGCGAACGCCGGTACGATTTGAACTTCCGGGTGAAATTACGAGCATGTTAGAACCTAAACGCGAAATTGAATCAGTAACATTTTGCTTTACGCCCATTCCAACTGCTACAAGCGAAACAACAGAGGCAACGCCAATTATTATCCCAAGCATTGTTAAAAGTGTACGCAACTTATTTGCAATTAAACTCAACGCCGCCATTTTTAACAGTTCAGTAAAAAGCAATATCATTCCTCCTCAATAGTTTTATTGCGTTCTGCGTAATATTTTTTGACAGCTAAAGACATTTTTTTACGTTCTTCGGGATTTTCAAAACGTTTTTTTTGCGCGTCAGAATCTTTTTTGCGTTCTTCAAGGTTTTCATAACGTTTTTTATTTGCCAAAGAAATTTTTTTACGTTCGTCAGGATTTTCAAAGCGTTTCTTTTGTTCAATGGATTTTTTTTCGTGTTCTAAAGGATTTGAATAACGTCTTTTTTGTCCATCAGATAATTTTTTATGCACCAATGGATTTTCATAATATTTTTTTAATGTAGTTGAAATCAACATTCTAGATTCTTTAGAATGTTTGCAACCTTTTCTACCGTTGCCACCATCAGCTAAATTATAGCCGTTTGGCATTTTACAATTAAAAATTTTTATGAAATATTTTTCATGTTCGTTAGCTTCATCAAGATTTTCACATTTAGCAAGAATCTCTAATTTAAAATTTTCTTTACCGTATTTGCGAATTGCTCTGCCAATTAAGGAATTTGCTCTTGCGTGTTCCTTAAAACGCTCTTCAACACTGCGTTGCGTTTGTCCCACATACTTTTTGCCATTGATGAGATTGATGATTAAGTAAATGTACACAATCATAAAAAAACCACACGCCTTTCTGTTGACAAGCAAGGCGCGAGCGTGTTAAAATCTCAAATTGAGAAGCTCCGCTGTGCTTGTCATTGATGATTTGATCGTCTCAATGTTATCACAGTGGGGCTTTTCACGTCAAGAATTTTTTTATATTATGTCAATTTTTTCTGAAGTCTGCGCGGTAATAATATCTTTGGTAATTTTGCCGTCTTTAACCAAAATTTGTCTGTCCGCCGCCTGTGCAATATCCGGCTCGTGCGTGACAATTATAACTGTTGAGCCGCTTGAATGTAAATTTCTAAAAATCTGCATAATTTCAAGCGTCGATTTTGTATCCAAATTTCCTGTCGGCTCGTCTGCCAAAATTATTGCCGGTTTCATAGCTATTGCCCGCGCTATTGCCACTCTTTGACGTTGTCCGCCGGAAAGTTCGCTTGGCAAATGTTCAGCTCTGTCTGCAAGCGAAACTTTTTCAAGTGCTTCAATCGCCATTTCTCGCCGCTTATTTTTTGAAATTCCCGCGTATACTGCCGGTAATTCCACATTTTCCAAACTCGTCAATTTCGGCAACAAATTAAAAGTCTGGTACACAAAGCCAATAGTTTTATTTCTAATTCCTGCCAATTCGTCATCTGAAAGGCGGCTGACTTCTTTTTCTAAAAGTTTGTAACTGCCTTCAGTCGGTCTGTCAAGACAGCCCAAAATATTCATCAGCGTTGATTTGCCGCTGCCGCTCGGTCCCATTAACGCTACAAATTCGCCGCTGTCAATTTTTAAATCGACGCCGTTTAATGCCGCAACAATTTCACTTCCCATTTTGTAAAGTTTTTTCACGCCCGTGATTGTAACTACATTTGCCATAAAATCACCTCGCGCAGATTTTACCACAGTTACAAAATTTTTTCCCAAAATTTAAACTTGCATTTTGACAAAAAATCTTTTAGAATGCACTTGTTTAATTTTGAAAAATATTTCAAGGTGATTCGGATAGAGAAAGCCTGTAAACTCGTTTGAGTTTGCGGGCTTTTTAACATTCCAACAAAATTAATTCGCGCAGTTTTTACCACAAAAAAATTTGGAATAAAATATTTTACGTGGTATAATTCGGCGGCGAAAGGATTGATTTTAATGTTTGGAATTGGTATGGGCGAATTTATTTTAATTTTAATCGTAGGTTTAATAATTTTTGGACCAAAAAATTTGCCGGAAGTCGGAAAAGCACTCGGCAAAGGTTTAAGAGAATTTCGCAAGGCGCAGGCGGCACTTTCTGCAACGTTGGAAGAATCAGTTAATGAAACTCCCAAAAAATCTGAAAGTAAACCTGCTGAAGTTTCACTCGAAAAAAATTCTGAATCCGTAAAAGTTTCTACTGACGAAATTTTTAAAAATAAAAATTCAAACGCAGAAACTGAATCAGAAAAAATTTCAACAGATGAAAATTCTGTACCGAAAGAAATTTATACCGGCACAGCCGCCGCAACTGAAAAATCTGCAGAACCTGCGCGAGTAACGGTTGACGATTTAATTAGCACAGTGAAAGAAAATCCAATTTCAAATACGCCCGCCGAAGAAAAAATTTCAAAGGAGAAAACGGCTTGATTAAACTTTCAAACATAGAAAAAATTTACGATTCGCCCGCCGGTAAAGTCCACGCGCTTAAAGGTATAAATTTGGAAATTGCCAAAGGCGAAATTTACGGTATCATAGGTTTAAGCGGCGCAGGAAAATCTACGCTTGTTCGCTGTATCAATATGCTGGAGCGTCCAACAAATGGCGAAGTTATTGTTGACGGGCAGGACATGACTAAATTAAATGATTCTGAATTGCGGGCGGCGCGTAAAAATATTGGAATGATTTTTCAACATTTCAACTTGCTAAGTTCGGCAACTGTTTTTGAAAATATCGCCTTCCCGTTAAATCTGTCAAATATTTCAAAAGATGAAATTGCTAAAAAAGTTCAGCCGCTTTTAGAATTGGTCGGCTTGAAAGATAAAGCCAATCAATATCCCGCGCAACTTTCCGGCGGACAAAAACAGCGCGTAGGAATTGCCCGCGCACTTGCAAGCGATCCCAAAATTTTACTTTGCGACGAGGCAACCAGCGCACTTGATCCACAAACTACAAAGTCTATCCTCGCACTTATCAAAGATATTAACAAAAAACTTTCGCTAACCGTCGTTGTCATTACGCACGAAATGCAAGTTATCAAAGAAATTTGCGATAAAGTTGCAGTAATTTCAAACGGCGTAATTGCGGAGCGCGGCTCGGTGTTGGAAGTTTTCACTAATCCTCAACACGAAATTACCAAAGAATTTATCAGCGTCCTTTTGTCAAACGAATTGCCCGCCGCCTTCAGAGGCAATGAAATTTCTCAAACTAAAACTGCAGGAAGTCTTTTACTTTTGCGATTGATTTTTCTTGGTGAAAAAGCTGATGACCCGGTACTCGCGCAGATGATTAGAAATTGTCCCGGCGTAGAATGTACAATGCTTTTCGGCAACCTTGATGAAATTCATGGCGTACCCTTTGGGCGGTTTATCGTAGGTTTAAGCGGCAGTGAAAACGCTGTGCAAAGTGCGTTGGATTTTTTGAGCGGTAAAGATGTGGGCGTTGAGTTAATCGGCTACGTTCGCAGAAACCAGATTGAATCTGGACACAGTTGACGCGGTTTAATTTTTCTAAAATTTCAAAGTTACAGCCGCGTTTAAAAATTTTTGGCAGGTGATTATTATAAATGAAATATTTCCGTTACTGACAAAGGCACTCGGTGAAACGGTTTACATGGTTTTAATTTCAATGGCGATAGCGTCAATAATCGGCGTACCTTTGGGCGTCTTACTTTACACGACTGACAAAGGACAAATTTTAGAATCGCCCGTATTAAATAAAATCGTTGGCTCAATCGTAAATGCAATTCGTTCAATCCCGTTTATAATTTTAATGGTTGCAATAATTCCGTTCACAAGATTTTTGGTCGGCAGTGCGATTGGTACAACGGCGGCGATTGTGCCTTTGGTCGTGGCGTCAATTCCGTTTATTGGTCGGCAAGTCGAAACGTCATTAAAAGAAGTTCCCGCAGGATTGGTTGAGGCGGCTCTGTCAATGGGCGCAACACCGTTTCAAATTATTTCAAAAGTTTTACTGCCGGAAGCAATGCCGTCAATCGTCGCGCAGTTGACAACGGTTATAATTGCACTTGTCGGCGAATCTGCAATGGCGGGAGCAATAGGCGGCGGAGGCTTAGGCGATTTAGCCATTAGATACGGTTACCAACGTTTCAGACCTGAAGTAATGCTTGCAACCGTCGTAGTTTTGATAATTTTGGTGCAGTTGGTACAATTTCTTGGCAACACTCTCTCAAAGAGGTTGAATAAAAAATAATTGGAGGTTTTCTGAATGAAAAAAAGTTTTTGGGCAATGCTTGGATTAGCGGCAAGTTTAATTTTTACAGGTTGCGGCGGCGATACCGGCAATGAACCTGCGCCTGCGAATAATGGCGGCGATAAAAAAGTTGAGGCTACAATAAAAGTTGGTGCAACGCCCGTACCGCACGCTGAAATTTTAGCTGAAATTAAATCTGACTTGCAAGCTGAAGGTATAACTTTGGAAGTTGTAGAGTTTAATGACTACGTACAGCCGAACATTGCACTGAATGATAAGGAACTTGATGCAAACTTTTTCCAACACGAGCCGTATCTTAACGACTTTGTAAAAGAACACAGCGAAATGAAACTTAAAAACGCAGGCGGCGTTCATGTTGAGCCAATGGGAATTTATTCTTCAAAAATCAAAAAACTTGATGAAGTTCCCTTCGGCGGCAAAGTTTCAATTCCAAACGATCCTACCAATGGCGGACGCGCTTTGTTGCTCCTTGAAAAAGCCGGTTTTATAACTCTGCGCGAAGGCGTTGGAGCTGAAGCGACTGTGCAGGACATCATCAGTAACAACAATGATTTACAAATTCAAGAAATTGAGGCGGCGCAACTTCCACGCACACTTGACGACGTAGATATTTCAGTTATTAACACCAATTTTGCAATGAACGCAAATTTAAATCCCGTTAATGACGCGCTCTTCATGGAAGATAAAACTTCGCCGTATGTCAATATTTTAACTGTTCGTGACGGCGATGAAAACCGCCCCGAAATTCAAGCACTGGTAAAAACTTTGCAATCTGAAAAAGTTAAAAACTTCATCAACGAAAAATACAAAGGCGCGATTGTTCCCGCTTTCTGATTAAAAATTTTTGCAAACTAAAAAACTCCTGCCGCAATTTTTAGCAGGAGTTTCTTTTTGTTTAAGTTGGAAAATTTTATTTGAAGTAACGATCAAGCAAGCCTTTAAAGCCTTTGCCGTGACGTGCCTCGTCTTTCGCCATTTCGTGTACAGTATCATGAATTGCATCAAGGTTGAGTTCTTTTGCAAGTTTCGCCAAGTCTTTTTTGCCTTGACATGCGCCGTGTTCAGCGGCAACTCGTTTTTCAAGATTTTCTTTTGTTGACGCGCTTACAACTTCGCCCAAAAGTTCAGCAAATTTGGCGGCGTGTTCAGCCTCTTCAAGTGCGTAACGTCTGAACGCCTCGCCAATTTCAGGATAACCTTCACGATGTGCGGCGCGGCTCATTGCCAAATACATTCCAACTTCGGTACATTCGCCGGTAAAGTTTTGGCGCAGTCCTTCGATAATTCTTGCGTCAACGCCTTTTGCAACGCCAATTACATGCTCATCTGCAAAAACCAATTCGCCTTCCTGCTTGTTAAATTTTTCGGCAGGTGCTTTACAAATTGGACATTCAATCGGCGGCTCGTCGCCTTCGTGTACATAACCGCAAACACTGCATACATATTTAGCCATTCGTTAAAACCTCCTAAAAAATACTTTCTCTTAAAAATTTTGTATATATTTGTTTTAGTATTTTAAGGGAAAAAGCATTTTTTGTAAAGGAAAAAAATTTTTTAAAGTTCGCTGACAACTTCTAAAAATTCATTGAAATTATATGCGCCGTCTATTTTGTTTTTATCGAAAACCATAAAATATTTGTAGTTTGAACCTGCGCGAACTTGCCATTTGCGCCCCAATTCCAATTTTTCCCGTGAATCAGAATTATCTCGGTCGTCGCCCTTCGTTTCAATCATCAAAACTTTTCCATTCTGCAACATTACCAAAAAATCTGGATAGTGATTTATATAGCCGTTTAATTTAAATTCGTGCGTGGTATTTCTGTGCCACCATTTAACTTTCTCAAAAGTTTCAAATTCGTCAACCATTCGGCGTTCAAGCTTGTTCATATCTTCAACTTCGGAAGTATATAAAGATTTCTGCAGTGAATCAATTTTCTTCGTCACGTCGATAACAGGTAAAAGATTGAAATTATTTTGGCAAATAATTTTTTCCGTGTCAAACAATGTACCAAATTTTTGCTTTCGATATTCATTCAGCAACGACCTAATTTTTTCTTGAATTTTTATTGCGTAAAATTGAAAATCCGTGCTAATCGCCGCAAGCTTGCCCGTGTCCATAGTTGCAATAATTCTTTTGACGTAACTTTGCACGTCTCTTTGAGAAATTCCGGTACTACCGCTTATAATTTGTGCTATTGCGTTTACGCATTGATTAACTTTCCTGTCTTCCGGCAACGTGTTCAAGTAGCTTACAAATTTTTCACGTTCCTTGCCGCGAACAATTTTGTAATACGGGACAGCGTCGCCGCGTTCTTGAATATCAACTTTGGCAACGTCGGAAGGATCAACGTTCAAATTAACGTTAGCATCTGCCGTAGCCAAATTAAAGCCTTCCTGCAAGTGTACACATTCCAAAAAAATTGGTCTATCGTCGAAAATATTTTTGGGAGCTGTTTTGAAAAATTGCGGAATTTTTAAATTTGTAACGGATTCTTTGAAGTCTTCACGAATTGCAAATTGACTATCATTTAAAATCACGGTTTCACCTTCGGTAAAAATTTCTTCAAAATCTTCAGCTTGAGAAATTGCCGCGTCAACATCAGAATCATTTTCCGGCAAAATTGGCGGCGTTGTATCTGCGTCAAGTTCAGAAAGATTATCGCCGCTTGCAACTTCGGTTTCATTTTCAAGTTGTAAAGTTTGTTGTTCGATATTTTCTTGAATTGGAGGAATTGGAGCGGCGCGGCACTCGTCCTTTGTAAAACCTGACGCCTTCATACCGGCTACAACTTTATCAATCGTGGCGTTAAAATCTTTGTAGCAACCGAAAACATAGGCAAGATTTAAAAGTGGCGCGGAATGTTTTTGCGCGTAAGGTTGACGCAAAATTCGCCCTACAACTTGTTCAACGTCTACCAGTGAACTTTTATTTGCCACTGACGCCAAAATATATGCAAAGGGACAATCCCAGCCTTCTTTCAGCGCGTTTACCGTGATAATGTAGCGAATTGGGCAACTTTCAGACAGTAAATTGACGCCCTTTAAATCGTTTTTATCGGAAGTTTTTATTGCAATTTGCTCTTTGGGAATACCAATTTTGAGGAGAAAATTTTTAATCTTGTCGAAAGTTTCGCTTTCTTCGCCTTTATTTGGTTGCGCCTGCAACAAAACTATCGGACGAATATATTTTTCATTTTCGGCGGCTTGCAGTTCGATTTTATTTCTCATGGAAATTGCCGCCGTTATAACTTCATTGACGCTATTTTTTTTGTAGACGACAACCGGCAACTTTACCATATTTTCTTTTTTGAGAGCGCGGGCGTCAACGTAGGAAATTATATTGCTTGTAGTTTTCGGCGTGGCTGTCAATTCCAGAATAAAACTTGGATTCAAAGTCTGCAACATTTCCACGCTTAAATCTGAAGTTGCATTATGGCTTTCATCTACTACGATTAGCGGCGAATATTGCCGCAAAATATTTATCAGCGAAGTATCTTCAGTGCCGAAATACTGGGCGAAATTTTCAAGTGCGGCGTTTTCTTGATAGACTTTGCGTCCTTCCTTTTTTTGAGAACGAATTGAATCATAGCTAAAAATACAGATTGAAAGATTTTCGTTAGTGTTGTCTGGCGAAAAATTCTGCGCCTGTAAGAGCATTTCCTTTGTATAAATTTCAACCTTACTTTGAAAATCTTCCTCGATTTTTTTGCGGTAGGGATGATCAGTATTTGATAGCGCGGCTATTGTCTGCGTCAAAATTGCCTCACTGGGTACAAGCCAAACTACAACTTTTGCATTGGCGTGCAAGAGTTTTTTATAAATCGGCTCCAATGACGCGCAAGCTAAAAATGTTTTGCCGCCGCCGGTAGGAACTTTCATACAAATGTGCGGCACACGCGGAATTTTATTTTTATAAGCGGGCGTACTTCCAAAACCTACAGGTTTATTTTTCGCTTGCCAATAATTTTGCCACGAAATTTTTAAATCGTTTTCTGCCTCAACGCACTCCAGATATTTATTTAAATCAGCTATAACTTGAAGTTGATAAGAGTTTAACTCCATTGATTTTCGCCTCCATATCCCAAAATATCTTCGGGAATTTTTTTAAACTTAATTTTATATTTTACAAGTTCGTCTTCGCTAAGGTTGCAAGCATCCGCATAAATCACATAACTTTTTGCACGGGTTTTAATTTTGGCAAGCGTCGTCCAGCTTAAATTTTCGCCGCCGAAATAATAATAAGCCGTGTCGTCATCTACGCCCATTAAATTTTCTTCAGCCGTCGATACATAATTTTTGCGCGTTTCGCTGTAATAAATATATTCAAAAATTTTTTCAAACGGTACTTCAGAATTTATAAAGCCGTCGTCATCAAAAAGACTTTCGCCTATTTCGTAAAAATCAAAACTGCCGCCAACTCTTTTAACACGTTCCGCCGTGATATTTTCTGCGTAGTCATTTAATTCTATTAAAATAAATTTGCGGTTGCCGCCGTCTGCCGCGTTCAGATTGATAACCGCGTGGGCAGTTGTTCCGCTCCCTGCAAAACTGTCTAGCACGATTGAATTTTTATCTGTTGCCATTTCAACAATTCTTGATAAAGTTTCCAGCGATTTTGGATAATCAAAAACTTTGCCGCCAAAAATTTCTTTCAAAAGTAAAGTGCCGGCTTCGTTGCGAAATTCTTTCTCATTCCAAACTGAACGCGCCATTTTCTTTTCTTCGCGGTATTTTTCAACAATCATATAGCGATTATTTTTCATCGGCTTTGCCATTATATTAACGTTCAAATTTGCGGCGGCTTTTTCTTTGCCCCAACGCCAAACAGTTTTTATACCTTGCGATTCAAGCGGAAATAATTCAAGCCAATTTTCTTTAGGCTCTAATGAAATTTTATGCAAGCCGTTTTCATCTGCCGTTTCAATGTCAACATAAAAAGGATAGTATAAATTTGGGCGGTTGCCGTCATTGAAACGCACATTTCTATTTCGCAGTTCGCGCAGTTCAAATCCGCCGAGTTTGTCAAACATTTTAAATTTGCCTTCTTCGTCATTGATAAGATTTAATTTCAGCAACGGCGATTTTCTGTAAACCAAAATATATTCGTGCATCCGTGCAATTCCGCCATAATCACGCCCGCTTAAATTTGCAACCAAAGTAATATTGCCAACAAAATTTGACGCACCAAAAATTTCATCACAGATAAATTTCAAGCTGAAAAGTTCGTTATCGTCGATACTGATAAAAATTGCGCCGTCATCAGATAAAAGTTTTTGCAAAAGTCTAAGGCGCGGGTACATCATACACAGCCATTTATCGTGGCGCGTTAAATCTTCGCCTTCCTTGCCTACAACTTCGCCAATCCATTTTTGCAACCTTGAATCTGAAACGTTATCGTTGTAAATCCAATTTTCATTGCCGGTATTGTACGGCGGATCAATATAAATGCACTTGATTTTATTTTCGTAGCGTGGCAACAAAGATTTTAGCGCAATTAAATTATCGCCGTGAATAATAGCGTTTTCACTGTTGCCAATGGAAAATTTTTTGTCAAGGAAATGGTACGGTACTTTCTGATGATAGGTAACAACTTTATCTTTGCCGAGCCAATTCAAAGTTGGCAATTTGTACAGCTCCTTTCGATAAAATTCTGCGTGTCTAAATTTTAGTAGAAAAATTTTTATTGTCAACAAAAAAACCTCCGACAATTCGCCGAAGGTTCAAGCTTTCAAAATTTTTTTAAACCGCCTGCTTCAACATTTGGGCGCGTTCAAGTCTTTTTCTGCGATTTTCTTTTGCACGAACAAATTCTTCGTGCGTAATTTCAGGAATATCGCTTAAATCAATTTCGTCGTCAGAGAGTTGCGGTATATTTTTAATTCGATTATATTGCTCTTCGCTGACTTCAATACCGTTAATAATAAATTTTTCCATAAATTAAACCGCCTGCTTTAACATTTGGGCGCGTTCAAGTCTTTTTCTGCGATTTTCTCTTGCACGAACAAATTCTTCGTGCGTAATTTCAGGAATATCACTTAAATCAATGTCTTCATCAGTCATTTTTGAAAGCAACTCCAAACATTCAAGTTCTTCCTTGCTAAATGGCGGAATGTTTTTAGTAATTGAATTGTGCATAATAATCCTCCTGTTCGTTCTTAGTTGCCAAACGTGCAGAAATAATACGGTGTCTATCTTCACGTTCAGTATAAATTACAACCAAAATATTATCAACTTTTCCAATGACTTTAAACCTGTCTTCATCGTCACTATGAAAATAATCAAATTCATCGATTTTAAAATCATCAAGAAAAACACGCGCCGCAACTTTGAATAAGACTTTGTGCTTTTTAAAGTTTTTAGCGGCTTTATCAGAATCCCATTCAAATTTATATTCGCCGAGTTCAAAAGTTACATTCATAAAATCACCGAATACATTTTAACACAGAATGAAGAAAACTCAACAAATTATTTGCCTTCCTTGCCGAGTGCAACGCTAATTGGTACGGTAGTTTCTTTATCGTAGCAAGCAAAGGCGTTATTGACAAGATTTTTATCCGGCGCAGGAGTAAACGCGCTTACAATAGGCACGATGATTAAACCGGCAATCATTGCGAACGCGCCCGCGTTAATTGGTGATTGTAAAATTGCGGGAAATTCCGGACGAATAAACATATTGGCAATCATTAAAACCGTAGCGAAAATAAAGCACACCCAGCAAGACGCGGTAGAAACTTTTTTAGAGTACAGCGAATACATAAATGGCGCAAGGAACGCGCCTGCCATTGCGCCCCAAGAAATTCCCATTAACTGCGCGATGAAGTTTACAGAGCTTGAATATTGTACCAACGCCAATACCGCCGAAATTGCAATGAAGACGACGATTAAGCCGCGCATAAATAAAACTTGTTTAGCCTCACTCATATTTTTAATAATGTTGTCTTTAATCAAGTCGATTGTCAAAGTGGAGCTTGACGCAATGACCAACGATGACAGCGTTGACATTGACGCCGACAAAACTAAAATGACAACCAACGCGATCATACTTTCAGAAAGTCCCGATAACATTGTTGGAATAATTGAATCGAATCCGCTTGCTTTTATGTCAATTTCATCAGAAAACAATCTGCCGAATCCGCCCAAAAAGTAGCAACCGCCCGCTACGATAAATGCAAACGCCGTTGAAATGATTGTGCCTTTCAATATGGCTTGTTCGTTTTTAATGGCGTAAAATTTCTGTACCATTTGAGGAAGTCCCCACGTACCCAGCGAAGTCAAAATTACAACGAACATTAAATTTATTGGATCGGGGCCAAAGAATGATGCAAAAATTCCCGGCGTCGTTGCAACAGTTTCATCATTAACCCTTGCCAAGCCGTCCAACGCTGCCATAAATCCGCCTTTTGATTCAAGTACCGCGTAAATTACCGCGCAAATTCCAACAAGCATAACCATTCCTTGAATAAAATCGTTTATCGCCGTTGCCATATAACCGCCCGCAACAACGTAAATTGCAGTTAAAATCGCCATTGTGATAATACAAAGAGAATAATTTATACCGAACGCCATTCCAAAAAGTCTTGAAAGTCCGTTATAAAGCGACGCGGTGTAAGGTATCATAAAAATAAAAATTATAATCGACGCGCCAATTTTTAAAGCCTTTGAACCAAAACGCTTGCCGAAAAATTGCGGCATTGTTGCGCTGTCCAAATGTTGGCTCATTATTCTTGTACGTCTGCCGAGAATAAACCAAGCCATTAACGAACCGATTAAAGCGTTGCCAATTCCTGCCCACGTTGCCGCAATTCCATATTTCCAGCCGAATTGTCCCGCGTAGCCGACGAATACAACCGCAGAAAAATAACTTGTACCATATGCAAAGGCAGTCAGCCAAGGTCCGACACTACGCCCGCCCAATACAAAGCCGTCAACGTCAGTTGCATGTCTTCTGCAATATAAACCAATTCCAATTAAAACTGCAAAATATACAATCAGTAAAGCAATTTTCATATTTTAAGTTGCCTCCAGTTTGTTTCAGTCTTCAAAATTATTTTCAATTCCCAAAATTTTTTCCACGTGACTTTGAAAAAAATCCTCCAAAGTAACCATTGGATTGTTGCCGGTAATTTCCAGATGCAAAATTTTTCCCGTCATGTCGTCAACAAGCGCAATAAAAGCAAAATCGTTTACCTTGCCGTTGGAATGAAAATAGGCGTAAACTGTATTATCGCCGTAAGATTGGGAAAAATCCGCCTCGCCGTTAATTTCAAACATTTTATTAAAATCACTGCCGACGGCAAGACCTGCGGGCGTTTTCCAGCCGTTATTTTCCGTAACAACAATTTCAAAAACTTTGTTATTGTAGGCGTTGTAGCTGATTTGTACACCTTCGCCGTAGTAACAAGTATAAAGTTGCTCCACTCCGCCTTCAGTTTTATTTGGGAAACCGTACATTCTGAAAAGTTTATGTGTTGAACTTCCAAAAGTTACGCCGCCCAAATACATTTCTTTTTGAGGCATCGCCGCACTACAAAAATTGTTGCCGAAAATGACAAACGCGCTTAAAATAATTGCGATAAAAGTTTTCATAAAAAAATTTTCCTTTCCAATTAGAATTGAGGTAAAAAAATGATAGTTGATATTCACACACATATTTTTCCCGACAAAATTGCCGCTGAAGTTATCGAAAATTTGAGCAAGCAAAGCCGCGCCAAATATTTTACCGACGGCACTTTAAACGGGCTTTTAGATTCTATGAAAAAATTCGGCGTCAATAAATCTGTAATTTTGCCGGTTGCTACAAAAACTTCACAAGTTGAAAAAATTAACTCCTTTGCCGCGCAGATGAATGAAAAATTTTCAGCGCAGGGAATAATTTATTTTGCCTGTATTCATCCTGACTTTGAAAATTATCGCGCAGAATTGAGCCGCGTCAAAAGTTTGGGATTGAAGGGAATTAAAATTCACCCCGTCTATCAAGGCGTCAATCTTGACGACAAAAAATTTTTGCAGATTATGTACCGCGCCGCCGAATTGGATTTAATCGTTATAACGCACGCCGGACTTGATATTGGTTTTCCCGGCGTTGTAGGTTGTTCGCCGAAAATGGCGCGGCACGTCGTCGAAGAAATTGGCGATTTTAAATTTATTTTGGCGCACATGGGCGGCTGGAAAAATTGGGACGAAGTTTTAACCGAACTTGCCGACAAAAATATTTTTATGGACACGGCTTTTTCAGTTGGTAAAATTCCTGCGCGAAGTGATTTTATCTGGAAAGACGAAGATTTAAAACTTTTGAACGCCGAAGAATTTATGAAGTTGTACAAAGTTTTTGGCGCAGATAAAATTTTATTCGGTACTGACAGCCCGTGGGATTCGCCCGCAACTGTGATTGATTTTATAAAAAATTTGCCAATTCCTGAATTTGACAAAAATAAAATTCTCGGTGGTAACGCCGAGAAATTAGGGATTAGTGGCTAGGAATTAGGGACTAGGGATTTTTTACTAACAGCTAGCCCCTAAAACCTAACAACTAAAAAGGAGTGAAAAATTTTGATTTATACCGTTGAAGTCGGCTACATAATCGCCACGAACGCCTATTTTTATATTGACGATGAAACGCGGCACGGCTTTTTGATTGACGCGGGCGCAGAACCTGAACGACTTTTGCATTTAATCAGCGAAAATAATTTTTCGATTGAAAAAATTTTGTTGACGCACGGACACTACGACCACATTGGAGCCGCCGCCGCAATTCAGCAAGCTTTAAATATTCCTGTTTGTATGCAGAAAAACGGCAAGACTTACGCCGAAAATACCGCGTGGAATTTATCAACCGCTTTTGGCAGTGAAATAATTTTGCAAAATGTCACGTACCTTGAAGACTACAGCGAAATTATTTTGAGTAGCAACGAAAATTTTAAGCTGAAAATAATTCCCTGCGCGGGGCATACCACTGACGGCGCAATTTATTACAGCGAAGTTGACGGCGTTGCATTTGTCGGCGATTCGATTTTCAAAGGCAGTTACGGGCGCACAGATTTACCCGGCGGCGATGAAAAAACTTTGTTTGAAAATATCAAGACGCAAATTTTAACATTGCCGGAGGATACAATTTTACTTTCGGGACATTCCGAGCCAACTACCGTTGCAGTTGAAAAAAATCGTGCGTGGTTTAATTAAATTTTTGCAATTTGTTTCTGCGTCAAAAACTTTAATTGATAAAAGTTTTTTGGCGTTTTTTATTTCAAAACCCTAACACCTAAAACCTAACCGCTAAAACCTAATCAAACTTCTGCAATTTGTTCCTGCGATAAAGATTTTAAACCTTTGCTTGCCAAAAGTTTTTCCGCCTTTTCAGTGTCCTTGACGCGGAAAATCATATAGGCATTTTTTTTGCCTGCGAAGGCGTACATATATTCAACATTTACATTTGTTTCAGTGAAATTTTTCAAAAGTTTGTTAAGTCCGCCCGTTTCGTCAGAAATTGCGTACACTAAAACCGGCGTAAAAGTTGCTACAAAATGTTCTTCCTTCAAAACGTTTGTAGCCTCGTAAACGTCATTTACAATCATTCTTGCAATACCAAAATCGTTTGTATCAGCCAAAGACAGCGCACGGATATTTATTCCGCCCTTCGCCAAAACTTCCGTCATTTGGTTTAAAGTACCCGGTTTATTTTCCAGAAATACCGAAACTTGATTTACAGCCATTTTATTCGCTCCCTTCGTTCGCTCATTAGGTTTTAGGTACTAGGTTTTAGGGATTAGGGGAAAATTTTCAAGTCCCTAAAACCTAACCGCTAAAACCTAACACCTAAATTTTGCGCTTGTCGATAACGCGGACGGCTTTACCTTCACTGCGCGTAATAGTTTTCGGCGCAACAAGATTAACTTTCGCCTTAATACCGAGCATTGACTTCAAGCCGTCTTCCAAAACTTTCTTACGGTTTTGAACGTCAGCCACGTTATCAGTAAACATTTCAGGCGTCATTTCAACGTTAATATCGAACGTGTCAGTATTGTTAATTCTGTCAACAACAATCTGATAATTTGCCGCGTAACCGTTTTTCAAAAGTACGGTTTCAATTTGACTTGGGAAGACGTTGACGCCGCGAATAATCAACATATCATCTGAACGCCCGCGAGGTTTCGCCATTCTAACGTGAGTACGACCGCAGGAACATTTTTCACGGCTCAAAGTGCAAATATCACGGGTACGATAGCGCAGGAGCGGGAACGCCTCTTTGTCAATCGAAGTGAAAACCAATTCGCCCTGCGTGCCGTCAGGTAAAACTTCGCCCGTATCTGGATCAATAATTTCTGCAATAAAATGATCTTCGTTAATGTGCATACCGTGTTGTTCGGAACATTCAAAGGAAACGCCGGGTCCGGAAATTTCAGTTAAGCCGTAAATGTCGTAAGCTTTAATTCCCAAAGTTTTTTCAATATCGCGGCGCATTTCTTCAGACCACGCCTCCGCGCCGAAAATTCCCGCCTTCAACGGAATTTGTTCAGGAGTCAAGCCCATTTCCTTCATAGATTCGGCAAGATAAGCGGCGTAACTTGGCGTACAACAAAGAATGGTTGCTTGCAAGTCCATAATAAACATAATTTGACGTTCGGTATTGCCTGAACTTGCAGGAACGGTTAAACAGCCGACTTTGTGGGAGCCGCCGTCAAGTCCCGCGCCGCCTGTAAAAAGTCCGTAGCCATAGGAAACTTGCACAACGTCTTCATTACTGCCGCCTGTCGCAACAATCGCACGGGCGCAACATTCATTCCAAATATCAATATCTTTTTGAGTGTAAAAAGCTACAACGCGCTTGCCTGTCGTTCCTGAAGTCGAATGAATACGAACACAATTTTTGAGCGGGCAAGCCAATAAACCGTAAGGATACGCTTCTTTTAAATCAGCCTTCGTCAAAAATGGCAACTTGTGCAAATCCTCAACAGATTTAATATCGTCAGGAGTCAAATTTTTTTCCTGCATTTTTTTGCGATAGTATTCAACATTATCCCAAACGTGCTTGACCTGCGCGACGAGTTTTTCATTTTGAATCGCCAAAATTTTTTCACGCGGCGCACATTCAATATCTTCTTGAAAGTATCTTCCCAATTAATTAACCTCACTTTCAAAACATAAAAACCTAAAAAATATACCGCTTTGATTATAATTCCACTGAAAACATATTTCAAGAAATATTTTCTAATTGCACAAAAACCTTTAAAAGTATACAATACACAAAAAAATTAGAGAGATGATTTATTTGCTTGAAAAATTGCAGAAAGTTGAAGACAGATTTAGAGAAATTGAATCGCAGTTAGGCGATCCTTCGGTTGTAGCTGAAGTTGAAAGATTTACAAAGTTGACGCGGGAACTTGCAACGCTTGAGCCGATTGTAAAAAAAATTCGTGACTACAAAAAAATTCTCGCGCAGATTGACGAAGATAAAAATTTAATTGAAACCGCCGAAGATGAAGATTTAAAAAGTTTGGCAACTGAAGAATTAGCCGAACTCAAAAAAACTAAAACCGAACTTGATAAAGAATTGCCAATTTTGTTACTGCCTAAAGACCCCAACGACGAAAAAAACGTTATCGTAGAAATACGCGGCGGAGTCGGCGGCGAAGAGGCGGCACTTTTTGCAGGCGATCTTTTCAGAATGTACACGCGCTACAGCGAACGGCAAGGCTGGAAAGTTGATATTGTCGATTCAAACGCAACAACTATTGGCGGCTTTAAAGAAATTTCTTTTACGGTTGACGGCGTGGGCGCGTTTAGTAAATTGAAATATGAAAGCGGTACTCACAGAGTCCAGCGCGTTCCCGTTACTGAATCAAGCGGGCGTATCCATACAAGCGCGGTTACTGTTGCAGTTTTGCCGGAAGCTGAAGAAGTTGACGTTGAAATAAATCCTACAGATTTGCGAATTGATACATACTGCGCGAGCGGCGCGGGCGGGCAATACGTCAACCGTACTGAAACGGCTATTAGAATTACGCACTTGCCAACGGGTATTGTTGTTCAATGTCAAGACGAAAAATCGCAACTTAAAAACAAAGAAAAAGCTATGCGCGTCCTTCGTGCAAGAGTTAAAGATTTGGCAGTTAGGGAACAAAACGCCGCCATTGCTGCTGACAGAAAAAATCAAGTTGGCAGCGGCGACCGTAGCGAAAGAATCCGTACTTATAATTTTCCGCAAGGCAGAGTTACCGACCACAGAATTAACTTGACGCTTTACAAATTGGACAGCGTTTTAAACGGCGACCTTGACGAATTAATTTCCGCGCTGATAACTGCCGACCAATCTCAGAGGTTATCTAGGGATTAGGGACTAGGGAATAGGGAATAGGGATTAGGGAAAATTTCCCTAGTCCTTAGCCCTTAAATCCTAATCCCTAAAAAAAAGGAGTGAAAAATTTTGGGAAATACAATTTCTGAACAATTAAAAATAGCAACCGAAAAACTTCAACAAGCCGGAATTGATAACGCCCGCCTTGATGCTGAAGTTTTGCTTGCTTACGTTTTAAATACGCGGCGGCTTGCGCTTTATGTTCAAAGTGCAAAAGTTTTGGACGAAAAACAAATTACCCGTTATCATAATTTACTTAGACGCCGAATTGAAAGAATCCCCGTTGCTTATTTGACGGGACACAAAGAATTTATGGGCTTGAATTTTGCAGTAACGCCCGATGTATTAATTCCGCGCCCTGACACTGAAGTTTTGGCGCAGGGCGTCATTGAACATTTGCAAAGTTACAAACGAAATTTAAAACTTGCAGACTTAGGCACGGGCAGTGGTGCAATTTGTGTTTCGATTTTAAAATTTGTCGAAAATGTGGAAGTTGCGGCAGTAGATATTTCTAAAAAGGCGTTGGAAATTGCCGAATTTAACGCGGCAAAATTCAACGTCGAAGATAAAATTAAATTTTACGAAGGCAATTTATTTGAGCCATTGGAAGGGCAAATTTTTGACGTTGTAGTTTCAAATCCTCCGTACATTTCAGCCAAAGAATTTGAAAAACTTCAAAGCGAAGTAAAAGGCGAGCCGAGAATTGCGCTTGACGGCGGCAAAGACGGCTTGAAATTTTACAGGCAAATAGTTGCAGACGCGCCGAAATTTTTAAATGACGACGGATTTTTGGCAATGGAGCTTGGCTTTAATCATTCTGAACCCGTAAGAAAATTAATTATGGAAAACGGCAAATTTAAACACTTTGAAATTTGGAAAGATTTAGCGGGGATTGAGAGAGTAATTGCGGCGTGGAAAAAATGACGACAGAAATTTTAAAACCAACTGCAGAAAATATTTTTCGCGCAGGGCAAATGATTAAACGTGGTGAAATTGTCGCCTTTCCAACTGAAACTGTGTACGGACTCGGCGCAAATGCTTTTAACGTTAATGCTTGCAAGAAAATTTATTTGGCAAAAGAAAGACCTGCAGATAAGCCATTAACTTTACACGTGGCAAATTTTGAAATGATTGAGCAAATTGCAGAAATTTCAACCGCCGCCGAAAAACTGATAGAAAAATTTTTGCCGGGACCGCTGACAGTAATTTTGCCGAAAAAAAATATAGTGCCGGACTTTGTAACTTGCAACTCTAAAAGCGTTGGTGTACGTTTTCCAAATAACGCCGTCGCGCAGGAATTGATAAAAATTGCAGGCGTACCAATAGCCGCGCCAAGTGCGAATATTTCCGGCAAAAATCCACCAACTACAGCTGAAGAAGTTTTTGAAAATCTTAGCGGAAGAATTGAAATAATTTTGGACGGCGGCAGATGTGACGTGGGAATTTCTTCAACGATTGTAGACATTTCGACGGGCGAATTAAAAATTTTAAGGCAGGGAAGTATTTCCGATGAATCAATCGCAGAATTTTTGAATCGCTGATTAAAATAAATTTGCGGGATTTTTTGACGTTTTAACAGACAAATTAAAAATTTTGAGGCAAGGAAAAATTTCAAACGCGCAAATTTTAGAAACTTTAAAAGGAATGGAGCAAATATGCAAGAAAATTTTTATATCATACCTGCTTATTTTGTTATGGCGAACGTTATAACTTTTGCGCTTTTCGCTTATGATAAATACTGCGCTCAACACGACAAATGGCGCATTCGTGAAAGTACGCTTTTAATTTGGGCGGCGATTGGCGGAACTGTTGGCGCAGTTGCGGCTATGGAAATTTGCCACCATAAAACTTTGCACTTGAAATTTAAATACGGCGTACCGCTTTTACTTTTTCTGCAGATTATTTTACTTTGCTTGCTGTATTTTAATCCCGGCAACATTCTTGAAAAAATTTTGAGTGATAATCTTTTAAATTTATATCATCAGTTAAGATAAGAAAGGGTTGACACAATGAAAAAAGGCGCAATTTTTGATATGGACGGTACACTTTTTGACAGCGAACGAATTTATAAAAATGCGTGGCTGGAAACTGTAGAATATTTCGGCAAAGATAGAGGCGCGGAACTTACAAAGGAAGTTTCCGGCGCAAGTGAGGCGAATTGCCGAAAAATCATAAAAAATTTTTATCCTGATGTGGACGTGGATAAATTTTTTGATCACGTGATAGAAACCGCCGAAAAAATTTTTGAAAAAGGCGTTGACTTAATGCCCGGCGTTGTTGAAATTTTAAAATTTTTTGAAGAAAACGGCGTCAAAATGGCTATTGCAAGTTCGTCAAGCCACGCGGTTATAAATCGAAATATTGAGCGCGCTGACATAAAAAAATATTTCACTGCGATAATCAGCGGTGACGATGTAAGAAACGGCAAGCCTGCGCCTGATATTTTTTTACTTGCGGCAGAAAAAATAAATGTTCCTGCCGTTGATTGTTACGTTTTTGAAGACAGTTATAACGGTATTCGTGGAGCATACGCGGCGGGTTGTGCGGCGATTATGATTCCTGATACTATTCAACCAAATGACGAAATGAAAAAAATCTGCGCGGCAATTTATCCCAATTTGATGGACGCAATGAACGCAATTGAAAATTTTAATAAAAATTAAAAAAGTTAAACGCAGGGGAAAAACGGCGGTCACGGATGACCGCCGCCGCGTGTTGATTGCAGGATGCAATCATACGCGGAAAGTTTTTTCTTTTCTTTGCTAGGCGTTTCTTTTCTTTTTTTCAAAAACGAAAAGAAATGCCGTATTAGGTAAAATTGATAAAAAAGAAATGCCGTATTAGATAAAAAATTTAAAATACTGACGGCTAAAAAACAAGTTAATTTCTAAGTTTCAAACACCACAAAAATTTCTTGATAAATGAAGGAACTTTCGCAAGTCGGGCGAATAGTAATTAATAATTGTTTGAAAATATTGTGAGCGTTGAGAAAAGGAGTTGACGCTGATGATTCGTGTATTGATTGCTGACGATTCGGCGTTTATGCGAAAAGTCTTGTCTGATTTATTTAAGCAACAAGGCGATTTTGAAGTTGCAGGTACAGCAGTCAACGGTAAG
Source organism: uncultured Selenomonadales bacterium (assembly GCA_937877565.1). GTDB lineage: Bacteria > Bacillota > Negativicutes > Selenomonadales > Selenomonadaceae > Quinella. The sequence goes on along the minus strand of CALFJB010000018.1, from coordinate 40,036 downwards.
GATACTATCGAAAAAGTAAAAGCATTAAAGCCGGACTTATTGACGCTTGATGTACAAATGCCGGTAATGGACGGACTTGAAGCGTTGGCAGTCATTATGGACGAATGCCCCCTTCCGGTTGTTATGGTTAGCAGTATGACGCAACGTGGAACGGATGCCACAATTCGCGCACTTGCATTGGGTGCAGTCGATTTTGTCAGCAAAGCCGGCGGACCAATTTCAAGGATAGACCCAATAGAAAATGAAATTATTACAAAATGCAGGGAAGCCGCTAAAGCCCACGCTGCCAAAGTAAGAACTTCGCCTGCAGATTCAAAACCTTTGATATATACGCCTACAGTACCGCCACGCGAGCCTGATCCTCCCGTGATGCGGAAAATAGAATTTAAACGCAGAAACACAGGCTTTGTACCCGGTCAAAAACCTACAATAACAAAAATTCCAAGTACTTCAACACCACCTGCACCAACTGCAAAGCCTACTCCAAATTTGACATCGAACAGTTTTAGTAATAAAAAATTGGTAGCTATTGGCACTTCAACCGGCGGACCACAAGCATTGCAGACTGTTATAACGCGCTTGCCGGGCAATTTGCCTTGTGGCGTCGTTGTAGTTCAACATATGCCCGCAGGTTTTACCAAATCTCTAGCTGACAGACTCGATTCAATAAGTGAAATTTCCGTAAAAGAAGCTGAACACGACGAAATTATAAAAGCCGGACAAGTCTATATTGCCCCCGGAAATTTTCATTTGCGCGTTGTACCGGCAAGCGGCGGCGAAAGAAAAATTTCGCTTAGCCAAGAAGAAAGAGTTGGAAACCACCGCCCCGCAGTTAATGTTATGTTCGATTCTGTTGCGGGAATTGGCAAAAATCTTGTTTCCGTAATTATGACGGGAATGGGTTGCGACGGTTGCGAAGGTATGAAAAAAATTAAAGCCAATGGCGGTTACTCAATAGCTCAAGATGAGCAAAGTTGCGTTGTCTACGGTATGCCAAAAGCCGTTGTAGATGCCGGACTTGCTGACGAAATTCAACCACTTACCAAAATTGCAGAGGCTATCGTTGAAGCTGTTCGACGTTAAAATAGTTTTAGGTCTTAGGTTGCAGAGTTCGGAAATTTTCTGTAGCCTATGCCTGTAGCCTATAACCTAAACAGGAGGAATATGAATGGAAACTAATCAATACATGGAGATGTTTTTGGACGAATCCCACGAACATTTACAATCCTTGAATGCCGGCTTACTCGGTCTTGAGGAAAATGCCGAAGATTTATCAATACTCAATGAAATATTCCGTAACGCTCATACTTTAAAAGGTATGTCCGCAACTATGGGATATAATAAAATTGCCGAATTAACTCACGAAATGGAAGACGTTTTGGACGCCCTCCGCAAGGAACAACTTAAAGTTACTGAAGATATTATTGATACGCTTTTCAAATGCCTTGACTCACTCGAAACAATGATTGATAACGTCGGCAACGGCGATCCCGAAGATTTAGTTGACGTTTCAGACTTGGTAAAAAAATTGTCATCCATTTTGAAAGGCGATTCAGCACCGGCGGCGGCAGCTCCTGCGGCGGCACCTGCTGCAGCGGCGGCGGCTCCTGCGGAAGCGGCTCCTGCTAATGATTTTGTTGCAGATTTAACAGAAACTGAAAAATCTGTTATACGTGAAGCAAAAGCCGGCGGTATGCGCGGTTTTCATATCACTGTTATTTTGTCAAGTTCCTGCTTGCTTAAATCTGCGCGATCTTATATGGTTATGAACGCGTTGGACGAAGTCGGCGACGTTTTACGCTCCATTCCCGGTGCTGAAGAATTGGAACAAGAACACTTTGAAAATTCTTTTGAAGTGCTTTTAGTTTCAGACGCCGAAGAGGCAACCTTGAAAGAAGCAGTAATGAATGTTTCTGAAGTTGAAAATGCTATAGTTGATATTTTAGACCCAGATGCAAAACCTGCGGCGGCTCCTGCTCCAGCGGCATCAGCTCCAGCGGCGGCAGCTCCTGCACCTGCTCCGGCGGCTCCTGCTCCGGCAGCTCCTGCGGCTCCCGCAAATGCTCCCGCTCCAAAACCTGCTGCTAAACCTGCGGCAAACGCTCCAGCCGGTGGCGCAGGCGGCGATAAGAAAAAGAGCCATGCAAGCCAATCTGTCCGCGTCGATATTGATAAACTTGATATTTTGATGAACTTAATGGGCGAGCTTGTTATTAATAAAGTCCGTATCGAACAAATTGGACAAACTCACAGAATTGCAGAATTGACTGAAACGCTTGAACAAATGGATCGTGTTACTACCGACCTTCAAAATATTGTTATGAAAGTCCGCATGGTTCCTGTTAGCCAAGTTTTCAACCGTTTCCCGCGTATGGTTCGTGATATTACAAAGGAACTCAACAAAGAAATTAACCTTACTATCGAAGGTGAAGAAACAGAATTGGATCGTACCGTTATCGACGAAATTGGCGATCCTATCATGCACTTATTGAGAAATTCACTGGATCACGGCGTTGAAATGCCTGATGACCGCGTTGCAAAAGGCAAGCCGCGTGTTGGTGAAGTCGGACTTATCGCACGTCACGAAGGCAACAACGTTGTTATTATGGTTACTGACGACGGCGCAGGTATTGACGCTGATAAAATTCGTAGAAAAGCCGTTGAAAAAGGTTTGTACACTCAAGAAGAAGTTGACAAACTCGACGACGCAGACGCCGTTAGAATTATTTTCTTGCCCGGCTTTTCAACTGCTGAAAAAATTTCTGATATTTCAGGACGCGGCGTCGGTATGGACGTTGTAAGAAGTAAAATTGAGGCACTGTCAGGACATGTTGACGTTGAAACGCATGTAAATGAAGGCTCGGTTTTCAAAATTAAATTGCCGCTGACTTTGGCGATTATTCAAGCTATGATGGTTCGCGTACAAGATGAAATGTATGCAATTCCGCTCGGCTCAATCGACAGCACTATTAACATTCAACCTACAGATATTAAAACCGTTCAAAATCGTGAGGTTATCGTTTTGCGCGGTGAAATTATTCCTATTATCAGAATGGAACAAACTTTATTTGTACCGCATGTTAAAGATTCTGATGAAATTTTCGTCGTCGTCGTACACGCAGGCGAAGCAAAAGCCGGCTTAGTCGTCGATAGACTTATTGGACAACAAGAAATTGTTATTAAGACGCTCGGCAATTTGTTCCAGGGCTTGAAAATGTTCTCCGGCGCAACTGTTTTGGGCGACGGGCGTATAGCGTTAATTTTGGACGTTGCCACAATTTTACAGTAAGCTAAAGGAGTGAAATAATTATGGCTAAACAAGAAGCTTTGACTAATGATCTTGGCGAAGATATAAGCATGGGCGAAGGTATTCAAATTGTTGCCTTCAAACTGCGCGACGAAGAATACGGCGTTAATATTTTCCACGTTCAAGAAATTCGCAACCTTGTTGATATTACCCGCGTACCATTCGCCGCAAGTTATATTAAAGGCGTTATCAATTTGCGCGGTAGTGTTTTGCCGGTTATTGATTTAAAAAAGCGTCTCGGTCTTGAGCCGACGCCCTATACTGATAAAACTCGTATTGTAACCGTTACTGTTGGCGATTTGCCCGTTGGTATGCTCGTCGATTCAGTTACCGAAGTTTTGACAATTCGTTCAAAACTTGTTGATACTAAAAAAGCTATTAACGAAAAAGACGTTAGTAAATTTTTGAGCGGTATCGGCAATATGGACGGACGCCTTGTTATTATGTTGAATTTAGAAGAAATTGTCGGTTTGCCCGGTTGAACCGGCAAAGGCTAATTAACCTGTAGCCTTAGTGGAGGTTTTTTTATGAAAGATGAATTTGATCTTTCCCCATTGCAATTAGACGCTTTAAGGGAGATTGGCAACATAGGCGCGGGCAATTCTGCAACGGCACTTTCTCAAATTATTAATAAAAAAATTGATATGAACGTTCCAAAAGTAGCGTTCGTACCAATAGAAAATGTTCCGGATTTAGTCGGCGGTCCCGATACAATCGTTGTTGGAATTTTCCTGCGTGTTTATGGTAAAGCCCCTAGTAATATTTTGTTCCTGATGCCGCAAAAAAGCGCGTTCTATTTGGTTGATACACTTTTGGGCAAACCTAAAGGAACTACACAAACGCTTGACGGTATGGACGAATCCGCACTCAAAGAAATTGGAAATATTCTTTCAGGTGCTTACCTCAACGCCTTTTTTAACTTCACTCATATTTCAATGCTGCCCAGTATTCCGGCAATGGCAATGGATATGGCGGGGGCAATTTTGAATGTTGTATTGATACAGCTCGGACAAATGGGCGATAAAGCAATGGTTATCGAAACAGAATTTTTATCTGAAGAGGAAGGAATTAACGGACACTTCTTCTTGGTACCGGATCCCGGCTCGCTTGGAACGTTAATAAAAGCAGTAGGAGTTGAATGATTATGGCAGACCTTATAAAAGTCGGCATGGCTGACTACAAGGTCGGGCGCAGTCCGTCCACTCTTATCAGCTATGGACTTGGTTCGTGCATTGGCGTTTCTTTGTACGATCCTCAAACAAAAATTGGCGGGCTGTTACATATAATGCTCCCGGATAGTACACAAGCCCGCGCCAGCGATAACCCTGCAAAATTCGCAGATACCGGCGTACCGCTTATGTTGAATGACGTTATAGCACTCGGCGCGTCAAAAAGTCGCCTTGTTGCAAAAATCGCCGGAGGTGCGCAAATGTTCGCCTTTGCCAACGCCACTGATATAATGAGAGTCGGTAACCGCAACGCCGAAGCAGTCAAGGCTATTTTACAACGCAACGGTATTAAAATTATTGCTGAAGATACCGGCGGCAACTATGGGCGCACTGTTCAAATTGATTTAAGTACCGGCGTCTACAAAGTTAAAACGATAGATCGCGGCGAAAAAGATATTTAGTCAAATGAACGGGTGGTAATCGTGAATTTTTTACTAACTGCAATATTGTTAGGTTGCATTTCAATGATAATTGTTTTAGTGTCAGGTTTTTCAAGTGGCGTCGTGCGCCTTACTACGCTTGCTTTGCGTGCAACTTTCGCCTTTGCAATGACCAGCGCGGCAACATATTTTATTCTGATGCTTTATGATTATTATGAAGAAATGCAAGCCAAAAAACTTAAAAAAGACGTTGAAGAAATTTTAAATGATGAAACACCCGCTGAATTTTCTAAAGAAAATGTACAGCAACCGCCGCAATCTGAAACGGGATTTAAACCAATGAACGCGGAAACTTTACCGAACGTCGGAAAATAAGCTGTAATTTTTGTAAAACTTTTTAGCGTTGTAGAAATTTTATCCAACGTCAAAAATTTTAATCGACTGTAATTTTTAAATTTGTAAAATTTTATTTAAAACCGAATAAATTTTAACAAAGATTGGGTGGTGAATAGTCATGGAAAGTAACGAAAAAATAGATGTCAACATTTTGTGGAGGCAATACAAAGAAAGTAAATCTGTTGAAGTAAGAAATAAACTTGCCGAGCACTATTTGCCGCTTGTCAGAATAGTTGGCGGGAGGCTTGCAATAAGTCTGCCGCCACATTTGGACAGGGACGATCTTTTAAGTAGCGGCTTTTTCGGACTTCTGGACGCCATAGATCGTTTTGATCTTTCAAGGAATATTAAATTTGAAACTTATGCAGGCGTCAGGATTCGCGGCGCAATGATTGATTATCTGCGCTCCAAAGATTGGATTCCCGTTACAATGCGTCAAAAAATTCGCAAGTATGAGCAGACTGTTTACCGCCTTGAAAACGAATTGGGACGCAGTGCAACAGATAAAGAAATTGCGGCGGCGTTAGAAATTTCTTTGGAAGAGTTGCAAGTTTTGGTTGGACAATGCAACGCCGCTACAGTTATTCCGCTTGAAGAATATTTAAAAACCGACAGCGCGGAAACTGCCGCTGATACAAATCCTGAAGACGCAATGGAGTTTTTGGAACTCAAAGACATGCTTGCAAAGGCGATTGATCGGTTGGCTGAAAAGGAACGCACGGTTATTTCACTTTATTACTATGAAGAATTGACATTGAAAGAAATTAGCTTAATTTTGCATTTGAGCGAAGCGCGAATTTCCCAGCTGCATACAAAGGCTGTAATGAAAATGCGAAACTATTTGGCAAGAAATAAATCTAATTTTTAATAATCTATGAGAGGTGACGCAATAGTGGCAGACGCAAATTACCCGTCAATCGGTAACCCCGAATCCGGGTACCAGTTTGAATTTCGACCGGACGGAGTTTATTTGACGATTTATCCCGCCGAAGATGAACTCTTGTTTGAGCTTTCAGATATGCGCCAAATTTTAAGAGATTATGGCGTTTTAGATTATGATGTAACACTTTTGGCGCGTACAGTTCGCGAGGCGTCGGGACAACCTCAAAAAATTGCGGCACCTGTTGAAATCGACGAAGAATTACTTAACAAGTTTAATCAAGCTTCCGCCGCGCCGCTTGTAAGCGACGAATTGGAAGAATATGCAAAAATTGTCGTCGAAGTCAGCCGCGATAAAATGCGTGCGTCAGTTAAATTTGATACAAAATACGGCTCCAAACTTCCAACTTTTGATATGGTTATGGCGGAGCTGAAAGATAAAGGTATTGTGTACGGTATCGACGAAGAGGCGATTGAAGAAGGCGTCAAAGGTTACTCAATTTTTATTGCTGCTGAAGGCGATCCCGCAATTCCCGGCGAAAATGCTTACATTGACAGAAAATTTAATCTTGGCGTTAAAGGGCGTCCCGTTATGGACGAATACGACCGCGTTGACTACAAAAATTTGAATTTGTTTGTACTTGTCAAGGCGAATGATACTTTGGCAATTAGAATCCCGCAAACTAAAGGTACGCCCGGTAAAGATATTTACGGCGATATTGTTCCCGCGCAAAATGGCAGACCTGTTCCAATGCCAAACGGCAAAAATACAATCGTACTTGGCGAAAATCAACTGATAGCGGCGATTAACGGGCAGATTGTTGACACGGGTACAAAAATCAGCGTCGATCCAAAACTTATTATAAAAGGTTCGGTTGGCGTTGGTACGGGCGATATTGAATTTGACGGCGGCGTAACAATAGGCGGCGATGTCAAGCAAGGTTTTTCAGTCAAAGCAACCGGCGACGTTGAAATTAAAGGCAGTGTAAACGGCGGCGAAGTCGAAGGGCGCAACGTCATTATAAGCGGCGGCGTCACGGGTGCTAATCGTTGCAAAGTTCAAGCAAAATTGGATGTGCGCGTTGCATTTGCTGAAAACGCCGTCATTGAGGCAGGCAAGGATATTTACGTGGCGGACGTGGCTTTACATTCGACACTTCGCGCAGGTAAAAGAATTATCGTCGAAGGCAAGCACGGGCAAATCATGGGCGGCTTGGCAGTTTCCGGCGAAGAAATTCAAGCAAAAATTATTGGAAATGAAGCCTACGTTATCACAAGAGTTTCAGTCGGTGTTGATCCGAATTTGCAACGCGAATATCACAACGTTTGTAAATCTTACAAGGAAGGCAAGAAACGCCTTTTGCATATCACACAGACTTTGAACACGCTTTCAAAAATTGATATGAGTACCATCCCGCAAGAAAGACTTGACAAACTCAACGCGCTGACACGTTCACAATTTCCTATTGCAGGACAACTTAAACGCGACGAGAAACGAATTTTGGAACTTGAAGCACTTTTGGGCGATATGAAACATGGGCGCGTTCGTGTTGATGACGTACTTTATCCCGGCGTGAGACTTTCAATTAATTCAGTTGTAAAAAGTATTCAAGAAGAATATCACCATTGCACAATGCTTTTACAAGAAGACGAAATTGTACTTGGGCAATATTAGGAGGTGTAAGTTATGGACATTGCACCGGTAGGCGTACAAATGACGTATGCAAACGCCGCTAACGCAAGTAACGTTCAACACAATTTGAACCACGAAGCGGCACTTCAACAAGGGCAAGAAACTACTCGGCAAGAAAAAGACGCCGAAATTAAACAAACTCAAGTTCGTAATAAAGACGACACCGAAGGCGGAACTATCAAAGACGACCCCGACCGCAGAGGACGTGGCGGCGGCTATTATTATCGTAGCTCCAAAAAACCTAAACAAGACGAAGAGGAACCTGATAATTTGTCAGTCGATTACAGAAAGGGACGCCTTTTAGATATTTCACTGTAGAAAGTTGCAATTAAATGATAACTGAACTGATGATAATTTTAATTGTCGTTGGAGCGATTATAATTTTTGTGGCATGGACAAGCGCACGAAAACGCAAACGCGATGACGACGATCGCAAGGACGCTGAAGAATCTACCGAAAAATTTAAACAGGATTTAGAAAAAACCGCCAACGAAATTATCGGACGTATGGAAACACAAGCGGCGCGTTTGGAAAAACTTTTAAATGATTCCGAACGTAGCCGCTCACAAATTGAAGGGCGTATCGTCGAATTAAAAAAATTAATACGAAAAACCGAATTGCAAGAGGCTGAATTAAAAAATTTTTTGGCACGAATGGAAGATACAGTTGACAATTTGAACGCGGTTAGAAATTCAAAACCTGCGCGACAACCTGCCGCGTTGCCTCCTGTGAGCGCGTCAACTTCAAAATTTGCAACAGTTTTGGAACAATCACTTGCAGAACCTGCGCCGCCAAAAAAATCTGAATACATAGCACGAAGAGTTTCCGAACTTCCAACAACCGAAAAAAATTCAGAAATTGAAATTTCCGCCGATTCTTCGGCAGTGCGCGAAATGTTGGATTCAGGTATGACGGTCGAAGAAATTGCAAGAGAAACAGGATTGGGACGCGGCGCAATTCTTTTAGTAAAGCAAATGATGCGTCACCAAAACGAACGGCGGTAAAATTCTTTGTAGTTGGCGTTATTGCCGACTTTTTTATTTTAATAAAGTTTTTTTATTTTCTATGTGTACTTTCTTTGTATGCGTCAAAGAAAGTACCAAAGAAAGACGCTTGACGGCGCGTCAGGATTTCTTAAGGTTGTTGTAATTTCTGCGTTTTTTCTCTATCCTAGTTTACCATAGTTTCTACTAACTAGCTCTATCTGAAATCAATGACGCGCCAAACAAATGAATATCTCAATTCAGTCGGCGTTTTTTATTAAATCGTAATTATTTTTTATTTATACGAAAGGCGGTAAAATTTTTTGAATCTCGACGGCTTTTCAATGCGTCCGCTAACTTTAGAGCTTGCAAAAATTTTAATAGGCGGGCGCGTAGACAAAATTACTCAACAAAACAAGGCAAACTTAACAATTACAATTCGCACGCTCGGACAAAGTTACGCGCTTAGAATTTCTGTTGCGCCGCAAAATCCATCAATCCACATTGTCCAAAAATCTCCGGAAAATCTGCCGGAACCGCCAACTTTTTGCATGGTACTTAGAAAAAATCTTGAAAACGGCAGAATTGCTGACATTCGCCAATTTGAATTGGACAGAATTATTTTTATTGATGTGGACACAATAGGCGCGGGCGGCAAAATTCAAACGCTGACACTTGCAGTTGAACTTATTGGAAAGTACAGCAATATTATTTTAATTTCTGACGGCAAAATTATTGACGCGCTGAAAAAAGTCGGTACAAATTCCAGCCGCGTCCGCACCGTTTTACCCAATCAAATTTATCAAATGCCGCCCGTTCAAAATAAACTGGATATTTTTTCTTGCAATGTTTCAGAAATTATTTCGCAGATTAAATCAGATGAAAATTTGCGCCTTGATAAAGCGGTCATGAATGTTTGTCAAGGATTCGGTCCTCAATCAGTCAAGGAAATGATTTTTTCAGCGGGCTTGCCGAACGATATAAAAATTTCTGAACTTGATGACGCAGATTTTACAAGTTTGGAAAATTCTTTGGCTGAAATAAAAACTGCTGCCGAAAATCCAACGCCCTGCATTATCGAAGAAGCGGGAAAAGTTTTGGCAATTTCCGCCGTCAAATTAAATTATTTTCCTCAAGCACAGGTAAAAACTTTTGAAACAATTTCAGAAATGCTTGAGGTTGCAGATGATTTAATTGGAAGTTACACGCCGCCTGACAAGGAAAAATTTTCTAAACTCGTACACAACGAATTGAAACGCGCAACGAATAAAATTTCAGTGCTTGAAAGTGAACTTGCCGCCGCCGAAAATGCTGACGATTGGCGAATTAAGGCGGATAATCTTTCTACTTACCGCTACAACTTCAAAGATCACGCCGACGAAATTATTTCTGTCAAAAATATTTACAGCGAAACGGGCGAAGAAATTTCAATTCAACTGGATAAAAAATTTACAATCGCCGAAAACGTCCAAAATTTTTATAAAAAATATGACAAACTGAAACGTTCGACGGCTCACATTTTAGGACAAATTGAAAAGTGTCGCGCAGAAATTTTATATCTTGAAACGGTTGAACATTCTTTGAATACGGCTGTAACTTTGGTTGATATTGATGAAATTCGCGCAGAAATGACGGCGGGCGGATATTTGAAGGCTGAACGAAAAAAGACGGCGGCAAGTAAAAAACCTGAACCGCTGAAATTTACCGCGCCTGACGGTACAGAAATTTTGATTGGCAAAAACAACGCGCAAAATGACAGACTGACTTTTAAAATTGCCGCGCCTGATGATATTTGGCTACATACGAAGGATATAACCGGCTCGCACGTTATTATTAGGTGCGGTGGCGTTGAACCTACTGAAGAAACTTTGCTGTACGCGGCAAAATTGGCGGCGAAATTTTCAAAGGCGGCGGGCTCGTCAAAAGTGCCGGTTGATTATACGCACTGCAGATTTATCAAAAAACCGAACGGTTCAAAGCCCGGCTTTGTAATTTTTACAAATCAAAAAACTTTGTACGTTGATAGTGTGATAGTGAAATAGTTTAATTTCAAAAAACGCCCGTCATTGGTTTCAGAGACCGCTTTTACTTGAAATTACTTGAAAGTTGGAGGATACGGTTAGTTGGAATTTCTACACCTAAAGAAACCCTGACGGGCGATAAAGCATTTTTCTTTGATACTTTCTTTTGGGGCGACTGCCAAAAGAAAGTATATTCTAAAATTAAAATTTAAAAATAAAAAATTAATGCTTGAAAAAATTTTCTGAAAGATTATACTTTAAAAGTGGCGGTGAAAGTTTTGAAAATTCGTATCGCAGGAATTGTGCCGGAGTCTTACGTTGACGGCGAAGGAATAAGATTCGCAATTTTTATGCAAGGTTGCCTTAGAAATTGCAGAGGTTGTCATAATCCTGAAACACACGCGCTGGACGGCGGAAAAATTCTTGATACTTCCGAAATTATCGCCGAAATTAAAAAAAATCCATTGCTGACAGGAATAACTTTAACAGGCGGCGAACCACTTTTACAAATTGCGCCCGCCCTTGAACTTGCGAAGACTGCCAAAAGTCTTGGGCTTAATGTTTGGCTTTATACAGGTTACGAATATGAAAAAATTCCGTCCGACGCCGACGAACTTTTAAAATTTGTCGATGTAATTGTTGACGGCGAATATATTGAGGAGTTACGAAATTTGGAGCTGGAATTTCGCGGCTCCGAAAATCAGCGAATTATTTATCTTAAGGAGGCGAAATAATGATAAATGTTGATTTTCTGCCCGTGCCAATCGACGTTATCATAGGATTAATTTTTATTTTGTTATTCGGAATGGCTTTGGGAGCAATAATTTACCTGCCGATTGCGCACAAAACATCAGATTTGCCGTTGGAAAGATTGAGCAACGATTTAGTTTGGCATTACGCGCCGGATTGGATACTGATATTTGTTGGCTGTATAATTTTTTTGGTGATGAGTTTCATTTTAATCAGCGGAATGTGGAGAATGTAATTTCTGAAAAAAATCTTGCAATGGAAAATTCAGTTTGATATAATGTGCGTTGTTATGAAAAAATAAAGGAGATTTTGCAGAATGCTCAAATTGGAAAAGAAACAGGTAAAAATTATCAGCATTGCGATAGCGTTGGTATTTATTGGAAGTGTCGTGGCAATAGCACTGACAACAACCGGCGTGGGAATTGCGTCGGCGGCAAGTTCAGTTAATGTTGGCAAGATTGATTATAATCAAGTTGTGCGTCAACATCCTGATATTCAAAGTGTTCAAGAGCAGTTGAAAGCCGCGTTTGATGAAATAAATAAAGATTTTGAAGAAAAATCAGCCGGTATGACAGATCAAGAAAAAGCTGATTATGGTCGCCAATGTCAACAAAGACTTGCACAAAAAGAAAAAGAATTTATGGAACCAATTCTTAAATCAGTTGAAGATACAATTAAAAAAGTTGCAGATTCCAAAGGCTTAAGCGTAGTAATTGAAGCCTCTGCTGTAGTTTACGGCGGAACTGATATTACTCAAGATGTTATTTCAAGACTCGGCAAGAAATAATTTATCTAGCCTTCAGTGATCAGTGGTCAAAAAATTTATGGATCACTGGTCATTTTTTTATATCTGCGAGGAGGGCGACAATGTCAAATTACAGATTGAAGGCAGCGGTAATTATGACTGGAATAATTTTCGGCGGCTTGTGGTTTTATGGAACGCCAAAACCTGAAAAAGTCGAACGTCCCCAAAATGTTGAGAAAGTTAAAAAAGAAAATCCAATACACGGATTCGGTTATGTAGATTTTGAACAGGTTTTACAAAAACATTCAAAAGGTGCCGAGCTCAAAGAATTAATTGGCAAGGAAATTCGGCTGCAATTAGAGTTAAATGAATTGTTGCGCCCAATATCGCCACCGAAATTACCGGAAATTGATACAACGCCGTTTGAAGAATCTGCGCGAGAAAAAAATATGCAGAATTTAATTAGTCAAATGGCTGAACTGAGGGCGCGAAAAAAACGTATCGCTGCAGAATATAACAAAGAAAATGAGGCAGAATATATCAGGCGGCGCAATGCAATTCGTGAAGTTTTTGCAAATGAAGCGTTCAATATCACACTGAAACTTCAAAATTCAGAGCGTTTGAAGTTGACGCCGGAACAAGTTAAAGCGTTTGAAAAACGCCTTGACGAAATTACCATTGAACGAAATCAAAAACAACTGGAGCTTCGCCAAGAATGGGCGGCGGAAGTTGAGGCTTACGTAAATGAACAAACCGCCGAAGATCAGGCGCGTATCCAACGCGAAGCCAAAGAAAATGAAGAAAAATACGGCGAAGAGGCAATGAAAAAACTTCGTGAAACTCAAGAACGCAACAAAAAATTAATGGAGGCGGCAATTCAAGAAGTTGCAATTCGTAACACGCGCCGCACTGAAATTTTTGAAGAACTTTCACAAACTACAAAAGACCGCGCCAAACTTGAAGACGAAATTATAGAATCAATCACAAATGAAGCCGGAAAACTCGGCGCAATGTACAAACTGCAAATGGTTTTTGTTCGGAGTGAACCTTCAAAAACCGAAGAAAATTTTTCACAAGCTAACCCGATGCTTTTTAAATTGCCAAAAGTAAAATCGCCCGGTACGCTAGTTTTTGAAGGCAATGACACTAAAGACCTTACTAAAGATTTACTCAAAACAATTCATTAGGTGTTAGGGGAAAAATTCCTAAAACCTTGCAATGCGACGAGTAGGAGCATTGCTCACCTAAAACCTAACACCTAGACAATTTGAATTGATACTGCTAGAATAAGTTAGTTTTTTTAATAGGAGTGGTTAAACTTTGAAATTTCCAAAGAAATTAACGATAGCCGCGCTTTTAGTTGCATCATTTTTTGTAACAGGTTGCGGCAGTCAAGTAAATATTGGCTATGTTGACGGCGAAAAAATTATGAATGAAGCCCCGCAAATTAAAGCCGTCCTTGAGGAGGGCGAACAAAAAGCCGAAGACATTCAGCAGGAGGCAATAACTACTTTAGAAAATAATCCTGATTGGACTGAAGAGGAAAAAAGCAACGCACTGATGGAAATGCAGCGCAAACTTTCCGGAATAAATCAAGCATACGCCACGCAATTAAAATATAAATTCGATGAAGCTATTGCCGGTATAGCGGCAGAAAAAAAACTTGATGTGGTAGTTGACAGCTCCGAAAATCAGAAATTGATTATAATTGGCGGCGTTGACGTGACAGACGAAGTTATTAAAAAATTGCAATAAGGTGGAAATATGCAGAAAATTTTAAAAGAAATTGCTGAAATTGTCGGCGGCGAATTAATTGGCGATGGCTCAATAAAAATTACCGGTTTGGACAGTATCGAAACTGCGAAAACCGGCGATTTGACTTTTGCAGATGAAAAACACGTTGAGGCGGCGAAAAATTCTGCGGCGTCTGCAGTTATAATTTCAAAAAATTTTACCGGCGAACTTCCAAAAAATTCAATCAAGGCGGAAAATCCTAAATTTGCATTTGCAATGCTCATGGAAATTTTCAAACCGCAAATTGAAATTCCCGCCGGTATAAATCCTCAAGCTTACATTGGCAAGAATACAAAAATTTCTTCGACGGCAAAAATTATGGCGTTTGCAGTGATTGACGACGGCGCGGAAATTTCTGACGGCGCAGTTATTTATCCTCATACTTACATTGGACAAAATGCAAAAATTGGCGCGGACACTGTGATTTATTCAAGTGTTACAGTTCGTGAATACTGCGAAATTGGCGCACGTTGTGTAATTCACGCGTCGGCAGTTATCGGCGCGGACGGTTTTGGCTTCACTACTTCAAAAGGCGTTCATACCAAAGTCCCGCAAATTGGAAATGTTATTGTTGAAGATGATGTTGAAATTGGCGCACACGTTGGAATTGACAGAGCGGCGATGGGTTCAACCGTCATTGGACACGGCACGAAAATTGATAACCTTGTTCACATTGGACACAACTGCAGAATCGGCGCAAATTGTTTAATCGTGGCGCAAACCGGAATTTCCGGCAGTACGATTGTTGGCGACAATGTAACTTTCGGCGGGCAGACAGGTACAGTTGGACACATTAAAATTGGCGGGCACTCTGTTTACGCGGCGCGTTCCGGTATTACAAAAAATATGCCTGAAGGCGTTTTCTGTTCCGGTTTTCCCGTTCAACCTCATAATGATTGGCTGCGTCTTCAAGCGTCCATTCAAAAACTTCCTGAACTTACAAAAAAAATTCGTCAACTCGAAAATAAAATTTCTCAAATTGAAAATGATAAAGGAGGGGTTTAAATGCAAAGTTTCAAAAAAATTTTCGGCGTACTGTTTCTGTTGGCTTGTATAATTTTGCCGCAAACTGTTTCAGCCGAAAAACGCGATTGGAAGGACAATTATTATAACTTTCGCGGTGTTCGCAGAGTTGTTTTAATGGACTTGACTTCCGACGCAAATTTTAGAGGCAGCGGCAACGTTTTTATTCAGCGGCTGTACAGTACCTACTACGATAACGCCCGCAAATTAAAATGTGAAGTTATCAGAGACGATCAAAGAAATCGCGGGCGGTATTACGATCCTCAAGATTATTATCAGGTGGCAGATTTGGTAATTCGTTGCAACATTAAAGATTGGAGCGACGATTATTACATTGTGCCGGAGCGTACCACGTGGGAACAGAAAAAAATGTATCGCACAATTCGTGACGCGTGGGGTAACCGTATTGAAGAATCTTACTACGTTACAGTTCCTGTAACTCATCCGCCGTACCGCGTAGACGTTTCAAAAATCGCAGTTACTTTTGAAGTTTATGATACACGTACCGGGCAAATGGTTTTTGGGCGTGAAGACGTGCGCGACCGCGAAGACAGAAATGCTCAAGACGGAATGTACGGGCGTATTTGCAATTCTTTCTTTCAAGATTTGGGAAAATTAATCAAATAGGAGGTTGACGAAATGAATAAAATTTTTAACGCCGTTAAAATTTTTGTTACAGGAATTTTTCTTTGCGGAATGATTTTAATTGGCGGTAAAGCATCTGCAGCTGATGCTGAAGCAATACAAATTTTCCGTGAAACTGTCGCTCAAACTTCGGGTCGTGATACAAGACCTTTTCACCAAGATATTCTTTTCATAATGCCGCAAACACTCGGCGAGTTGGAATTTTTCGGCGCAACTGAAAAAGACAGCTTGAAACTTGCCGGAACTTTTGGACTTTGGATGATTGACGACAACGGCAACCCGGATAGTACGGAAATTCCATTTTACGTTACACAAGATAACAAAAATATGGTAATTTATTTTCAGAAAGATAAAAAATGGCAGAAAATGACTTCGCCAACAAGTGCCGCAACTGTTGTAGATATGGTTACAACTCCAAATGCACAGGAACTTGATAAAATGATTGACTACGTCAAAGACGTTACCATTTTGAAAGATAATGATGCTCAAAGAATTTTGCTTGTAAAAATTGACGGCGCAAAAATTTTTGAAGACATAAAAACTGAAATTGCCAAAGACCCCGAACTTGCCAAAGATCCCGAATTTCAAAAACAAGCTGAAGATGCTACTTTAAAAACTATTGCAGGTTATTTTGAAGACGGTTTTACAAATGCTGATATTTGGTACACGTGGACAGTTGACAAAACAAATTGGCAGAGTGTCACAATGAGTTTCAATTTTTCAGGATTGTTACAATCTATCGCAACTGCTGCTCTTAAGGATATTTCTTCGCCGTTGACGAGTATGGAACCTATCAGACAAATTTTGGAAAATGTGGCGTATTACAGCGAATTTAAAGCTTATACCGATTTCTTGAATCCTGCCGCAAAATCCAGGTTAGAAATTCCCAAAAATGTTCTTAAGGCTAAGGAAGTAAAAAGTATCACTGACGATGATAAATCTAAGAAAAAATAATTAGTTGATTCGGACTGTAGCAAAATTGTTACAGTCTTTTTTATATTGAGGTTGATGAATTTGGATTTATGGAATTTTGGAAAACGCGCTTTTATTTTTCTTTTCGGCAAGGGCAAATTGTATAAATTGATTTATAATCTTCGTCACGGAATAAGATATGAAGATAGCGGAAATTTTGTAATGGTGAAACAGAAGGGGCAACCTGAATTTTTGCGCCCGAAGAATGATTATTCTTTGAAGTTGCCGCTGAATTTTGAAGTTAAAGTTAAACCTGCGCGAATTGCGGCGGTTGCACATATTTTTTACGTTGAACTTGCTGACGAAATGAAAAATTTAATGTGCAACATTCCCGCGCCGTTTGATATTTACATTTCGACGACTGACGAAGATAAAAAAATTGCGCTGGAGAAAATTTTCAGCGATTTTAAACGTGGCAAAGTTGTAGTTAAAGTTTTTGAAAATCGCGGGCGGGATATTGCGCCTGCGTTCGTAGGTTTCAAAGATATTTACAAAGATTATGATTTATGCGTACATATTCATTCAAAAAAATCGCCGCACGATTCGACGCTTGCCGGTTGGGGTGAATATCTTTATAAAAGTTTGCTTGGCAGCCGTGAAATTGTATCAGGAATTTTGCACATTATGGAACGTGAAAATATTGGCGTGGTATTCCCGCAGTATTTTAAATCTTTGGTAATTGGCGTAAACTTTGGAAAAAATTATTCACTCGCGCAGGAATTTTTATCACGGTTGAAATTAAAACTGGAATCTAAAAAACTTTTGGAATTTCCAATGGGCTCAATGTTTTGGTTTAAACCGGCGGCACTCACGCCAATTTTTGAAAGTGGCTTGACGTTTGAAGATTTTCCCGAAGAAAAAGGACAAGTTGACGGGACAATAGCTCACGCCATAGAAAGAATTTTTTTACACGTGGCGGCAAGTCAAGGATTTTCATTTGTCAAAGTTACCGTTGACGAAAAATCTATTGGCGAAGTTCCAACGCTTTACTCAAAAACTGAAATTGAATTTGCAGAGAATGTTGAGAAAATTTTAGCGTTGACTCGCGGCAAATTGTGACAAAACTACTTGCCGATATTTTAAAATTTGTTTAAAATATCTGTAACATTTTTTTAGGAGGGAGAAATTTTGAACATTCACGAATATCAAAGTAAAGCAATACTCAAGCGTTACGGCGTCCCCGTACCGAACGGCAAGCCCGCTTTTACAGTTGAGGAGGCTGTAGCCGTCGCGCAGGAATTAAATTCGCCTGTAACGGTAGTAAAGGCGCAAATTCACGCGGGCGGACGCGGTAAAGCCGGTGGTGTCAAACTTGCCAAAAATCTTGACGAAGTTAAAAATTACGCTACTGAACTTTTGGGCAAAATTTTAGTTACTCATCAAACAGGCGCGGACGGCAAAAAAGTTAATCGCCTGCTGATTGAGGAAGGCTCCAACATTAAAAAAGAATTTTATTTGGGCTTTGTCGTTGACAGGACAACCGCCCGCGTTGTTATGATGGGCAGTGAAGAAGGCGGCGTTGAAATTGAAAAAGTTGCCGCTGAACGCCCTGAAAAAATTTTTAGAGAATATATTGATCCTGCAGTCGGTTTAATGCCTTTCCAAGCCACTAGAATCGCCTACAAGATGAATTTTCCTGCCGCCGCAATTCGTAAGGCTACGGCGTTTATTTTGAAACTGTACAGCGTTTTCATTGGTGAAGACTGTTCACAGGTTGAAATTAATCCCCTCGTTGTAACTGCGGAAGATGACGTTATTGCACTTGACGCAAAATTAAATTTCGACGACAGCGCACTCTTCAGACATCCTGATATTGAAGCCCTGCGCGATGAAACTGAAGAAGACGCCAAAGAACGCACGGCGGCTAAAGAAGGTTTAAGCTACGTAAACTTAGGCGGTAACGTTGCTTGTATGGTAAACGGCGCGGGACTTGCAATGGCAACTGTTGATATTTTGAAACATTACGGCGGCGAACCTGCAAACTTTTTGGACGTTGGCGGCGATTCCACACCTGAAAAAATTGCAACTGCTTTCAAAATTATGTTGGACGGCGGACAAGCTAAAGGTATTTTTGTAAATATTTTCGGCGGTATAAATCGTTGCGACGCAGTTGCGGCGGGAATTGTTGAGGCGGCTAAAATTATTTCTGAAGACGGAAAATCTTTGCCCGTTCCTGTAGTTGTACGCCTTGAAGGTACGAACGTTGAGGAAGGACGCCAAATTCTCAAAGATTCGCCTATTGCAAATGTTATTATGGCTCCAACTATGGAAGACGGCGCAAAAGAAGTTGTCCGCCTTGTAAATGAGGCTTAAGAAATGTTTATTTTTACGCAAAATCAAGCAAGAATTGTAAATACAGGAACAAGTGCCGCAATTTTCGTTGAAGAAAATACTGTCAGACTTAGCACCACTGTATTACAAAAAGCAAATATTTCTTTCGCTGTTGAAAATAACGCTGATGCTGATTTATACGTTGGTATAGCCATACTTGCAGAATACGCAAGCGAAGACAGAGCCAAAGAAGTTTTACGCCAAATTTTTAAAGCAATGAAAGACGGGCAACCAACTTTTGAAATGCCTGAAAATTAAAATTAGACTGCAGGTGAAGTGAATATGAGCATACTTGTAAATAAAGATACAAAAATTATTGTGCAAGGAATTACCGGCAAGCAAGCCACTTTCCATACAAAACAAATGATTGCTTACGGTACAAAAATTGTTGGCGGCGTAACGCCCGGTAAAGCCGGACAAATTGTTGAAGGCGTTCCCGTTTTTAATACAGTTGTTGACGCGGTACAAGCAACGGGCGCGACTGCGTCAGTTATTTATGTTCCTGCGCGTTTTGCGGCTGATTCAATTATGGAAGGCGTAGACGCCGGACTTGATTTAGTTGTTTGCATTACCGAACATATTCCCGTACAAGATATGGTAAAAGTGCGCCGTTATATGGAAGGCAAAAAGACGCGCCTTATTGGTCCAAATTGTCCCGGTATTATGACAAGCGGCGAATGTAAACTTGGAATTATTCCGGCAATGGTTCAATCCAAAGGACACGTCGGCTTAGTTTCGCGCAGTGGAACTTTGACTTACGAGGCGGCTTTTCAACTCAAAAACGCGGGAATTGGTATTACAACTTCTATTGGAATTGGCGGCGATCCCGTTAAAGGTACAGATTTTATTGACGCGCTGAAACTTTTCAAAGATGACGATGATACTTTAGCAATTTTGATGATTGGCGAAATTGGCGGAACGGCTGAAGAAGACGCCGCTAAATGGATTGCTGAAAATATGCCGAATAAACCTGTAACGGCGTTTATCGCAGGGCGTCAAGCTCCTCCCGGTAAACGTATGGGACACGCAGGCGCAATTATCAGCGGCGGCAAAGGTACAGCAGCTGATAAAATTAAAGCTTTAAACGCGGTCGGTATTGAAGTTGCTGACACTGTTGCACATATCGGCGAAACTGTTGTTGCAACTTTAAAACGCGCCGGTATTTACGAAAAATGCTACTCTGAAAATTAAATTGTTAAGTAAAAATTATTTTGGCGGCAAATTTAATTTAGCCGCTTTTTTAGTTGACGAAATGGATTTTTACGACTATAATTTCAGTATAAATGGTTTTTGAAAACAAAAAGGACAGTTAACTTAAGCACTCGGCTATCCTCTCATGATAAAGGGTTTTTTAACTTTTGCCGATGGTTTCGGCGTTTTTTGTTTACTTGAAGAAAATCTCGTAAACTGCGAGTCTGATCTGAACCGCCTGCAGTGCAAGGGTTGCCCAATTAAAATTGGTCATCGTTCCCACCTCCTCTCAAAGAAAAACTAAGAGAGAAAACCGACATCGACAATCCTTTATGTGGCAGATAATATCAGAATATTTTCACGCTGTAAAGGTTGACTAAATGAATTTTAGCGGCTATAATTTCAGTGTAAATAGTTTTGTAAACTGAAAAAGGACAGTCGGTTTTGCACGTCGGCTATCCTCTTAGAATAATAAGTTTTGTGGATGCCGCCGGTGTGTGCGGCTTATTTTTTGTGTCTATTTAAAGAACACATCATAGATGACAACCGCGACTTCGATAACTTGAAGTGCCAACACGGCAACTTTGTATTTAGTCATGATTATCACCTCCTCTCGCGAGGAAAGCCGACAACCAACTGCCTTTTTCTGCGTGGATTATATCAGAATATTTTCACGCTGTAAAGGCGTTATTTTTTTAGGAGGAAACTTATTGGACAAACAAATAGCAATAGCAATGGAAGTATCGCAGAAAAGTTTGGCAGTAAACGTGATACTTTCAGCAATAAAATTTATAGCGGGCGTAGTTGCAAATTCCGGCGCAATGATTTCAGATGCAATACATTCGGCGTCGGACGTTTTCAGCACAGTAATTGTAATGATAGGCGTTAAACTTTCGGCGAAGGCTGAAGATAAAGATCATCCGTACGGACATGAGCGTTTGGAATGTGTAGCGGCAATAATTTTAGCAATGTTACTTTTAATGACGGGAATTTTTATCGGCTATGAAAGTGTACAGAAAATTTTATCTGCCGAAACTGAACCGCTTGCAATACCCGGAACATTGGCAGTAGTGGCGGCGGTAATTTCAATAATTGTGAAAGAATCAATGTTTTGGTATACGCGGCACTTTGCAAAGCTGATACATTCAGAAGCGTTAATGGCGGACGCATGGCATCATCATTCGGACGCGCTGTCATCAGTTGGCGCGTTGATAGGAATTGTCGGCGCAAGAATGGGCTTGCCGGTACTTGACCCCGTTGCAGGATTGTTTATTTGTTTCTTCATTGCAAAGGCGGCGTTTGATATTTTCCGTGAGGCGGTTGAAAAAATGGTAGATCACAACTGCGATGAAGCATTTGAAAACGCCCTGCGCGAAAAAATTTTGAGTTATAATGAAGTTCATTCGATAGATTTAATGAAGACGCGGGAATTTGGCAATAGAATTTATGTAGAATTGGAAGTTTCAGTTAATGGACAACTGCCGCTGATTGAGGCGCACGAAATTGCAGAAACAATTCACGACGATATAGAAAAAAATTTTCCAAGCGTCAAACATATTATGATTCATTTAAATCCCTGCTAAGGAGGTTTTAACGTGGAAGAAATCATTGGCAAGTACAACACGGCGATTTCATTTGCAAAGGTTATGGAAGATTCGGCGCGGGAACAAATTAAGCGAATGTGCGATTATGAATTTACGAGCGGCAGTAAAATTCGTATAATGCCGGACGTACACGCGGGAGCAGGTTGCACAATCGGTACAACGATGACGATTAAAGATAAAGCCGTTCCAAATGTTGTCGGCGTCGATATTGGCTGTGGAATGTACACGGTTAAACTTAACGCAGATAAAATTGACTTTGAAAAATTTGACGAGGCGGCGCACTTCATACCTTCCGGCAAAAATGTTTGGGAAAGTCGCGGCGAACGTTTCGACTTGCAAGAATTATTTTGTTACAGAAGTTTGAAGGATACAAAACGAATTGAGCGCAGTATCGGAACATTGGGCGGCGGCAACCACTTTATAGAAATTGATAAATCTGCTGACGGCACATTTTATTTGGTGATTCACAGCGGTAGCCGAAATTTGGGCAAACAGGTTGCAGAAATTTATCAAAAGTTGGCAGTCGATTTAGCCATTGGCAAAGATGAAATGTTCAAGGCGCAAGAAAAAATTATTAGCGAATATAAATCTGCCGGACGCCGTAAAGAAATTCAAGAGGCTATAAAAGAATTACACCGCCAATTTAAAGTTTCGCGCAGTGATATTCCTCATGATTTATGTTGGGTTTATGGAAAATATTTGGCGCAGTATTTGCACGATATAGAAATTTGCCAAAGATTTGCTAGGCTGAATCGTGAAAGAATGGCAGAAATTCTTTTAAAGAAAACGAGCTTAACTGCGGTTGAAAGTTTTCACACAATCCATAACTATATTGACGTTGAAGAAATGATTTTACGAAAAGGAGCGATTGCGGCGCACGCGGGCGAACGTGTTTTAATTCCAATAAATATGCGTGATGGTTCAGTTTTGGCGATCGGTAAAGGTAACGCTGACTGGAATTTTTCAGCACCGCACGGCGCAGGGCGTATAATGTCACGTGGCACGGCTAAAGATTCAATTTCGCTTGAAGAATTTCAAAACTCAATGGCAGGAATTTATACAACGTCGGTAAGTGAAGAAACTTTGGACGAATCGCCGCAAGCTTACAAGACGCTTGAAGATATTATTGACGTTATCGGCGAAACTGTTGAAATTATTGAAGTTATGAAACCAGTTTACAATTTTAAAGCCGCTTGAAAAGTTTTAACCCGTCGAAATGGACGGGATTTTTTATTGTGGCAAATGTATTCATTGCATAAAAATTGACACTGTTTTTGAGTTTAACTATAATTTATGTTGCAAAATTTTTGGGAGGTATACAGATAATGGATTTATCGCAATTATTAACAGATGTAAATGATTTTGTCTGGGGACCGATAATGTTGGCGTTGTTAGTCGGTACAGGAATTTTTTTAACATTTCGCCTCAAATTTTTGCCGTGGCGAAATTTAATCTACGCAATAAAAATGATAACTCAAAAAAAAGCTGAACACGAAGGCGACCTTTCGCCGTTTCAATCGCTGATGACGGCACTTTCAGCAACGGTCGGCACAGGTAATATTGTTGGCGTTGCAACGGCAATGGTACTTGGCGGACCGGGCGCGATTGTTTGGATGTGGATTTCAGCGGCGTTTGGGCTTTCTACAAAATACGGCGAATCCGTTTTAGCCGTCAAATACCGTGAGACAAATTCAGTTGGCGAAATGGCGGGCGGTCCAATGTACGCCATGAAAAATGGAATTGGCGGCACGTGGGGAAAAATTATGGCGGCGGCGTTTGCATTTTTCGCCGTCTGCGCGTCGTTCGGTATTGGAAATATGACGCAGGCAAATTCAATCAGTGCGGCGTTTGAATCCAGTTTAAATATTCCAACGTGGCAAACAGGAATTGTACTTGTAATAGCATCGCTTGCAGTTTTAATGCGCGGCGTTCATTCAATCGGCGCAGTTTCATCTTTCATTGTACCGAGTATGGCGTTTTTCTATTTGCTTTTCACGGCGATAATTATAATTGTCAACTTTAAAAATATTCCTGAAGGTTTATCCGTAATGTTTCAAATGGCTTTTTCAACTGACGCAGTAGCGGGCGGCGTTGGCGGCTCAATCGTTGCATCAATGCTTACTGCGATGCGTTGGGGCGTTGCACGTGGCGTTTTCTCAAATGAAGCGGGCTTAGGTTCAGCTCCAATAGCGGCTGCGGCGGCACGTACCGACCACGCCTCACGTCAAGGCTATGTTAATATGACGGGAACATTTTTTGACACGATGATTATTTGTATGTTGACGGGCTTAGTTATCGCAAGTTCCGGCGTTTTGGGAATGACTGATGAAAGCGGCGAATTAGTTTCCGGCGCACAACTTACAATAGCCGCGTTTGCTACGGTTTACGGCGAAGGCGCAAAATATATCGTATCCATTGCACTTGCACTTTTTGCATATTCTACGATTCTTGGTTGGGAATATTACGGCGAAAAATCGCTTGAGTATCTTGTAAGCAACCGCGTTGTTATTTATGCTTACAGATTAGTTTTCAGCTTGATAACTTTCATTGGCGCAACTCAAACGCTGGACGTTGTTTGGAATTTTTCTGACACTATGAACGGTTTAATGGCTATTCCAAATTTAATTTGCTTGCTGATTCTGAATAATAAAATTGCTGAAGAATGTTTCGACTATCAAAACGCAGTTATTGCCAAAGAAAAATAAAACTTGCAAAAATTTTTTCGGCGTGTTAATATTTCAATGTGTAATAGATAAAAAGAAAATCAAATAGCCATTCCAAGAACAACACAGGCGCAAACAAAAACCCCCAAGACCTCTAAACTTCCAAACGAGGTTTGGGGGTTGCGTCTACCTTAAAGACGCCATTTTTTGGCGTTACCGCTCATCTTCGTCGTCAAGCAGTTTTTTTATTGCTTGGATAACAAAGTATGTTGCGACATCTTCACTTTAGAAAATCTATAATCCATTTTGTTTAATGTTTCGTCTCTCCTCATTTAAAAAAGTTGAGGCGATAACGTTTTTTTATTTCAGAAAAATTTTTTTGTCAACGAGACAGCCAACGGTATAAAGCTCCAATTAAATTTGCGTCATTGCGGAATTTACACTGCACAATTTCAACGCGCGGCATTTCAACTTTGTATTCTTTAAGGTCTTCATCATAAATTTTAGCAACATTTGAACGAATGGAATCAATAAAACTTTCCTGCACACTGATACCGCCGCCAATGGCGATTTTTTCAGGATCAAACATCATTTGGATATTAAAAATTTTTATGGCAACGCGACGCGTAAAATTGTCAAGGCAGGTAAGCGCGTCATTTTCTTTTTCTTCGACAGCTTGAAAAAATTCTTCGCCGGTAATTTCATTTGACAAATTTTTAATCTGCGCGTAGGATTTAAGCAACGCCGGTACTCCGCACAATTCCCCAAAAGGTTTAATTTCATTTTCAGATAAACTTTCAAAAGTGAATGAAATTTCACCGGCTGAAAAATGTTTGCCCCAATGCACTTCGTGATTTTTTATAAACGCGCCGCCAACGCCCGTACCAAAAACCATTACAAAGCCATCTGAAACATTTGCAAGACTTCCAATTTTCGCTTCAGCCAACGCGGCACATTTTGCATCGTTTTCAATCGTAACTTTGACGCCGCAAATTTTTTCCAATTCCTCAAGCACATTGCAGCCGTTGTTATAACCGAGAGCCCCGCTTGTAATACAAATTCCGCGTTCAGAATCAATCACGCCGGGCAGTGAAAGTGTAATTCCTTCAACTTCAACGGATTTATAAATTTCGACAAGTTTATTTATAAAATCTTCGTGACTTTCAAGCGGCGTTGGAACTTTGCCGCGTTCAATAATTTCTGCTTTTTCATTCATCACGGCAAATTTTATAAAAGTGCCGCCCACGTCAACAACTAAAATTTTCATTCTATCAATCCTTTCAGAGGTGTTTTTATGGAACCCGTACAAGAAAAAAATTTTTATTGGAAACTTTTTAAATCGACGTTCATTGTCAGCGCGTTCACTGTTGGCGGCGGCTACATTATTATTCCGCTCCTCAAAGCAAAGTACGTTGATGAATATCACTGGATTAACGACGAAGAGACTTTAAACATGGTTGCAATAGCTCAATCGACGCCGGGAATTATGGCAGTAAATACCGCAATAATGCTCGGTTACAGAATGGCGGGAGTACGCGGCGCACTTACGGGAATGTTTGCAACAGTTTTGCCGCCGCTGATTATTATAACAATCGTTGCAACTTTCTATGATTTAATCGCAACAAATGAACAAGTGCAACTCGTTTTGAAGGGTATGCAATGCGGCGCAACCGCTTTACTTTTAAACGTGGCGATTGACTTGCTCAAAAAACAATTTGAGAAAAAATTAATTCTGCCGATTGTAATAATTGCCGGAACTTTTATAGCGAATGTTTTTTTCAACGCCAATATAATGTTGCTTGTTGCCATTGATGGCGTTATAGGATTTTTCCTCCTGCGCGATAAAAAATACAGCTAAGATTTTATACCTAGTTCAGCTTTAAGGTTAATTTGTCGTAAAGTTTTTTCGGCAATTTCGTGAATTTTGGTAAAACGATAATTCAGCCCCTGCTTAGTTATAAAAAGTTTTTCCGCCAATTCGCCAACTGTATATTCTGGAAAAGTCAGCCGAGCTTTAATCGCCAATTTTAAATCTTTGTTAAGTTTGACGTTGTTTTCTTGCAAAATTTTAATATCTTCAAGTTGCCGCTTCGCTGCCTCAATCGCACGATTTAAATTGAAAGTCTCCACATTTACAAGGCGATTTACATTCGCTCGAATTTCTTTAAAGTTTCGTGCAATTTGAAAACGTTCAACAGATTCTTCCGCGCCTATCATTCCAATAAATTCTTCGACGGCGTCGCCTTCGCAAATATAATTTACAAAAAATTCTTTGCGTCTGCGAAATGTTGGATTAAATTCCAGTGCCTGCCAAATTTCATTTACAAAAGTTGCGGCTGATTCTGATAGCGATGCAATTTCCAAGTAATATTGCTTTTCAGGCTTGTTGACAGTGCCACCGGCTAAAAACGCGCCGCGCAGGTAAGAAACTTTTGCGAAGTCGTCTTCAATAATTTCAAGCGAATTTAAATCTTCGGCGTAACGTGAAAAAAAAATCCGCACTGTGTAGCGGGTACGCCGTAAAGATTTTTTATTTTTTACGGGATATGTGACAGTTGCCGCAACTTCTCTTTTAACGTCAGGGTAAATTTTTTTAAGCAACGTGATAACCTTGCGAGCGGTTGCCGCGTTGGACGTTGTGAAATCAAAACGCCCGTCATTTTCAACCGCGCCAACTTTTATCAAGGCGATTAATTCGGCGCGTTGTAATTCTTCTTCGTCGTCGAAAATTCGCGCCAATTCTTCCTTGACTGTACGAGCATACGACGGCATATTATAAAGTACCTTTCGTCGAGGGAATACCCGTATTTTTGGGATCGTATTCAGTGGCAATTCTAAGCGCGTGTCCCAACGCTTTAAAAATCGCCTCAATTTTATGATGAGAGTTTTTCCCGTGCAAAATTTTCACGTGCAAAGTTATTCCCGCGTTAAAAGCAAGGGCGCGTAAAAATTCTTCAGTCAATTCAGTATCAAAATTGCCGACCATTGGTGCAAGTTCGCCCGCGTCGTAAACTAAAAACGGACGCCCGCTTATATCCAAACTGACTAACGCCAAACTTTCATCCATTGGCAAATAAAAAGTCCCGTAACGATTAATTCCGCGCTTATCGCCGAGCGCGTTTTTTATCGCCGTTCCCAGCGCAATTCCAATATCTTCAACGCTGTGATGTCCGTCAACTTCCAAATCGCCTTTGCAGTCAACTACCAAATCAAATTGCCCGTGCGCCGCAAATAAAGTCAGCATATGATTAAAAAAACCAATCCCCGTATTAATTGAAGTGTGTCCCGTGCCATCCACATTTATTCTTAAAAAAATTTGCGTTTCGTTTGTCTTACGTGTAACTTCTCCGGTACGCATTTTTTCGCCCCCATAACTTTTTTTATTTATGATACTCAACTAATTTTGGATTGTCAAACGGTTGCCATTGTCAGGAAATTTTTTTATAATCTGCGCGGAGTTGATTTAATAATGGCTAAAGATATTCCTGATAATTGGCGTTTGGCAAAATTAAATGAGGTCATTAAACTTCTTTCAGGTCAAGATTTAAAAAAAGACGAATATAATTCTGTTGGTAATGGTATTCCTTACATAACAGGCGCAAGTAATTTTGACAGAGAAAATATTTTGATAAATCGTTGGACAGATAAACCTACTGTAATTGCCAAAAAAGGCGATATACTTGTTACTTGCAAAGGTTCAGTTGGAAAAACGGCAATAGCGAATTTTGAAATTGCTCACATTGCCAGACAAATTATGGCGTTAAGAGTTTCAGAAAAAGCTGATAATTTTTTTGTACATTATTTTTTAAAATTAATGTATGAAGAACTGAAAGGTAACGAAAGGGGCTTAATTCCAGGAATATCAAGAAAAGTAATTTTAAATTTATTAATTCCCGTGCCGCCGCTTGCCGAACAAAAACGTATTGTAGAAATTTTGGACAAAATATTTTCAAAACTGAATCAAGCTGAAGAAAAATTAAATTTAATAGTCGGCTACAACGATTTGAAAAATAACACAATCGGAAAAATTGACATTATGAAAAAATCTATTTTGGCGCGGGCTTTTCGTGGCGAATTTACAAACTAAAAAAGCGGCGGGAGTTTTTCCCGTCGCCAATTTTTTTTATTTACCGTTCACAAAATTTTTTATCGCCGCAAAAACTTCGTCGTTTTCCATTCTTGTACCCATTGAAATTCTAAGGCAATTTTTTAACTCAACCGCGCTTGGCGAAAAGTACCGCACGCCAATATCTAAACTTTCAAGATATTCATTGAGTGCCGTTGCTTTTTCGTAGCGTATCAAAATAAAATTCGTCTGCGAGGGAAAAACTTCGACGCCGGGCAAAGTTTTCAGCTGCTCAAACATTCTTTGACGTTCGGCAACTGTCATCTGTATTCGCGGTACAAATTCATCGCGCATTTGATATACTATGTCAGCCGCCGCCAAGCTCAATGTATTCATATGATACGGCATAAATGTTTTGTTAATCATTCGTGTAACGTCTTCAGCCGCTAACATATAGCCGACACGCGCTCCCGCCATTCCATACGCCTTTGAAAAAGTCCTAGCTACAATCAAGTTGGGATATTTTTGAATTAAACTAAATGCAGAATGTCCGTAAAATTCAACGTAAGCTTCATCAAGCAAAAAAGCGCAATTAATATTTTTTGCAATTTCTTCAACCTGCGCGACAGTTAAGGCGTTGCCGGTAGGATTGTTTGGGTTGCAAACAACGGCTAAATCTGCGCCGACCTCATTAACTTTTTTAATAAATTCGTCAACGTTTAAATCAAATTTTTCATCCAAATTGAACGGGAACGCTTGAGCCTCCGCCGCCTTTGCATAAATTTTGTACATTGAAAAACTTGGTACAGGATAGACAATTTTTTTGCCGTCGCCGCCGAATGCATGAAAAACTTTTTCGATAATTTCACTGGAGCCGCCGCCCAATAAAATTTGCGATTTTTTGACTGAAAAATTTTTCGCAATTTGTCCAACAAGTAAATCGTACTCTTCATTTGGATAACGATTGAAAGCCACGTAGCCCAAACGATTTAAAACGCGCTCCTCAACAAGCGGCGGCAAATTCAAAGTACTTTCATTCGCATTAACTTTAATCTGATAATTTTTTTCTGTACCATCGTAAGACGGCATTTTTTCTAAATCTTTTCGGTAATTCAAAATAAATTTTCCTTTCTAAAAACCTGTTTTAATGTTAAGCTGCTTGCCGGCATTTAACCTTGTCAATATTCCATCTTTGCCGTAAATTGCATCTCGAATGGCTTTACTAAGTGCGTTGCGAACTTGAACATCTGAAACTTCGGTTGTACCAATTTGAATAAAATAATCAGCATTATCAGCGGTAGAAATTTTTTGATTTGTGGTTTTGTTAATCGTGTTGTTATCGCCGACAACTACGTTAGTTTCACGCGGAACGATCCAATTTGAAAAATTTCTGTAAGGGTTAAAAGAAATTTCAGCGGAAGTTGAGGCAGATTTTCCCGTTCCCATACCGACGCCAACAATTTGCAAAGTTTCCATATCGACGAAACGAACTGTAACATTTGCCGTCACGGTATGTTTTGCCATTCCGGCTTTTGCGCCATGTGCGCCGACTTTTGCGCCGCTTTCTTTAACGGTCATTCCCGTGAGTGCGCCGACCATTATAAATTGAGCCGAAAGAAAATTTCCAAGCACGGGCGCGGTTGAAGTATCGACAAGCCCCGATAAATTCATTGAGTGAATACGCGCAACGGTTGCCATTTGTTCATAGTCGATTAAATCAAACCAATCACTTGCAGAAAGTTGATAAATTGCATATTCCGACGCCGAAGAAAAATCTTGGTCGCGCAGACCTTTACTGGTTATCGCCTTGTTTGCAAAGTTCATTATTGCAATGCGTGGATGGCTTTTAATATCCGCCGCCTCTACAAAATTTGTAAAAGTTACACTGAAAATTAACAGTGCAAGCAGAAAAATTTTTTTCATCAGTATCATCTCTTTTCAGTTTAAAAATTTTGATTGGATTAAAAATTTAAATTAATGATGTGAATGTTAGGCGCGTCATAGGTTTAGGTAGGTATTAGGTATTAATTTTTACTGGAACTTTAGGCGCGTCATAGGTTTCAGCTAGAGGGGAAGACTAAGAATAATAAGTACTAGGATAGAGGGGAAGAGTAGCCTTTACGGTAACCCCGAGAAACCCTGACGCGCCATTAAAAAGCGTTTCTTTGGTACTTTCTTTTCGCGACTGAAAAGAAAGTACGTACAAACATAAAAATTAAAATAAAAATTTTTACAGTGAAACTTCTAAAACGGTTGCCGAAAAACCTTTCAATCTAATTGGAAATTCGTCTTTGGTTATTGAAGACAGAACGCGGTACAAATTTTGAGGCGAAAGACCGGTTGAAACGTCGATAACACATTTACCGCCGCTTAGGGAACGAACATTAACGCCGGTAACTCCTTGAGCTTGGCGCAAATAATCTTCCAGTTGCATGAGCTTTTCTGCGTCTTGACTTTGTGCGATAACTTTAACGCTTGTAAAAACTTTTGACGCCTCACGGTTAAAAATTTTGCGTACTTCCTGCGCGGCGTTCCCTGCCAATTTTACAACTGCTTGATTATCTAATTCACCTGCCGCGCCAACATTTGAGCCGGTTGCATGAAATTCGCCAATTATTTCATCAGTATCAGCTTTTTTAATTTTGCAGTCAATCAGGGCTTCATTTTTCGTTAAACCGGTTTCAACTTGTGTCATTTTGGGATTAGTTAAATCATTCCAATTTGGAATTGTAACGGCGCGTCCTTTGCTGACAGTCAAATTTCCAACAATTATATAATCAATGTTAATTGGTTTATCGACAACGTGAGTAAAGCCGCGTTTTACAAGCTCTTCACGAATTGCACTGTTGCACATTTCGGCATAACGTCTGAAAGTTTCGCCGCCGTCGTCGCCGTAATGTTCGGTAACAACTGCAAGGCGCGGATCATTCAAATTCATTACAAGTTCAACGTCTTTCATAAGTTGAGAATTTGGCTCGGCTGAAACGTCAACTTGCGCGGTAATTTCTACATTGCCTTCAACTTTTTTTGAGCTGATAACTTTGCAAGAATTAACATAGCCTTGAGTACGTGTATTAACCGCGTCGTAAACCAATTCTAAATCTTGCATTTGGGATTCAGCTTTTAAAAAAGTGCCGATAACTTTTTCAACTGCGTTTCTTTTTGCGTCAGAAATGGCGGCGTCTTGAGTAATTCCAATACCTTGAACGGTTACAACTTCAGCACTTGCATTTGGAGAATACAGCGAAAAAATTGTTGCCGCTCCTATCAAAAAATTTTTCCACTTCATGACAAAAACTCCTTTACAAAAAAAGACTACGCAACGTCTTAAATTATAAACGCTTGCGCAGTCTTATACCTGATTTTTTTATGAAATTATTTTACGAAAACGACGTTGCAATTATCAAGGAACATATCGCTTTGGTTAGCGATTAAAATTTTGTCAGCGTCTGCAACTGAAACTACAGGATTGCCGGGAATTGTGCCATCAACTTTTTGAGCTTTAACAACTAAAGGATTGTTGCCTGCGCGAGAACGGCTGATTGAATCGTTAGCGTTGTTGGCATAGGACGCCATACCATCTTCAATAACTTTGTCAATGTCAAGGTTTTTGTAACCGTAAATAGGTTGACCATTGCCATTTTTGATAACAGGACTCATAACAGATTCAAGACCAAGTCCGGAGCAATCTACAACTAAGCCGGTGTATTTGTTGCTGACGACGCCGCCAACGGTTGTATTAATGTTAATATTGGTTGTAACGTTGTTGGTAGGTTGCGGGAAAGGTTCTCTTTCTTCATTTTTGAAAGGTTCAAATGCTGCTTTAGCAACGGAATTACTTGCACCCCAAATTGGCATTTCAAGGGTAACTTCACAGGTACCATCTGCAAAGAATTTTGAATCAACTTCTGACATTCCTTTAATTGTACCTTGAACTGTGGTTCTAACAATATCGTATTCCAGTTCCAAATCTCTCATTGAAGATTCCGCCGTTACCTGTACGCCATATACAGCTTCAGTAAGGTTACGTTCTGCCGCCATTCTTGCCGCGTGTTTTGCTTGGGCTCTTTGAATACCTTTGTTTTTAGTTTTTGCCTTGCCTGCTGCTAATCCAGTTGCACGAACAACGCCTTTTTCCCAATCAACAGCGTTAGCCGCTTGATCAGCGAAAACTGTTGCAGTAAGCATCATTACGGCTACAGCCAGAGCCATACAAGTTTTAAAAATTTTACTAGTCATTTTTTATACACTTCCTTAAAATTATTTTGCATTTCCATAGAGTCTTTCAATAAGTACATCAACAGTTTGAAACGCCGCTTGTTGAATTGCATTGTGAACGCTGTCTTGCGTGACTTTAGTTTTTCCAATTTCAACAGTCAAAACTTCACCGCCTTGCACTTTCACAAATGAACTTTTCGATTTGCCCTCACCTTTTGCCGCAGAGATAATTTCGCCGGTTTCAACATTCATAACGCGGGCGATTATGTGCGATTTAACAGTGCAAATATTAACACCTCCAATCCCAACTTGCGTGCCAATTTCGCTGAGGGTTACGTCATTGACGTTGCCATAAATGATATAATCGACTCCAAGAATTTTACCAATTTTTTGTGCAGTATCATGATAAATAAGACCTGTGGTATTAAGATTTTCCGCCGCTAACTGTGCTTCAAATAAATCTTTGTCCATTATATCCATTTTGTGACTTTCAAAGAGCCGTTGAAGAATATATTCATGCGCCGCTTTACCGGCGTTCAAAATATTGATGTCGATAGTAACTGCATAAGGATGAGTACCAAAATCCATAACTGCGACTTTCGCGCCTTGTTCGATTGTTGCTGCAAACGCGCTTACAGTCATTGTGAAGATTATCAAAATTGTTGTGGCAAGAAATTTCATAAAAAATTCCCTCTCGTCAAATGTTACGGATAATCTTTAATTTTTCTGAATTATATCAGCAATTCTATAAACATTCAATTTAAAAATTAATTTTCCAAATACTTCATTGATTCATAAGAAAATTTTTTATTTTAATTCATTCAACTTAATTTATTATAGTATAAATCGTATTTCTAAGAATAACATTAAAATTTTTGGAAAAAATTTATCTGCAGTTAAAATTTTTAATTTCTTGCGTAGAATTTAAGAAAGGGTTATACTATCAACGCACAATTTATTGATTGGGAGGTTTCATTTTGACGAAAAGATTTTTGTTAGCTTTATTGACAATATTTTTTTTGAATTTGAATACCTGCGCGGCGGAGGATTTAAAATTTATAGATTCAAACGGCGACGACGGATATTTTATTGATATGGACACTGTTAAAATTGAAAGTGCAACGACTTTTAGCGTAAATCTTGCGATTGTTAGAATAAATTTAAATCAAATGGAGCTAATCGATTTGCAAATAGATCACGGCAAAAAAATTTATACTATTCGTTCAGTGCGTACTTTGTCTTACGACGAACGCACGGAAATTAAATCTGACTACACGCCGCGCAGTGCAAAAGGTTACTCGGATAAATCTTTGATGGGCGATATTGTTCAAATAGTAATTTATGGAGGCGAATGAATTGAAAAAAATTTTAATGACGGCGATAACACTGATAATTTTCTTTGTACCTTTGGCAGTTTCGGCGGCGGATTCGGCAACTGAAAAATTAATTCAAATGGAGCGTGATACTTACGGCTCTGAACAACTCGGCGCAATTTTAGACAGGTTAAACCGCCTTGAAAAAGATTATTCCGGCAAAAATATGACAGGTAATTTGAATGTTCGTATCGATTCAGTGTATGAAATTTTGTACGGCAACATTGGAACGCCCAGCATTTTTGCGAAAATGAACGCCATTGAATGGAATGCCTATAACGAAGTTTCAAGCGGAAATATTAGGGAACGTCTGAATAAACTGGAGCGCGGAATTTTAGGCGAAATTTCAAGCGGTTCATTAATAAAAAGAATTAACGACGTTACGCAAGCGTCTTTTGGCAATGGACAAATTCCGCTCGTCGAAATGCAACTTCCCAAAGATGTTTTGATTAAAGTTGCCATTGATGAAAGAGTTGGCTCCCGCACTTTGCAAGTTGGAGACTTAGTTGATATTAAAGTTGCCGAAAATGTTTTCATTGACGGGAAATTAATTTTTGTAAAAGGTATGCCCGGCAAAGGCAAAGTTGAAAAAGTTCGTAAAGCTAAAGGCTGGATGGGTAAAAACGGCAAAATTTTAATTGATTTTTACACGCTGAATTGTATCGACGGCAAGCATCTGGATATTTATGTTGGCGAAGAATCCAAAAAAGAAATGACTAATCAAGGAATGATTAAAGGCGCAAGTTTAGTTGGACTGGATTTAAACGACGATTGGCACAAAATAATTATTCGCGGCAAAAATATTGAACTTTCCGCCGGAACTGAATTGTACGTTCAAATAGAAAAACCGGTTAGTCTTTACGCTTTACAGCTTGAAAATAAGATCGACTAATTTAAAATTTAGTGATAGTATGGCGGAGTGAAAAATGTTAAAAACTAGTAGAACACAAAAAATTATTTTGGCGGCAATTTTTACATTCGGTTTAAATTCAACTTTTGAAATTCCAAAGGCGCAGGCAGTTTATCAATCAAAATCTGATAGCGGCACTGAAATTTTTGATTATCTTGAAAATCAACGCAGAGAACGTCGCGCCAATCAACTTACCAAAGAGCAAGAAAAATTACTTGCTGACATTGAAGAAGCTAAAAAAAATCTTCCCAAGCCTATTGAAGCAGGTGAGCCATTCCCTGCCGCCTTTGAAGGCGATGATTTAACTTATAATACTTTGACAGGCGAATTTATCGCCAAAGGACACGTAGATATTATTCAGCTTGAAGGTTATCGTTTTCAAAGTCCGACAATTAAAGGAAATTTGAACAGTCAAGAAATTCACGTTGAGGACAAGGCGCACATTTTGCAGCTTACGAAAGATGCGCCGCGTGTTACGTTGGATGGTTACAACACGGTTTATAATTACGGCACGAAGGAAGGCACAATGGAAAGCGTCAAAGGCAAAGTCGGCGAATATTATATTGCCGGTAAGCGTTTTGAATTTTATCCAGATCATATTGTGGCTTACGATGCTTATCAGACAAAGTGCGGCGCAAAGTCTCCAGATTATAAAGTTGGCGCAAAGCGAATGGAAATTTGGCCTGAACAAATTGTAAGAATGTACGATATTAAACTTTGGATAGGCGGCAATGTCGTTGGTGCCAGAAAATATATGGAACGCAAACTTGACGAAGGAGAAAAAAGTTATTTCCCGAAATTTGGTTACGATTCTGATAATGGCGCATATGTCGAAGATAATTTTGAAATTCCCGTGAGTAAACATTTTTTCACAGCCATTAACGCGCACGTCAATACAAAACACGGCGTACGCAGTAGTGCCGAATTTAATTATATCAACCGAGACCTTTATATTCGTTCGTTGTATGGCTATTACAATGATGATAATGGACGTTGGATAAAAAAAGAGCCGGGACTTGATGTACTTTACAGGAAACATTTTGACAAGTTGCCGATGTTTTACAGTCTGGAATATGAAATTGGGCGTTGGAGTGCCTCTGACAGAGCAAGTACACACCAAGAATTTGAGGCGGGCTTAGCGTTCGATCCAATTAATTTGGGGCATAATTATCTTTTGTTTTTGGCTACAAGTTACAAAGTTACAAAAGACAAGGTGAAGCGTCCATACAACGGAAAATTGACTGTGCGCGGTATGAATTACAATGCAAAACTTCTCAAAGAGTTTAACGATCGCCTTGCTACTTTTGTTGGCTATGAATACACTAAAAATAATTCTCAAAATTCGCTGTATGAATTTGATAACGACGCCTATTCAAGCAAGTTTTTAACCGGCGTCAGTTATCGTCTTACCGACAAAGATCGGTTTGTAATTGGCTTAAAATTCGATACTAAAAGCAGCAAACTTGCAGACGCTGATTATTATTGGTATCGTGATTTACATTGTTCAACGGCTGTCATTCGTTGGCGTCAAAAGCGTCACAAATGGGAATTTAAATGGCAGTTTACCCCTTGGTGATTTTTCAATTTGAAAGGAAGTTTGATTAATGTTTAGTGAAAAACACAAATTGGCGGGCGTTACGTATCCTCAAGGCTTTAAAGCGGCGGGCGTTCGCGCAGGTATAAAAAAAAGCGGTAACCTTGATGTTGCTTTAATTTATACTGAAAAACTTGCAGCAGTTGCCGGAGTTTTTACACAAAATCAAGTAGCGGCGGCTCCCGTTCGTATCAGCAAAATTGTTGTCGATACGGGAACGGCTCATGCGATTGTTGCAAATGCAGGTTGCGCCAATGCTTGTACCGGCGAACAGGGAATTAGAGACGCCGAAAAAATGGCTGACATTGCGGCGAAAGAATTAAATTGCCGTCAAGATGATGTTATAGTTGCGTCAACCGGCGTTATTGGCGTCAATCTTCCAATGGATAAAATGGAAGCCGGAATTAAAAAAGCCGCCGCTGAACTTTCAGAAACAGGCAGCGTAAACGCGGGCAACGCGATTATTACAACCGATACTTATTCCAAAAGTTGCGCGGCTGAAATTGAAATTGGCGGCAGAGAAATTCGACTTGGTGCCATTGCCAAAGGTTCCGGAATGATTATGCCGAATATGGCAACGATGCTTTGTTTCATTACAACTGATGTTGACATTGACAGAAAACTTTTGCAAGACGCGCTTAGCGAAATTACCGAAGTTTCTTTTAATATGTTGACGGTTGACGGCGACACTTCAACAAATGATATGGTAATTGTTATGGCGAACGCGGCGGCGGGTAACGCTAAAATTACTGAAAAAAATGCTGACTACGAAAAATTTTATTCCGCATTGAAAGAAATGTGCATTGAGTTGACGAAAAGAATTGCGGCGGACGGCGAAGGCGCAACGAAGTTTTTAACATACAACATTCACGGCGCAAAAACTTTCGCTGACGCTAAAAAAGTTGGTATGGCTATTGCAAATTCGCCGCTGATGAAATGTGCATTTTTCGGCGAAGATCCAAACGTTGGACGCGCAATTTGTGCAGTGGGTTATTCTCAAGTTAAAATTAATCCCGAAAAAACCGTTATCAAATTTGGCGGCATTCCAGTTTATGAACATGGTTTAGTTTTGAAATTCGACGAAGACGCCGTTAAAAAAATTATGGCGGCGAAAGATATTGTAGTTGATATTGAGCTGAATTTAGGCGAAGTTGATGCAACTGTTTGGAGCTGCGATTTTAGCTATGAGTATGTAAAAATTAACGGCGAATATCATACCTGATTTTTAGGTGTTAGGTTTTAGCTGTTAGAGGTTAGAAAAATTTTTTCTAGCCTCTAAATTTTTAATGGAGGAAATAAAATGCTGAATGAAGACGAATTGAAAAACGAATTGGCGGAACGCGTATTGAAACGCTTTTTTGCTGATGGAAAATCTTTTGAAGACAATCTTCTGAATACCAAAATTGACGAAGAATTTTTAACCAGTTTGAAAAATGAACTTACAGAAAAGATTTCCGGCAAAATTAATGAGCCGCCCAAAAGTAAAGCCGCTGAAAGTAAAACTGTTGAAACTTCCAAAATTGATCCAAATTCTTTTGCCGGTAAAGCTGAAATTTTAATTGAGGCGTTGCCGTACATTCAGGAATTTTACGGCAAAACTGTTGTGGTAAAATACGGCGGCAACGCGATGATTAACGACGAACTCAAAGAAAAAGTTATGCAAGATATAGCGTTGATGAAGTACACGGGAATTAACGTTGTAATAGTGCATGGCGGCGGTCCCGAAATTACGCAGTTTCTCAAAAAAGTTGGCAAAGAAAGTTCATTTGTCAGCGGCTTGCGTGTAACTGATGAAGAAACAGTTGAAATTGCGGAAATGGTTTTAGCCGGTAAGATAAATTCAGAAATTGTAATGCTGTTAAATCGTCGTGGCGTTCGTTCGGTAGGTTTAAGCGGCAAGGACGCTGATTTAATTCACGCAGAAAAAAAACTTGCCACTGTTTACGAACAGGGCGAAAAAACTAAAGTTGATATTGGCTACGTCGGCAAGACTAAAAAAATTGATATTCGCGTTGTGGAAGATTTAATTAAAAGCGGCTACGTGCCGGTTATTGCGCCAATAGGCGTTGGCGAAGACGGCGAAAGTTATAACATTAATGCGGATTATGTGGCGGCTGATATTGCGGGCGCGTTGAAGGCTGAAAAACTTTTACTTTTAACTGACACTGAAGGCGTCTACAAAAATTTTGAAGATAAGAGCAGTTTTATATCGACTCTAAGCGCGTCAGACGCCCGAGAATGGATTAAAAGCGGAATTATCGTAGGTGGAATGATACCGAAGATTGAGGCGTGTTTACGGGCGTTACAGAGCGGTACAGGCAAGGCGCACATTATCGACGGCAGACTTCCGCACTCAATTATTTTGGAACTTTTCACGGCGTCCGGAATTGGTACGCAGGTTGAATAAATTTTAAGTTAGGCTGTGTCAAAGGACACGGCTTTTTTAGTTTATTGTTTATCTGTAATCAAAGATTTTATTGAACGATAAATTTCAACGCCTTTTTGAGAGCCAAAAATTTTTACTAAATTATTATGTACATCTTTATTTGTTTTTGAATCTTTTATCATTTTTAATATTTCGGGAATATCATTTTTATTTTTAATTAGCTGATTTAATGATGTTTCAAGATTGGTAGAATTATTTGCAGGTTGAGTTATTTTAATTTTGTTTTGAGTTATTTCATTTTTCGACAAATTACTGACGATTTTTAAATTGACGCCAAATTTTTTCCAATAATCCGGCAAAATTGAGTAGCCTTTATCATTTGACACAATGAAATAATTATTTTCAACAGTTTCATCAATCATAGTGTCTCTTATCAAAAAACCGAGATAGGAGCAAAGTTGAAAATCCAATGCGTTTTTTTCTTTGAGCAAAATTTTTTGAAATTTGAAAGTTGCCTTTGATTCGTTAATTCTTCTGTGCATTCCGAAAGTTAAAGTATCTGCATTTATGCTGTAAAAAATAATTACCGTGTCGTTTTCAGTAAGATTTGAGACGCCGTCTAAACCTGCAACATTGACATTTTCATAATCTACAAGAAAATAATTCATTAAAAAACCTCCTTTAACTGAAAAAAGCCGCGTCTTTAGGACACAGCTTGAAAAATTCTAATAAGTGGCAGGGGCAGTACGACTTGAACGCACAACCTACGGTTTTGGAGACCGTTGCTCTACCAATTGAGCTATACCCCTGTTGGGGCGACTCGTGGGGATCGAACCCACGCATATCGGAGCCACAATCCGACGTGTTAACCACTTCACCAGAG